>NZ_PEII01000011.1:0-276692 GCF_002750415.1 Paenibacillus sp. LK1
ATGAAATCTCTGGTTCAAGCTCCTCTACCTCTGCCTCCTCTTCTAGTTCAACTGGCTCTTCTGGAACAAAAACATCAACCAAAGCTGCATCTGATAGTGACAAAGCGAAAGCTAAAGAAGATGCTAAAAAAGAACTTGAAGAGCTCCGTACTGAACAAAAGGAGAACCAGTTCAGATTAATTGATGACTGGATTCTACAGTATTCTAACGCTATCGAAAAAGTTCAAAGTAAAATCGATAAATCGTCCAATAAGCAATCAATAATGTATGTAAATTCTGAGGAATGGCGAAAAGAAGAACAAACTCAAGTCAGCTTAATTGGACAGCAGTTAAAACTCCGAGAAGATGAAATAAAGAAAATCAATGAGTTGATGAAGCAGAAAAAGATTACTTCTCAGGAGTATAACAAGCAGATTTCTGATATAGAGACTCAAATGTTGGCTGATGAAGCAGAGATCTATGCAAAGCGTGAGAATGTAATTGAGTCATTCATTGGAAGCTATAATGATAAGTTAGCAGAACAAGATCATGCTTTGTCTCTGTCTGAGGCAAATCTAAAAGGATTAACCGAAGGTTCGGTAGATTACAATAAAGAATTGCGTAGTCAGATCCCCATCCTTGAGGAAAAGAATAGTATTGTTGCTAAAGAGATTGAATATGTAAAACACCTATTAACCAGTGGAAAACTCAATGCTGAGCAAACGGTTAAATACAACAACTTACTTAAAGAACTTAATCTTTCCCTGCTTGATACCAAATCAGCCTTAACTGATGTTAATGATAAGCTAAAAGAGCTCCGCGAATCTGCTGCTGACAATATCATTGATGAATACAAAAAAGTCATCGAACAGCAGCGCGACTTAGAACTGGAAGCTCTTGATCAACTCCGTGATAAGGAAGACAAACGTCACGAAGAGGCCATGAAGAATATTGATGATGAACAAAAGAAATTTGAAGACTACATCAATGCACGTCTAAAGGCTTTTGATCGTGAAAATGCAGATGTTGATTATACTGAAGAACTTCAAAATAAAATGGATGAGCGTCAGAAAGTTCAAGACAAGTTGAATACCTATGCCATGGATAGAACTATGGAAGGGAAAGCTAAACGTGATGAACTTGAGAAGCAGCTTGCAGCCATTGATGAAGAGATTCGTAAGTTTCAACGTGATCGAGAGAGAGAGCTCATTAAACAAGGCTTACAAGATCAACTTGACGACCATAAGAATTATAACGATGAAATCAAAGATGAAGAAGACAAACTCCATGATGACACGCTCGATAAATTGGATGAAGAAAAGAAGAAAACTGAGCGTAAATACAAAGATATTCTTGAAAATCAAAAGTACTTCTATGATCTTAAGCAAGGCTTGATGAGCAATGATGCAATAGTTGTCACAGCAACACTCGGCACAATTGGTCGAGAGTACGATAAGTTATTTGCCACTATTAAAGATCATACTTTTGAAACCTCTCAAGCGATGCAGAATATGGTTTACGACTTCCAGAAATCCATGGAGAGTCTAAATAAGTATTCTGGTGGTGATTACTCTGCTCCTAATTCTGGTTCATCCAGTGGTTCTAATGGAGGTACATCGGGCTCAACGGGAACTATTAAAGGCACAACCGCAGCTCGTGTAGCGTGGACTGAGTATCTGAGTAATAAACAATCTGCTGAGTCGATTAAAGCAGAAATGGCTAAACTTGATAAGGCTTCAACTCAATACAAAAATCTTAATCAACAGTTTGATACTCTGAAAGCTAAGAATGATCAGTTACGTTCAGTCTATGGATTCCCTGATGGCAGTTTTAAGGATCTCGTAAATCAGAAAATCTTTAGTGCTAAAACTGGTGGTATGACTCCTAGTGATGTGCCCGCAGAGGGGCAGTACATCTTAGCACATAAAAAGGAGCTAATTCTTAAAGAGTCAGATACAAGCAATATCTTGAAAGTAGTAGATGTTGTGCGTGGTATCACTGATAAGATTAAGAGTGGGTTAAATCTCGCTGGGCTAATGCCTAAAGCTACATCTTCCCCATCTAGCAATGATAATAGTGTACGTATAGATAAAGTTGAAATTTATGCAAACGACAAGGAATCTGGCGACAGTATTCTCAATAAATTAAGCAGTGCGTTTAACAGTAAGTTAAAAACAAGAACGATTTAGAGAGGGTAACCCCCTCTCTTTTTATTTTACCTTGAAAGGAGTGAATACATGCTAGGAGAAATAGATTATAAGCGAAAACCTATCCAACCCCAATACTTTTTGGCTAAACCTGATAGAGAAATTATCAGTAAACTTAGTGAAATATTCAATGATAATATCGATGTGAAGTTGAACGATGTCGCCGAACTCTCTTTCACTCTCCCCTACTTCCTCGACAAACATCATAAATTAAAACCCAATAAAAATGTGTCATTGATAAAAGAACGCTATCTAATCAAAGTTGTAACTGGATCTCAAATTGATTGGTTTATGGTGAACGATATTGAAGACAATATTGATGATTCAGATGTGATGAATGTTAAGTGTTATTCATTGGTACGTGAATTGAGTAATAAATTGATAAAAAGTTACTCTGTAGAAGCTTATGGAGCGGATCAAGTACTTAATGACTTACTCACAATGGGAAATACTATTTGGGATATTGAGTATATTGATGCCGATTTTATCTTAACGAGAAGAGCTTTCGAATACCCCTCATCTACTGTTCTTGAAGCGATTTATTCTGTTGCCGAAAAATATAATGCAATCGTTACTTTTAATACAGATAAGCGAACACTTCGAATGACCAAACCTGAACTTACAGGCAACAACAGAGGTTGGACAGTTTCACACGGTAAGCTAATGAAGAACATGATTCGTAATACCAGTTCGGAAGAAATGGTTACACGTCTCTCCGCTTCTGGTAAAGATGGACTGGGTATTCAGAAAGTTAATCCAACTGGACAAAATTACATTGAAAACTACGGATATTGGATCTATCCATTTGAACGAGATGCCAATAAAACAGTGATTTCATCAAGTCATTGGATGTCAGATTCGCTTTGCCATGCCCTACTCGACTATGAAGCGTTTGTTGAAAGTAAGACTGGATTGTTTAAACAATACCTTGAAGAATTAGAAGGTTATGAAACACAGCTAAACACACTGAAAATTGATCTGAATAAGCTACAACAAGATGAAAAAGTCGTACAAGAAGTAACACTTGCTCAGCAGTTTGGCGATAAGATGTATTTTGAAAAGTATCAACATAGCGGTAGTTCATCGAGAGAATTTAAACTGAACAAGGGCTATAACTATGCGGCAATGATCAAGGTTGACTCTTCCTCTGGTTTAACTGTTAGTCTAAATGGCTCTTCCAAATCAACCGTTTCAGGACAATGGGTTCTGTTAGGTAAACTAAACAACTTGGAGACAACAACAATTACCGTGAATGGTACATCTACGGGTGTATTCATGCAGGTTGCCACCATTAGTATTGAAGAGTATCAAATGGCTGGTAATGACAATGTAATTGTAGAGAGATACAGTTTAGACAATAAAGAAAATCAGATCAACCTTAAGCAAATTGAGATTAGTAATAAGTTAAATCAGATTACAAATGTTCAAAACCGAATAAACGGACTGCAAACTTTATTGGATTCAGAGAACAATTTTACAAGTGCTCAACTACAAGAGTTGAATTACTTTGTAATTGAACGTGAGTTTGCAGATGACGTATACATAGATGAGCAAGACCTTTACGATGCAACCTTAGAGAAATTTAAGGAGTTACAAGTCCCTCAACTCTCTGTTGAGATTGATATTGTTAACTTTTTGGAGATCGTTGAGGAACAACGTAATTGGGACAAGTTAACTCTTGGGGATTTCGTTAATGTAAAGTATGAACCATTGGATATAGCGTTGACAGCTAGGATTAGCGAGATTAGTTATGACTATGGTGGTTCGAGTATTAAGTTGACATTGAGCAATGCTAAAAATGTGAATGATGAGAGTACTCGGATTGAGAAATTTCTAAGCAACAGTAAGAACACTACTATTGTTGTAGGTAACGGCAGACCCGATTGGACTAAAGCAGTAGCTGATTCGTCAGAAATGAGTCGACTATTTGAAAATGTATGGAACAAAGTTACCAATGAAGTTAACATGGCAAGCAATGAATTTGTTACACTGGATCGCACAGGGCTGACGATAGTCGACCCAAATGACCATCTTAGATTCCTAAGGGCGACTCATGGTGTTATTGCACTCACAAGGAGCGGAGGCTTAAAATACGAGTCTGCCCTGACCGCTGATGGACTGATTGCAGAGCAAGTCCTTGGAAAAATAATTTTAGGACAGCGTGTAGTTATTGGTGACACAACGGGCGTATTTACAATCGAAGGCTCAAAACTGATGATTGATGATCGCTGTGGTCGCCCAGTAGTAAGGTTGGGATTAACCTCAGAACTGCCTGATGTATTTGGGTTACATGTAAATCGATATGCTTCAAGTAATTGTAATGATAGGACTATTACCAACGTATCAGGCATGGACAATTCTAGAGGATTCTATATAGATAAGATTCGTAATGGAGTAACTTCGAATGTTTTAGGTTTATCTTTGGATGGTAACTTTAGATTGCGTGTTGGCGATGATAATCAAGTTATTGTGATAAATGAATTTGGCCTTGGGATTGGATCTGATGTGTGGGCCAATGCTCCGTTCCGAGTGGATTATTTTGGAAATTGTTACTTAAATGCCCTGTTTGCAGATCGAGCCGAGATTAAAAACTCCAAATTCCTGAATGGAGCAATTGAAGGTTCTTCTCTAACCCTGCGTGATGGAGATGGAGTGTTTAAGATTTTCCCAAAAATCGGAATGTGGGCTGGAAGAATATCAGAGGGCGCAGAAGATTTCGATAATGCAGCGTTCAGTGTGGATCTCTTCGGAAACCTCAAAGCTCACAAAGCTAAATTTTACGGTAAGGCTGGAGAACTGCTTATTGATACTGATGCTGGAGTTATAGATCTTGACCATTTCGATATGATCAATGTCGGCAAGCTGATGGCTGAAATGTTAGAGGTAAACACGATTCTTGCAGATGATGGTTACATCAACAACCTCACCGTAAACCGATTAAAGACAATTGGTAAAGATGCCAATGTTGGTCAGTATATCGACTACATTGATATACAAGATAATTTCCAGCGGTACGTTACAGCTCAAGTATCAGCAAAGGAACAGGCAAAAGATTCTCGTAATCGACTCTTATTTTGGCAAGACAGTGAAAAACGTATCTTGACCACAGAAAACACTGGTATTATTGCATATTCTTATACTCTCCCTAAAGAAAGCATGAAGATTAAGCGGGAGACAACTTTTGAGGGCTCTGGTGATGCAGCCCAACCTGTTGAAAAGATTGGTACAGGTGATGGCGGTGCTAATGATCGAGCTAAAATGGTCAACACTAAATACAACGGTGGTTATAAACAAGAGTACAAAGCTTCAAATACAGCTAAAGTGCGAAGTATTGATTACAAAGATGATGGGGTTTATATTATCTCAGCAGAAAGTAATGTTCAAATAGCCAGCAAAGAATTTAACATTATTGCCGATGGAGGGAATGTAAAGATAGCATTGCCAAACGGTACTACATTCGAGATGACATCCACAGGAGACATTAATGCCAAAGCATCCCGAAATATGAACTTCGAAGCAGCAGGGACTATGAATTTAAAAGCAAACCGCATAAATTTAAACTAAACATTTTCAGTCAATTAACCGATAAACATAGTATAATTTATCTAATTATACAGGAGAATTTTACTATAAACTTCGGAGGTACATACCATGAAAAAACTAGTTTCAAAAATTCCTACATTTATGTTAGGTGCAATCGTAGGTGTGGTTGCTACAGCAGGGTCTGTGGCTGGGGCAGCTACATATTTTAAAGCAACCCAATCAAGTGTGAAAATCGTGGTAGATGGAACTCAAGCAAAGTTATCTGATAGTCCACTTAATGTGAATGGAAAACTATATCTTCCAGTTAGAGACACCGCAAATGCTTTGGGTTATTCAGTTGAATCCGTTACCAGCTCTCAGGTTTCATTAAAAGAAGGAACTTCTACTTCTCAATCGACAACAAATAGTAATATAACAAATGGTCAAAATAGCTCAAACTCAATTACTCCAAGTTCAAGTAATAACACGACAACAAGCAAAAAGGTGAACAATTTGAAGGAAACATACTCAACCGATGATAAGTTAGATGCTGAAAAGTTGCGTACAGCATTGAACAACGGTACTCTAGATGTAAATTCCGTTGATAGTGTGACTGGCAATTCACTATTACACCTAGTGATTTTAGAAAATAACTTTGAAGCATATAAAGCCATAAAAAGAAATGCTCTCGATCCGAATATTCAGAATAACGAAAAACAAACCCCTCTTCATTTAGCTGTAATTAGCAACAATAGTTTCTTTAGAGGAGAACTCTTGGATAATCTCAAAGTTGATGCTTCTCTGAAGGACTCGAATTCTAAACAAGCCATTGATTACACCGAAAAAGGATCTAGTGATTATTATCGACTTCAAATTTATATGATGTAGACTAACTAAGAAGCTCTTATGGGCTTCTTTTTACTTTCTCCTTTTCAGCAAAACAGGAATCATATCAAGTATCTGGAGTTTGTCTTCCATTGTTAGAATTTCTCCTTCGAAAGACAAGTAGTTATTATTTAACATTATCTTTTGAAGATCGTTCTCTTCTATCTTCTCATTGACCCCATAATCCTCTGGTGTTTCTTCAATTGTATAACCTTTGAACCCATTCTCATCATATTCAAATTTATAGGCAAGTTGATTCCATAAGTACCCCGCCTTAATTAAAAGGTCTTCATATGGATGATTGTATGCAACAGAAAGTTTTTGCAATGCATCTGGAGTTACTTTAATTGGCTTATTTGTTCCGGGTCTTACACCCTTCTCTATCGTACTTATATATGTGTAACTCAGTCCACTTTTCTCAGCAATGGTTCTAAGACTTTCCTTACCACGAAGCTTTCGCAAAAATTGACCTAGTTCGATAGCACTCATACTTGATGGATTCATAGACTACTCCTTCTCGCTTGTTGACTATAGTCAATTATATCTTAGTCATAGCAAAAGGTAAATCAAGATTCACTTGTTCAACATGATTGACAAGTAATAAATACCGATGTACTATTTTGATAACAAGTACTTCTTGTAAAACAAAATAGGAGTTGATATCATGCGTACCAAAGTTCAATATGTTGCCCCTTTTGATTCATTCGAGAATATTTACTATGTCAGAGATCCCTATGGACGTGTGTGGCACTCAATTGGGAAAGACGAGAAAGATGCTACACAACAAGCCAAAGGTAAAGAGGAAATATTAAACTACATGCTTTATAATCCCCACAAACATAAGAAATTCCACAACTACGACTTCAAAAATTTAATCCTCGACATGTTGGAACAAATGAATTTGGAAGATACATATGAATACGAATTTGTTTTGGAATGGAACGCCAATGAGGTGTTTGAGTTTATGAAGAAGTCCTCTCTCATGCCTTGCGATTTGCTGCTGGAGATTAACAAATATCAGCGAAGAATGTTAGAGGATATTGAGTTATGAAAAAAATAATTCCACTATCACAAACTCATCCTGATTCACTGAAACAATGGAATTTTAAAAAGAATACAGATATTAAACCTACAGATGTCTCGGCTGGCAGTCATAAAAAAGTCTGGTGGAAATGTAAAAAAGAACATGAATGGGAAGCGGTTATTTATTCACGTAGTTATGTAGGCTGTCCTCGGTGTAAAGAGTCAAAGGGTGAATTATCAGTTCAAAGATTTCTTAATGCAAATAAAATCAACTATAAAGGACAATGGACTTTCTCAGACTGTATTAATAAACAATCACTACCTTTTGATTTCGCAGTTTTAGATAAATGTAATATGATAATGTGTTTAATTGAATTTGATGGTGAATTTCACTATAGACCCATGATCGGTGAAGAAAGACTACAATATATACAACATAACGACAAAATAAAAGACGACTATTGCAAAGCTAACAACATCCCACTAATACGCATCCCATATTGGGATTTCAAAAACATTGACTCGACACTCACCGAGCGATTGACTGAATTGGGTGTCCTCTCTCTTGCTTTAAGTTGAGGTTTAATAAAACTATCCATTACCGTAGACCCACTCCTTTAGGCATGGTATAATCATTCCATTATTAGGAAGTGAGGTCTACATATGAGTGAAGAAAATAAAATGGTTATGTATATGTTCGTGTGGTTGGGATTATTTGTTTTGGGGTTTATAACAATGTTCCAAGTTGGAAGGTATCATCCTATACCTATAATATTAATGTCCACTGGGTTTGTGTTTTTAATTATGCATGGGAATATCGCATACAAATTCAAACAAGCACAAGAAAAAATAACTAATGCAAAAGGGGATGTTAGAGTCCTCACTATGGAGTTAGATAAATTAGAAAAGATGTATGCTAGTAGTATGATTACCGAAGAAGAATATAACTTTAAAAAAGATAGCCTTAAAACTCAATACTCGGGTTCTGTTGAGACTTATATACATAACAGTTAGCACTCACTATTTGAGTGCTTTTTATATTCCCATGAAAGCATACTTTTACCACCTATTTCATTTAACTTCAACGTTTTTAGTTCGTATAAGTCATAATATAGTTGATAAAAGTGTCGCATATACATTGTATATGTTATATAATTTAACTAGACCGAATTATCAAAAATCCGCATTAAGAATACTAATTTTAGAGATTCAATCATACAATCTACTGTCTAATGAAAATAGATAGGAGATGATTGAATGACTAATAGAAAGAAGGGAAAGAAAATGGCAACATTAAATGTGAAAAGTCCTGAGATCACGTTGAAATCAGAAGAAAAAGTAAAACTGTTCACAGATCTGTTGTTTAACAGAGGGAAAACAAACGAGGAATTAATTAAGAAGATTAAGTCAACACCTTCTATTCCTAGAAGAAAAAAATAATTATATTTTTGGAGAAAACCCATGTCACTTGAATTTGATTTTATTTCAGAAGATTATATGGATAAAGTATTGAGCTTTGACTGTGGAAATGATTCCGTAAATGAGTTTTTACAAGAACATGCTCTTGAACTACATCAGTGCAATTTTTGTATAACAAAACTATTCTTCAAAGATGATGAAATTGTTGGCTTCATCAGTACTCGTTTGGGGGAGGTAGCAGTTAACTCAAAGGATATTGATCGTTTAGGCCTAGCTGGTACACTCCCTAAAAATCCTTATTACAAAAATCAGAAGTATCCAATTGTACATATTCAATTCCTAGGAGTAGATAAAAAGCATAAACGCACTGGAATAGCAAGGCTTGCAGTTACCCAAGTGTTAGCTATGACAATTGACTTAATAGAAAATATTGGTTGCAACTTTGTTTATTTAGAATCCTATCTCGACGAAGAACCCATTAAATTTTATGAAAGTCTGGGTTTCTATGAACTTGAAAAAGATGAGGTTCTAGGTGTCGCTAAAATGTTATTCAGTATACCTCCTCAATATTTTGAGTATGAGCGATTAGATTAATAGTTTAAATGAAATACCGATTTTACATAGAAATTAGCTACTAAAAAGCCTTATAAATAGGGCTTTTTTATTTGTCCAAATTTTATATTGGAGGTGATTTGGATTACAATACGTGACTCCCTTTACTTTTCATTCGCTGGTGAAACTTCCGTTAAACATGGACTCATCAACGTAAATTTAAACAGTGGTATGCAAGAAGAGATGTTCTTTCCTTCTAGAGAAATAGTTGAGGAAAAAGTTAAAGGTAATGACAAACCATATTTTATGAGGACTGAAACTGAACCGCTAAAGTTTTCGGTCTCTTTCGCATTTGAAGAAACATGGAACACAGAGAAAATACGTGAAGTGGCAAGATGGTTGACTCAGCATGATTATTATCAAGAACTGTATTTTACTAATGATCTTGCAATAGGAACCGAACGTATTTTCTACGCCATGGTTGTCGATGATTCCACTTTGGTTCATAACTGTCTCAAACAAGGCTATATCAACTTGACCTTTCGCTGCGATTCCCCCTACTCATACTCCCCCATCATGACATCTCGTACATACCAATGGAATTACACTCCAATGGAGATCAAGAAGAATACATACTTAACTGGAACGCATCAATCAACAATAACTAATCCACAAGGGAATTTAATACTTAATCCAGCAAAGCCAAAATGGTCAGACTTTGAGACAGGTACTAAATGGTCAGATATTTAAAGAAAGGAGAATCAAATGTCTACTGAATCAAATAAACTTAAACTCAAGATACCCTCCTTTACAGATGAAATAGAAAAAACTATCAGAGAACTTGGAGATAATTTTAATTTACTTGATCTCATATCAGATGATTATGTGTCCGCCACTCCTACTAGTGGAGACTATTTAAGAACTAAGCGTTTATACAATAGCGCTCCTATTTATGAAGGCTATGTTGGTTGGGTAAATGTCCGCACAGGTAAAGCAGCTCCATTCTGGCAAAGGCTTAAGAGTCATACCGTTGGTGATTACATTATACCTAGAGTTGATAATGGTCATGTTTATATTTGTGTCCAATCTGGCACATCGGGACATACAGAACCTGTCTTCCCCGTCTCCACTGACGCTCAATTCAATGATACTCGATTAGCAAGTACGTGGGCTGCTACCACACAGTATAAACTTAATGATATTGTTTTGCCTACAATAGAAAATGGTCGATTTTACATATGTATTCAGGCTGGTGAATCTGGCAATACGGAACCACCTTGGCAAACTGTTGATGGTGCTACCACTTATGATAAGAATGCTTCATGGGCTACCTACAGAATAACGAGGTGGAAAGAAGCTGGATCTGCTGCTCTCTTCTACCCTTTCGGTAAGATTGGATAGGTGAGATCATATGACAACATGGCAATCCATTATCAATTTAAAAGGAAACTATACATCTGAACCAATCCCAATTCCAATTAGTGCAGATGGTGTACTAAGTAGGATATCATGGGAAAGTGTTGAACCATCTGGATCTAGTCTGGTTGTCCAAACTAGATTTACCCGAGACAATCTCAACTGGTCAGAGTGGCAAAACTGTATAAATGGTGCTCATATCCCCGATGTTGTTGAAGATGTAGGATTTTACAATGTGAGCATTATGTTCAGAGTGTTGATTATGAGAAATACATATAATGAAGTCCCAGAATTTAAAGGTATTACTTTTAATTTTGAGCCTGTTCTTGTCTTCGACAACAAAGGCGATAAGAATTGTTATCCTGAGATATGGATCACTAAGCAAGGTAATGGAGATTTTAGTATAGTTAATTCTTCTCATAACAACGAAGAGTTTAAATTCAAGAACCTTATTCATGATGAAACTGTATTTGTAGACAATGAGAATCAAGACATTGAAACTTCATTGGCTGTAACTTATCGATACAAGGATTTCAACAATAACTATCTCTCATTCCCTGTTGGCAAAAATATATTAAGGGTAACTGGTAATGCAGATATCAAATTCAGATATCAATTCAAATTGTTACAATAGGAGGTTGCATGACTGGAGTAGCATACAAAGGTTCAACAATTCAGGAATCGAATAAAAGCGGACATGTATCGTATGTTGAGCGCTATCAAAGTGGTACAACTTGCTCATCATGGGATCAATTCGGCAACTGTACGGGCTATAGTCCTGTTTATAGCACCACTACACATACTACTGGTGCAAAAATCACTGGAACAGTTAACTCAACCTCAACAGTTTATGTCAATGGACAACCAATCGCCTCAGTATCATCACCTACACAAGAACAATGGATAGCTGACCCCTCTCCTTCCCCTAAACTTGGTGGATCAATCATATCAATCAGCCCGGGTACATCTGGTTCAGGATCAGGCCAAGTATCAACAGGTAGCTCAACTGTTTTCGTTGGTGGTAAAGCGGTGTCTAGCATAAGCAAAAATGTAACAACACATCTTAGCACTACAACTCCGATTACCTCTGGCAGTAGTAATGTATTCGTTAACTAAGGAGGTGAACAATTGCCAGATTTAAGTACATATCTACAGTACAATGACCCCGTTACAATTATCTCTCGTAGTGGAACACCGCAAGACCCCTTTATTGATCGAGCTGACTCACTACCTGTTATAAACGGCATGATTACCTTACTAGAACTCCCCTCCCCTACTGATAAAGTTAACATAGCTGGATTTGTTGAGATTGATCAAGAAGTTTTTGAGAATCGACCATACATCAATGAACACGAATTTTTAGTTCACTATGGAATGGGAGTAGTTCAATTCAACTCCTCTCAAGAGGGGACGGCTCATCTTTGCAGGTACAAGGGAAGAGGCTTGATAATGTACCCTGCCTCTCGTATTTATGCTATGGTGGCGCGCAATCCAGATGTAGTTATCACATTGCAAGATTATATTGATCAAATCCAAGCTAAGATTAACGAGAATCAGATTGCATTGGGTAAGATTGAAGATGCCATTAAGGAGTCACAAGCTCAGACAGAATTATCTAAAGTGGCAACCGACAAGGCTAATCTAGCTGCCGAAGACGCAACGCAATCAGCAATCAAAGCAAAAGATGCCTACAATACTACCCGCCTTGTGTACAAAGAACCCGTTCAGGACTTGTCAGAACTCCGTTTAAAATACCCTCTTCCTGAAATCGGATGGACGGCACAGACATATAAAGATGGTAAAAGATATAGATATGACGGGAAGAGCTGGATTGAAATCGATATATTCGGCTCAAATTTGCAAGTTGTCAATGAGTTCAAGGATGGATTAATGAGTGTTGCTGA
This sequence comes from Paenibacillus sp. LK1, assembly GCF_002750415.1. Taxonomy (NCBI): domain Bacteria; kingdom Bacillati; phylum Bacillota; class Bacilli; order Caryophanales; family Paenibacillaceae; genus Paenibacillus; species Paenibacillus sp. LK1. The sequence continues at coordinate 12,908 of NZ_PEII01000011.1, forward strand.
ACATTTAAAACTCAAAGATATGCCTTTGGAATTGCAAGATAGAGTAATTGTGTTGTGCAAAGACTCATATGTATTTCAGGAACCCATAGGCATTCTAGCACCCTTCCCTTTCAACGGTGAGTTGGTTGATGTTAAGGGTTTTTGTGGTGTCGCTGGAGAAACGGAAACAGAGATCGAGATTGAAAGAACGCGCAATTTTAATACATGGCTAAATGTGATGAGTTCGAATCTAAAATTCAATCCACAGAGCCATTACGACAATAAAGCAGCGGTAATTCAAACAAAGCAAGTATTAGCAGGAGATATTTTTAGAATCAATGTTAAAAAAGCAGGATTGAATCTGCAAAATCTAACAGTCCACTTAACTATAAGAACATAGAAAATACATATTGGAGGAACACAAATGCAACCAATTATCTCATGGAGAAATTCGACTCACACGCAAGAAATTACAGGGCCATTTGATTATGGCGTAATCGATGCCGATAGCAAAAGTCCAATCTACATATTTAATGTATGGAATAACTACAATGGTGCAACGGATGTATCTAAAATGGAAGATTGCACAATTACTACTCGTGATATGAGCGGTGGTACGGGCGATACGGTTGGAAATGAAGTTGAAGTTGTAAAGAACAACTGGTTTCATGTTCAAGTAGACTCTCTAGATGAGACAGATATTGACGAGGAAAGCTCTCGTGTAGGCAAGGATTTTTCAAAGCCAATAGGCACAAAAGGAACAACAAAGAAAGACCACTCTGGAGCGAATTACACAACTCCAATAAAGCCAGGAGTAAAAGAAATCCTTGGTGTAAACAACAATGGTAATCCACAAGATGCAGCAGGTAACTATGTAACACTGTCTATTCAATGTGAAGTACCTTTGAATGCTCGTTCAGGGAAACAAAATTTCAAGAAAAGAATTTCATATCGCTTTGTGTAAATAATTACATATACTCATATCTCAATTGGACAGGGTAACTTCCTGTCCTCTTTTTTTATTATAAGGAGGTTTAACTTTGATCCTAGGAAATAGACAATATACTCGCTCTCCAGTTCCACAAAAATATATTTGGATTGCAGATTATTATGATGACACTTGCTTGACAGAATACGATTTAGAGTCTAAAAAACCAAATGACTTTTACATTATTAATAGAGATAAATTAATCAGTTTTGGTATTGTTGGACAAGGATCGCAGCTCTATTACAACGTTGCTAATGGTGTATTTCATGTTAATCAGGATCGCTTTGCTGTTTCATATATTGTAGATGATGAAGAACTACCTCTAACCGGAAGAACCTTTCTATATAATGACATCATTCAATTTAAAAATGGTTTTTCTGAAGCTACCTTGAACACCAAAGACAGAGAAGGAAAATTCAAGAATAGTATTGACTGTTTTAATTTTGGCTACAAGAAGACTATGAATCTTAATGATGTGAATATCAACTACCAATGTATCTTCTCTCTTCCAGATGTAGAAATTCCTTACTTACAAATTAAAATCACATCAGATAAGGATTTGGATGGTCAATTAATAATCCGCAAGAATGGTATTGTCATAGATCGAATAGTTGCTCCATTGAAAGCTAATCACTCCGGACTGATAAATTGGGAGTTGAGATAAATTGAGCACAAAAGAAATTGGACTCCCCATTTCCTTAACTGGGGGTGTGCATGATGGTACAGAAATCAAAGATGGAAAACTACAACTCAAAGTAGTTGCTACAGATTCCACAGGCAAATCAGTCTATGCTTCAAAAGGTTCTTGGGAATCTTCTATTATTTCAATTGGAGATAAAGTAACTGCCTTTCAACGAGTAGTCAAAACTATGGTGGGTACTGGTTCAAATGTGGATTACAAAATTTATACAAAGTCATCCACGAATAATATAGACTGGACTGACTATGTTGAGATTACATATGTAGATGGGAAAATAAATAGTCCTGTGGGGTTGTATGCAAGAATTAAGATTGAACTATCCTCAACCCCTGTTCCTGCGCTGCTCACTGTAGATGAGTTTACAGATGGTAAATACAATACAAACTATGTCTCATCATCTGATGGAACTTTAAGATTAAAACGTAACATTGCTCTCTCCCCTACTGTATCGGTACATGAAGACGGTTATCTTTATCGCACAAAATTTGAGCGTAACAAATTAAGCAAGATTAACGGAATAACGTTTCAGTAAATGAGGTGACAACTTGGCTAACTATTCATTGATTCAGGATTCGGTGAACTATAAAACATTTAAGAATAACGCTTGGATTAATTTATCAACAACATTGCCACTTAAAAGCTTATTTATTTCGGATGGCATAGTTGATCTTAATGTGTTTAATCGAAGTAGTAAAGTTATTGTACAAAACATGACCAACAATGGAGTGCTTGGTTCAGGCAAGGTTTTTAAATCAACAGTAAATTTAAAGAAATATATTGAGATCACAAATTTATCTGTAAAATAATGATTTCAATTAGAAAGGAGATGGACTGTTTATGGAGATTTTAAATATAACATTAAATCCTAATGATATGGGTTCAGGCAATACCCTGAGTAACGGGAATTTAACTGTGTCAAGTACCAGTTATGGTGTACGTGCAACGCATGGGAAAACATCTGGTAAATGGTACTGGGAAGTGAGCCTTATTAGCGGAACCGATCTAAGATTTGCTTTGGGAATATCAAATAAATCATATTCTTTTACTAGCATAGTAACTACAAGCCCAAACTGGAGATCTTTTGGTGGTAACGGATATAGATATCCAGAGAATAGTAGTTACGGTACTGGATTGGCAGTTGGAGATGTAATTGGAGTAGCACTAGATTTAGATAATGGAAAATTGGAGTTTTACAAAAATGGTGTGAGTATGGGTATCAGTCATACCGATGTGAAAGAACTTGGAGAGGTTTATCCAACTATGGGTGCTTTAATAGCAAGTAACAGTACTGCCAGAGTTGTTACTTTTAATTTTGGTGCGACTCCTTTTGCTTACAAGATGCCTAGTGGATTTTTAGCTTATAATAGTAAACCTTCAAATAAAATCTTACTTTCATCTGGCGATAATAAATACTATGGATCAACAGAATATGTCTATACAGAAAATTTGATTCCTCAGTTAACAAGTGATACATCAACTGTAGGAACCGCAATAGCAAGCAGTGTGAATAGTGCGACATATGCCGCATGGAAGGCTTTTGACAGAGACATATCTACAAGGTGGGCATCCATTGTTACATCTGCTTCATATGTAGGATTTGCGTTTCTGGAACCTAAAAAAATCATTAAATACACGATTGCATGTAATGCCCAAAAATCCCTAGATTGGACATTTGACGCTTATAGTGAAATCTCTAATACTTGGGTAACATTGCATCAGGTAACAGGAATAACGTGGAGTAATGATGCGGAAGTTAAGGAGTTTGTATTTAGTAATGAAAATTTCTATAAACAGTATCGAATAAATACGACGAGAACAAGTGTTGCGGGACCATCGATATCTTCAATCGAAATGATGGAACAAAAATCTATTGTTGTAAGCATAATTGAGACAGTATCGTTGGACGAAAGAACCATTATGAAATATGGTTCAACCAACTTCCCTTTCAATAGTAAATCTGAAAGGAAAAGACACATTCTATTGAATAATAAATCTTACAATTCAGGCAAAAACTTTGAACACACAATTGATATGTCAAAACGCCGAGTAGACAAGATTATACTTGGCTAAATTTACGAGGAACACATCTATATGGTGTGTTCTATTTGTTTTTGAAAGGAGATGGGTTAATGGCAATTTCAACAGTAACTGCTATCCCAATAATGACATCAAATACTGCTCCGAGTGGTATTGCTAGTGCGAGTAGTGCAGACGCATCGTTCCCCGCATACCTAGCTTTCAATGGAGTTTTTAACGCTACAGGATGGCGTGGTCTTGGAGCAACCAACCAGTGGCTAAGATATGAATTTCCAACATCCAAAGCAATAGCTAAATATTCCATCGCAACTTGGACTCCAACTAGGTCAGTGAAGAGTTGGACATTTGAAGGATCGAATGATGGAACGATTTGGGAAGTTCTTGATACACGAATAAACATAACAACTTGGGTCGCTGGTGTTAAGCAAGAGTTTATTGTCGATTCGTCTAAGGTAAAAAGCTATAAGATGTACAGAATAAATTGCTCTGTTAACAATGGAGATGCTTCATATACTGATATTTCAGAATTAGAAATGTTTGAATGGCTATATTCGAATAAATTCTTGATTTCATCAGAAGATAAAATTTACTCAGTTAAAACAAAAACAACAGACACAATTATGACACCAATTATGACATCAAATATTTTACCAAGTGGTATTGTTAGTGCAAGCTCAGTTCAAAGCTCCTCGTATGAAGCATGGAGAGCATTTGATAGAACTATAACAATTGAATCTACATGGCGTTCTGCCATCAATACTACATCGAATTCATGGCTAAGATATGAGTTTCCATCACCTCAAGTTATAAATAAATATATACTTAGATGCTGGAAACAGTTAGCACAATCACCAAGTTCGTGGACTTTTCAAGGTTCAAATAACGCACAGACATGGACTATATTGGATACAAAAAGCTCTATTTCAGGTTGGGATGTCAATGATTCTTTATCAGTGGATATCACAAACAATACACCGTATAAATTCTACCAAATCGTTTTTACTGCAGCTGTCTCAGGTTTGTATTATATTATCACAGATTTCGAATTGATAAATTCAGTAAAATATTCAATTTTAGAAATTAATGAAAATTCAAATGAAGAGTTATTTTTGAGCAAGGGAATGGATAAGTCGATTGTTGTAGACTTAAATGAAAATTTCGAAAAAACAAGTTTTTCAACAAAGGAAATCGCTCCAATGGGAACAGGTAGAGTGTTTAGAAAGTCAATCGATACAACTAAAATACCAATCAAGAAAGCCTCGATCACATAAGTATGTAAAATGATTGTTTGATTTAAATTTGAGAACGGAGATGATCTTTAAAATGGCTAATTATTCAACGATCAATGCAATACCGCTAACTACAAGCGCAAACTCAAATATTATAGCTAGTGGATCAAATACCACATATCCTATATATGGTGCTTATGACAGAAATCTAAATACAGGTTGGACATCGAATACAGCACAGAAGGGTTGGCTTGGCTATAATTTTCAACGTGACATAATTATATATAAATATAGCATTGCAGTTGTAGGTGTACAGTATGCAGCCACACCAAAATCTTGGACTTTTGAAGGTTCTAATGATGGATCTAATTGGACTGTTTTAGATAGCCGATCAAACATTATCAACTGGAGTGCTGGTGTTTTGAGGCAAGAGTACACTATTACCAATCCACAAAAATTTAAATTATATAGAATTAATGTAACCGACATAGGCAATGCGGGAGCTTACGTCCTGATAGGCGAATTAGAGATGTTTGAAATGATCCTTGAAAGTAGGGTTTTGGTGATGCATAATCAATCCTTCAAAAAATATCATAGTGGTTCATGGATTGAAGTTTCTAGTAGTCCTACAGAATCAGATTATTTGAATGGAAGCACATTGAGCGAATTATCTCTCATCCCCGAAACCGCATGGTCACAACTTAAAGGTGAGGTTGAATTATGTTATTACACAGACGACCCAGCCAAAACAGAGGTATCCTTCAATATCGAAACTGAACCCTTTACCCTCGCACAAGAGTGGGAAGACAAAGAAATCAAAATTATAGAATACACTGATGACCCAAATCAAACGGAATCAACGATTACAATTGAAACCGAACCTTTTACCATCTATGACGAATTGGGTGATAGTGTGGATGTTCTATACTACACAGACGATCCCTCTAAAACGTCAGCTGAACTAAATATCACGGCTAATTACTCCCCATTGGATGAACTTGAGGGAGATTTTGACGTGGTTACGTGGAGTGATAATAATAATCCCAAAACAGTTACATCCTCATCTATCCCCTCTCCTCAATCCATAATTCAAACAGACGATTATTATATGTTTGGTGATCTACTTTCTATTGTAGATAAACTCAATTCTACAAATGGGACTTTAAGATTTGCGGTCTCGTTCAATGAAGGTGACACTTGGGAAGTGTGTAAATTTGGTAAGTGGAAAACTATCGACATCTCAAGTTTATTCACATTCAAACAAAGCGGAATGAGTCATTATGATCTCTCTCTTATCGGTTCAAAATCGCTGAAAGACAAAGGGAATAAAATTCGATTCGCTTACTACATTGAAGATAATATACATAACTCTGATGCGGGTATTCAAATTGACAATATGAAACTTAATATCAACTCAGCTACAGAAACAATTAAGATGGATAATGTAGCTTTCTATGTTTTGAATACTAATGCAACTATTCAACTTTCTCTGACGGGCGGCAAGTTGACTGGAGTCCTAGATGATAGCGATAAAGGTAGAGTTCAATATCGAATACTCCTCAATGATAAACCTTACTATCCATCTGATGGTAGTTTTACTCGATTAGCTCCCTCGCCTCAAGATATTGATATCAACATTTCTGATCGAGATATTATATTTAATCAACCTAACAAACTCAAAGTGGAGTTCCAAGACTATTGGGGAGAAACTGATTATTGGGAAACTACATTTATTGGTTCCTATTCTGGATTGATGTTTATGGATGAGTCGGGAGAATATCTATCAGATACATTTGGTGGAATTCTGAAGCAGCTAGACTTTGGAGTTATCATAGCTGGACAAACAACTCTAACTCAAAAAGTCAGAATAAAAAATCAACTTGGATATGCTATTGATAATGTCTATTTAGAAATGGATAAGAAATACGAACGAGATGGTGTTGTGGTCGAACTATCCAGACAGGCCAACCCATTCCTCCCCATTGACTATCTGACATATGGACTCACACAGCCAGATGAAACAATTGATTTTTATGTGCGTATAGCAACAGACATGAGAGCACAGCCCAATCCAAATGGTTTATTTGAGTTAGTGGTAAACGCTGATCGTGTTTAAATCTCAATACAATGAGATGAGGAGTGACATTTTTGTACTATGATGACCATGATACGGAGGGGATTCTATATGTAAAAAGTCCCTCCAACCGTTTTACAAGTAAATACATATTATATGTTCAAGATGAGACAAGATTAGAATCAGAACTAGTTATTGCTGCAAGAAGAGAGTCAACACTAGATTCAGCTATTTCAATTAAGTCGTCTATACAAAACAAAGATATATCAAGCAGTCTTAACGTAATGTATCGATCCAATAGTGATTTAGTTTCAACAATTGAGGCTGTAGCGTTTAGCGAATTAGAATGTTCCATTAATGTTAGACCACACAATAGAACTCAGGGTAGATTTGAGTTAATTGAAGCCCCTCGTACAGTCATTGACTTAAAACCTATTGGCGATGCAACCACTCGAAGTCGAATCGATTTGCAAACAATCAACTATGGCGACACACAACGAATGATGGTTGGTCATGATACTGTTGAGGAGTTTGAGTCTTTTGTAAACTTTGGAGATTTGAAGGTTGCTATACCCGACCTTCTGTATCTCGAAGATGCTAAATTGAGATTATATTACACAGGAACAATTAAAACTGGTGCTAATATTGAGATTTATCAGCCTAGCACAATCTGGCGTGAGTATGGAATTACTTATGCCAATAAGCCACGATCTGAGGAAATACTGGCGTATCAGTACACAGTTAATACGATTGAGAAATATATTGAAATCAATGTATTAGAAGTTCTGAAACGTTGGCAAGATGGGTCATTAAACAACTATGGATTGAATATTAAGTCTGTCGATGATACTCCTATCTATTTTAATACTAGGGAGTCCAGTAAGCCTCCAATACTCCAAGTCAGATACATAACCTCTGCCGTTCAATCTTATGGTCGAGCAGAGATGGATTCAGAGTTATTTATTTATCAAAAGGGCTATAAAGATATTAATTCCACATTAACTGTACACAGCGACAGAGGTTTGCACTATTTAGATTCGTTCCTTTATGTTCACAGATACGAAGATCCAATGTTGAAAGAAATGGACAGCGTACTGGGCATAAGTCGCCCAGATATATACTCTTCGTTAACTGTGGCTATTCGTACAGAAAGTGAAATTGATTCAAGTGTCACGATTATTGAGAGTCGAATAGTTGAAATGGATACATCATTAGCCGTATCTATTCCTGAGTTGCTATCAACAATAACTATTGACCCTAAGATGAGCTTAACTAGTGAAGTATCAATTGCAAATCGAGCATTTGACGATCTAAACGGTAACATTGTAATTTCTAAGCCCGACATAGCCTCCTATGTTGAAGTGTCTAACTATACTCGTATTAGACATGACTTGAGTTCTGAAGTGTCCATTAGGAATGAGTTCTACGATGATACTGAATCATTTATAGCTATATCAAATCCTGAATTGTCTGGTATTTTTACTATTCGTGAGCAAGGTTTTGGTGATCTCAACGCAATGATCGACATACCAAACCTCAATTATCAGGAGGGCTTCATATCTGTAAATCGTCCTGACATGGATGCAGAATTTTACATACGTGGTGTTTATGACGAAGATATCGAAGCTTACGTAAACATTAGAGCATATGATGATTATGAATCGAGTATTGGTATATCAAGACCAGATATTAACTCAGAGTTGCTCATACGTGCAGTAAGAAATTCAGATATTGAATCATTTATTGATGTTCCAGCATTTGAGGATTGTGAGTCAATCATCTCTGTATCAAGACCGGATATGTATTCCACACTAGAAATAAAATATGTATCTGAACAAGATGGTACAATTTATATCAAAGATAGAGAATACCTAGATAGTTCAATTGATATTAGACAGTTCAGTGATATGGAATCAACCATTATGATTAAACAGTTTACAGAGGTTGCATCGGAAGTGGTTATATCTAAGCCTGATCTTGGTGGATTCTTGTACCCTAGAGTTGGTGGCCTTCATGATATTGATGGACTAGTGAGTATCCGCAAACGCGATGTTAGTGACATGAACTCCACTCTAATTATTAGAGGCGCTTCTTCAGGTTCTTATTATTACATATTGTAAGTTTCACAAGGCTCTCCATTTTGGGGAGTCTTATTTTAATTGAGAGAAGGAAAACGATGTGTCAGACAAATTTTTAAATTTTATTGTGGGGGTGGTTGGTGCAATAGTAAGTTATGCATTCGGAGGTTGGAATGAAGCTCTTGCTTTGCTCGTGATCTTTACAGTGTTGGATTGGATTACTGGTTTAGCTGCATCTGCATACGAAGGGTATAAGAATCCAACACGTGACGACAAGGGATTAAATTCGCGTAAAGGTTTCTTTGGAATTTTGAAGAAAGTCCTCATGTTCACTGTTATTGCAGTCCTTTTTAGGATTGATACCTTGCTTGGTTTAAATGGGACATTGAGTCTTGCCGTTGGTGCTACATACTTCTACCTAATGAATGAGTTTATTAGTTTGCTTGAAAACTACGGGAGATTAGATCTCCCACTACCTGAACAAGTAAAAAAGGCTGTTTCCATCTTAAAAGATAAGAGTGGAACTGAAGATAAAGACAAAGATAAGGAGTGATTGAATGATTCAGAAAGGGAATTTCCTTCTACTTGATATTGAAGAGTTTCGTCCATGGCTTCAAAAGCAGAAGATAACACGAGACATTAACAAATTACAAGTGCACCATACATACTTGCCAAACTACACAACAAGAAAGAATCAAGATCCGTTTAAATGCTTAGAGGGCATGAGAAATAGTCACTTAAATCAAGGTTGGAATGATATTGGGCAAAACTTCACATTATTTGAAACAGGCCAAATTGGATACAGTCTTGGTCGCAATTTGAACGTAACTCCTGCTGGAATAAAAGGTGCAAACACTGGAGCACTATGTATTGAGATAATTGGAAACTTTGATGTCGGTGGAGATAGCATGACCGACATTCAAAAAAGAGCGATTGTCCATATTTATGCCTGCCTATGTGAAAAATTCAATATTCCTGTAGATACAAATCACATTGTATATCATCATTGGTACAATCTTGAGACGGGAAAGAGAGAAAAATACTAATTTGAAGCAAATAGGAGCAAAGAATTATTTCAAAAGAAATAGTCCCAGAGAAGAGCGATTAGCGGTTGTAGTGCCACTTTTACATAAACTCTATCAAGAGGAAGGGAAGCTTTCTTCATATCTAATTGATAACTGTAGTTGGCTTCCTTCTTATTCGGTTGTAAGATCATTATTTTCTGCACCTGGGAAACATATTGAACCAATATATGACTTTTTGGGTTTAGCTGTACCGAACACTCAACAAAAATTTTGCAATCACAATAAATACGATTTAGAAAAGGTCAGAGAATTGTATCTCAAAAGAAACTGTATTTTATTAGAGGATGAGTACATTAGCGCAAACACACCTATGAAGTATCTATGTTCATGTGGAGCAGAAAGTAAGAACAGTTTGCATAACTTTAAAAGACAAGAACGATGTAGAAGGTGTTACAACGAGTATCATCGCGGAGAAAATGTCTGGAATTGGACAGGCGATGATAAAAACGAACTATCTAGAATCAGAAGTTCTAAGAAATATAAAGATTGGCGTATATCTGTTTTTATACGAGATGGGTTCACTTGTCAGTGCTGCGGGGATTGTAAAGGTGGAAACTTACATGCACACCATATTTTAAACTTCTCGGCACACGCAAATCTAAGATTTGAATTAGACAACGGAATAACATTATGCGAGTCCTGCCACAATCCTAGTGTGCGGGGCTCTTTTCATTATGTTTATGGAACAAAAAACAATAACGAAGAGCAGTTAATGGAATACATATCGTTAAGAAACGGAGTGCTACATGTCATTTAAATCATGCCCAGGAACAAACTTTTGGGGAGACGGTAATACAATTGCTGCTGCGAATAAAAACTTTATTCCTCAAGTCAAAGCAGAACTAGAACGTTTAAGAAGTGGAATTACGAATCCAATTACAACTACAAAACCAAAGGATGATGAAAAAATGACTGAAGCAGAAAAATTGCAAATGGACACACTTGAGAAAACAGTAAAATCACAATCAGATTGGATCAAAGCTGAGAAAGCAAAAGCTAATATGGAATGTCCTTCTTGGGCTAAAGCTGCATATGAGTATTACAAAGATTATATTTCTGACACCACAGGTAGTTACGATTTCTGGAGACAGCTTGTGATTAACTTCCGTAAAGATAATAACATCAAAGTAAGCAAGTAATTAAGTAATCATACATAAAAGGAGATTAGATTAAATGGACAACATATATATTATTGCTATTATTCTTGCTGCTGTTGCAGGAGGATTGTTTGTCATTCCATATGCAAAGAAAAAAGGTTGGATTAACAAGGAAAAGACTGAAGGGATGCAACAGATGCTGCTAGTAACACACCTTGTTTTAGATGTGATAAATGTCAGAGGATTAAACAAGAATAAAGCATCATTTGCATTGGATATTGCAGAGTTAGTTGTTAAATATGTAGATGAGCAAATGGAAGACAATGTTGATAAAAGGGCAATTTCACTTAGAATTATTGATGATTTGCTTGCAAAAAACGCAGTCGTACCAACGGATTCTGAACGACAACTTATTGAGATTATTATCGATGCAGCATTAAAACGATCAGCACAGGTTAAATAATGAATTAGATATAACTATACCCCTCTTGAGGCTAAGCAATTCCTCTTGAGGGGTATTTTTTTCATTTTTTTAACTTGTGTATGTTTTCTGAGAGTACTTGTTTACAGTAAGTTGGGCTTAGACCATATTGCTTGTAGATCTTGGTGAAAGATAGTCCATCAACATAGTGAAGATTGTATATCCTCTCAAAGTCGCGTGAACGCCTCTTCTTGGCTCTTTCTTTAGTTGATTCGAGTATTACCCCTTTTGCTTTAAACATTTCCTTGATTGTCCACCAATCAGTCTCAGTGGCTTCTGCTATTTTTTCAAAGCTGAGTAAGTCCTTTTGATACTTGTCCAACATCATGGGGAACAAAGGTTCAATTTTGCTCCATTTGTGGGTAAAGGTTTCACCTCCCCACTTTGGCTTATCAAAGCTGAGTGAATCAAACACATAATATTCCAAACCATTGACTTTACAAGTGTATCGATCGCTTCCTTCCCAAAATCCTTCTCGCCCCCGCGAGCCAGACTGTAAGCCTCGTCAATAAACAAAATTCCACCCAGTGCCTTCTTGACCAAGTCTCTGGTTTTCTGTGCCGTATGCCCAATATATTCTCCGACCAAGTCTGCACGTTCCACTTCAATCAAGTGACCCTTACTCAATACACCCATCTTCTGAAAAAGCTTCGCAACAATTCGTGCTACCGTTGTTTTTCCGGTTCCCGGATTGCCTTTGAAAATCATATGATACACGTGCGCCCCACTTATCAAACCAGCTTCGGTACGCATCTGGGCAATCTGTAAGAAAGCATAGATTTCAAATACTAAATCTTTGATATTTTCAAGTCCAACCAGTTGCTCTAACTCACCTTGAATTTCCTGAAAATGCGCATGTTTGGCTAAACCTTTTGCTGCTTGTATTGCTGTCTCTTCTTCTTTGACCAGCATCTGAGGTTCCTGGTTACGCAAAACAACATTAATTTGTCTGGATGGTCTGCCTCCCGGTTGCCCTCCTGCAGCCATGACCCGTCCGTTCATTCGCCATCACCTCTATTTTATCGGGCTGAACTCTCCTGATTATTAATGTATTCTATCAGGTGCTCTAATATTAGAAGTATGGCGAAGAATTATGGGACTTTTCCATGACTCAAATCTGAATATTTTTTTTAAACTCCCCATTCTCAAACAGGGTCTGTCTATGCTTCAGAGACAGTTGGAAATAGGGAAACACATGAGCATCAATAGCATGCAACAATTCCTTTGCTGTTCGGTTAGCCAGATCATAATCCCCCGTGGTAATGTGCTTACGAGAAAGAGCATCTTCAAGTTCATCCTCGTCCAGCAAAAATATTTCTCCATCCTTCAGGACAACGACATCCAGATACAGATCATCAAACCATGGAACACCCTGATCGGTTATGCCCTGGCTGCGGCATGTATCAATGTACCATTCAACAATCCGCTCCTGATCATCAAACATCGCCGTAACAACAAAATGCTCGCCTTTTGGATAATACTGCAACCAGGAATAACCTTTATCCGCAATGCAGAAGGTACTTCCTCCATAGGTTTTCCACAAAGGCTCTTTCAAATCTTGTATCGTATACAGCGTAATGTAACCCGTAAAAATTTTGGATTGAACGAACCGGCATGTAAATTGTCGGTTCGTAATCCGGCGCCAGTTCGCGCGGTCCCCGAATTTCCGTTTCATACGAACCCCTCTTTGCCGACCACAGGTCCGTGACCTGCTGATATTGGTGAACAGCGAATAACGTCCGCATTACCGATTCCACAAGCCCCTGAATCCGCTTTGCACAACGTATTACGAATAGTTACAGCTTACCATATTTAAGTTATACACTCAAAATCAAGCTTTGCCCCATCTATCGGAGAGCTTTGGTTCCACGCCGAACGCTACACAAACCAAAAAACCTGCTCCCCAACATCAGGGAGCAGGTTTTAGGCTGTAATTATTTAATGCGGCTTATTTTTGTTAACCGCCAGTTCCAGTTTGAGAATCAGTGGGTGTATCCGTTTCTCCAGTGTTACCGTTGTTTCCACTATCTGGCGGTGTGACCACTTCGCCTGGTGTCGTTACAGACCCATCATTGGAACCTTCACCCGTACCTCCAGGTTCTGTTGTTCCCTGTCCCGGCGGTGTGTTTCCTTCTCCGGTCTGTCCGTTCCCTTGACCTGTCCCGCCATTGTTTCCATTTCCATTATTGCCGTTACCATTGTTACCATTGTTACCATTTTCATTTCCGTTGCCATTGTTACCTTCAGAACTTCCATTCCCCGACGAACCGTTGTCTGGATTTTCTGTTCCAGGCTGTTCTGTACCCGGCTCCGTCGTTCCTGGCTCCGTGCCCGTATCTGGCTGTTCCGGTTCCAATTCCTCCGCTTCAATCATAAGCGATATGGTATTGGAAGGATCCGTTTCCTGTCCGGAAGCCAGATCATATGCTGTTACATAATACTCATAAGTGAGACCAGGGAGCGCACTTAGATCCTGCGCACTGGTCGAACCAACTGCATCAATGAGGTGGGTGAACTGGCCCTCAGATGTTTCTTTTCTGTAAATCCGATACTGTGTCGAGGAATCCCCCGTTGAAGTCCAATTCAACGATACAGTTTGCGTAGATGGATCATAAGCTCCATTCAAACCACTCACTGAAAGCGTTGGTTGCTCTGGTTCTTTTTCCGGTGGAGGTGTCTGGGCACCTGCTGGAGCTTTGAAGTCCTTCACAGGAACTCCTTTCAACGCATCCCCCATAACTTTGGCAAAGAACGCCGCTGACAGCTTACTACTATTTTTGAGCATATGGTTTGCATCTGGATTGTCGTAACCCATCCATACTGCCGCAGTCCATTCTGGCGTGTATCCGACGAACCAAACATCACGGTTGGCACTGTTGCCGGAAATACCACTTTGAACGGTTCCCGTCTTACCAGCAACGGGTCGATCCAGACGTGCTGAACGACCTGTACCGTCATTCACGACATTTTGCAGCATCTTAGTCAGGGAATAAGCATTTTGCTCACTCATGACACGTGTTGTTTCCGATTTATCGTGTTTATAGGTCGTTTTCCCAGCGCTATCCTTAATTTCCTTAATGGAATACGCCTGCTGGTACTCACCCAGATTAGCGAATGCACTATAGGCTTGCGCCATTTCCAGCGTATTCGTACCTTTGCTAAGACCACCCAGCGCGATCGCCAGGTTTTTGTCTTCATCCGTAAGCTGGATACCTACGCTTTTGGCAAACTGAACACCTGTATTCACACCAATTTTGTTTAGGAGCCATACTGCCGGGATATTCTCCGATTTGGTAATGGCATCCGTCATGCTAATGGTAGAAGAATACCCATGCAAGTTACCCGGACAGTAATTGCCGAAGCATTGCTTTTCATTACTAAGAGCTGAGTTTGCATTGTAATTACCTGATTCAAGAGCCGGTGCATAAGTCACAATCGGTTTAAATGCCGATCCAGGTTGTCTGCGGCTCTGTGTTACCCGGCTATAGCCCTTCGTTTGATAATCCCGTCCGCCCATCAAGGCGACGAGACTGCCATTTTCATGGTTCATAATGACCATGGAGCCTTGAACTGGCTGATCGTCTTTACTTGACTCAAACAAACTATCATCCGAGAAAGCACTTTCCATGGCTGTTTGAGCCTGAGCATCCATCGTCGTGTAAATTTTGTACCCGCCGATATTCAGATCATCCTCCGTTTTACCAGTCACTTTTTCTGCTTCACGAAGAACATAGTCAATAAAGGCTTGATACTTTTGATCTTTCTCAGGCGGTGTATAGTCATAATCTACTGCTTTGGCTTCATCCATTTCAGCCTTGGTGATGTAACCTTGCTCATACATCAGCTGCAATACCACAGCGCGACGTGCCTTGGAATCGTTGGGATTGCTCAGCGGGTTATAAGCTGAAGGCCCTTTAGGCATCGCTGCCAATGTGGCAATTTCCCATAACTTAAGATCGTTTAAATCTTTTTTTCCAAAATAAAATTCAGACGCAGCCTTAATTCCATAACGCTGATGACCAAAGAAAATCCGGTTCAGATACATCGTCAGAATCTCGTCTTTTGAGTACTTGCGCTCCAATGCCATTGCAATGGAAACCTCCGTCGCTTTCCGGAAGAAAGTTTTGTCACGGGACAAGAACATATTTTTCGCAAGCTGCTGAGTCAGTGTACTACCACCCTCCACCATGGAGCGGGCCATGACGTCTTTAACCGCCGCCCGTCCGATGGACCAGATGTCCACGCCCTGATGCTCGTAGAATCGTCTGTCCTCCGTAGCAACAAAAGCTTCCTTTACCAAATCCGGAATATCTTCTTCATTGACCGGCTCCAGCTTTTGAATGGACAACTCGCCCATTAACTGACCGTTACGATCATATACTTTTGAAGTTTCATTGATTGTTGTTTTGTCCTTGTTGGCTTTGAGCAGATTTTCGCCACTCACCATAATAAATAAATATCCACCCAGTGCACAGAATATGGCGATTGCCATGGTGAAAAACAGTGTCCATCCAACGCGTTTACCCGTAATTTTTTTCTTTTTAGAGGTCTTTGGCTTCGCTTTTTTGGTTGACTTGTTATTACTGTTGCGATTGTTAGACCTCGACAACGGATCGTTTGGCATGTTACCTCCTGACTCCCTTTCAGTTGCATAATTTCTATTCGTCTGCTGGCTCAAACTCCTATAGAGCTTATTTTGCCCGGAATGAAAAGAACAACCCTTATTCAGGTTGCTCTGTTTCAATTCCTATACATGTAGACGAAATGGTTGATAAAAAGGTTTCGTAATTTTTTAAGCTTCGCCGCTATTATCTTGCTGCATCAGCGATACGCTGCGTTGCGGCGTGAACGTGGAGATGGCGTGCTTGTAGACCATTTGCTGGCGTCCGTCGCTGTCAATGACGATCGTAAAATTGTCAAATGCCTTGATCGTTCCGCGGATTTGAAAGCCATTAGTCAAATAGACTGTAGCTGGAATGTTTTCTTTCCGCAGTTGGTTCAAGAACGTATCTTGGATGTTGATGGACTTGTTCATTAGCCGTACCCCCATTGGTTCATTTGAATTCGTGTTATAAGTAATATTCAATATCGCTGAGTAGCTTTCGTGCTATTATATCATGAACGGATTCATATAATCCACAAAAACCCCTTGTCTGCTATTTTGCACCTATGCCTGAGCTTCGCTTGCAACTAGAAGACTTATCCATTATACACCGCTTGTCAGAATTGCAAAAGAGGGACAAATTCTACCTTTTCCCACGTTTCCCTTCTATTTTTCTGGATTTGTATACGGTTTCTCTTCTTCTTTGACTAACGTAATATTTTTCCGATTCTTCTTATCATTGATCAAGAGTTTCAGGTATGTATTGGTATTGATTAGAACAATAATTAACCAAATTAATGCGACAAGACCTCCAATGGCGAAAGCAATTCCAATCAATCCTGAAAAAAAGAGATATAAACTTGCCACTCCGCTCGGTTCTGCACTCATAAAATCTTCCCCCTTCCACTTTAGCTTTGAATCAAAACAATTAGCCTGTCATGTGAATTCATTTTAATATTTATGTTATTTTTTCACAATGAAATTTTCTGCTTAAATCTGTATACACCACCGATTATTGCCTCTTTTAATGACGTCATTTCATATCAAAAAAGTAAGAACCTCTACCTTTTATTTCTAAAAGATAGAGGTTCTAAAGTCCTAATAGGTGACAAATCCCACCTTCTATATTCAGTCAAACTTGCGTTTGATCATCTCACTTACATGGGCATAATTCCCTGCAAAATCTTCGGTATCCGTCATATCTACCCATTCAATATCTTTCATATGCCGGAACCAGGACAATTGCCGCTTGGCAAAACGACGCGTATCCCTTTTCAACCACTCCACCGCAGCATCCCAGCTTACTTCACCCTGAAGATAAGCCGCAATTTCCTTATAGCCGAGCCCCTGCATGGA
The DNA here is from genome assembly GCF_002750415.1 of Paenibacillus sp. LK1. NCBI lineage: Bacteria > Bacillati > Bacillota > Bacilli > Caryophanales > Paenibacillaceae > Paenibacillus > Paenibacillus sp. LK1. The sequence continues at coordinate 30,615 of NZ_PEII01000011.1, forward strand.
AATATGTCCTCTCGCTACGCCTCGCTCCAGCAAAGACTTGACCTCATCTACCAAACCCTGCTCGATCATAAGATCAATTCGTTCTTCCACTCGGGCATACAGTTTCTGACGATCCATTGTCAAACCCACAATAAGTAGATCATATGGAGACTCTTTTTTCTGGGAAGCCAGCTGCTCGGATAACTTCTCACCTGTGAGGTGATAGATCTCCAGTGCACGAACAATTCGGCGTTGGTCATTCGGATGCAGTCGTTCTGCGCTAACCGGATCAATGACCCTCAGCTTATCATGTAACGCCTGCGGGCCATGTTGCTCTGCATAACGGAACTGTTCATCCCGGAACGCTTCATCTGAGCCGCTGTCCGAAAATTGAAAGCCGTAACATACCGATTCCACATACAGACCAGTACCACCAACAATAAAAGGCAACTTGCCGCGCTCATGGATTTCCACAATCAGACGTGTGCAGCTTTCCTGAAATTCCGCCACGGAATAGGGGTATTCCGGTTCATGGATGTCGATGAGGTGATGGGGCACACCCTTCATTTCATCGCGAGTAATTTTAGCCGTTCCGATATCCATTTCGCGATATACTTGCATTGAATCCCCTGAAATTATCTCGCAATTGAACGCCTGTGCAAGCTCGATACTCATTCTTGTTTTGCCTACCGCTGTTGGTCCAACCAGCACAAGCAGCTTCGGTTTAACTTCCGCTTTCAACATTAATCACTCCGTACAGTGTTTTTGCATTGCCCCGGTCATGCACTTCAAAACCGAGTCTCGTAAACTCCGCGCTGCCGCGCTTCTCTTTCATAACTACCCGCTTGCGGGCAACTCTTTTCGCTTCAATAATACTCTGTTTATCCAGTGCACTTGGATTCGCATAATCTCGCAAAGGCTGAATGGCGCTTGAATCAAGCATTGGTTCACGGAACATCGGATCGAAATATACCGTGTCACAGCTTCGGTCTGGCAAGGAACGCAGCAAATCGAGATGATTTGCATGCCGCAGCTCAATGCGCCGGAAAGCTTCGTTTACCGCAGGCTTAATGCTCTCATATTGAGACATGCCTTCTACTAATAACGTGTACAGTGGGAGGGAGCTTTCACAGGCGATGACCCGACCACTTTTGCCTACAGCAACCGAGAATACCAGTGCATCGGTGCCCAATCCTGCTGTACAATCGATAACAGTATCCCCTTCAAGAATCGCCCCTGCGTCCAGCATCGGATCAGCTTCTCCATTTAACACACGTTTGGCCCGAACAAATCCCATACTGGGGTGAAACTCAAGCAGCGGTGAATCCGGACGAAACAAACGAACTTTACCCTGAAGCACAACTACAATTTCATCTATCCCATAATGTGCAGTCAGTGCAGGTAAAGACATTTTTTTGCGCGGTACATAGGTCCCTCCTGTTGTTTCCGCCAGGTTTCGTGCACGTTCCACAAGGTGGCCTGCTTCCTTTTCACCGGTTGTAATATACATAAGTTCCTCCTAAGTAGCTACATGACCCGTTTGAACAATTTCTCCAGATCATAGGTTGAAAATGACACCACAATCGGTCTCCCGTGTGGACAAGTATATGGTTGACGGCAAGAACCTAGGCGCTGAATCAACACTTCCGCCTCCTGATCCGTCAATTTCTGATTGGCTTTAATGGAAGCTTTGCAAGAGCACATAATGGAGGCTGCTTCTCGCATTTTGGCAACATCAATACTACGTTCACTCAGCACCCATTCTGACATCTCTTCAATAATGTCTTTCTCATCCCCCTTAGGGAACCAGAACGGGTGAGAACGCACCCGGAAAGTCTGCCCACCGAAATGTTCCAAATAGACACCAGCCTGCTCGAACCATGCCAGTCTTGTTTTGAGCTTTTCGGTCTCGGATGGTGTGAACTCCAATGTAATGGGCAACAACAACTCCTGCGAAGCCTGAGCCGGATTGCCAAACTGCTCGTAGTAATATTCATAATTCACCCGTTCATGGGCAGCATGCTGATCAATCAGATATAGACCATCTTGATTTTGTGCAATCAAGTACGTCCCGTGGTGCTGCCCAATCAGACTTAGCTCGGGAAACGCGGGCATGGAAACATCCGACTTAATGGCGGATGCCAGCTTTGCCGGGTCCGGTAAACTTGGAGTCTTCCAGCTCCGTTCTCCTTTTGCAGCCACTGCAGATGAATTATAAGATGAACGCCCTTCTCTAACCGGAGAATTCACCGAATTGGAACGATACGCAGAAGCCTGAGCCTGTGAAGTAGACAGCCCCTTATCTTCAGTTAAAGGTAAGGCATCTTGCGCAGCACGATCTCCGTTAGCACCGGTACTTTCACTCAAAGTAGAAGCTTCATCGCTATGGGGGTTTTCGTCAGGACTATAATTTTGCTTCAGGACATTAGATCCTAGGTCCCCGCTCAACATCCCGAATGGATCATAGGATGGTGGTATCTCGGGTGGGGCTTCAGGCAATGGCAGCGACTGACCCTCACCGTTTCCATCAGGAACTGATTGCACATCAGACGGAGCCAAATCAGCTGGAGCATCCAGGTCATCGTCCTCTGAAGTCGTTTTATCGAGGCCAGCAGTTTTCCCTAATGGACCCTGTTGCCCATACCCCGCAGATTCCGATTCGTCCTTTAAAGGACCTCTTGGGAACAGAAATTGTTCCTGGATAAAGGAACTGTTATCTCCACGTCTGATTTGCTGCTTGGTTACCTGAGGAATAAGCACTTCCTTCCGTAAGATTCCACGCAGTGTCGTTTCCACAAACTCGTACAGCTCCGCTTCCTTGCTAAAACGAACCTCCAACTTCGCCGGATGCACGTTCACATCGACCAGGGATGGATGCATTTCCAATTGCACCACGACAAGTGGGAAGCGATTAATGGGCAGCAGCGTATGATACGCCTTCAGAATAGCCTGGTTGAGCCCGTAATTCCGAATAAATCGTCCATTCACAATGGTTGACATGCCGCCACGATTGGCACGAGTCCATTCCGGCAAACTGATCAGCCCACTCACACGATAATCCAGACTCTCTCCCTGAATGGGAAGCATCGCTTTGGCGGCGCTTGTACCATAGATTGCTGCAACCACTTGCAGCAGATCCCCATTGCCCAGCGTCTGAAGCAGCGTATTTTCATTATGTCGCAGCGTGAACGAGATATTAGGATGAGACATCGCCATGCGATAGAGAACATCCGAGATATGTCCCAGCTCAGTCTGGATCGTTTTCATATATTTAAGTCTAGCCGGCGTATTGAAAAATAGTTCTTTTACCTCAAAGTCGGTGCCCTGGGGTGAGGTTTCATCCTCATGTGAGAGAAGTTTGCCGCCCTCAATCACGATTCGGCGTCCTCGCCCGTCATTCCCGCTAGCTGATAACACTTCCACTTTGGAGACAGCGGCAATACTCGCCAAGGCCTCTCCCCGGAATCCAAGACTTGTGATCTGGAACAGATCGCGGCCATGAGCTATTTTACTGGTTGCATGACGATAGAAGGCCTTTTCCATATCCTCCGGCTCGATACCGGAACCATTATCTTTGACCCGAATACGGAGCAGTCCGCCCTCTTCCACCGTAACATCAATTTTGGAGGCGCCTGCATCCACCGAGTTTTCGAGCAACTCTTTAACGACTGAAGCAGGCCGTTCGACCACCTCACCTGCCGCAATCTGGTTGGCAATATGTTCATCAAGCACATGAATTTTCGCCACAGGTTTTCCCCTCCCCTATAATCAGGATAATTGCTGTGCCTTTAATTTGAGATCATTCAGTATTTGCATCGCCTGAAGTGGCGTCATGTTCATTACATCAATATCTTTCATATTACGAATAAACTCCCTGGCAGGCTTGTCAAGGGCAACAACCTCGGTTTTCGGAGTTACACTTGGCTCTTCATCCCCAAAGATGGACAGTTGAACCACATCCGCATGTTTGGAGACTGACTGCTGCTTGCCGTTTTGTTTTTTGTCCTGTTGTTTCCATTCTTGAGCTTCAGTCGCAACAGAGAGTTCGACAGGTTCTGTAGATTCCTGCTCCCGAATCAATGACGAATGATCAGTTGACTGGAACTCTACACCATCTCGAGCATGATCATCCGATTGTTGCTTGTCCTTCCCGGCAAATTCACTTCCAACCGCAACCTGAGCCGCCGCATGTTCGAAACCGTGCAGCAAGCCATTCGCTCGTTCAATGATGCTGTCCGGCAGACCTGCAAGCCGTGCGCAATAGATTCCGTAGCTGCTGCTTGCAGCCCCGGCGATCAGTTTACGCAGGAAATTAACCTTGTCCCCGCTCTCCTGAACGGCCATCGAGTAATTCGCCAACTTGTCCAAGCTCTCTTCCAAATGAGCAAGCTCATGGAAATGAGTTGATACCAGCGCTTTGCACCCAATGATATCGTGCACATATTCAATGACAGACTGGGCAATCGCCATTCCCTCACTGGTAGACGTCCCCCGGCCCAATTCATCAATAATAATCAGGCTGCGTGGTGTTGCTTTATCCGTCATGACCTGAATGTCGGCCATCTCCACCATAAACGTACTTTGTCCGCCGATGAGATCGTCTGCCGCACCAATCCGTGTGAAAATACGATCCATAATCGGTACTTCAGCTTGCCCGGCTGGCACGAAACAGCCGATCTGCGCCAGAATCGAAATCAGCGCTACCTGCCGCATATACGTACTTTTCCCTGCCATATTCGGGCCGGTAATCAGCAGAATGCGCGCCTCTTCCTTCTGCATTGCAGTGTTGTTGGCAATGAAAGCTCCATCTCTCATCACTGCTTCAACTACCGGATGGCGCCCCTGTTCCACGACCAGATCGTAACCATCGGTCAATGTAGGCCGTACGAAATTGCGCTCTGCACTGATAACGGCAAAGGATTGATACACATCAATTTCCGCCACCAGCTCAGCCAGTTTTTGCAGCCTGGCGATCTCCTGATTAAGCCGTTCCCGCAATTCCGCGAACAAGCCGTACTCAATATCAACCATCTTGTCCTGAGCTTCCAGAATCAGCGTCTCTTTTTCTTTTAGCTCCGGTGTAATATAACGCTCAGCATTGGCAAGGGTTTGTTTCCGCTCATAACGGCCTTCTGGCAGAGAAGCCAGGTTCGACTTGGTAATTTCAATATAGTACCCAAACACTTTGTTGTAACCAATTTTCAGCGAGCGAATGCCGGTTGCTTCACGCTCTCTGGCTTCCAATTCAGCAATCCACTGTTTACCATTCACCGAGGCTTCCCGGAGCTCATCCAGCCGCTCGTGGTACCCTTCACGAATTAAGCCGCCATCACGCACGGACACCGGTGGCTCATCAACGATAGCCTGACCGATTGCATCTCGCAAATCACTGCAATCATCCATAATACCAGCAATGTGCTGTAGCGTTGTAGAAGGCGAACCTGCACAATACTGACGTAGCCCCGGAATTTTATCCAGTGACACCTTCAGTGCATTCAGATCCCGGCCGTTGGCGTTACCGAAGGCAATTCGACCCACCAGGCGTTCCAGATCGTAGATGTCTTTAAGTTCTGCACGCAGATCTTCCCGCAATATAAACTGGTTATACAGCGTATCTACCGCTTCCAGACGTTCATTGATTTTGCCTTTTTGCAGCAAGGGTTTATCCACCCAACGACGCAGCATCCGGGCACCCATGGACGTCTCTGTGCGATCCAGCAGCCAGAGCAGCGAACCTTTTTTCGAACGCTCACGTACGGTTTCCACCAGTTCCAGGTTGCGCCGAGTAAAGGGGTCCAGAATCATAAAGTGATCCGGCTCATACGTTGAAACCTGTGTCAATTGGCCAAGTGAACGCTTCTGCGTCTCACTTAAATAGGAGAAAAGACGCGCTATACAAGCTTGACGTTCAGGCTCCAGACGTGCCCACACCGCTTCGCCGAATTGCTGACGCACCAAATCTTCCTTGCTCTTCGTCCATGGTGTGTATACCACAGGCCGACCAATTGGAGATGCCTGGGTAGCCATCGTATCCAGCAACGCAGCATCCCCCACCAGTTCCGAAGGTTCATAGATCCCGATCTCATCCTTGAGCCACTCTTGGGAGTAAGGAACTGACGTCACATAGAGTTCCCCTGTGGACAAGTCACAGGCAGCCAGTGCAAGTGTGTTCTGATTCCCTGTCAGGCACACCATATAGTTGTTGGACTTGTCCCCCAAGGTCTTGCCTTCCATTACCGTTCCGGGTGTTATAACTCGTACAATTTCACGCCGCACCATGCCCTTGGTTACCGTTGGATCTTCCATCTGCTCGCAGATGGCTACTTTGTATCCTTTTTCAATCAAGCGCTGTATGTAATTGTCAGCCGAATGATAAGGCACACCGCACATCGGGATTTTATCTTCTCCCCCACCTGCACGTGCTGTTAATGTAATTTCTAGTTCACGGGAAGCATTAACTGCATCATCAAAGAACATTTCATAGAAATCACCTAATCTAAAAAAAAGAAAAGCGTCCTGCGCCTCGGCCTTCACTTGCAAATATTGTTGAATCATTGGCGTATACTGAGCCATGAGTATCCTCCATCCGTTCCAATGTTGTCAGGAAGAGAAGCTGTCCCGGAAGGAGCAATAAGGCGGTTAGGCACCTTAATCGTGCCACCGCCTCATGTTTCGGCATCCGCCGCTTCCCTCATAGGTTGCTGTTCCATTTCTTCCATAACGATGATCAAAATCGACTTATTTCTCATTATAACAAAAAAGTGCCCACTCTTCATGAACCTGCTCGAATATTCCAGAGTTTACGTATATCCCGACTCTCGTCCCATGTCCTACCCTGTCTTAACTGGCTAATTAATGGAGCAGCGTAAAGTTCATAACGTTCATAACCATCCATTTGTGTCAGGTCATCCAGCAGTGCCGGAATATGCGCCTGCATCACCTCACGGTTGCCTTCATAAAAAGCAGTATGAATAACAGCCTTCGCCAATGGACGTTGACGCAATTGTTGGTAACCTCTCGCGATAAGACCAGCCAAAGCCACAACTCCTTTGGCAACCAAAGGAGATACCAAAAAACTGGGTAATGTGCGGTATTCGAATCCACCGTAAGATTTCAGTCGAAAATCACCTAATGCCCCATAACGTGGACGGCGACCTGATCCTCGTGGATCCTGAAGAACGGCAAGCGGCAGCGCCAGATAATTGTCAAGCGCACGCAGCAGGTCCCCGTTTAATGTAACGCCACTGAAATGAACATGTCCGCCCAGTGGCAAGCCACGCTGGGGCATTCCCCCTGCCTGCCAGATCAGCGAGTGATCACTAATACTGCGGGAAGCCGCCGCAAAGGCTCTCATCAGATGAGCCAACAACTCGCGCGGCTCAGAGCTGGGTGCAGGTCGTAGTTCGGCAACAGGATATATTCGTCGTCCATTAATCGTCACGGAATCACAGCCGGCTACACCTGTTCGTTCGAGAAACCTGGAGGCGGGCACAATTTTGGATTCTGGCATTTGCACAAGCAGGAACTCAGGGTCCATTCCAAGTATGGGGGCTGCATTACGATGCCGCTCTTCATCCAGTTCGGACTGAAGCTGTTTCCAGCCTGCACGGTACATGGCAGAGAGATCCGTCATGCCCTTCCATGGCCTTGGGTCAATCGAGATGACAGCACAACCGCTCTTTCCTGACGCTTCCAGTCTTATAGCGCCGTGATCCAGTCCAACCGTATACAATGCTTTGGTGGCAAGCCGTTCAATGCGTTTGAATAAAGTTGATGCCGCTTCACGATCCAGCACACTTTCTTGCGCTCCACCCATGCCACTGGTGTCCCTACGTTTGATGCGAATCGCTTGAAGACAGCATATCTCTACATCGTAACGTACACGTAGACCCAACTCCCGGTCACGTCTGCCCTGCGATGCCAGCACTTCAATCCCGGATCGTTTCAGGCGATCTGCCCGTTCACGAGGGAGCATGCGTTCATATCGGCGCACCGCCTCCTCGGCCTCATCTATCACATTCATTCTGTCCCACCTCCCGATACTCGCCCAAAATGAAAAAAGAGGGCTTACGCCCTCTTCACTGCCGCTTGCGGCGCATATAATACCTTAAGTTTATGAATCCGGATCACTGAGCTTACAGCTCATCGTCAAGCAGGTCGGGATCGAGATCGTCATAATCTCCATCGCCACTGCCGTAGTCATAATCCTTGTCTTCGTAATCTCCACAGCCATCCGTGCACACTTTCACACATACTTTGGTCTCGGCGACCAGTTCAACAGCGAATTCCCGTTCTACCCGGATAATTACGCTGCCTCCACCTGCCGACACCGTGGCTTCCACACAGCTCGGTTCCTGCGTTGCATCCGCAGATACCTCTACAGTGGCGGCCCGGTGTTTCGGGTCCAGATAGGACAAAGGCACATGTTCTACATACGACACCGTTTCTTTGGCTACATCCGTCTGTGAATTTTTGTCATAGGAATACCAAATGTTGATATCGTAAGTACCAATAACTTCAATTCCGTCCCCCGCTGATACGGCTTCATATTGGTGGTTGATAATCCAAGCCCCCAAAATACTGGTCGGACCATGTGGCGGAGTCACGGTATGTGTTACGGTAGAGAACTTACGACCTTTGCCGCAGATCGCCTTCGTGATGATCTCTCTACATTGATGTTTATGACTCAATGACATCTTTAAACCTCCTCCATACAATCATTCTTTACAAGTGTATGCAGGGCATCCGTCTAGGGTGACAACTATTTTCTATTATTCATTTGTAGATTGGGACCGGTCCGATACTGGAGACGGTGCTTTGTCCTTCTTGGCTATTTTCAGATACAGCGCGAGTTCCCGGCACAGCTGGAGAATCGCGGAACGAATCTCGAATTCTTCCCTTGTATCCGGCAACTCCATTCGCTTGAATTCTTCTTGCACATCTGCGAGAAGTTTTTCTGTACGTCCGGTGTAAGATTCAGTGAGCACATCCTGACTGAGCTGGTCGAACAGCTCCGATACCATTTCCGCATGCGGCATCTTCTGATAGATCTGGGATACCAGATGCATCATATGCTGGATGGAATCCAATTGCGTTTTGCGCATATAAAAGTAAACACTCCATCCCTCGTTCGGGTGGATGACCTGATTTTCCAATGAACGTTTGGCCGCTTCAATGCCGCCTAGTACAGCCTTGTCGGCTTCAATGAGCTCTTTCCCTGCCCATACTTCGTTTGGATTGCGCAGCGTGGCTGCAAACTCCTGGAAGATAACCGAGAATAATTCATCAATTCTTTTGCGAATACGCAGCATCTGCGGGTCCGCAGCCGGCATATAGGCCAGATTGACAACCATCGCGGAACCGAGACCAATCAGCAGCAGCCCAATTTGGATCAAAACCACCTGTACGTCCATTTCGCCGCCGCTAAATACCCGGAACACCACGACAGAACCCGTCACAATGCCTTCCTTGAATCCGGCCCGAACGATAACCGGGAATGCAATCAGTATGTAAACCGCCAGCACCCAGTAATGGAAGCCAAGAAAGTGAAAAAGTACACTTGCAAATAAAAGCCCCACTACGGAAGCGAAAAATCTCGCAGATATGGTGCGAATACTTCTTTTTCGTGTCACATCAACGCCGAGTATGGCTAACAAGCCCGCCGATGTTGGTCCGGGCAAGCCGCACCAGTCCGCAATCAGCACGGCCATCAGCGCGGCTATTGCGGTTTTAATTACCCTAAAACCCATCTAACTCCCTCTCCTCTAAGCTGCAAAAATGGCAAAGCCAGCGAGCCATACCTATCCGGGTGAGCACTTGTCCACCAATGCCTGACAGCGTGTGTCGTCATATATCATATCCCTAGTATTACACATCCTGCCAAAAACCATTTCTTATCTAATCAAAAGAATCATTCTGGAAGAACCGTATATCTATTTCGCTGCTACACTCATAAACGGCATCAACCGACATGCATATGCATGTCGGTCACAATAACGCGCCCCGGATGAGGGACGCTGGCAATTTGATTGATGCGACAAAAGCCTCTAGGCCCTCTTCTCCAATCGTCGCATTCATTCCGGACTGCGCGGAATATTCGTATTAGTATGGTACTTGATTTTACGGGTTCAGGCAACGTGACACCTCTTGTGAAATTGTATACATATCATGAAGCATTCTATTTTGCACACGCATGGTTCGCAAAATCACCTGCGCCCTGCCAGCAACTTGCGTTCTACATATACAACGAGTTGGTACATCGCTGTAGCTACAGCCGCAATGATCAACAGGCTCGATAAAACAAGGGTAAAGTTGAACACTTGAAATCCATAGATGATCAGATAGCCCAATCCCTGCTTGGCGACCAGAAATTCACCCACGATCACACCGACCCAGGCCATGCCCACGTTTACTTTTAAGGTAGAGACAATGGCAGGAAAGGATGCGGGTAATACCACTTTGCTGAAAATCTCGGAACGATCGCCACCAAACGTACGGATAACCTTAATATAGTTCTGATCTACTTCATTAAAACTGTTATACACGACGAGTGTAGTAATAATGACTGTAATGGATAACGTCGTCATGACAATAGCCGTAAATCCTGCACCAAACATGACGATAAAGATTGGACCCAGCGCTACTTTGGGCATGCTGTTGAACACAACCATATAGGGATCAAGCACTTTGGACAAAAAAGGAGACCACCAGATCAGAACCGCAAGCAGTGTTCCGACGAGTGTCCCCAGCAAAAAGCCGACTGCCGTTTCCCCAACGGTTACCCCAACATGAGCCCATAGTTCTCCACTGACGATGTCCTTCCAGATCTGATTGAAAATTTTGCTGGGATAACTGAACAAAAGCACATCAATCCAGCGCAGTCTTCCTGCCAGTTCCCACAGCAAAAACATAAACACCAGCATGGACAGCTGCACCGCCAGCACTTTATGTCGCCATCTGGCAACCTGCTGAATATGACTTTGGTGCAGCTGTCTCATCCAATCATCACGCATTTCCTGCTTCTGGTTCGTCTGATTCACCCGTTTTTCTCACCTCCTCCGGACTGATCCAGTTCACTCCATAACGCCTGAAACAGCTCATTGAACCCTGGCTGCTCCCTCGCGTGAAAAGGCTGTGCGTTCCGCAGATCTTCGGGAATGATAAACTCCTTCCGAATGCGACCCGGATTACGATCAAGCACAATGACGCGGTCACTGACGGCAATGGCTTCGGACAGATCATGGGTGACAAGCACCGAAGTTTTGCCGGATTTCTTCAATGTGTCTGAGACCAGATCCTCCAGCTGCAGCTTGGTTTGATAATCGAGTGCAGAAAAGGGTTCATCCAGCAACAGTATTCCCGGATCCGTAGCCAGTGTACGTACCAAAGCCACCCGTTGCCTCATCCCCCCGGATAGCTCTGAAGGATACTGGGCTTCAGTTCCAGCTAGACCCATACCTGCCAGCAGCTCACGTGTGCGCTCGCGACTCTCGTCATTGAGTCCACCTGTCAATTCAAGTCCGATCAAGACATTGTCCAAAATGGTACGCCATGGAAACAGATAATCCTGTTGCAACATATAGCCAATCTGGGCAGACGGACCTTCGATGCGTTTTCCTTTTACCTTGACCTCGCCTGCGGTTGGTGTGAGCAGCCCGGCGATGATCGACAGCAATGTCGTTTTACCACATCCGCTTGGGCCAACAAGACTAACGAATTCTCCCTGCTCGACCTGAAGATTCAAATTTTCAATAACCAGTGATGCTTCACGTTCGCTGACATAGACTTGCGAAATCCCTTCCAGTCTGATCACCGTTTCGGATTCAGGCATACATGCTCACGTCCTTTCCCGAATACCTGGTTACTTCGTTGTTGCTTGTTCTGCATAGGAATTATCGACAATCGTTGGAGAGTCCACACGTTGTTTCAGTTCTCCCGCTGCGCTCATGACGTCCAGCAAGTTATTCCATTCGTCCTCATCAATGATTGGATCGGTTGCATACGTGCCCTGTTCTTTGTAACGGTTCACACTGCTTACCAGAATGGCTGGATCGATATCTTTGAAATAAGGTTTGATGACTTCAGCGATCTCTTCAGCGGTATGGGAATCCACCCATGCTTGTGCTTTGTGCAAGCCGTTAGTGAACTTCTGAACGATGTCCTTGTTGTCGTTGATGTAACTTTGTTTAGTCATGAAGACCGTATAAGGCAGATGGCCACTTTCCGTTCCAAACGAGGCTACAACCTTGCCGCGACCCTCTTTCTCAAAGATGGAAGCCTGAGGTTCAAACAGTTGCACATAATCCCCCGTACCTGAAGCAAATGCAGAAGCGATGTTGGCAAAATCCACATTTTGAATTAATTCCAAATCATTCTGCGGATCAATACCATGTTTTTTCAGTGTGAATTCACCTGCCATTTGAGGCATGCCGCCTTTTCTTTGTCCAAGGAATGTACTCTGTTTCAATTGATCCCAATTAAAGTCGCCTTCGGGATCGCGGGCAAACAGAAACGTTCCGTCCGTCTGTGTAAGCTGGGCAAAGTTAATGACCGGATCTTCTGCGCCTTGTTGATAGACATAAATAGACGTCTCAGCTCCGACCAACGCGATGTCTACTGAGCCTGCAAGCAGTGCAGCCATCGTTTTGTCTCCACCAGCCGTCGTTTGAATGTCCACTTCAAGCCCCTGTTCCTCAAAAAAACCTTGGGCCACGGCCACATATTCAGGTGCGTAAAAAACAGAACGTGTGACCTCACCGATCGTAATTTTGGTTTCATCCTTATCTTTATTGCAGCTGGTGAGAGCCACGATGATAATGAGCAAAATGACGATGGCCCGGATGAACCAGGGCGTGTATTTCATGATATTTCCCTCCTTCACTGGTTTCAGCTGTTCTCTCTATTATTGATATGCTGATGCCCAGCAAAAGGTTAAGAACTTGCATGCAAAAGAAGAGCCGGGCAATGATGCCCCGCTCTTCAAAAATTGGATAATGATGTTATATCTGTTTACAGCTTGTAAATCTCGGCATATTTCGCTTCCAGATAATCAGCCAAATAGTCCGGATTCAGCTCTTCACCCGTTACGGCCACAATCAGTTCAGAAGGTGTACGGCTTTTGCCGTAACGATAAATTTTGTCAGTCAACCATTCCTTAATGGGGATCAGGTTACCTTCAGCAATATGGGCATCGAACTCCGGCATTTCTTTGCGCAGTGTATGTAGAATCTGTGCAGCATACATATTGCCGAGCGAGTATGATGCAAAGTAACCAAAGTCACCACCCGACCAATGAACGTCCTGAAGCACACCCACACCATCATTTGGTGGCACAACGCCAAGATATTCCTTGTATTTTGCATTCCAGGTCTCCGGCAGGTCCTTGACTTCCAGACCTTCGTTAAACAGCATTTTCTCAATTTCATAACGAATGATGATGTGCAGATTGTACGTCAGCTCATCAGCTTCAATCCGAATCAGAGAGCTTTCAACCCGGTTAATCGCCCGATAAAAGTCTTCCAGCTCAACCTCGTTTAATTGAGGGAAGTGCTGTTGCAAATCTTTATAATAACGCGTCCAGAATGGAAGACTGCGACCAATCATATTTTCCCAAAGACGCGACTGGGATTCGTGGATACCCATGGACGTTCCTTCCGCAAGAAGAGTACCAGCCAGGCTGTCGTCAATATTTTGCTCATACAGGGCGTGTCCGCCTTCGTGGAGTGAACTGAAGACTGCACTCGTCACATCATCCTGCAAATAATTCGTCGTGATCCGCACATCACCTGGATTCAGGCCCGTTGCGAACGGATGAACACTCTCATCAAGTCTTCCTGCTTCAAAGTCATAACCCATTTGTCCCAGAATAAACAGACTGAATTTCTCCTGTTGATCCTTGTCAAACAGCTGGTTCAGGAACTCCGTGTTCGGCTTGTTCGCCGAAGCATTAATCTTCTCTTGCAGCGGAACCAAACGGGCTTTAAGACGGGCAAATACCGCATCCACCTTTTCTACAGTCAGTTCCGGCTCATACATGTCCAGAAGGGTATCATAACGAGTATCTTTCACACCCCAGTAGTCAATGAACTCTTGTTTGAGCTTCACAATATCGGTGAGGTAGGGCGAAAAACCTGCAAAATCACTGTTATGCTTAGCATCTTCCCAAGCCGTCTCTGATTTGGCGGTAAGTACGGTATACGCTTGTACTTTTTCTGGTGGTACGGACTGACTGCGATTATATTCTTTCTGGCAATCTTCCACCTGACGACGGTCGATATCTTCCAGCTGTTCCAGTACGGCTGGATTTGTTAATGTATCCAGGTAGGATTTCATCTCGGCTGAGGTTTGCAGTTTGAATGCTTCGGTTGACAGCATTCCCAGTGTTTCCGAACGTGTCGGGACACCTTTTTTGGGCGCACCTGTGCGCAAATCCCAGTGAAGCAAACCAATGGCTTCATGATAACTCTTGATTTTGCGAGCGAGATTACGGAAGGATTCCAGCTGTTGCTGCGTGTGTTGTTCCATTGTTAACGTTCACCTCTTCAAAAAAATGTTGGTTTCCCTATTGATGATACTTTTTGCAATGCGTATAATCAACTTTTAACAGATGCAAATTGCATTATTCCTCCAATCCGAGGAATAATGCAATTTGCTGACCGTGGTATAATAAAAAACCAAAGGGCGTAGGACAAGCTGCATTTTATGCAAGTGGCCGTGCTCATCGTATTGGATAACAGGAGGCAATAGACATGAACAACATTCAAGAGATTCTGGCTTACAACAAATCATTTGTCGAGACTAAAGAATACGAAAAGTATACGGCAGGCAAGTTTCCAACCAAAAAGATGGTCATCATCACTTGTATGGACACTCGTCTGGTGGAAATGCTGCCCAAGGCCATGAACCTGAAGAACGGCGATGTGAAAATCATCAAAAACGCTGGCGCAATCATTTCTCAACCTTTCGGGTCTGTTATGCGTAGTGTTCTCGTCGCCATCTATGAGCTTGGTGCCGACGAAGTACTGGTTGTTGGACACACGGAATGCGGTATGGCTTCCCTACACGCAGAGACCATGATTGGACATATGGTTGAACGGGGTGTATCTGAGGAAGTCATGAGCACACTGGAGAACTCCGGCATACGTTTACAAAAGTGGCTACGCGGGTTTGACAGCGTTGAAGAAGGGGTAAAACATACTGTGGAAGTGATCAAGAAACATCCATTGCTTCCACCTACTGTACCCGTTCATGGCATGGTCATCGACTCCTACACAGGTGAACTTGATCTTGTCGCAGATGGGTATGGGCAATAGACATCTCTCTAAATGGTTTTGGGTGCGGACCTCAGGGTCCGCACTCTTTTTTTGTCTAAATTGAGGCAGTTGTTCTGTCAGGTTGTCAAACCATACAGTTTCAGTGTACACTTTTATGAAAGCGGTCAAAGAAAGCAATTTACATTGTTTTTGCTGGCCCAGCCCTAATATTAAGGAGACATGTGCATGAACATACTTTCCTACGGATTGCTCGGGCTTCTTACCCGCGAGGAGTCATCAGGTTATGATCTAATGCTGAAGATCCAGCCCCATTGGCAGGCTAAACACAGTCAGATCTATCCGCTCCTCTCCAAAATGGAAAACGATGAGCTTTTAGCCTCCCGCTGGGTGCAACAGTCTGACAAACCGGACAAAAAAATGTATGCAGTCACGGAAAAAGGTATTGAAAAACTGCTGGGATGGATGATCACTCCCGTTACCGCTCCGGTTACGCGTGACGAGTTCAATCTGCGTATTTTATGTGTCGGCATTGCGGAAGATGGAAGCATGAGACGCATTCTGAATGAGCGCAAAAACTGGTTTTTGGAACGCATCCGTTATTTCGAGGATTTGAAATCCCGTATACCTCAGGATAATTTGCGAGTAGGCAGTCGGGAATTCGGAAGTTACATTCTGGTACAAAAAGGGTTAATGAACGCGCAAACAGGCATCGAATGGTGTAACTGGGTAACCCAACTACTCGATGGTCAAGCGGCAATTCAGGACCCTTGTCCAAGTATTTCAGAAAATTAAACAAAATTTGAAACGTTCCTGTAAGTTGACCGTATTACTTGAGTAAGGCCCATTTTTGGGCGAATCAAACAAATTAATCGGGGGGTTACGATCTTTACAATGAAGAAAAAATTCGGAATTAAACATCTCATGATGGTTTTCATGGCCTTTACATTGTTGTTTGCAACAGTCGGAGTCGCGAATCCGGATTCTGCTGATGCTAGACGTGGTGGCGGTTTCAAATCAGGAACAAAAAGCTATACCAACACACCTAAGAAATCCGATTCCAACAGTAATGTGAGCAAATCTAATACGAATAACAACTCCAATGGAGCAGCTACAACGAACCGTGGCGGATTCTTCGGCGGTGGCGGTGGATTTATGAAAGGTATGATGCTGGGCGGTCTTGCTGGTATGATGTTCGGCGGATTGTTCGGTGGCATGGGCGCTCTGGGTAACATTCTTGGATTGCTCGTAAACGTAGCTGCAATCATGCTGATCGTGATGCTCGCGATGGCCCTGTTCAGAGCCATTACAAATCGCCGTAAACCAGCAGCAGATGGTCGTTATGACCGCCGTAATGATCGTGATGATGATGACCGTAACAGAAACGGACGGTACTAATCTCTATGGTTCTAAGCATGGATGAAATTGTAAACGCGATCTGCATTCACATGGCTGAACGCAAGGGTGTTCGCCCAACCGATGTCAATGTGGAACTGAGCTGGGAAGAAGATACGGGATATTCCGCAGAAGTCTGGATTCAAGGCCGCAGTCAGTATCTGGTCGAATCCAACATGATTGAAGCGATCCTGCGCTACCTGCACAGTGAATACGACATTCGGGCTTACCGTGAGAATGTAAGACTGGATCTGGATGAAGAGATTACAGCGATTGTGAATCAATAAATGAATAACTAATAAGCCATTTGCGGATGGAATATAAAAAGGACCGTCTCCATGATGTCATTGACATGATTGGAGACGGTCCTTTTTTTGTGTTCCTTGGGAAGATGAAACCTTTGTATCTACCTTCCCAAGATTCATACTGTAATCCTATGGCTACTTCAATTTCACCAGACTGTAGTTTTTCTTGCCTTTGCGGATAATGATGAATTTACCGCCGATTGCGTGCTCTGCAGAGACCGTGAACTCAAGCTCCGTCACTTTCTCACCATTCATGGAGATAGCCCCTTTGGTGACATCCTCACGCGCCTGACGTTTAGATGGCTCCAGGCCAAGATCCACGAGCCAGTCTACAATATTTTTTGCTTCACCATCGGTTTCGAAGGTCGGCATTTCTTTAAAGCCCTGCTCGATTTCGTCGGCTGTGAGGGAACGAATGTCTCCGCTGAAGAGTGCTGCGGTAATGCGTTTCGCCTGCTCCAACATATCGTCGCCGTGAACAAATTTCGTCATTTCTTCAGCGAGTGCCTTTTGTGCTTCACGCTTGTGCGGCTCCGTTTCTACCTTTTCAGCCAAAGCTTCAATCTCCTCTTTGCTGAGGAACGTGAAGTATTTCAGGTATTTGATGACATCACGGTCATCCGTGTTCGCCCAGAACTGGTAGAATTCGAATGGAGTCGTTTTGTTCGCATCCAGCCAGATGGACCCTCCTGCGGATTTACCGAATTTCGTTCCGTCAGATTTAAGCATAAGTGGGATTGTCAGACCGTAAGCTTTTGCTTCTGGCCCTTCTTTTTTACGGATCAGGTCCAGACCACTTGTAATATTGCCCCATTGATCGGAACCGCCGATTTGCAGCTGTACATCCTCATGTTGGAACAGGTGCAGATAATCGAGCGATTGGAGAATCTGGTACGAAAACTCGGTAAATGAAATTCCGTCTTCCAGTCTGCTCGCAACTACATCTTTAGCCAGCATTGTGTTGAGGTTAAAGTTTTTACCGTAGTCACGCAAAAATTCAATCACATTGATTTTGTGTGTCCAGTCGTAGTTGTTGACCATACGTACCTGATTGTCACCATCCGTTACGAAAAGCTTTTTCATTTGTGCAGTCAGAGCGTCCACATTGGCCTGTACCTCTTCCAACGTTTGAAGGGAACGTTCCGATTGACGACCACTTGGATCACCAATAGTCCCTGTTGCCCCACCAATCAGAATGACTGGACGGTGCCCAGCGAGTTGGAAACGTTTCAGCATCATGAACGGAATCAAATGTCCGATGTGCATGCTGTCTCCTGTAGGGTCAACCCCGCAGTACAATGAAACCGACGTGGTCTCGGTCAGCTCACGCAGACCCTCCGCATCTGTCTGTTGATTAATGGCGTCGCGCCATTCCAGTTCATCAATAATATTCAAAACAAACAACCCCTTCTCTATGCATTGGTATTAGGCCATGATCTACGTTAATTCACAAGGAGCTAAGCCGGGCGAGGCTTTTTTGGACACAAAAAAATCGCCGCCTTGTCTTCAATAGACATAAGGGACGATTATCATAACCGTGGTACCACCCAACTTGCACAGACAACAACTCACACGTTGTCCATACCGCTTTCAGCATAATATCGTTTGCCATTCCGCTTGGCATTACCCAAGTACTCCAGAGTGTAATTCGCAGCCCTTGTATGTATCAGGTTCCATCAACCCCTGACTTTCTGTAACAGGGACAAAGCCGCTACTGCGCTCTATCAACGTAATTCATGTATTCAATTTATAGCCAGTATAGCCGAACGTTAATATCATTGCAAGGCCAAGTATTTAATCTTTATATAGAGCAACAGATGAGTGCCTACGCCAAACTTATAAAGACATCATGTTCAACTTCCCGTGATAATATGCATATGCCTTTTCTGCAATCTGATCTTCATTGTTCCAAAATTGCTGATCCAGCGTATCCAACTGGTGTTCCTCCTCTGATGTTAGAAACTTAGGAATATCCCACAGTTCAGCAATTCTTTCATCCTCTCCCAAATGCTTAATGCAGCCATATGCTGACTTTATGATGTCCATTACTTGAGTCGCACCAATGGTATGTAATGCCTGCAATGCGTAAAGGTATGCCTCTTCGCCCCAGTTGCAGAAAAATTGAACAAAACCACCGTTAAAGACGTCCACCTCTAGCAGCCATAAAACAGCAATTTCCTGTTCATTCGTTGTTAACGCAGCCCAGCCCTGAGCGGATTCATTCTTTTTCCCCACAAAGGTTAACGCATATTCATACCACACATCATTAATATCCTGTTCACTCATGTCAATCACCTCTCTTTTCTTGGTTCCAGCATCTCCAGATCTTGCCGTTTACCCGTCTGATGCCAATACAAGTAAGGTTCTCCAAGCTGTTGGAAAGCCTTCTCAATACTTTGGGTCAATTCTTGCATCACTGCGTTTGTGTAATTCAAATGTGTCTGTTTATTATCCACACCATATCGTTTCAGCAATTCCACATGCGCTGCCGTAAAAATGATATCCTCCAGCAGCCAGTAGATCACTTCTTCCGTCTGTTCCATTCTTTTTTCCAACATGACCATGCCACGCTCGTATATACGAACTATATATGCATCATTTTCACTCTCTACATATGGAACACCTTCCCCTTTAAAGCTCTCAAACAAGCGGTTAACATAGTTCTCTATATGCTGCCTGCGGAAGGATGTCCGCTCAAGCAACTGAAAAAGAGTTCTTGCAATCTCTGGTTTGCTTAGTATGTTGGACATAAAATCTCCTTTTGACATGATAATGAAAAAGCTGCCAATGGCAGCCTCTTCATAACAAGTTTTCAATCAGGTCCCACAGAAAGTCCGGTAGGAGGTATCGCACTGCGTAGGCAGTTCCGCGTACTCAGCCTGTTCGGTAGAATGTTCAAACGGGTTGGAAAGAACAGCTAGAAGTTTCTCCATAACACTAAGATCTCCGTGATTCTCTGCTCGGTCCAGTGCTTCTTCCACCCGATGATTACGAGGAATCACCGCCGGGTTGTTAGACTTCATCAATTGCTGCGATTCTTCTTTCCCTTCTTGCTGTCTGCCTAATCTTGCCTGGCGACGCTCATTCCATTCCGCAAACTCTGAAGTGTCGAACAAGGGAGCTCCGTTGAGCGTATCAAAGGTTAGTGCGAGAAACGTATTCGTGTAATCTGCACTATGCTTCTCCATCAATTCAAGAAGATCT
Organism: Paenibacillus sp. LK1; assembly: GCF_002750415.1. Lineage (NCBI taxonomy): Bacteria > Bacillati > Bacillota > Bacilli > Caryophanales > Paenibacillaceae > Paenibacillus > Paenibacillus sp. LK1. Next base: position 50,767 of record NZ_PEII01000011.1, read on the forward strand.
CTGATTAACACTTCATCCTCAGCCTCTTCATTAAACAAGCCCAGTTTGCTCCGCATTCCCGAGAGCCAGTGGTGATGATACAATTCGGAGAATTGTGCAATGGCATCCTGAGCAATTTGTACAGCCTGTTCTTCATCCTCATGCAGCAGTGGCAGAAGCGTTTCGGCAAACCGAGCCAGATTCCAGCCGCCAATATACGGTTGATTTCCATATGCATACCGACCTTGCGTATCAATGGAGCTAAATACCGTCGCTGGATTGTAGGCATCCATAAACGCACACGGCCCATAATCGATGGTTTCACCACTGATGGCCATATTATCTGTATTCATTACGCCATGAATAAAACCAACCTGTTGCCACTTAGCGATAAGTGAAGCCTGTCGACGAATGACTTCCTGAAGTAACTGGAGATAGCGATTATCGGCTTCGGCAATATCGGGAAAATGGCGTTTCAGTGTATAGTCAGCCAATGCTCTGAGCTCATCAATCGATCCCCATCTGGCTGCGTATTGGAAGGTTGCTACACGTAAATGACTTGAAGCCACCCGAGTCAGGATTGCACCAGGTCGCTCTGTTTCGCGTGTAATGTTTTCTCCAGTAGATACAACCGCCAGACTTCGCGTTGTTGGAATACCCAGTGCATACATCGCTTCACTAATAATATATTCACGCAGCATTGGCCCAACAGCAGCACGTCCATCGCCTCCGCGAGAATATGGGGTTCTTCCCGAACCCTTCAGCTGGATATCCACTCGCTCGCCTTGTGGCGTGATCTGTTCTCCCAGCAGCAAAGCCCGTCCATCACCAAGCATGTTAAAATTGCCGAACTGATGACCTGCATAGGCCTGAGCCAGAGGCTCGGCACCTTCCGGAATCAGGTTACCTGCAAACACCTCCGCTCCTTCATCACTGTTGAGAGCCTCAACATTCAGCCCCAGGCTGGCTGCAAGCAATGTATTGAAGATGATCAATTTCGGTGTTTGAACAGGTGCCGCACCCTGATTTGTAAAAAAGGTCTGTGGCAAACGTCCATAACTATTGTCAAAGTGCCAGCCTTTTTTCAACGTTTCTTGTTGCATGGTGATCACAACTCCTTTTCTGTAACCAAGCGATATCAGGATATCTCTTCGTTTTATTTTAGCCTTGTGAACCAATGCTCATTTATGTAGTCGCATGGAAATTCAACGGGAAGAACATGTAGCATGTTCATGATGAAACTTTAGCATATTTATATCCCTTTTGCATTCATCCTGCTGTAACTTTCATACCCGAGGCACCGTTTAAGTTTCAAGGGGGGGATCAGATTGAGAAAATATATCTATGTGATTGGCTGTATGACACTTTTGTTCATGTGCCTTACCGGGTGTTCAGCGGACAACATACAATCAAAGGGAAATCAGGTTATCGTTCAACAACCGGTTGAGAACTCCAATCAATACACTCTGTATAGAAAAATTACCGATCCAGCACAGGTGCATGCCATTAGGAGCATCACCCGCTCCATTCGATCGAACCACATTATAGCGGATATGGTACGGCCTCCGGATTATAAATTCTTTTTTGAGAAAAAGAATACAACTTCCTCAGATAAAAGTGACATCTATAATCTCTGGATCAGTCCCCATCAGGATCAGGTTGAAATCATCATTGAAAGCAAGCCTACCTATGTTCAATTAACTAAGGAGAAATCTGCCAAGCTTTTCGAACTAATCACAGGTGAAAAGCTTCCGGGGTATGTTGAATAAAACCAGCCACTCGTACTCCACAGTTCAACCCAATATAAAAACCCAAGAGGTTTATTCGTAAGGGGGAGTCATTCCGATCATTCCACCTCAATGATTACCATCTTGGGTCTGTTCAATTTACTCAGATCGCATGCAAGTTAACAAGACAATCTTACGTATGTGCTTCTTGAGCCTGTACAGGCTGTACGGGCAGACTCTCCTTTTTAAATCCGAGGTTAAAGAAGATATTGAGCAGAATGGCGCATAGACTGCCTGTGATAATACCATCACCAACAATAATGCGGATACTTTGAGGCAGCTGGGCAAACAGATCAGGCACAGCCGTGACGCCAAGACCGAGTGAGACCGAACAAGCAACGATTAACAGATTGGATTGCTTGCTGAAATCCACATGTTGCAGCATTTTAATCCCAGATGAGACCACCATGCCGAACAGAACCACTGTTGCCCCGCCGAGTACCGCGCTGGGAATAATCGTTGCGAATGCCGCAACTTTGGGGATGAGTCCGAGAAAAACCAGAATACCCCCGGCAGCAACAACCACATTGGTCGTTTTCACTTTGGAGAGCTGAACCAAACCGACATTCTGGGCAAATGTGTTGTACGGAAAAGCATTGAAGATTCCACCAAGCACAAACGCTAGACCTTCTGCGCGATATCCTCGTGCCAGATCCTTTTCGTTGATTGGTTGATCACAAATTTTACTCAAAGCCATAAATACACCTGTTGATTCAATGATAACTACCGTACCTACAATGATCATTGTAATAATGGGGCCGATTTCGAAGGTTGGCCATCCAAAGTAAAAGGGCTGGGGCAAATGAAACCAGGAGGCCTCCTGAACAGAGCTGAAATTCACTTTTCCCATGAGGGCAGCGACGAGAGTACCCACAATAATACCGAGGAGAACTGCGAGGGATTTGACAAAGCCGCGAGCATATCGATTCAGCACCAGAATGAAGAGCAGTACTCCGAATGAGAGGGCCAGATTGTCTAAGCTTCCGAAATTTTCGCTGTTTGCTCCGCCTGCCATGTTTTTGATACCTGTTGGAATCAACGCCAGACCAATAATGGTTACGACTGTTCCAATCACTACGGGAGGAAACAGTTTGACGATTTTACTAAAGAAGACAGCACATATAACGATGAATATTCCTGCTGCAATGATGGAACCGTAAATGGCTGGAATTCCATATTGTGATCCAATCGCAATCATCGGAGTCACAGCAACAAATGAGCTTCCAAGAACTGCTGGCAAGCCTATCCCCAAATACTTCCCTTTACGTGCTTGAAGCCATGTCGCGATACCACAGGTTAACAGGTCAATCGATACCAGGTACGCCAATTGTTCTGCAGTCAGGTTTAACGCCCTTCCCACAAGCAGCGGAACCAAAATGGCCCCGGCATACATCGCCAATACGTGCTGAATTCCCAGTGAAAAAATCCTCATTCTCTTGGTTTCTCTCATCCCTACCTGCCCCCTGTAATTTAGAATCACTTTACCGCTGCAAAAATCATGTTATGTTGATTCACATTATATAAACAATTGCTTCAAGTTCCATGATTCATGTTGTGGAATTGTTACAAAATATAAATAGATTCAGTCTTTTTATGCGCATTATACAAAATTAACACATAACCCGACCTATTACATGTCAGTTAATATAACAACAAAGGTTGAATAACGTTGCACTCTTCATACTTCTTCGCTAAGGATAATTACACGTCACGATTTAGTAGTAAAGATTTCCTTTAGATCAATCTCTTGATCTCTGTTATGATGATTAACGGCAAATTTGAGAAATTCGGGAGGAACTTCCTAGATGAGACAAAATTTTAAAGGTATCACCCTATTTTACTTAACCATGCTTTTAGTGTTACTAGCCTGTCCTTGGAATAAGGCCGCTGCTGCCGATTCCTACAAATCGTTGGACTTATACTATCCAACAGACATTGACGATCACTGGGCATACGATACCCTTGACAACTTCGTTAATGCTGATTTACTAAACGGGTATCCCCTAAGTACTGGCGAAGTGGCTCTCAAGCCCAATCATCCCATTACCCGTGCAGAATTTGTTTCTATTCTTGTACAGTCGGCAGGGCTACATAGCACTGCTCAAGGGAAAGCCTTTAATGATGTGAACGCAGGCAAATGGTATGCCGATGCGGTCCGGATCGCTAGTTCACTTGGCGTAGTTGGAGGCATATCCAGTACTGAATTTGGTCCAGATCTCCCTATCACCCGCGGAGATATTGCCGTTATGGTTGTACGGACTTTCTCCAGCTCCATCCAATTTGAAGGCTCTGCCAAAACCTTTAAGGATGTCCCCAACTATTACGCAGCCTCGGCCATTGCAAAAGCAAGCCAAACAGGGATCGTTTCGGGTATGACGACCACCACGTTTCAACCGTTTGCGAAAGCCACTCGCGCCCAATCGGTTGTCATGCTAGAGCGGGCTTTACGTTTGGAACAAACCCAGCTCCCTGATACAACTGAACTGATAACTCTGGCTTCCAACGCAACCGAACAGGAGATTACGGCGATGTCTGAACACAGCTACGATCAAGTTTCTGATATCTATGCTACATATTACACCGGTTATCAGCTCTCCTTTAATCTCACTTCACTTGATGATCTGACATCCGCTCTGGATGAGCAAACCCAGCTGGATATTGAATGGATCTCCAAACCTGTTTTCTCCATTGTGGAGCGCTCCAATCAATATGCCGTATTGGAAGCGAATGGCGGCAAAATTAAAACGAGCATCAATGCAGGTAAGGACCTAAACGAAGAAACCATTTCATTAGACGGGTTGTATAGGCTCAAGAAAATGGATGATAACACCTGGAAAATCTACGCGGTTTTACCTTATGAGGGATAACATCAGAAACACTGATATATAACAAAAAGCACTGAACCGGGTTCAGTGCTTTTTGTTATTTCAATAAACCATTAAACAGCTATTTCAGGCAACCAGTGATTCCAAGCCCCTCATCTTGAGGGGATCGGATAATCGACAACAATCACATTCTCCACCCACTCATTCAGGGAGGTTACAAATGCCTGATGAGCAGGATGTGGACCATAAGCACGCAGCGCTTCCTGATCTTCAAATGTCACTCTCAGGCCAAGTGTGAAGCCCTGAATATGATCGGTCTCCTCGGTTACATTAATGCCTGCGGTGAGATCCACAATTCCAGGAATCTGTTCCTGTAAGGCGAGTAATTGAGCTACCAATTCCTGCTGTTTGACCGTAGTAATTTTATCGTTCAATTTGAATACAACCAAGTGTTCATACATTACCTGCTCCTCCTCATTCCTGTAACAAGTTATTTAGCTCTTTAATACTCTGCGCTGAACATGATGCAGCAACTTTTGAAGCCAGAGCACATCACTCTGTATCGAGTGGTAGGCATGATCTCTCATCAAGAACAATGCATCTTTCAAATCCTCCTGAAGATCAATCTCCTGAGGTGTATTAGAATCAATGTATTCCAGCCTCTTATTCATTTTCTCAATAATATCCTCAATCAAGTAAGCAATCTTCTGATTATCAACCTTATCCAAATGGACCAACGCAGCGTATAAGGACTGTACGTTCGTAAACTTCTGGAACACCTTATATATGCTCTCTTCCAGGGACTGACGTCCTTTTTCGGTAATTCCATATGTCGTTTTGTCCGGGCGATTTTCAGTCTGGATTGTTTCTACCTTCTCGATAAGACCCTTCTTCAGCAACACTTCAAAATTATAATAAATGGTGCCCTCGGTAATCTTGGCATCCGTTTGATCCAGATGTTTACCAATTCGCTTCTTAATATCATAGGGATAATAATTCCCTTCACTTAGTGCACCGAGTATAAATATTTGAATCGACATTGTGACTGCCCCCATTCTGCTCTTCCAAGGGTACAGCTTCTTCCTGATCGCCTACCCTCATAACTTCTATTTTATATCATAACGGGCTGTTGTACAGGTTCTTGTACGGTATCAATTTGCTTGGCTTTTTTGAAATGATGAATAGCCGTATTGATAACAAAGGCTCCCAAGCCCACCAATGCCAGTCCAACCGTATATTCTACCGTCTTCCCTCCGCCGAAGAGAATATTATAATCCAGATGCGTTGAATAGAACATCGGTGTGATGTGACTCACGAATTTGAAATATCCTGGCATCATCTCCGGTGACATAGACGTCCCGTTTGCAATAGATTGGCTGAGTACAAATATCATATTGATCAGCATTCCGCCTTGACCGAGAAGCATGATAAAGATGCTGGTGAACTCAATTGACACAAACAGCTGTAAACTGTGTACCATCCACATTTTCAAGAATACTTCCACGCCATACCCCTGCACCATAAAATAAATGCCGATCCCTACGAGTGGAGCAAGGATGGAAACAAGCAGGTTCGTACCTCGCATTGCAAAGAATGCTCTCCATTTCCCCATCTGTCCTTGCAGTTGCTTCATTCCGCCAATGCTTTGCATCGCATAGATCATGGCTCCAACATAGAGCGCCATGGTGATGAACATCGGTGCCATCTGATTCTGCATGCCTGCTGGCTGCGGGTTGCTCAGAACAATGTCAGATGACACTTTGCCCATAGTGGATTCCACAATCTGTTTCGATTGCTCTGCAGGAACCTGCATACTGCTCAGCACACCCTCGAAGCTCTGTGCCTGAACCTGTGCACCCATCTGCGCGGTGATTTCAGCTGCAACATTTTTCATGGAGCTCGTGATTGTTGTTGGGTTCGATTCATTAATCAGGTACTGTAACTGAGCTTTACCATCCTGTTCAGACAGTTTCTCCGTAAAATCACCTGGTATACGTATGATCATATGAATATCCCGGTCTTCCAGCCCCGTCTTCGCCTGTTCTAATGATTCGTTGGTAACTACCTTAAATGGCAATTGTTCTTGCAACTTTTGTACAAATCCTGTACCGGACTGCTGGTCCTCGTTGACAATGGCAACCGTAAGATTCGTTACATTTTTGGGGATTGCGCTATACCCCGACATAAAAACGGTCAACATTACAATTTGATAAAAAACGATCATGAATATGCCTGCCTTGACTCCGCCGTGCTTCAGTATGTTCTTCACTCTCTACTCCACCTTGTTGTCTCAACTTAAACCACTTGAATTAAAGTACTCTTATTTGTTATATTTGTCAATGAGACCAACCAAGGAGGCGAAAAGAATGACGAAGAGCTCTATTATTTCTCTGTCAGAAATTACGAATTTCCAATCGAAAGAAGAAGAATTCAGTCCCTACCGTTGGTATCGCAGCATGTTGAATCAGGAACCCGTCATCTACAATGAAGAGACCGATTCCTGGCATGTATTCAGGTATGATCTTGTCAAAACCGTGCTTAATGATCACGAGCATTTCTCCAGTGTGAGAAAAAGATCAATTGTTAATGTGGGATATTCAAGCGAAGAAAAAGGTGCGGACAGCGAGCATCATATGCCGGACAAGCTGGATATTCACAATGTAGATCCGCCTGAACATCGCAAGCGGAGATCATTGCTGGCAAGTGCATTTACACCCAGAAGTCTCAAGCTCTGGGAACCGAGAATAGAGGCAGTGGCCGAAGAGCTGATCAGAGAATTTGAAGGTCAATCGGAAGTGGACATTGTTGAAGCTTATACGAGCATGTTTCCTGTCATTATCATGTCTGACCTGCTCGGCATCCCTTCCAAAGATCGTCATTTGTTCAAAGATTGGGTGGACACCATGTTTATGCCTACTACCGATGCCACTTTTGATCAAATTAACGAAATGAAAAAGATTGCCGGGGAGGAATACTTCAAGTACTTGTATCCCTTCGTTGTTTCCAAAAGATCCAATCTGGGAGAAGATATCATATCAGACCTGATCCAGGTTGAGCTCGATGGCGAGCACTTTACAGATGAAGAGATTGTGCGAACCACCATGTTTATTCTGGGCGCCGGTATAGAAACTACAAGCAACCTGCTGGCCAACTCGTTCTATGCCCTTCTATATGACCAACCGGAATTGTATGCCGAACTCAGGGATAACCTTGAGCTTGTCCCAGCCGCGGTAGAGGAAATGCTGAGATACAGGTTTCACATCAGCAAAATGGACCGTATGGTCAAAGAAGATAACGATCTGCTCGGAGTTAAACTGAAAAAGGGAGACGCTATCGTAGCGTGGATGAGTGCAGCCAATATGGATGAGAATATGTTCGAAGATCCGTTCACCTTGAATGTTCATCGTTCAAACAATAATAAACAGCTTGCGTTCGGTTTTGGTACTCACTTCTGTCTGGGGGCTCCTCTGGCCCGTCTAGAGGCCAAAATTGTACTGACCGCATTTCTAAAAACGTTCACCAGCATTGAACCCTTGCAAGGATTCAATCTGGAGGAAAACCTGATCCCTTCTGCGGCTGGACAATCTTTAACAAGTCTTCCGATGAAGTTGTATAAGTAAATACTTCTGACGTAAATTCATTTATAAATTGATAATCTTCACTATAAGTTCTATGGATACACTCAAAACAAAAAGAGCAGATCCCTTCTGCTCTTTTTCTCTACTCTTTTCTTTATAAATAACCTTTATCCTTCCATTCTACCGTTCGTTAATTCAACAAACCTGTCCCACTCATCATAAACGGCACCACTCGCTCGGCCAACTCAGCCGGGGATTCCTGCCTCTCCTCCAGATTCCAACGATACGTCACCCCATAGATAGACCAGCTCAGCATCGTTGCCAAATACGCCAATGTTCTGGGCGGCTCCGCACCATCTGTTTGACTCATGGCAATCTCCAGAACAAGCTTCTCTAACTGAGCCTTAATGTTTTCCTCAAAGATTGGCGCTACGGACTCATATTTCTTGATACATTGGTTGCTTGAATCATGATAATTACATAACGAGATCACCAGTTGCTTCAGGGTCTCTTCTGTCTAATGTGCCCCTACATTAATCTGTTTGAGCACATATTCTTGGAAAGCATAGGACAAAACGGATTCAAGCAGTTCATATTTGTCTGCAAAATGGGCATAAAATGTGGCCCGGTTAATCGTCGCCTTTTGCGTAATATCCTGAACTGTAATAGCTGAGAAATCCTTTTTATTCAAATGATAAAAAAACGCATCCTGAATTAATTGACGGGTTCGGATCACCCGTGGATCATTGGGATTTGGAGAAAACTCACCTGACATATACAAAGTACCCCTTTTAATCGATCTTGTAATCATACTTCTCAATGCTTCTATTATAGATAGCTACTGTTAGGTCAACAAGTAATCCATGGTTAAACCGACATTATTATGGTGGCTTCGCTTAAGCAACACATTGGTTAAATCGTCGGTTGATGCAGCCTTTCACCATTGATAATATTGCACTCATACCCCGCTTGGAGGTGCACTATTATGGAGGTGTTTGACTTGAGTAATCGTCAGCAGCAACAAGTTCAATTGACGGAAAATCTGTTTCAACCTTATACAATTCATCATTTAACATTGCAGTCTCGTATCGTTATGCCCGCTATGGGTCGGGCTTTCTCACCAGATGGTGTACCGGGCTCCGATGTAGCAGCTTATTATCGCAGACGTGCTGAAAATGGCGTCGGACTTATTATTACCGAAGGTGTAACTATTGACCATCCGGCGGCAACCAGCGAACCACGCGTGCCCCGCTTTCATGGCGAAGAAGCATTAAACGGCTGGGCAGAAGTCGTCAGACAAGTCCATGAAGCCGGGGGCAAGATTTTTCCACAGCTTTGGCATATGGGTATGGCTCGTCCAGCGGGATCACAGCCTTATCCGGAAGCTCCGTCCATTGGGCCGTCGGGTATTGATCTCGAGGGAAATCTGACGGGTGAACCGATGACAGACGAAGAAATCACCAACATCATTCAAGCTTTTGTTGACGCAGCAGTTCATGCCAAACGGCTTGGGTTTGACGGCATCGAACTTCAAGGAGCACATGGTTACCTGATTGACCAATTCTTCTGGGACAGAACAAATAAACGGACAGACCGCTATGGCGGCGATCTTATCAAGCGTACGCAATTCGCTACCGAACTTATTCAAGCGATTCGTGCTGCCGTGGGTCCTGATTACCCGATTGCCATTCGTTTGTCGCAGTGGAAAATGAGTGATTATTACGTCAAACCGCTGGACTCACCGGATAAGCTGGAGCTATTCCTGAATGTGCTGGTAGAGGCCGGCGTCGATATATTCCACTGCTCAACACGACGTTTCTGGGAGCCGGAATATGATGGTTCGGAACTTGGATTTGCCGGCTGGGTGAAAAAACTGACAGGCAAACCAACGATAGCCGTGGGCTCTGTCGGTCTGGATGATGAATTTACCAGTCTCTATACGGAAGGTAAAGGTGCAAGACACAAGGATTTGGATGATCTTCTTCATCGGTTGGAACAGGAGGAATTTGATCTAGTTGCCGTTGGACGCGCACTTCTCGCGGATCCGGCATGGGCTGTGAAGATCCGTGATGGCCGCGTGAATGAAATTCAGGCCTTTTCGCCAGAAGCGCTTGTTACGTTGCTATAAGATTAATTTAGGACCGAATTCATATGGTTATCCATTGAATGAGCTATAATTGAACCAAAATACTCGTCATCCATTTAGTTAGGGACAGCGGGTATTTTGGTTTTTTTACATGTGTACACAAAACAGGCGAGCAATATCATCCAAGAAAGTCCCTTCTTTTCATATTATAATGACATTTAACTTACCAGAAAGAAGGTGCAGCAGGTGACTCGTGAAGTGCGAACCGTCGTGTTCGATACCGATCTACAACTCGAAGCCTATCAATTCGAAGGCATTATGCAGAAATTCCCCAATCATTTTCATGACTACTACGTCATTGGATTTATTGAGCAAGGCAAGCGCCATCTTGTATGTAATAACGAAGAATATATGCTGAACACTGGAGACATGATTATTTTTAATCCGCATGATCCCCATGCCTGCGAACAGGTGGACGGCAGAACCCTGGATTATCGTTGCATCAACATTCAACCTGAGGTCATGCGCCAATATGTACAGGAAATTACCGGACAAGATTACTTGCCACGATTTACTTCCCCTGTATTCTATCAGAGCGAACATGTTACTTCCTTGTATGAGCTGCATCAGATGATTTTGGAAGAGCAAGCTGACTTTCACAAAGAAGAGCTGCTGCTCTTTCTGCTGGAACAGCTGATGAGAGAATATGCGGATGCCGAACCGCCTATTTCCACCCAGGACGTCACCATCGAGATTAGTCGCGTATGCGAGTACATAGAGACTCATTATATGGAGAGCATTACGCTGAACCAGTTAGTCGAGTTAACAGGGCTGAGCAAATACCATCTGTTGCGTTTATATACTCGTCAAAAAGGGATATCTCCCTACCGCTACCTAGAAACGATTCGCATCAATCAGGCCAAACGGCTATTGGAACAAGGCCAGCTCCCAATCGAGGTCGCCGCGCAGACAGGTTTCAGTGACCAGAGTCACTTTACGAATTTTTTCAAAAAGCTAATTGGCTTGACGCCCAAGCAATACAGACGCATCTTTAACCATGAAGTGGATTCAAAGCGTATAGCGGATGATCATTCATGACAAGTCAGAACAAAATCTCCACTGGACATCTGCTGGCCTTACTTACGATCCTGATCTGGGGAACAACGTTTATCTCCACCAAGGTGCTGTTGATCGAATTCACCCCGGTGGAGATTCTGTTTTTCCGTTTCGTGATAGGCTATGTGGTGCTCTTCCTGATCTATCCGCGGTTGATGAGAATTACCTCAATTCGAGAAGAAATGCTGTTTATCGGTGCTGGATTATGCGGGGTTACGTTATATTTTCTCATTGAAAATATTGCACTAGTGTATACCTTCGCTTCCAATGTAGGTGTTATTGTTTCAATTGCCCCATTCTTTACCGCAGTCCTTGCACATTTCTACCTGGATGGAGAGAGATTGCACAAGCGGTTTATCGTGGGCTTCGTCATTGCCTTGTCTGGCATTATCCTGATTGGATTCAACGGCAGTTTTATTCTGCAACTGAATCCGCTGGGGGATCTGCTCGCTTTCGTGGCACCTGCTGTATGGGCGGTCTACTCTGTACTCATGCGCAAAATAGGTGAACTTCCCTATTACACTATCGGTGCTACACGCAAAGTATTCTTTTATGGACTATTATTCATGCTTCCGGCTTTGTTCCTATTCGAATTCCATTTCGATCTTGGGCGCTTCGCCAACATGGCCAACCTCTCAAACCTTCTCTTTCTCGGGCTGGGTGCCTCTGCCTTATGTTTTGTAACCTGGAACCGGGCAGTGAGTCTTCTGGGAGCCGTCAAAACAAGTGTGTACATTTATTTGGTGCCTGTCATTACTGTCGTCGCTTCTGCACTGATTCTACATGAGCGGATTACCTGGATAACGCTGCTCGGGGCTCTGTTAACGTTGGTCGGATCATTCGTTTCAGAGAAAAAAGTACAAAGAAAAGACTACGGTAGTACGTTGCCGAAACTTCAATAGTGCATGGTTCGTCTACCATAACTCAAAAAAGAGGCATTAATCCTGACGGATTAGTGCCTCTCTTCATTTTGCCAAGGACATTGCTTCGATGCCTTTTTCTAATTCAACATGGATAGAAGTTTCTCCAACTCCTGCTTCTCCAGATGTCTCCATTGTCCACGTTCCAGTCCATCCAGCGTAACATTCATAATTCGGATGCGCTCCAGCTTGAGCACTCTGTAACCCAGGGCTTTACACATTCTGCGAATTTGCAGATTAAGCCCTTGAGTCAAAATGATACGAAATACGTTCTCACTATGCTTATATACCTCACACGGCTTCGTCACCACATTCATAATCTCAACCCCCTGCGACATCGCTCGAACGAATTCGTCTGTCACTGGTTTGTCAACGGTCACTACGTATTCCTTGTCGTGATTATGCTCCGAACGCATCATCTTGTTCACAATATCTCCGTCATTGGTCAGAAAAATCAAACCCTCAGATGCCTTATCCAGCCTGCCAATCGCAAAGATACGCGAGGGATAATTCACATACTGAATGATGTTTCCCTCCACCTGTTCTGCTGCGGTGCAGACAATGCCGATGGGTTTATTCAGAGCAAGGTAAACAGGCTCGCGATCATTGAAAGGAATCTCCTGGCCATCAATGAGCACGATATCCTCAGGCTCCACGTCCGCACCTTTTTCACACACTTTACCATTAATCGTGATACGCCCAGCTGCAATTAAACGGTTCGTTTCCCTGCGGGAGCAATATCCCGTTTCACTTATGTATTTGTTAATTCGCATGCTCCACCACTTCTCATCTGTAATATTGCCACTTGTTCATTAGCGAGCTTATGTTGTCAGTTCATCGGCTTCGTTCAATAGGGTAGTACCTTGTACTGATTTTCATCCCACATCATCTCACTTATAATGAAACGAAGCAAATGAATTGTTATACGGAGGTACATAGGAAACCCAAATTAAACTGAGAAAAGGAGTTAACCATGGACAAAAAGTGTATGAGAGTGCTTAAAAAGTTATATTTACACGCCAATGGTGATTATGACAGAGCACGAGAAGTAATGATCTATCAAACGGATACACTAACTGCAGCAGAACAGGAGCTACTGACTGCACAGGGCTGGGTGGCTAATGATCTCGAACTGATCCACCATGATGATATCCTTCAACAACTAATCGCTTTCCAACAGCATGAACTTCTTTCCTGGTCGACGATTACCCAAGCATTTATTGCAGGAGTCGGGGGCAGTTATCCACGAGGCATATCTACGCTCGCAAGCTACCATATGATGATTCACTCGCAGATGCATGCTTATGAGGAAACTGAACAGTTCCTTGCTTGCCGAGTTTGCGGTTTCAGTCATAGCGATGAGGGCTGGGAGAATCTATCCAATATCCGTTACGCCCTTCACCAGGGTTATGATTACAGTGGGTCAAGCGTAGGTGCATACGCCGATCTAACAGAATTCATCAACTTACTTGAGAAGGAACCTATTAAACCGACTCCCGAGGATATCAACATATTCAATCAACTGCTTTATATGCTGGATCAGGCTGACGATGAAGAGTCTCCGGGAAAATTTGAGAAACGACTCACTGCGGAGAAATTGGTCAAAGGACACGCAGGAATTCGCAGAAGTATCCTTCAAGCGCTGTCCAGAGTAGGTGTGCTGCCTAATCAAGTTCTCTCCCTCAGTGCAGACCATTGGACCAACAACGAGCATATCCTGAACGGGGGATTGCTGCTTAACAATACCAAAGGCCGCTCTGATATGGAGATGCCTTGGGCGGGCTGGCAAGGTAAACTAGGCGTCGATTGGGACAAAGCACGCAAGCTGTTTGGACACGCGATTCAATTCAAAGACTGAACAGTCCCCTGTCATATTTAATAATTACTGTTTGTATAAACAGCTTAATCCAGATAAAAAGGAGTTTCCCATGCACAAAGTTACCCAACTTTTAATTGACCCTGATGTTCAGAACCAGAATACTGGAATATGGATTGGCGGAGAAATCGCATATGTTACAGATTGGCCGCTTAATCAGGAGAGTCAGCCCTTGTTGCATCTGTTCTCCATTGATTGCAATACACTTTTACAACAGCTGCATGTCCCTTCGTTGCCCCCTGGGAAGTATATTTCGGTCTTCTCCACCTATTCCGCTTCGGATTACTTTTTGGATCAGGTAACCTATACGGGGGATGAGCTGGAATGGAAGGAGAATATTCTCGCTGGATGTACATATGTATCCGTATCTTCAGAGCCACTAACTTCCGTATGTCCCATTCAATCCATTCCTTTATGCGGAGTAGGATTGACGGAAATAGAGATAGAGGAACAGGATTTCCCTGCCTTTTCATTTTTCTCTTCCATGCTACCAAACGGTGTGAACGGAATTAGCCATTTGTTAGAGGACTATCAATTCGTTTGTCAGATTTATTCCGGGGATTTCCCTGATCCCTATCAGGATATACTGGGACTTTCCGATGCAAACGGATATTTGTTATTACGAACTGGTCCTGCGTCTGCTCAGGCACCCTTGGAAGGAATTTTCTTTGTGCAGACTGCCTAGTGGGGACGATAGCTTAAGTTTATTCATAAGGATCTGATCATCAAAAAGTTTCCTGTCAATTACAGACAAGGAAACTTTTTTTGCTTCGACACGAAATCGTTTTAGGTTGAACATTGTGTGAGAAAGATCATTCATTCGCCAAAATTTAACATTATTTTACAATAAAAAGCATGTACAATTGCATAATTATGGTATAAGTTATATACGAAAGAAACATTATTTACATAATATAAAATTTATATCCATCTCAGGGAGGGCAACACATGAGAAGAATTTTCGCTTTAAGCTGCGGGTTTTATCTATTAATCGGCATAACCAGCGTTGTACTTGGTGCACTTCTACCCGTCTTATTGACACATTATGAGCGTGGTTATAGTGATGGCGGGTTTTTGTTGTTTTTGCAGTTCCTCGGTTTTCTTGTCGGGGTGCTCGTTGCTCCTTCCATGACTGCTCGCATCGGCAGAAAATCCATGTTAACCATCGCCCTGATCTGTATCGTTACTGCCTATGCCGTTCTCGGATTCTTGCCATCCTGGACAGTTGTTCTTCTTTTAACCATTATTGTCGGGTTTGGGTCTGGCATCATTGAACCCTCCGTTGGTGCGTTTACGATAGAATTTACGGAAAATCAGAAAGCAGTAGCAATGTCCAAGCTTGATGTGTATTTTGCCCTTGGAGCACTTCTCATTCCGGCAGTCGCTGCCTTATACATTTGGCTGGATCTTTGGCATCTTACGTTTTATACCGTTTCCGCGTTATCCCTTATTCTCATGCTGTTATGGGTGACCATGCCCACCTCCGCCGCTTCTTATCTGAAACAAGCTGGTGAAAATACCGTTGGACATGCAACGGGCAGATCCCAGTATTCCAGAAAACATCTGGGGCTGCTCACAATCTTCGTCGTCTTTTTCTTCGTTTACATGGGTCTGGAGTTAGGCCTAATGAACTTCTTGCCTTCCATTCTGGTCGAACGATTGCAGTTACAGGAATCTGTCGCTTCACTCAGCGTATCCATTCTATGGATTGCCATGATTATCGGTCGTCTTTTTTCCGGGAAAATTGCTGAAGCCGTCAACTACATGCCTTTCCTGATCTGGAGTACGGTAGGTACACTTCTGTTCGCCGTTGCCATGGTGTTCGTAACAGGCCAATGGGCAACATACCTGCTAATCTTCGGAACCGGATTGTTCATGTCAGGACTGTTCTGTATCGCACTGGTCTATGCCAACATTCTGATTCCCGGCATGACTGAGCGCACAACCAGCATCCTGATTGCCTCAGGCGGTATCGGTGGCGCCATCCTGCAGTATGTAACCGGATGGAGCATGAGTTCGTGGCCTGTAGTAAACACGATCTGGATTTTGGCCGGATTTTGTCTGATTCTACTCCTCACTCTCGTTCTCTCTCATCTCTGGAACTTAAGGAACAGCACCGTAAGTGGAACTCTCGCACATCAAAGTAAAGAGATTTAAACGTTGCTTCTTGAGAGGGGTGATGCCTGCGTAAACCAGAATTGTTGATCTTCGTTCAGGCTAGAACATTACATTTATGGAGGGAATCATATGCAAACCTTAACCAAAAACCGTTTCAGAACCGGACAAGGGATTAAGTTGATTGACGATGAAGGCGTTGAATATCTGGATGGCGTATCCGGTACATTCAATCTGTCACTGGGCTACAATCATCCGCATGTCGTGAGCAAAATTCAGGAACAAGTCGGCAATCTGACGCATATGTCTTCCTCCTTCACAGAACCGTATGTGGATGAAGTGCTCGATCATCTGATTGAATATGCTCCAAACGATATTAATGCGGGTTGGATGCGAGATATTACGGGCTCAACCGCCAATGAATGTGCCACCAAAATCGCACAGAAATACACTCAATCCACAGACATTATCAGCCTGTACCTATCCCATCATGGTCAGACCCAGTTTGCAACAGGGATTTCGGGAAATGCCTTCCGACGGAAACGGTTTCCAAATTCGGCTGTTCCCAACTCCGTTCATGTGCCTGCACCATACTGCTATCGTTGCCCATTCAAATCTTCAAGCGGAGACTGCGGATATCAATGCGTTGAAGCTATCTCCGATGCTATAGAATATGCGAGCTCCGGCTCAGTCGCCTGCATGATTATTGAACCGATTCTCGGCAATGGCGGCAATATCATTCCTCCTGCAGGTTATTTCAAGCGCCTGCGTAAACTGTGTGATGAGTACAATATCATTCTCATTGCCGACGAAGTACAGACGGGAATCGGACGCACCGGGTACATGTTCGCCAGCGAACTATTCGATATTCAACCTGACATGATTACCCTTGCCAAAGGTCTCGGCGGAATCGGTGTACCTGTTGCTGCGGTATTGATGCAGTCCCGATTGAATGTACTGGAAAAGCATGAACATTCCTTCACCTCTGGAAGCAATCTGATCTCCGTAACCGCTGCCAAATCTACCCTGGAGGTTGTATCCGAACCTGGATTCCTTGATGACGTGAAACGCAAAGGTGAAATCTTAGGCGGATTACTGCAAGATTTGGCCATGAAATATCCAAGCATCGGTGAAGCTCGCGGAGTCGGGCTGATGTGGGGATTGGAAATGGTGGGTGACAATAATGAACCGGATACGGATAAAACCAATGCCATTATCGACCGTGCCTTCACGGATGAGCATCTGATTTTAAGAGGATCACGTTACGGATTCGGGAACGTAGTAAAGGTCAGACCATCGCTTACCACAACAGAAGATGAGTTGGTTGAAATTGTAGAGCGACTCGATTCGGTGCTTGCAAGCGTCCATTAAAACATTTCAATGCCATTGCTCGAAGTGGTCGTTTCGGTTACGAATCGTTCTTCTGATCGCTGTTATCCCCGGATTTTATTTGATTTCCCTTTTCCGAGGGGAAAATCCGTTGATAGCATATGCTTCCGAAGCAGCTTTCTTCCAGAAAGCTTTTAGGCGAACGCTCCGCTTCTTCAGAATCGATTTCGTCCCCTTCACTACTTTCGTATCTTGTCAGAAACTGTTTTTAAAATGAATCGCTATAGTTACATTTCATATTATTATAAGGAGGTTTTAACATGTTAGCATTGGTATACAAATCGGCTTGGGATGTAGCGCTTGAGGAACGGCCTGTTCCGGAAATCGCGAGAGATAATCAGGTGTTGGTTCGAATCCGGGCAACGGGTGTATGCGGTACCGACCTCGGTATTGTCAGCGGTAAATATCATGCGGTTCCTTCCGTCATACTTGGTCACGAGTCTGCCGGGGAAGTCATTGCTGTGGGCACAGCTGTAACAACACTGCAACCGGGAGACCGGGTTGTCATCGATCCTACCTATTATTGCGGGCAATGCGACATGTGCAGAACAGGCAGACAAAATCACTGTACACATAAGTCGGTTACAGAGACCGGTGTGAGTGCTGATGGTACATTTACGGATTATTATGTAACAGAGGACCGCTTTTTGTATAAATTGAAGGACCATGTGAGCTATGAGGAAGCTACCTTGACTGAACCGCTGAGCTGCATGCTTACAGGCATTAATCAGATCCAGCTGCTACCGAATTTCAGAACAATTATCCTCGGCGCAGGGCCGATTGGTATTCTATACAGCTATGCCCTCGCTTCCAAAGGCGTCACTGGCTGTCTCGTCGATATCTCGGAAGAACGCCTGGCTATTGCAGGTTCGATTGCACCGGACCGTTGGGAGGTTCATTCATCCTTTGAAAATGCGATAGAATCACTGGCACCCACAACCAATCAGGTTGATATGATTGTGGATACGACAGGCGTCGTGGGTACACAAGTGCTTTCGCAACTCGCCAGCGGCGGTTATCTCATGCTGGTCGGTCTGAGAGATGGTAACACATCGTTCAATCCCAAGGAAGTTGTGGACCGCAGTCTAAAAATCATTGGCTCCATCGACTCCCTGGGAACTTTCGCAACAGCACACTACATGATAGAGCAACAGATTATCCCGGCGAAAAAAATTATCACCCACTCGTTCCCGTTGGAGGATTACGAAGAGGCATTCCGCACGCTTGGCTGCGATATTCAGGGGCGTACACTTCAAGCTTCTTCACATGCCATCAAAGTGGTGCTGCAATCCAGCGGTTCCAGTATCTAATGTAGCAAGTTAATCATGATTGAGATAAATTAGAGATAATTGCTTACAGAATCCTGGAGGAGGAATACAACATGGTAGCAAACAAGGAGTTTGACGGGCTGGGAGAGTCAAAGAATGACAGCATTCAGGCGGTCATTTTTGACATGGATGGCGTACTGATTGACAGCGAACCGATTTATTTCGAGATTGAACGCAGCTCTTTTGCCCATTTTGGCGCAAAAATGACGGAGGAAGAACATCACACCTATGTTGGAGTCACGCTGGAATCGATGTGGCGGCAAGTATTGGACAAGCACCAGTTAACAGCTACCGTGGAAGAAGCCCTCGCCTACCATCAACATAATGTGATGCAGACGATGCTGGCTCACCCGAAGCTGACAGCCATGCCTTCCGTAGAACGCTGGTTAAGCTGGCTGCATGAGCAGCACATTCCGATAGCCGTTGCTTCTTCATCTCCACGTGCACTGATCGATCTGATCATGGACAAGACCGGACTTGGAAAATACTTCGAGGTCCGAATGACAGGTGAGGAAGTCACGAATGGCAAACCGGCTCCGGATATATTCCTGACTACAGCCGAGATGATTGGAGCATCCCCATCGAACTGTCTTGTCATTGAGGATTCGCGCAATGGTGTTCAGGCCGCCAAAAGTGCAGGTATGCGCTGCATCGGATACCGCAATCCGGGATCAGGTGACCAGGACTTATCCAAAGCCGATTTTCAGATTTCCAGTTACGATGAGTTATGGACGCTGAAAGATACACTTCCGTTGGAAGGCCGATCGCCAAGCTTGTCGGAAATAAACTAACACGAAAAAAAACAACCCAAATGGCTTCAATTCCTTGGAATTGGAGCTATTTGGGTTTTGCTTGCTGCAAATTTAACGCGATAACACAAACTCGAATATCGTCTAGACCGAAATATCCAGACTTCCACCCAGATTGGGATGAGGAGCCGGAACCGACTTTAACATTTCTGTTAGTTGCTGACCTTGCTGCTCTGCCATGTCTTTCGACATGGACATGACTTGCAAGCTCGCCGACTGCGCTACTGAGACTTGACTCATAGCCATTGATAATGCTGCAATATCCATGTTCTGCACTCCTTTCGTTTTCTGGTCAATAGGCATACCTATTTTATATCGGTCAGATGGGAGGAAATATGTAATTCTCTCCTTCATGTTCAAAAGCTTAACATTCGCCCTCTTCCAATCCTTTCGAAGATGCTATAGCAAAACAAAACATCTATTAATACGTATATGTTAAAATCATGAAGGAGGGTTGCTTATGAACGGGAGAAAATTTGTTATTCTTTTTTCAGTCATTGCCGGAGTTTGTATCGGGTTATTTGGTGGATTTATCTATTGGGTCCTGTCAGGAGTCTAGAACATTTCTATGAAAAGAGTTCCTAACCTAAGTATTTCAATACCCCATCTGTTTCCTTGGCTCTCAGGGTGACTTTGGCTAATAACTGTTCCGGTTGCTGAAAATCCTCTTTGATCTCTGCCATCAATTCCTTTACCATCTCTTCCAGTTGCGCTAATGTTGTTTCTTTAGGTAAAATACGAGTTCTTGCGATCTCATGTTTACGAAAAGAATCATCATACGATGGAACTGTTTCCTGACCGAATGCACTAATTTCCAGCTCAACTTTTATTCCTTCCGACATTGGTTTCACCTCTTTACTCGTTTAAGACTGATTAGGGCTCAATCAATCCATATTTCACAAAACTGTGGTACAAGCCATCTTCTTCAATAGTTCCAGTTATATCATCTGCAATGGCTTTGAGACCCGGCTTGGCATTACCCATCGCAATCCCTACAGCACAATACTCCAGCATCTCCGCATCATTCATGCCGTCCCCAATGGCGAGTGTATCTTCACGTGACATACCCAGATGCTCCAATAAATCTGCAATAGCAATGGCTTTATGAATGCCCGGGATCATCAGTTCACCGCTTCCTTCACCAAAGATAGGTACCGTGCACTGAATGACTTCGAATTTGCCTTCAAACTCCTGCTTGATTCGATCGAACGGAATCGTGGAGCTTTCCAGAAAACAAACTTTGTTTACGTCGTCCTTGTATAAATCGGCTTCACCATACGTCAGACCAGCAATAAACGGATGTGGCTTTTGTTCTTTTTTCGCTCTGGCATCGGGATCATTCTCTATATCACCATAAATGCGACGTTCCAGATGAGATTGAAGATTGGAGCTGGCGTACAAGGCCGAATTAGATTCGAGGTAGAAGTCAATCTGGTGTTCATTGAAAAAATCGACCATATGCCGTACATCTTCTGCCGTTACCCTTTTGTGATACAGCACATCTTGACCGAACTCAACATAGCCACCGCCGGCACCGATCAGACCGTCAAATCCTACTTCCCATATAGAATCGTAGATTTCCGCCTTGGATCGTCCTGTACATAAATAGAGCAGATGTCCATTTTCACGTGCCTGTTTGCACGCCTGTTGTGCGGACACCGGAATGTTGCCGTCATCATCTACCAATGTGCCATCAATATCTATAAAAACAATTTTTCGATTCGTTGTACTCATCTGCGTTTGCCCCCATCTATTTCACCCACGAGAATTTCTTCTGTTGTATTCACATTGGCTGATCCCCTTGCTTCCTAGTGCTTGCCTTTGTTATACAAAACGTGACAGCATTACCGATTTCGAGGAGTACGCTGATCAATTAATTTCTCCAGAAATCCTGTAAAGGAGTCTGCATACACTTCAGGTTCTCCATTAAAGTAATCCAAACGCATCACTTTGTATTCCCCTAGTTCATCAGCCGTACGTGTATCAAAGTAGTAATATTCATCCTCATCCGGAACAAACAGTTCCAACTTCCCTTCCTGCTTCGTCTGTTCATCGGCAAGTCGGTATATATACAGAATGTCCGTGTCCGTATACTCTCGATGCTCTGGATCTGTAACGGTCAGAATTTCTGTTCCGCTTAACATCGCTACACCATAGTTAAGAAGCCACCAGCGATAGGAAGGAGGTAATGGAAAGCCCAATTCATGCTCCACTTCAATAATCCAGCTTTCCTGAACTTGATGATTCCGGAACCAGCGTATAGCCTCGGTATGCTCCAGTTTCTCAATCAGACTTTTATACATGAACAGATCTCTCCTATCTCGTATTTTAAGTTTGGTCGTTCCACCTTGCAGTCTCTTGCTGAAGCGTACATCACTTGATAGAAAATCTTTATATCTGGCCTGCTGACTTGTCCATATACACCGTCTGCCAATCATCGTCCTGTTCCACAACAACCACATATCCCTGACGTTTCCAGAAATCCACGGCTCCAGGTAAAAAGCGATGTGTATGCAAATACAACGTTGTGTAGTGCAGCTCCGCCACCACTTTCTCCAGTTCTCTTACGAGGAGTGAACCAATACCGTATCTGCGATATTTAGGATCCACATAACATTTCACAATTTCGGCGGCAGACTGCTCAGGATATCGTCCTTTCACAACTTCGATACGCCCATCATAAGGCAGGATGCCAATGGAACCCACAATCTCTTCTTCTTCGGTGACAGCAACCAGAAATACAGCATCGGCTGAATCCAGATAATGTTCTTTGAATTGCTCCAGATCTACAGGTAACTCCTCATGATCCAGCTTTGGAAATACTTCTTTGCGGACACGCATGGCAAAATCAATTGCATCATTGATTTGGTGCTCTTGAATAGCTATCACTTTCGGTACGGCCTGAAGCTGTGTCACAAAATCCACATTCCTTATCCTTAGATTCGGGCCCGTTTTCAGCTCCGTATACGAACCCAACTAACCGCAAGTTCGCTCTCTGCTTACAATTCTACCGAAATAAGCTCTTCCTATCAATCTATCTAAACGGCTAACCAAAATAGAAGAAAGCCCGCGCGATTTGATAGGGAACGCATACGATAAGGCGTGTCATCAATCAACTTCGAGGGGGAAGAACATATGTGGTTATCGCTTGGAATCTCTGCTGCAGCACTACTGACAATTGGGTTCATCTATCGTTATGTGGAAGATAAACTTGCAACCAAAAAGTTTCATCCCCACGCACCCAAGCAGCTGTTAATCAAGTTCAAGGAAGGTACGACAGCCGACGAGATGTACACTCTGCATAAAAAAGCAAAATGCAACGTAGCCGAAACGTATGAAGATCTGGGCTGGTATCGCATTGAATCAAGAAAGAAGATGCAGCGTATGTTAAAGCACTACAAGGACCATGTGCTCATCGAGCATGTTGAACCGAACTACTACCTTCAGGCATCGTTTACGCCAAATGACCCGTTTTTTCCTTACCAATACAACCTGCCAAAAATCAATGCTCCCGCTGCCTGGGACATTTCCCAGAGTAACAGCTCGGTCAAAATCGCGATCATTGACACTGGCGTGCAGTTAAACCACCCTGAGCTTGCTGGCAAGATCCTTCCCGGATACGATTACGTTGATTATGATAGTATTCCCGAAGATGGTAACGGGCACGGCACCCATGTAGCTGGAATTGCAGCTTCTATAACCAATAATGGAGTTGGCATTGCTGGTGTGGCACCGCTCGCTTCGATTGTCCCGCTACGTGTATTGGATAACAATGGACAAGGTACAACGGGTAACGTCGGAAACGGACTTGTTTACGCGGCCAACAACGGTATTCAAGTCGTTAACCTGAGTCTTGGTGGGCCAACGGGAGAAGCTTTTCTTCAGGCTGCCGTGCAGTATGCATGGGATCGGGGTGCTGTCATCATCGCGGCAGCAGGTAATGATAATACTTCGTTTCCGATTGTACCTGCCTCTTATCCAAACGTCATTGCGGTAGCTTCAACCAATCCTTCCGACCTCAAATCCAATTTTTCAAACTATGGATCGTGGGTTGATATGGCTGCACCAGGTGATACGATTCTGTCCACATACCTGGGTGGCTCCTATACCTATCTAAGCGGAACGTCCATGGCGGCTCCCCATGTAGCGGGAGTGGCTGCATTACTTGCTGCACGCGGGAAAACTAATGCGCAGATTCGTGATGCCCTATGCTTCGCATCCGATCCCGTATCCGGCTCTGGTGTGTACTGGACGTATGGGAGACTGAATGCCTATCAGAGTCTGCAAGTGCCATAACACAAATACATTCACTCATAATGGCATGGATCATCGCTACTTCCATTTCTCATGAATAAAGAAATCAAAAAAACCATGGGGCTTCTATCGAAGCTCCATGGTTTAATAATTTTATTTGGTTCTACACTTTTGCTGCCCATATTTCGATTTCAATTTTAATTTCGGGTAAACCCAACTCCGTAATATATCCAATTGTCATCGCAGGATATTCATGGCTGAATAATTGTCCCCACTCAGCGTATAAGAAATCCCAATCGATTTTCTCCGTCGCCCATACGTTGACTTTGATAATATGTTCAGCATCTAAATGCTCGAATTCGAGCACTGTTTTAATATTATTGAATGTATTCGTGACTTGCTCATTCAGACTGTCTGGAAAGTGTCCGCTACGATCTGCTCCAATTTGACCCGATGTCACAAACAACTCTGCATTCCTTGGAATTCTTGTAATATGCGTGTACTGTCCTACAGGAGCTGGCATATTAGCTGGATTTTTTCTAGTAATTTTGTCGGTTTTCATGTTGATTACCTCGTCATTCTTAAGATTTTTTCTGCGATATTTCCTAGTTTTCTTCCTAATTTGGGCACACTTCTCCCTTGGAATAGATTCTAGAAAAAGACAGCAGTGGAGTATCCATATCCCGGGGATATAAACGCAAGTGATTTTTTCTTCATGATTGGATGCTCCTCCCTTCTTAAGTGACAAGATTCTCTTGATCTTTTCATTATATATGAAACAAATCATGAGTCAAATTCATCATTCATAAGCAAAGAGCAGTCCCGTGTCAACGAGACTGCTCTTTGTGTATACGTAAGGGACTACACCTGGAGTTAAAAATATTGCGCCCCATTATTGGCAATAACCTCTTTGTACCAATGGAAACTTTTCTTTTTCACTCTGCGAAGTGTGCCGCTTCCGTCATTGTTCCGGTCTACATAAATGTAACCGTACCGTTTCTTCATCTCCCCAGTACCTGCGCTGACCAGATCAATCGGTCCCCAGCTCGTGTAACCCAGAAGCTCAACCCCGTCCTGAATGGCTTCAGCCATCTCGGCAAAATGACGATTCAGATAATCAATACGGTAATCGTCTTCAACGGTGTCATTGTCGAGCAACACATCCGTTGCACCAAGTCCATTTTCCACAATAAACAATGGTTTGCCATAGCGGTCATACAGCTGGTTACAGGTAATTCGAAGACCTTTCGGATCAATCGTCCAGCCCCATTCGGAAGCTTGAAGATACGGATTCTTCACTGAGCCAAACACATTGCCTTCGGTCGAATCCTTCAAAATCTCCGGATCGGTACTTGTACAGCGGCTGGCGTAATAACTGAATCCGATATAGTCAACTGTATTCTGCATGAGAATATCTGCATCTTCCGGCTGCATATTAATCACGATCTCATGTTCTCTGAAGAAACGCTTCGTATACCCAGGATACGCTCCTTTGGACTGAACATCGATAAAGAAGAACGACTCCCGATCCTGCTCCATGGCTTTCCATACATCATCTGGATTGGAAGTGTACGGATAAACCATGCCTGCTGCCAGCATGCAACCAATCTGTGCACCTGGAATGATCTCGTGACAGGCTTTCACAGCCAAAGCACTAGCAACCAATTCATGATGCGCTGCCTGATAGAGAACCTGCTCTTTATTCTCACCTTCCTGAAGAACAATACCCGCTCCAATGTACGGAAGATGCAGCAGCATATTGATTTCATTAAACGTCATCCAATATTTGACCTTGTCCTTGTAACGATCGAACAATGTTTTTGCATAAGTCTCAAAGAAAACTACCATCTTACGGTTCTTCCATCCGCCATACGTTTCGACCAGTTGTACAGGGACATCAAAGTGACAGATTGTGACCACAGGCTCAATATTATATTTCAACAATTCGTCGAAGACATCATCGTAAAACTGCAATCCCGCCTCGTTCGGCTCAGCGTCATCGCCATTAGGGAAAATCCGCGCCCAGGCTACAGAGAGCCTCAAGCACTTGAATCCCATTTCCGCAAATAGTGCGATATCTTCTTGGTATCGATGATAAAAATCAATCGCTTCATGCGAAGGATAAAACTCTCCATCTTTGGGCTCATATGAATCGAGATTTCCCAAAGCAATAGGGAAGCGATTAGCCCCCGTTGGAATCAGATCAACCGTAGTTAACCCTTTGCCACCTTCAAGATAGGCTCCCTCAAGCTGGTTTGCTGCCGTTGCTCCTCCCCAGAGAAAATTCTCCGGGAAGGCTGTTAATTTTTCATACATTCACGTCTACCTCCTATCCATAATGAACGTTCATTTAACCGAGCACTGTGAGCAATTTGTCTTTCTCTTTCACAGATACATCCTTCGTGCCTACTACATCCAGATAATTGGACGTGTTCGTGATAATAATCGGTGTAACTGTCTCATATCCGGCATCCTTGATCGCTTGCAGATCAAATTCCATGAGCAGATCGCCCACATTAACGCGGTCGCCATCTTTTACATGAGCTGTGAAATGCTGACCTTTCAATTGCACCGTATCCTGTCCGATATGAATCAGCATCTCAACACCCTCATCAGTGACAAGTCCAATGGCATGTTTGGTGCGATATACCGTTTGTACGACACCCGTGATTGGAGATACGACTCTGCCACTGGTTGGACGAATCGCAATCCCTTTACCCATATGCTCTCCTGCAAATGTAACATCATTGATCTCTTTCAGTTCAACCACTTCACCAGCCATTGGGCTGAAAATTTCATATCTGTTGTTCGGGTTTGGATCAAGTACAGGTGTTGGCGCTGGAACTGCATCTGCCTTGTCTTTGAAACCAACAACATACGTAAGGACAAAACCAAGGATGAATGCAACCGCTGTAGCTACAAGAGCCATGTAGAATCCGGAATCAACGCCTGTTTTTGAGTTGATGAAGGTCGGATAGCCGAATACGCCAAGTCCGCCAAACATGTACATTTTCGATCCGAATAACCCTAGAATTCCGCCTCCAATACCACCTGCGATACAACTCATGATAAATGGTTTTTTCAGTGGAAGTGTCACACCATAGATGGCTGGCTCAGTTACACCAAAGATCCCCGAGATGAAAGCTGGAATACTTAATGATTTCAATTTGGCATTCTTGGTTTTTAACATAACAGCAAGTACCGCACCAATTTGGGCAAAGGAAGCAGCGAAAGACATTGCAACCACTGGGTCAGCTCCGGACGTACTCAGGTTAAGAAGCATAACTGGTACGAGTCCCCAGTGAAGACCAAACAATACAAACACTTGCCACAAACCACCAATGACCAAACCTGTAACGAGTGGGCTTAATTCATAGATGCCTGTTGCTCCTGCACCAATCAATTGACCTGCCCATGTGGATATTGGACCAATTACAAGGAATGTTGCAGGAACGATAACCAGCAGTGTGAAGAATGGAACCAGGAACGTACTAACCACTTTAGGAATAACATTTTTGAAGAATTTCTCTATTTTCACTGCAAAGAATGTAGCGATAATGATCGGAATAACCGATGATGAATAATTCATCAGGATTACAGGAATGCCCAAGAACGTAATGTGAATTGGTGATTCAAATAATGTACCTGCGAACAACGTATACAGTGGATCACCCGCAGTCAAACCGGACAGCGTAGGATATACGAGTGTAGCTCCAATCGCCATACCGAGGAACGGTGAACCGCCAAATTTTTTGATGGCCGTATAACCAAGGAATACCGGGAAGAAGTAGAACAGACAATCGCCCGTTGCATTCAGCAGATGGTACGTACCTGATGTGTCCGCTATCCATCCGAAGGATAAAAACATGGCTGTAAAACCTTTGATCATCCCTGTTGCAGCCAGTAAGCCAAGCAGCGGCGTGAAGACACCAGAGATCATATCGATAAAACGACCGAACAAACTCCCCTTGTTACCAGAACTATCCTGATCTTCAGGAACCTGTCCCTCAGCAGGCAGATTACCTGCCTTTACAACAGCTTTATATACATCCGGCACTTCATTGCCGATTACGACCTGATACTGTCCACCACTCTGCATGACGGTAATGACACCTGGCAGATTTTTAAGCTCTTCCGTTTTAGCAACGCTTTCATCTTTAAGTTTAAAGCGTAATCTCGTTACGCAATGGAATACACTGTTTACGTTTTTAGCTCCGCCTACACCAGACAAGATGTCTTTGGCCAGTTGATCGTAGTTCATAGTAATTCTCCCTCTCTAAGTAGACTCCCGATGCTTGTGAAACAAAGAAAACCTGAACTACTGAACATACACAACGCACCGGAAAATCCGGAAACAAGTCGTGATATTCAGCAATTCAGGTTTTGCCCTTAACGGTTGCAACCCTGTAAGGCTGTACACAGCGATATTCAGTTGTAGCATTAACAACTTCATCTTAAAGTAAGTTGCAACCCATCTTTACGGACCCAAAGTGGTCGGAAGTCTCGGAATTGCCTGATTGAACAGTTACAATCCGATTGATGTATGCGCTTACTTTATGGATTCATAATATAATAACTTCTAACCTTTTGCAAGCGTTTTTTTAAGAATCTTTATTTTGTAATATCGTTACTCTGAAGTGGCATGCACCACGCGTTCAATATGAATGGTTAAATACATCATTTCTTCGTTAGTCAGTTGATACGTGTAGTTATTTTCAATGAATTTTCTAATCTTCTCCGAGCACTTGTGCGCTTCAGGATACTTTTTCTGAATCATCTCGAATAACTCATCGTCGTTGTTGCTCTTATAATGCTTGCCTTTCACCAGCCGTTGGGCGAAAAACTTCAGATGAGTCACAAATCGATAATAATTCAATGAGTTCTCGTCAAAGTCCATTTTGAAATGATATTTGATGATCGTCAAAATCTCCTGCATGACCTGAGTCATACTTCGGATGTTAGGCATCTCTTCGTTAAGTGCTGCATTTACAAAATGAAGTGCCATGAACCCCGCCTCATCTTCAGGCAAAAGTACACCAAACTGATCACAAATCATATTTAACGCTTCCAGCCCTACCTCATATTCGTCTTTGTAGAGCTGCTTGGTCTCCCACAGCAGTCCATTACGGATAGGCAGATTGTTACGATAACGTTCAATGGCAAAATGAATATGATCCGTCAGATGCAGATAGATGCTCTCGTTTAGCTTTTTCCCAAGCTTCAGCTTGGCATAGGCGATAATCTCTTCAGACACTTTCATGTATTCCAACGGTATGCTCGCGATTAATGCCTTGAAATTTTCCTGAATATTTTCATTCTGTAAAGTAAATATCTTATCAATATGCTGCTCCGACACCTCATCGCCGGCTCTCTTCTGAAAAGCAATTCCCCGGCCAATAACGATGACTTCGCGTTCGTCTTTAATCGCAACTACAGCATTATTGTTTAACACCTTCTCGATCTTCACTTTATCCACTCCAATATACAGAAAAAGGCAAACCGTGCCTTCCATGAGGTCACTGGCCTTGCCCATTTCACTTCAATGTTAACTATATTTGCGTTCATGGTATTACATTTTTCTACATTGTGCAACAAAAAAATCGATGATGTTTTATCCCTAACAAATCACTTCCTGAATGCATAAATGATACTGTTTATCTGTTTTGTATTTTTTTCTGTTTGGAAGTAATCATTCTGTATCTACAAACCTTCCCATTATAAGCATTTCCTTAGCATGACGACTTATCCATGGAATTATACTTGTACCCAGAGCTCCAAATCCAGAATTTCAATACCTGTCTGTATCCAATCGGTATCATAAAGCCTACTACTCGCCTGCCACTTCGACCATTAATAAACTGAAATTTATAATTACATTCATGAGTGCATCCATATCATTGCAGACAAAAAGTGTTTGCACTTATTTACTATATTTTTGATTAAATTCTTCTTAAAATCCTGTAGAATTCGGATCATAAATAAACAAAAAAGCCCTCCGTAGAGAAGGACTTAATGTGTCCGAATGATGAAAAATTGCATACAAAAAAATAATTATTTTTATTTAGTCACGCTTTTCGCGCGTTTTTGCAGACGTAAATATCATCTCATAACTCTCATCAATCAACGGCGTACCTTGCCAATCCTTATAAAGATATAAAATCTCGAATCCATTGGCACTCTATTTCTTCATTTTCGTGCAGTCATTTGATCATGATTTACTCTTTTTGCTTTCCTTCTCCAGTTCTGCTTCGATTCTTCGATTAATGATCTTCAACTGGTCCGAATTCAAGTGTTCGATATCCATTAACTGTTTATCGATCTGGTACTCTTCCGCTTCGCCCTTGTGCATCAATCCTAGATGATGCTTAATGGATCGAATATCCTCGCGCATACTCATGGTCTGACGATAATTGTCTGCAACAAGTGCAAATATAATCGCGCCTGCCAGAATCGTACCATATGGCATCAGAAGACACAGAACAAATCCTACTATTAAAGCCAAAATGATATACATGCTTTTCCCCTCCACTTTCAATTACAGTTTGAATCGTTCTTGGATTAGCTGTGCCACGTCTTTCGGGCTCTTGTCAGTGTTATTAATCCGAATATAATGCTCATGCGTAATTTCTCCAGGCTCGGAATTCAATCGATATTTCTCCATACTCGAAAGCAGATCCTGCTCTGACCATTCGACATTACGCTTCGTTGCTTTGTGCAGCAGCCGATGTGGGCTCTTGTTACGCTCCAATCGTTCCGCCGGATCAGCCTCCAGTTCAACATAACATACCTCTGCACCTCTGGACTCAAACAACGCACTGACTTTGCGAATGTACTCCCAATCCTCTTTCATATCGAATGCCCACACAAATGTAAAAATCAAACCGGGCAGCTCACTCTTCGCCACTTCTTCAAAAATCTCCTGACGGAACAGATTAACAAGTCTCTTTCCTTGAGGTGTACCATAACTGAAATAAGGTGACACTAATTCAATCGTCATATGATTGTGAAACAATTTCAGATCGGTGATCTTCTCCAATTCCTGACCCACCGTCATTTTCCCCACAGCCTGTGGACCAAAAATAATGATGAACTTCATCTCATCACTCCTGACATCAGCGATATGTATATCATTAATTGAATTTTCTGGACATTAGTCCATAATAACGCCTATTCGACAAATAAAAAAGAGATTTCAAGCCATCCGCTGAATGTTCAGGGCTTGAAATCTCTTCTTCGGTTTTACTTTATATCCATTGTTTCATAGTCTGCCCAACGTTAACGTCCGATCAGAACCCATCCCCACTTCATTCGACGAAGTCCCATGGCAATAATCCATGAGAGCAAAATCGCCACTACATAAGACAGCATAATGCCAAGACTGAAGTGTGGGGCGAGTTCCACGGTGAGTTCTCTTCTCCAGAACAAGAGCACTAACGGATGTATTAAAAATACACCAAACGCCACCGTACCCAAAGAGTTCAGAATACGAGTTGTCCGATTAGATCCATTCTGTTTCCATGCACCCATCCGTTCACAAAGGATCAACAAGAGTAAGCAGGCCGAGAGGGTAAACAGATTACGGAATAGAAATAGCAACGTATAGGTTAGCGCCGGAGTTGTGGCGAAAGCCGTTTTTATATAAGTATTACCGTAAATAAACACTGCTCCTCCGCTCAACAATGCAGCAATCAGCACATAACGGTACGAGAACAATTTCTTCAATGCCGCACCGAAGTTCAACCCAATCCAGGCACCGAATCCAATAACAATCAGGTAACTGGGCAGCAAACTTCCCATCCGTGAGAAATGAAACTGCAAATGTAGCGCGTAGAAAACAGCCTGCGCCGCAATAAAGAACAGCGGTAAATATCGATTAAATACACGATAACGTGTTAACGAAAGAAGCAGTGGAAAAACCACATAAAATTGCAAAATAATCAGAAAAAAATATAAATGCGTATGTGCAGTACCGGTTAACAATTGCCCCGAGAACTGCTTTACATGTGCCAGAGGCTCTTTGCCTGCTAGCCATTGTTTGACGATAAAATAAATGAGTGACCAGGCCAAATAAGGCACAAAAACATAAAATAATCGCTTTTTATAAAAAGCGGGCATCCAGCCCTGTTCCTTTATCTTGGAGCTGTAATTGTAGAACAACACCAATGAGGACAGAAACAAAAATGCAGGTACGGCGAATTGCAAAAAGCTGTTCCAAAAATAATAAAAGTTATGATCCAACGTGTGCTTGGGATAATGTGCAACTGCTGTTGAAGTCGCATGAATGGCGACCACTGCCATAATTGCAAAAGCACGATAGAGATCCAGATACTCAATACGCCGGGGCCGATTAACCGGTTGATTCATAATAAAACCTCACTTATGCCTGATAGGATGATAGTTTCCGGCCGCAATCCAGATTCTAACCTTTATTTTAATCAGCAGACGTGGGTATTACAATCATGATCTATATTATTTTTGTTAAATTACAACAATATTCAGCATCATTCGACATTAGCTAATTGCCTATCCAGAACCGCTCAACGATATTCCCGTCAGGCTCTACATAGTCTTGATCTTGGATACCCCCATTACGAAGAATAACTCTTCGGGATGCCTCATTATGCGCATCACATACGACTAATACTTTGGTAATTCCGAGATTTTTGGTAATTTCCAAGGAAAGCTTGAGGATCTCCGCACCGTATCCATTCTGTCGCTCACCTGGACGAACTCCATAACCAATATGCCCTCCGCTATGGAACAGCTTCTCATTCAATTCATGTCGTATGTTTACGGCTCCAACAACTCGATCACTCTCCGTCACAAGCCAGTATGTACTGTCCCTGACCCAGCCTTCAGGGATATCGATGCCTTGTTCGCTACGTTCCAAAAAAGCTAACATCTCTTCAAAAGGATAGGGTTCTTTCGAAATGACCCACGGCACCATCGATTCTCCGCTTGTAACCCAGTCTTCATAAAATGCTACATACGCTTCTTTATATTGCGCTGAAGGTTTAACCAATCTAACTTTTTCTTTGCTCATTTTAATTACGTCCTCCTTACTCATATTGATATTGCCATACTCCTTCACCCTAATATACTAATTCACAGTCGTGATGCTCCCAGACGTCAAACAGATTACCGTCCAGATCCTCAAAAGTAAAAAACTTTCCATATATGCCCTCATCACTAACTTTGCCAACACGGACGTGGCCAGCAATGAGTTCAGTATGAAGTTTAACGATATCGTCTGTAAAAAAGGTGATCACCCATCTCTTTTTCTGCTTCACTTGAAATACGGCTCTGGAATCATGATCACTTTCAATCAGATCAAGAATCGGCCTATTGTTTCTAAAAAGGCTAATATAGCCTTGCCTTGGCTGTCTAATATTAAACCCAAAATGGTTCACAAACCAAGCAGCGGACTGTTCAACATTGGATACAGGAATGACATTGTATGCTATACCTAATATTTTTCCCGTCGTCAAATTTATACTTCTCCCTTCATTGCATATTGAGATTCTTGTATCAAAATGAAGAAAAATTTCTCCATCCAAGTAAAAAAGAGAACCTGCGTGTGCAGATCCTCTACTCGGGTCCAGCTTTCGCTATTATATTAGTTCACGATCCTGCTTGCTTATTCCTCTAATGCACACTAGTTATACGGATTCCACCTGTTGTGCGTGCACTTCCTGATCTGCTTGAATTACCTTGTAAGTGAATTGATAGCTTCCTGATCCCAGAGCAATTCGTACATCTGATCCCTGCGTTTGAATTTCGTGAATGTCCGCTACTTGGTCCACCGCTTTTCCGTTCTCCAGAACGGTCTGTACATCTGCTCCAGGCAGAAGGACCGTGCCCGTCGTATTGGCAGGAATGGTCACACGAACCTCCATCTCGTTATTATCGCGGCGATACCAACTGGATGTGACAGAACCGTACATGGTCTCGAAACTCGCTTCGACCCACTCCAGTCCTGGTCCTGGTTTGGGCTCGATGTGTACGATCCGGAACCCGGGCTGTTGCTCATCTGTGTTAATTCCGGCAACATAACGATATAACCACTCCCCTATGGCTCCATAAGCATAATGGTTGAATGAATTCATGTCTGCACTCCACAGACTGCCATCCTCCCTTATTCCGTCCCAATGCTCCCATACCGTAGTTGCACCTTGTGTCACTTGATATAACCAGGATGGATAGTCTTCCTGAAAGAGTAGCGTATAGGCCAGATCATGATGTCCCGTATCACTCAATACCGGATTCAGATAAGGTGTTCCAACAAATCCGGTGGTCAAGTGGTTTCCAGCGTCCGCAACCAGTTTTCCCAACTGATCAATGGTACGTTTCCGAGCTGCTGAATCCAATAGTTCGAAATGCAAAGCAAGTACATGCGCGGTCTGAGTGGGAACTGCAAGTTTGCCCGCAGGTGTCACAAATTCATTTTGAAATGCAGCAACAATGTTGTCATGCAGATTTTCATAATAAGTTACATCTTCCGCCTGCCCTAACACCTCAGCAGCCTTCCGTGTTAGAGAAACAGAATAGGCATAGAAAGCAGTTGCTACAAAATCCTTATCTGTAGCCCCAATATAGCTGTCCGGCTTGGAATCCAGCCCGAGCCAATCCCCGAAATGAAAGCCAGTATTCCACAAGTAAGGATTCTCTCCTTGAGCGTGAATGTAATTAATCCAGCGCTTCATGCTGTCATATTGCTCAGCCAACAGCCTGACATCCCCGTACATCTCGTAAATCGTCCATGGACAGATCACCGCGGCATCCCCCCACGCAGCGGAAGAATGATTCGTATCCGCCCACCCGTCTGACGTCGAACTCCTCAAATCAGGAACGTAGAAAGGAATGCCTCCATCCTCTCCCTGATCCGCCTGCAGATCCCTCAGCCATTTGGTGAAAAAAGGCGCCGTGTTCATCAGGTATGAGGATGTTCGTATAAACATCTGCGCGTCTCCCGTCCAGCCCAGCCGCTCATCACGCTGCGGACAATCTGTCGGTACGTCAACGAAATTCCCTTTTTGCCCCCACAATATATTGTGATGAAGCTGATTCACGAGTGAACTGGAGCTTTTAAAATCACCGGTTCGCTCCATATTGGAATGCAGAACTACACCTGTGAAATCCTCAAGCCGAATCTCGTCCGGGAATCCAATCAACTTCACATAACGGAATCCCTGAAATGTGAAACGTGGCTCGTACGTCTCCACTTCACCGCCTTTTAGGGTATAACGAATGCACTGCGTTGCACCACGCAGGTTGTCAGTGTAGAAATTACCCTGATGATCCAATATCTCGGCATGTAGCAACTCTACCGTATGCCCCGTTTCACCCTGAATGCTGAATCTCACCCAACCGACCATATTCTGTCCCATGTCCAGCACACGTTCTCCCAGTGTAGTTGTAAGCAAGGCGATAGGTTTAATTTGCTCAATTGGCTTTACGGGTACGTTCTCTTGTGCAATGATAATCTCCTTTGAGTAATTCAGCACATGTACCGGCGACCATTGGACTGAAGATGAATCCTGCCATTCGGCTTCCATACGTGCATCATACGTTTCCCCCATATAAATGTCTGAACTGCGAATAGCGCTGGGGGAACTCTTCCAGTTTCGATCCGAAATAATACGTTCTTCTGAACCATCGGTATAATGAATATGAAGTTCCAGTAGCAAACCTGCCTTCGTACCGTATATCTTCTGCTTTTTCTCCCATCCCAAATGTCCTTTGTACCAGCCATCTCCCAGATAAGCACCTAGTATATTCTGTCCATTATGAAGCTGATCGGTAACATCATAGACCTGATATTGTAACCGCTTACTATAACTGGTCCAGCCCGGGGTGAAGTATGCTTCGCCCACTCGCTGATTATTCAGATGAAGTTCGTACAATCCAAGTGCAGTCACATATATTCTGGCCGAAGCGACAGGCTTTTTCAGTTCAAACAAGGTACGCAGTCGTGGGCAAGACTCATCCTGCTGAGAGGAAGGATCGACTGTGATCCACTCCGCCTGCCAGGCATCTTCACTACCCATGAATCCCGTCTCGAAATACGCTATCTCCGACCAGTCCGATTCATCTCCTGCACGATCCCAGGCACGAATGCGATAATAGTAGCGGGTTCGTGCTTCGGGCACCCAGTGCTCCAGTTCAACATGAATGGATTGATCAGAGCTCTTTTTGCCGGAATCCCATTCAATTTGAGCCATATCTTCCGTCCGTGACAACTGAATTTGATAAACTGATTGTACACAATTTCTGAGATCGGATTGCAAATGCCAGCTTAATCTGGGTGCCGTGATATCTAGTCCAATCGGATTTATTCTATACTCACAACGCAGATGACTTACAGTCAACATCAGAGAAACATCCCTTTCCATCGTGGTTTCCAAATCAAGGTTACGATATAATTATATCGATTCTATGATCGGAAATACCCGGCAATGAGGACAGTTTAACCCGGTAATCTGGTCATGCCAACCAAGGAGGCAATTCCGTGAATCCAACCGTACAACTGTTCAAGAGTGAATCCTTTTTTCAAAATAATCTGAAGCTGTTCGTGAACCGATGTTCAGAAGATTTTGTGGTTCCTTTTCACGCACACGAGTTTGTTGAGTATAGTTATGTCGCAGAAGGAAAGGGCTTTCATCACATTGGTGAAGATATTATTCCGGTACACAAAGGGATGTTATTTGTTATTCCGGTCGGCGTTCCTCATGTATTCCGCCCAGCTACCGCGAATGTATCAGAGCACCCACTCATTATTTATAACTGTCTGTTCAATTCCGAACTGATCCACACCTTGTCCATTATTATTCAGGAGCAGGAGATTCGAAACCATCTGACAGACCTGGAAAAGAATCGGGTTCCTTATGTATCCATCACAGATTACAGCCAGCGGATGGAAGAATTAATGGTAAAGCTGTATCGCGAATCTGCCGTTCCAGGAATTGGCTCTTCCACGATCCTGTATACGCTTGTTAGCCAACTCGTCGTGACAACGTACAGACAGATTCATCAAGCTACCTGCAATGAGAAGGAAAATGGGACTGATATGGAACATATCCTTCATTACCTGGACCAACATGTTAACGAACGAATCCGTCTAAGCGAACTGGTGAATATTTCTGGTTGGAGCGAAAGACATCTTGGACGCATGTTCGTGACCCATACCGGGCGGACGTTTGGTGCTTATCTGCAACATTTGCGCATACAAAAAAGCTGTGAATTGCTGAAGAATTCACAACATAAAGTCAGTTTAATTGCTGAACTTGTAGGCTACCGTGATGTAGATTCATTTTACGCCGTCTTTAAACGAATTACGGGAGAAACCCCCCAAGGCTATCGCAGGAACTTCAGAGCAGAACCATTGAATTAAGTGTGTTCCTGTCTTCCGTTCCTTTCTTAAGGCTCATCTCTTTACAGGATCAAACTTAATCTCTTCATGTTCTCTTTCAAGCAGACGATCTACATAAGCCTTTGCACCTTTCCAAGAGGTCATCAACGGAAACTGATGTTGCTCCCGTTCATTTATATTCCATGGATGAGGGATACAGATGACTTTTTTCCCATCATTCAGCGCGGGTATCAGGTTATGTGCTCCATCATCAATTAACAGATCGAAGTTAATCAAGTTTTTCCGTTTACAGGTTATAAACTGTTCTGGAGATATGTATGACATATGCTTCTGGAGCCAATTCCACTTCTCCACAACCGTTTTGGGCTCAGCCGCCGTTAGGATCAGCAGATCATAGGCTTGATGGAGCTTTTCCACCTCTTCTACTACATATTCATCATAAATCTCCAGTTCCTCAAACAGCCCTGGCCGACCATAAAATACATCATGCGTACAATCCGGATGGCGCAAATGGGATGTATCCCAATGTATCATATCCTCATATCGCAGCGGATGGGTTGGGAAGTTGATGTTGTTATGATAGATGGCTCGCTTGACCAGATGACATATGGTATCATCCATATCTACAGCAATAATAGGTTTTTTCATCATTATCCCCTCCAATAGGATCACAGTATATCATCATCAATGTAACAGCGCTATCCTTTTTGAGCTCAAAATAAAAAGCGGCCCCTACGCCGCAATAACTGCTGCGCAAGGACTGCCCCCGAAATCAACCCAAATCTTCGCCATTCGTAGCGATGACGTTCTGATACCAACCAAAGCTCTTTTTCTTATAGCGATTCAATGTGCCTTGTCCGTTGTCGTCCTGATCGACATAGATTACGCCATAACGCTTGGACATTTCCGAAGTGGACGCACTGATGATATCAATCGCACCCCAGTTGGTATAACCCATAAGGTCTACCCCATCCATGACTGCTTCTTTCATTTGTGTAATATGTTTTCTCAGATAATCGATCCGATAATCATCATTAATGGAACCGTCGGCCTCTACCGTATCCTTGGCACCAAGTCCGTTCTCCACGACAAATAACGGCAGTTGGTAACGGTCATACAGCTCTTTTAACGCCACACGAAGTCCGATCGGATCAAGCTGCCAGCCCCATTCTGTACGCTCCAGGTTCGGATTCTTGATCGTACTGTACAGGTTGCCGCCAGTTACTCCATATTCCTCCGGATTCACTGCGGATACCAGCGATGTGTAATAGCTGAACGAGATGAAATCAACCGTATGCTCTTTCATAATCGCTTCGTCTTCAGGTTCCATCGCAATGGAGATGTCATGCTCAGCCCAGTAACGAGCCATAAAGGTTGGATAACTGCCTCGCACTTGTACATCAGTATGAAGCAGGTTCAGTTGATTATCGATCTGAGCTTGCAGTACATCTTCCGGCTTCGACGTTGCTGGGTAGTGAATCATGCGCGCAAGCATACAGCCAATCTGGAAGTCCGGGTTAATCTGACGCGCCTTCTGCGTTACCAGACTGCTGGCAACAAACTGATGGTGAAGTGCTTGATAGGAAGCTTGCATCACGTTATCGACACGATCCTCAATGATGCCTCCACCCGTGAATGGCTCAATAATGGTTGTGTTGATCTCATTAAACGTCAACCAGTATTTCACCTTGTCTTTGTAGCGATTCATGACAGTCTCGGCGTATCTTACAAAATGTCCGATAACTTCCCGTCCTGTCCAGCCATTGTACTTCAATACCAATGACATTGGCATTTCATAGTGAGAGAGCGTCACGAGAGGTTCAATATTGTGCTTCCGCAATTCGTCGAATACTTCATCATAGAAACGCAATCCTTCTTCATTCGGCTCCGCATCATACCCGTTCGGGAAAATACGCGGCCAGTTGATGGAAAGACGGAATGTCTTAAAACCCAGCTCAGCGAATAACGCAATGTCCTCTTTGAAGCGGTGATAGAAATCAATACCGTAACGCTTCGGATATCCCTTCGCACTGTGGTGAGCCATCGCTTTCTCAACCGTTGCACTGGTCACGTGCATCAGTTCTCTAAGGTTGGTGTAATCCTTCTTCTCAAAATAAGGAACCATATCCGCTGTTGACCAGCCTTTGCCCCCTGCATCAAATCCACCTTCAGCCTGGTTGGCAGCAATTGCGCCGCCCCACAGAAAACCTTCTGGAAACCTTTGTCGATTGATCATGCGTATCTCTCCTCTTCTTATTGATGTCGTCTATTTCGTCTTAAGTTCGTCTTTAGACTTTAAATTTCAGCTTTCAATACTTCTTCACCGGTCGTAATTGCTCCCAACTTCACAGGCAGAACCTGCTTGTAATCTGCTGTATTCGTAACGACCATCGCCGTTGTAATGTCATATTCCTTGGCAATTTGATCAAGTTCAAACGTGAGTAATTTGTCTCCAGCCTGTACACGTGCTCCCGTAGCGACATGGGCTTCAAAATACTGTCCGCGCAGTTTCACGGTGTTAATCCCCACATGGATCAGAAGCTCCATTCCGTTATCACTGCGGACCACGATCGCGTGTTTCGTTTTGAACACATTCATGATGGTACCTGTAACTGGTGACACCAGTTCACCCACCGTTGGAACAAATGCCACACCTTTACCCATCAATTCATCGCCAAACGTTGGATCATTAACTTCTTTGAGTGCGATCGCTTTACCCGTCATCGGTGCAATGGCTACTGCATCACTTGTTGGTGTTGGAGCACCCATATCGTCCACGTTCAAGGTTACAGCATTGCTGGACGGTGCTGCCGCTGGTGCCGCAGAAGCGCCAGGTGAGAATTGAGCCAACGCCTCGGCATCGCCCTCTTCTTCCTTGATCCCGAACACAGTAGACATAATTGCACCCACAACAAAGGCAAGAATCATACCGCCAAAGGAGTACCAGAAGGTTTGTCCGATCAGGGATGGCAGACCCGGAAGACCACCGTTACCTGCAAGCACATAAGCTTTGGCTCCAAAAGCAAGAGCGAATCCGCCACCCACGGCACTACCAATCATCGCAGCGGCAAACGGTTTTTTATATTTCATGTTCACGCCGTACATAGCTGGCTCGGTTACACCCATCAGAGCTGTAAAGCTGGTGGACAATGCAACGGTTTTGAGCTTTTTGTCTTTTGCACGGAAGAATACGCCCAACGTCGCTCCGGCCTGTCCCATATTGGAGATGAACGTCAGTGGCAAAAATTTATCGAAGCCTAATGTAGCAATATTGCTCAGGATGATCGGTACGAGCGCATAGTGCATACCTGTCATAATAATGAGCGCCATCGCGCCGCCCAGAATAATCCCTGCAATTAATCCGCCTTCGTTCAGCAGCCAGTTAATACCACCGGACAAGCCGCTACCTACAAATGTACCCAGTGGACCGATCGCAATCAGCGTTACCGGAACCATAACAAGCAAGGTAATCAGTGGTACAAGCAGCAACTTCAATGCTGCAGGAATAACGCGGTCAACCCATTTCTCAACATAAGACATCAGCCATACGGCAAGCAAAATCGGAATAACTGATGAGGCATAGCTGACAGCCGTTACCGGAATGCCAATAAACGCAACCGATTCACCGCTGGATAGCAATGCGCCCATATCGGGATACATCAGCGCAGTACTTAGTGCAATGGCAACAAACGGATTACTGCCGAATTTGCGAGCTGCACTAACCGCAATCAGCAACGGAAGGAAGTAGAATACGCCATCCCCAATGGCGGAAAGGATACGGTACGTGTCAGTACCTGCTGACATCCACTCCAGGGATACGAATAATGCAAGTAATCCTTTGAGCATACCCGCAGCTGTAATCGCTGGCAGCATTGGTGCGAAGACACCCGCAATCGTCTCAAAAATATTAAGAATTACATTTTTATTTTTTTCCGGTTTAGCTTGTTTATTTTCTGTACTTTGCTGTATTGCCGGATGTTCCTTCACCATAGCATCAAATACTTTGGACACGTCATTCCCGATAATCACCTGGAATTGATCTCCTGAGATATTTGTTCCCATGACTTTATCCAGTTTCTTAAGTGAGTTATTGTCCACTTTATCGTTATTTTTCAGATCAAATCTCAGTCGTGTGACGCAATGATACACCGAGTTGATATTGTTTGTTCCCCCAACGGCTTTGATGATTTCCTGTGCCGTTTCCTGATGTTTCATGATCATTTCCTCCTCATTTTTCCAATAAAAAATACCCGAACAAATAGCCACGTCTTCTACGTGTCATTCATTCGGGTATTGCCTGATTGAACAGTAACAAGCCCAATTGATATTTAGTTAGGTTCTGGTTCATGTGCTGATATTTCATTGGTCACGCTTCGGTTTCATTAACCGCTCCAGATGAAGGGTCAGATACAACTGTTCCGAATGCGTCATATCATACTGATAGTTCTTATGGATAAAAGTCTCAATCTTGCCGATACATTTGAAGGTTACGGGATAGTTTTTCCGTACGACCTCGTATAAATACTCCTCCGCATCGTCATGTGACGAGTGAGTAATTACCCGTTGGCAGAAATACTTCAAATGAGTAATGAAACGGAAATAGTTGACGCTATCTTCATCCAATTCGACATTGAAGTGATATTTGATAATGTTCATGATCTCCTGAAGCAGCTGCATCAAATGAGTGACATCGTTCATGGAATCATTGACTTCCGCATTGATGAAATGCAGCGCTATGTTGCATATTTCATCCTTCGGAAACTCCGCATCCAGTCTTTCCTTCAGCAGGGTGAGCGCTTCCCGGGCCACGTCGAACTCGGCCTTGTAGAAATGCTGCACTTCCCAGGAGAGCGGATTTCGTGTAATCATTCCCTTTTCCAGACGCTGGACAGCAAAATGAATGTGATCCGACAGTGAGACATAAATCCCGTCACTGATGGTTTTGTTCAATTGTGTACGTGCCAGTGTCACAATATCATCTGTCGCCTGCAGAATTTCAATCGGCACTTCCGTGACGATGGACTTGAACTTCTCATAGATCGATGCATCCTGAAGCCGGAATACTTTCTCAATCCGTTCTTCATCAATCTCATCGCCCGCCTTGAACTTAAACCCGATACCCCGGCCGAGGATCAGCAGTTCCTGATTTTTGTCATCCACGGTACTGACAATATTGTTATTAAATATCTGTTTAATAATCATGTTGGACCCACCTGTTTTTTTTGAGGATTAAAAAAGGGCAAAACCAAAATAGAAATAATAAATCATTTCCATAGTGGTTTTGCCCGCATTACCGGTAACAAGCCTCGGATATAATCTATCATAACCTGAAAACGGTGTCAACCCAAAATGCTACCACTGTTATTTTACTTTGTCTTGCTTTCAACAAATATTTCCCTACAGTTCCACGAGTGAGGGTATGCTGTCTTAATATGTACATGTTGATACACAAACAAACTGGAGAAGTCTTCTACTCAAAATGGAAATTTTTTCTTTTCACGGTAACTCATCAGCCTTGAGCATAAATAGGAGCCCTTCTTCCGAAGGACTCACTGTTACTCATATCGCTAATCATTGCTGGAACGTCACATGAATCTGTACAATCTCCGAACGACTGCTAGTACGAATCGGAGGTCCCCAGAAGCCAAATCCCGAGGTGACGATAGAGTGCATGGACCCTTTTTGCAGATAACCCCAATCATTCTCGTAGATGGCCTTAGTAATAAACTGAGCGGGTGCGATCTGACCACGATGGGTGTGACCAGACACAACTAAATCTACATGGTTTTGCTCCGCAATATCCAAATCATAAGGCTGGTGATCCATCATAAGCACAGGCATACTCAAGTCGGTATCCTGCATCAACGTCGCTACTTCTGCACGATCCTTCTCTGTCCGGTCTTTCCGTCCAATCAGCGTAATCTTATCGTCCAATGTAACTTTATCATCATACAGAACTTGCATATTACTCTTCTCCAAAGCAGCAA
Organism: Paenibacillus sp. LK1; assembly: GCF_002750415.1. NCBI lineage: Bacteria > Bacillati > Bacillota > Bacilli > Caryophanales > Paenibacillaceae > Paenibacillus > Paenibacillus sp. LK1. The sequence continues at coordinate 94,185 of NZ_PEII01000011.1, forward strand.
TCAGATCCTCGATCGGACCGTTATACTTGTCGTGATTGCCCAGTGAGGCGTAAACCCCATAAGGGGCCTGAATTCCGCTGATAATATCCGCAATTCCACTCTTGAGGTACATATCCAGGTTGTCATCAATAATATCACCAGGATACAGTACCAAATCCGGCTTCAGCGCGTTAATTTCTTCCACCATGCGTTTAGCGTGAGCAGGGCCGGACAGCAGGCCAAAGTGCATATCCGCAGCCATAACAATGTTAAGGCTGTCCACACCTTCCACTTTTTTATCAATCTGAATGCTGTATTGTCTTACGACTGGACTATAGGCGTTATAGATACCATAGCCCAACGTGGACAGCAACAGCACGAGAGTGACCACACCTGCCCATTTATGAGCGTAATGTCTTGGAATACGGGTTAGTCTAAGTAACCATAACGTTAGATGAACCACCGGCAGGATCAATAACAGCAGAGAAAAGATTGCAAGCCAGTATGAACCGATAACACTCAGGAAGGAAATACTTCCAAACAACCTTGCCAATATGAAAGAAATTGCAAGAGATACAAGCGCAGCGATGTAAAACCAACGAAATCTCGCAGATACAACCGGCTTCATCCAGCTCCATCCGCTCCGTCCTATGTAAAACACTAATAAACCATACACAACCAAAAACAAGATGCCTGCAAGTACAAACATGCCTCTGTTAACCTCCACGTCAATAAGTTGATTGCTGAATTTTCTCTTGACCAAATTCCAGTCCATCTGAACAAGTATAACGTAGTTAAAGAGGTGAGGACATCTGTTTCCATTCCTCAGATGCGTACATTTTATTACAATTTGGAATACTTAAATTCCAATCAATATTTAGGCGATACGTCGACCCATAGCCTGTCATCTGAATAAAAAAACATTCCTGCGTCCGCTCATGACTGACTAACCTCATGAACGAGCACAGGAATGCTGAATGATCTCGAATTACATATTACTCGTTAGTGTCCATCCATTGGAAGTGGAATGAACCTTCTTTGTCCACACGTTTGAATGTGTGAGCGCCAAAGTAGTCACGTTGCGCTTGCAACAGGTTCGCAGGCAAACGCTCAGTGCGGTAGCTGTCATAATAAGACAACGCGCTGGAGAATCCAGGAACCGGAATTCCTTGAGTTACCGCAGCTGCAACGACCTCACGCCATGCACCTTGGTAGGATTCAACAATGTTTTGGAAGTATGGGTCCAGAAGCAGGTTTTTCAGTTCTGCATCCTTATCATATGCTTCTTTGATGTTTTGCAGGAACTGCGAACGGATGATGCAGCCACCACGGAAGATCATAGCGATGTTGCCGTATTTCAGATCCCAGCCATACTCGTCTGAAGCTGCACGCATTTGAGCAAAACCTTGTGCGTAAGATACGATTTTACTTGCAAATAGCGCTTTACGCACATTCTCGATGAACGCTTTTTTGTCGCCAGAGAATGCTTCAGTTGCTGGTCCATTCAAGATTTTGCTTGCTGCCACACGTTCGTCTTTCATTGCAGACAGGAAGCGGGAGAATACGGATTCCGTAATCATGGACAATGGTACGCCGAGATCCAGCGCGCTTTGGCTTGTCCATTTGCCTGTTCCTTTTTGTCCAGCTGCATCCAGAATGACATCAACCATTGGTTTGCCCGTTTCTGGATCATATTTGGAGAAGATGTCTGCCGTGATTTCAATCAGGTAGCTATCCAGCTCACCTTGGTTCCATTCAGAGAAAATTGCATGCAATTCTTCAACGGACACATTCAGCACGGATTTGAGCAAATGATACGCTTCTCCGATCAACTGCATATCCCCGTATTCGATACCATTGTGCACCATTTTCACATAGTGTCCGGCACCATCTGGTCCGATATATGTGCTGCAAGCATCGTCGCCTACTTTAGCGGAAATGGCTGTCAGAATGGGTTCAACAAGCTCATACGCACTTTCTTGTCCGCCTGGCATGATTGCCGGGCCTTTCAACGCGCCTTCTTCACCACCGGATACACCCGCACCAATGAAGCGGAAACCTTTGGCTTCCAGATCTTTGCTGCGGCGTTGGGTGTCAGGGAAGTATGCATTCCCTCCATCAATAATGATGTCGCCTTCGTCCAAGTGTGGCAGCAATTGTTCAATGGTAGCGTCCGTTGCTTTGCCTGCTTGAACCATGATCAGGATTTTGCGTGGGGATTCCAGGGAAGCTACGAACTCTTCAATCGTGAATGCGCCTGTCAGGTTTTTGCCTTCGGCTTCTTTGAGAAGATCATTCGTTTTCTCCGGGGAACGGTTAAATACCGATACCGAGAATCCTTTGCTTTCAATATTTAGGGCAAGGTTTTTACCCATTACTGCAAGTCCGATGACACCGATCTGTTGTTTACTCATTATGTCCTCCCAATACTCTTTATATATAGTAGGTTAAAATTCGAGATCAACAATCTTTATTACTGAACTGTTTTTTTCCAGTCTGCTGCAAATTTGTCCATCCCTTGATCTGTCAGCGGGTGTTTGGAAATTTGTTCAATGACGGAGAATGGAACAGTAGCGATATGTGCTCCTGCCATTGCTACACGTGTAACGTGATCCGGATGTCTTACAGAAGCCGCAATAATCTGTGCATCCAGGTTATGTGTACGGAACAGCTCAGCAACTTTGGCAACCAATTGCACGCCATCTTCGGAGATGTCATCAAGACGTCCAAGGAACGGGGATACATATGTTGCACCGGCACGAGCAGCAAGCAGCGCCTGGTTCACTGTGAAGATCAACGTTACGTTGGTTTTCACACCTTTTTTAGTCAGGTAACGGCAAGCTTCCAGTCCTGCAAGTGTCATTGGCAGCTTGATTGTGATGTTTTTATCGTTGTTATTGATTTTGATCAGTTCGTCTGCTTGAGCTATCATCTCTTCAGCTGTGATTGCATCTGGTGTTACTTCTGCAGATACGGATTCAACTTCAGGTACCTCACGCAAAATTTCTTCAATGCGGTCTTCGAATTTCACGCCTTCTTTGGCTACCAGAGAAGGATTCGTTGTTACACCAGACAGGACGCCGATTTTGTATGCTTTTTTGATGTCTACCAAGTTTGCTGTATCGATGAAAAATTTCATATTCAATTACCTCCAAGGGATATGTTTTTTTGTTTTTTTATGTTACAGATTTGCATTAACAGCCAGAGGAACTTCAATATCATCTTCAGCCTGCTGATCGGCAGGTTGGTCAAACCACCAGTGGTGCCCTTCCGCAGCGAGCATCGCATCCGACTCTGCTGGTCCATAACTTCCAGCAGGGTACAGATGAAGTGGGAGCAAATTCTCCTGGAATGCATCCAGAATAGGTTGTACCCAAGCCCAAGAAAGCTCTACTTCATCCCAATGGGCAAAGAACGTTGGATCACCATGCAATGCGTCATGAATCAAGTTCTCATAAGCCTCGGCCAAATCCTCACGATCTGGTGACAGATCGATATGAACAGGTTTGAACTCCCCTTTGTTTTGCGGATCGCTCGCATTCAGCTGCAGCGTCATGCTCTGGTCAGGACTCATCTCAATCACAAGCAGGTTCGGTTTGGAACCGTTAACCACGTTAGCCTGTCCAGATGGTTCCTTGAATTCGATGACGATGCGAGTTGATTTTTCCTTCATTCGTTTACCGGTACGGATATAGAAAGGTACTCCGCGCCAGAAGAAGTCATCAATCTGCAATTTTGCAGCAATAAAAGTATCATTCATCGTATTCTCGGCAACACCCGGTTCAGCTGCATATCCGCTAACGGATTTGCCTTGAATGTTTCCTTTAGCATACTGTCCGCGAATGACACTTGCACCCACGTTTTGCTTTTGCAGTGGCTCGATCGATTCCATGATGTGTTTTTTCTTCAAACCGACTTTTTCCGTGGTGCTGTTATATGGAAGTTGGATCGCCATCATCATAAGCAATTGCAGCATATGATTCTGGAACATGTCACGCACGGCGCCTACATGATCATAATAGGATGCCCGTTCTTCCACACCAACAGTCTCATTAGCGGTGATCTGCACATTGGAGATATAACGGTTGTTCCACAATGCCTTCATGATCGGATTGCTTTGATGCAAGGTTTCAAGACGCTGCACCATCGGTTTGCCCAAATAGTGGTCAATCCGATAAATTTCTTCTTCCGTGAATGCTTCGCTTAACTTGCGATTCAAGTCACGAGCCGATTGTAGATCATGTCCAAATGGCTTTTCGATCACAAGGCGTTTCCAGCCTTCAGTTGATCCAAGTCCACTACCCTGAATGTTCTCTGCAATGGGTTCGAAGAATTCTGGGCCAACCGAAAGGTAGAACAGACGGTTGGATGGAATGCCAAGTTCAGCCTCTCTTTGTTCCACTAACTTTAACAGCTCTAAATAATCTTCCTTATGGCTTATATTCAATACACTGTAACGGAAAGCCTGTACGAATGATTTTACAACTTCAGGATCAGCAGGGCGTCTGGAAAATTCATTTAATGATTTTTCCACTTGTGCCTGAAAGAATTCATCAGACCATTCTCTGCGTCCCAAGCCAATCAGCGAGAAGGATGCCGGAAGTTTCTGCTCAATGTATAAATTATATAAGGCTGGATATATTTTTCTTTTGGCTAAATCGCCAGTCGCACCAAATAAAATAATGCTCGTTGGTTCCATCTCACTATTCTCCTTCCAAGTAACTCTGGTTTCTTTGCTGTAGTTACACTATAATACGTTTCATAGCCATACAAGTAATTAATATATTTCACAGGAGCTATAGACGATATCTATGACAACAAATTATGAACTATATAAGGTATTCTATTGGGCTGCCAAAACAGGCAGTTTGACCCAAGCCGCCAAAGCGCTATATATTACTCAACCAAGTGTCAGCCATGCCATCAAACAGTTGGAAGAAAGCTTTGGTCTCACGCTGTTTTACCGGAATTCCAAGGGAGTTGCGTTAACACAGGAAGGTGTAAGTTTGTATTCCTATATTGAACAATCCCAGATTTTGATCTCGCTGGCCGAGGAGAAAATGGCTGCATTGAAGAGTTTAGACAACGGAGAACTAAGGATTGGTGGCAGTGATTCGCTGTTCAAGCATTACATGCTGTCCTATCTGGAAGAATTTCATGTACTCTACCCCAACATCAAGCTGCATCTAAGTCATGGGACAACGCCGGAAGTCATCACGTTTTTGAAAGAAGGCAAAATTGATCTGGGTGTTGTGCGGATGCCTATCGTTGACCCACAACTTGAGGTCAGGGAAAGTATCCAGCTCAAAGACTGCTTTGTCGCGGGCGAACGTTATGCTCAACTGAAGGATAAAGTTATGACATTGGAAATGCTGCTGGAGCATCAGCTCATTCTTTTCTCCAGAAACAGCCGGGTTCGGATGGCAATTACGGAGCTGTTCAACAGCTATGGCTACACACTCAAACCTGAAATTGAGGTCGGCAGTGTCGATCTGTTAATCGAATTTGCACGGAGGGGATTGGGCATATCGTATGTCACCCGTGAATTTATTTCCAAAGAGCTGGAAGAAGGCTCTCTCTTCGAAATTCAGCTGGATGTTGCCCTGCCCCCTTCACATGTGGGCATCATGACCAAGCGTAATATGCCAATTTCACTGGCAGCCAACCGGTTTATGGATCTCATTTTCAAGGCGGATTAAGATTCGTCGGTCTGCTGGTGTACAAAAAAAGTGCCTCGTCATCCCAAAAGGATGATGAAGCACTTTTTCTCATCTTAATTCAAGTTCTTTCAATCTGATCTCAATTCTCTCAGGAATCATAGCAAACAGTTGCTGCCAGGGCATGAATAGACTGGGCTCAAGTACAAACTCCTCAAACTCCATAGAGGGAACAAACGCCTTGGTCTGCAGAAAACTTCGCACGCTGGCGTCAATTTCTTCATTGGTCTGGAAATAACCTTCGAACATCTCGTTTACGAGCAGACCGTCACAACCCGCATTGGCGCCTGCTGCACTATACAAATCTGGCAACAGTTCAAACACCACAGGAATCGGAGAAAAAGCATGTTTGCCTGGCTGCGAGTATAAACACACATGGCGTCCAACCACATTAACTCGATCTTTCAGCAATCCCCGAAGTACTCTCCCATGGAAGCTGGCTTCACAGTCCACAACTTCACCGTCATGGCCCACATATATCCACACATGCTCCATTTCGTACAAATGCCCTATTTCATAATCCCACCAAATCGAAAATTCAATCACATATTGGACCGCCTCAACCGGAAAATGAATCTCCCGCTCGAATGACGGTGAAGGTCCTGATTGATCCAGAATGGAAACGCCTACAAAATCCGGGTAAAAGGGTTCATTTCGATCAAACATCAATACAGGTGCATAGCTCATCGCGGTTTCCAGCATTTCCTGCTCAGTCATGGTCATGGATCGTCCCTCCACATTCTTTGAGTGCTACTACTGTAACAAGCCAATGTTATGCCTATCTTAACAGAGAATTCGGAATGTGTTAATTGGAACAAAATTTAAGCCCGTAACCGGAAAGTTTTCCGGTCACGGGCCTGAAATCAATCATTTGATAGGAGAACGAAATAACGTTATCCCTTTGAATTTTTGGAAGATTTGGAAGCTTTGATCGCCTGATCGGAAACAGAATCCACACATCCAATCGGCGGTCCCAAAATCGCGTCATTTTTAATGGATGCCACTGCCGTCCTGTACGCCTCCTCATCAATACAGTATGCACGATGGGCAACTTCAGGCGGTGTTGCAGCCAGGAAGTCAGCCCCCAGCACAATGTCCGGTGTAGGTTGATCAAAAATCGTCAACAAGTGCACATCATCGGTCTCCGCCACAAACCAGTGAAACCATCCTTGAGGGAATATCGAAACCTGACCTGGCTTCAAGTGATAACTTATCCGCTCCCGCTTGAACGGATCGTAAACAGAAGTTGTAATTTCCCCGTTGATCAGAACGACCATCTCGGTCACATTTGTATGCCAGTGTGGCTGCACAATAATACCTTTGCTCATGTGTACATTGAAGAATCCATTTTTAATCGTAGGCAGCTGCGGTCCAAACAATTGGGTAATATAATTGCGCGAATCACGCTGATAATTCAACACCGCTGTCGAATCGGCCGCCAGCTGAACATTCGGGGCTTGCAGAATCGGATTAGTCATACCGCTGTTTCCTCCTTATAGGCATACATCTCATTGTTGTACTGTATGCGCTAATTAGCGGAGATAATACCGAGGACACGGCTCCAATGTAATTTTTATCCGACCGTGTAACTTACATCCGTTCATTAGGTGAAAATCATCCACTCTCATGTAAAATACAAAAACACCCTTTTCCTGTTGAAAACAGGTCTGGGCCGTTAATTGTTTTATTTTATCTATAGACATGGCTTAAATTAAGCAAGACCTGGGAATCTTCCCCGCGGCAAATCCTTTGGGAGATATCCGTTCAATCTCAGCCCATTCATCATTGGTGAAAGAAACGTGCAAGGCACCAAGATTCTCATGAACTCTCTCCAAACTGCGAGTACCAGAAGATTTTCTCTTACTTTTATCTGTAAAACGGGCTCAAAGATAAAAGGCTGACTCCATGTAGGAATCAGCCTTTTATCCTTTCGTATCCATTCTCAATCATTCTACGGTGCTTCAACAGTTGTTCCATAATACTCACAATCCGTCGATTGCTTCCGATATACCTTCGCCTTCGCCCCACATCCCGGACAACTCACCGAAACCTTCCTTTGTGGTTCCTCGACCTTTTCTTCAGTGTCTTTCTCATCGGATATATTAATTTCTGTATAGTTGATTGTATTGTGACTGGTGTAACTAACGGTATTGCTATTCCAAAAACAAATCTTTAAAGCTCGCTTCTATCACATCGGGAATCAACAAAATGGTCATGGTGTCTATTATGTAATTTAGGAGATCCTCATCGTTGTTCCACAATACTCACAGTCCGAAGACAAATTCGGATAAACCTTTACCTTTGCCCCACACCCCGAACAATTCACAGATACAGGTTCTTGTGGTTCCTCGTATTCATGATTGTGGTACTCATCTTCATAATACCCTTCATCATCATATTCCTCTTCATTGTCATAATGGTAGTGATAATGATCAGCCTTGGGATGGAATTTAGGTCGACTACACATTTTAATTCCTGTAACAAGTACGATAACGCCAGGTATAAAAAGAATAATCGTACTAATAATAGCCATTTCGGTTCCCTGGGATATTAATAATATAGATAATAAGATGGTCAGAGATGAAAGTATAATGAATATAATTCCAAAAAATTTCTTCACAGCTTTTCCTCCTATGAATTTATGATTTGCTTGTCACGATCTGTTGATTCCGCTCTTTCAAACGGGACTTTAATCGGAATAGTTGTGAAACAAGATGCTCGCTATTCACCAGTTCCCCTGCTTCGTAATGAGTTGAAAGCTCACTGTTTATCTTTTCAATATCCATCAAAATCTGGCGGTCATTATATTCAAGTGATTGTGGAGTGATCGGGTCACTATATTTTACAAGTTCTATTAATGTTTGAACGGTCTTCCTCTCTTCTTCCGCAGTCAGAACGGTATGGCGCTCCATCGTGTGAAGCAGCTGCTGCAACGCGTTCTCAATCAAATGTAGATTGACCAATTTCGTTTGCTCAACGGCTTCATTACGACGTGTACTTTGAATAAAGATCAAAATGATGCCACACAGAATGAGGGCGATAGCTAAAGTTACCGTATGTAACAAAACGAACCAGCGTAAACCATGATCTGCTAAACCTGTAAACAGAGAATATATCATTACACAAATCAGATACATCACCAACACGATCCCTAACGCTGTGTAACCAGGTACCAATTGTTTAAAGCGATCCATATGTAGCATGACATGCCTTATATAAATCCAAATCGCCGTAATCGCGACATAAGAAGCCACAAGATTCATCCAGAAAGAAAACGATACAATGGCATGATTAAACACTGTAAAAGAAACGACTGAGGCTACCAGCATGCTGATCAGATAGATGGCATCCAAAATGAAAAGGTTGCTCCGTTTAATTATCACTATGCCTGCCCTCCATCTTGCAGATTGTTTCCGCAATCCAGACAGAACTTCTGACCGGGCTTCACTTCGTGTTGACATTGACTGCATTTCAAGGACAGACTGGAGCCGCAATTGCCGCAAAATTTAGTTTGGCCCGAATTGATATGATTGCATTTGGGGCATGGGCTAGGCATCGGTTCGTGACACTGAACACATTCCAAAGCATTCTCCGCATTATCTGCCCCGCAGGATGGGCATGCATGATATTTGTCACCACAATTAGGACAAAATTTGGTCCCTTTTTGCAAGGCATGTCCACAGTTGTTACAACCGGTCATTGCTGATTTTTCGGCAAGTGAATTGCCACATTTGCTGCAAAAAGAACTATGCTCCTGGTTCGAATGACTGCAATGTTTGCATATGCGTACAGCAGGTGTTTCCGTGGTAGCCATCACTTTGGACATCTGGGACATCTCGCTGCTGAATGATCCTCCCAGTCCAACACCCATCCCCATACCAAGCCCTGCACCCATTATATCCGATTGCATGCTTCCTTCATTTTTGGCTGCACCTTCAAGCGTATCGAATGAACGCTCCTGTTGATAGGTATACCCGATAATATCCATTTCGGCTTTGCGTGCCAACGCTTCTCTCAAACGAATGACCGAAGGGTCCTCTTCAGGCAGATTGACATTGTGGATATACAGGTTGATTAATTCGATACCAAATTCTTCGAAAGCAGATGCAATCGTATCAGCAAAATGTCGTGATATTTCTGCGATATAAGCATTGATTTCCAGTACACTTACTTTTCTATGTATTAGATAGGAAGACAGCATGGAGTTAATGTTCATAATAATTAGCCCGCGAAAGTAATTGACCATATTAGCCTGGTTAAATTCAGGCAGTGTTCCCACAAGTTTGACCAGAAATTTGCGAGAGTCTGCTATTTTTATTCCCATCTGTCCAAATGCTCTCACGGGAACGATAATATTATATTTTGGGTCCTGTACCTGAATTGGATTTGCTGTTCCCCATTTCACGTCTAGTGCGCTTACTTGGTTGACGTACCACACTTCTGCTGCAAAAGGTGATTTACCTCCGAACGGAAGGTTAACGAGCCGGTTTAAGATCGGGATATTCGCTGTACTTAGCGTATGTCTTCCTGGCCCGAACATATCAAGCGCTCTTCCATCCTTAAAGAGGATCGCCTGTTGGGATTGATTCACAATCAACTGGGTCCATGTTCCCAATTCATTCTCAGGATGTTTCCAAGCAAATACATCTGGTGAACCGTCATACTTGATTACATCAATAATGGCCATTTTTCTTCCTCACTCCAGTAGTAGAATACTATAATTTCATTGAAACAATTGTACTAACAATCGATTTCTAACAATCTAAAGTTAAACTATTTTAAATCTTATTTATCTGACTAATCTTTCAACAAAAATGTTTTTTCATGTTTAGGCATTGCTATTTTACCATTTATAACCTCCTTTCGCACTAATTTAGTTCATATTTCATGAGATATTTTTCCTATAGATGAATGGTATAGACACTAAAAAACCTCCTGTATATCGACAATATACAGAGGTTCTTGTGATAGTGGAGTCCCTCTGGTTAATTCAGGAGATTATCCATATATGATGCGGGATTGGCCATGAACGCTTCGAACGTGGAGATCGTTCCAATCTCCTGATGTTCAATATCTGCGTAACCAATCATTTTTTTGCTTGGATTCCAGACGATTAGGATATGGGAGTACTGATCCACGTCAGAGGATATACGCAGCAGTTTCTGTCTGCCCATCTTCATTTCAACCGTATCGACCAGATGGAAGAATTCGATGTATCCCACGCCGGACGAATTGTCCGGCAAGTCGATTCTTCGCTGACCTTCCGTTAGAAAACGGATTAATGCATCAGGCAGCTTGTACGATTTGAGCGCATGCAATTTATTGCTCAGATTGTGAAAGTCTTTCGGCTCATGAGCTTTCAAATACTCTGCCATTTCAGCATTCTTCTGACTGATCGCAATCGTATATGCCCGCTCCCCATCCTTCTCTTGAATAGTTACATCCGCTCCACGCTCTACCAGAAATTGAACCATCTTCATATTGTTGTTGCGAGCCGCTACCGTAAGCGGTGTAGCCTTGTATGGATACACCATATCGGACTCGTTGTAATTGATGTCCACGCCCTCGTCCAGCAAATACTGAACCATCTTCATACCGTGATTCGAAACGGCTTTTCGTAATGTTTTCCCACCATATTTTCGAATATCCAGTCCGAGGTCCTTCAGCACTGCGATGTTCTTTTTGTTACCATAATAGGCTTCATCATACGCATTCGACTTCACCCTGCTCAAACCGTTCAATCTGGCACCCTTCTGATGCAAATATCGGATGATCTCTTCCCCGCCATATCTGACCGCCTTGAGGATTGCTGGATTATCCTTCACATTCAGGTTTACTCCGTTATCTACCAACAGCTTGACCACTGCCTGTTGATTGGTGATTAGAGCAATATCCAATGGCGTCAACGCTATGTATTTACTGAGCGTAATCTCTCTTTCGAGATCCATGCCCTGTTTAATAAATTCTTCTACAGCAATAACATCTCCCTTGTAAATCGCTATAGCTTGATCAGGCAACGTTTCAAACGTACCTTGATTTCCGATTTTGAACAAAAGGTGTTACCTCCCTCTGGTTAAATATCTCATGACTACTAGTCCTATAATGCTCATTATTATTAGTATACCTGCTATCCTTTTCATTTGTACAAACCTCTACCAAAATCATGATTCCAGACCTGAAGCCTTTCATACAAACCAACCCCGAAACATAAAGTTCCGGGGCCAATATCATCCTTTAAATTACACAATCAATCATCCGCTGAATTCTCTTCCCGGACCAACGCCAATATATGATCCTACGGTCGAAGCTAGTGCTCCACCTTCCACCAAAAGCGGGTTAAAGACACGGTCTGCCAAAAATCCTGCGAGACTATAGGATACAATAAAACCCAATTGGGATAGAATGCCGATGATTCCCCACACCCTGCCTTGTTTCTCTTTGGGTATGTTATTGCGAACCAATACATCTGCACTCATGTTGACAAAAGGCAGTGAGGCCAAAAACCTTATTTTAGGACAAATTTAGTCTGTTTTGACTTAGTCTCGTCTCACCCATACTGCCCGAACGTAAATGCTTCAGCGGCTGAGATGTGACTAAAACGCCAAAGCACACGGTTGCAGAAAAATACAACGATGGCAAATATGAAGACAGGCGCAAACAATGTTATGCCCTAGTGCAACCATGTCATGGGAGGAGCTTCCCCCATGTATAGCAACATGACCAGAATGACTACAGCTGCGACTAGCCCATCGTTCAACGCATTCAATAACTGAATCAGTCTGTGGTCCAGTTCTTACTAATCCCTGAGTCTGAGATGAATGAATTGAGAACTTATTTATTCCTATGCTAAGATAATGATTCAAACCTTTTTCTAATGAATACTCAATTTATGGGGTAAGTCCCAAATAAGAAAGGACACTATGAATCCTTCATCCATACCATCCATGTTGCATCAAATCATCCCGCCGCTGGATCTGCGCAGTTGCTTAGTCAGTGTACGTGGTGAAATCATTTACGAGCACTACCGCAATCAAGAAGCAGCAACCCATATTGCCAAAATCAATTCCTGCACCAAAAGTGTGCTGTCCGCACTCATATGTATTGCGATGGATCACGGGTGGCTGCCCGAAGCTCCTACTCCAATCTCCACCTTTTTCCCGCAGTTGGTGTCAGACCCTGACTCCCGCAAACCGGAGATTACGTTAGAGCAGTTATTAACGATGACGGCTGGATTCAACTGGGACGAATTCGGAGGACAGAATTCATTTCCTCGTATGACTCGTACGGATCACTGGGTGAACTTTGCGTTGGAGCAACGTTTAAGTCATGTGCCAGGTACATATATGGAATACAATTCGGGGGTATCACAAATATTGTCTGCCATCCTCATGCAAAGTACAGGAATGTCCGTAGCCGAATTCGCGGAACGTTATCTATTTGGCCCTTTGGGAATCCAACAGTATGAATGGGAAAGCGACCCACAGGGTGTACATACCGGAGGGTTCGGCTTAAAGATGTTGCCGGAGGATTTACTGAAATTCGGACAACTGTTTTTGCAACAAGGCATGTGGAACGGGCAGTCGCTGATTTCGAGTGATCTTGTTAGCCGCTCTACAAAACCTGCCATTTCGGTTACTCCACCCAATCATGGTAGTTACGCTTGGCATTGGTGGGTGGATGCCGAAACTTCAGAAGCTAAGGTTGCGGAACAGCCCACTTCCACACTCCACTATTATTACGCCCGTGGATTTGGTGGACAATTTGTATATATCGTCCCGTCCATGGAACTCGTTGCCGTACTCACCAATGACAAAAGAAAGAAGGAAAAACCTCCGCTGGATGTATTCCCCAAACGGATTGCACCCCAATTGGTGAAATTCTTATAGACCTTTTCTTTGAGTTGTGAATCAAACCAAATAACCCCATAGTTACCCGGCATTCACCGGTAACTATAGGGTTATTCCATTACTTCGTACATCGATCCTCAGCCAAATTCATCTCACCAAAGCCTCTTCCACAGCTATGGTTATGGGATAAGGACCCGATTCTTTGTTGGAGAGAACAACAACTTGCAGGTTGTGATCTGGATATACGGAAGACATGAACGACACGCCAGGATCGAAACCCATCACATGATATTTTAATAACGCTTCCTCTCTCCGATTAATCCAGATCCCTTGCCCATAAAAGGTTTCATCATCCTCATGGACATATGGCGTGATTAACTTTCCCGTCGTTTCTTCGCCCAACAGTTCATTACTGAATAACGCATTCCAGAAACGAATCATATCCGGCGCTGTTATATAAGCTCCACCATCAGCCCCACCCTTAACAGGAATGGAAAAAATGTTACTGGTCCAGGAGCCATCCTCCTGATCCATATATCCGATCGCAGTATTACGGGGAAGACGATCTGTCTCGAAGTAGCCCGAATCCGACATGCCGCACTTGTTAAAAATATTTTGCTCTACGTAGTCTGTAAACGACTGCCCCGTGTGCTCTTCAACAATGAGACCCAATACGATAAATGCCGCATTATTATAATGGAACCGTTCACCCGGGGCTGATTTCATGGGCTGATGCTGAAACATTGGCAGAAAATCATTCAACTGCCGCATCGAATAGACGGGTCGTTCCTTCCACAACTCAGCGAAATCCTCCATCACTTCTTCATCAAAATAGTCCGGGATGCCTGAAGTATGGGTTAACAGCTGATGAATTGTAACTCCTTGATCCCATAGAGGAAACTTAATGCTCAAGACATCTGCCAATCTGGAATCATATGATAATTTTCCTTGTTCAATCAATTGGCAAATACTCACTGCCGTAAAAATCTTGCATCCAGATGCAATGCCAAACCGTGTATGTGGCTGATTCAAACGTTCATCACTTCGATTGGCATATGCACGAGTCGTACTTAATAGGGTATGTCCGTTTTGTTTTATCAATACTACGCCCGAAAAATCAACGTTCTCCATCACTTCTGTTATTCTGCGTGTCAGATCCGTTATACGCTTCATCATCGTCCACCTAACTTTTTTCAATTCGATTTCCATGCTCAGATGCTGCTCAATCACGTTTTTGTTTTTGTTTCAATGTTAAGGAGTCCATTACCGCAAGCCTTGCAGATCAGCCGCTGAACTTCCAACCTCCGTCTTCCTATCACGGGAAGATCTCGTATTTATTAAATAGTATAACGTCGCGTAGATCGTAAGAATAAACGTGCCAAAGAACATACAGAAAGCCAGCGATGGACGACTTACACTTTCATGCATAAGTTCAACCAATGTCTCACGATTGGTTAACGCATCCCAGCTGTTCAAGCGATATACACGTCCAAGCAGAACACCGTAACTCCCCAGTGCACAACCCCCTAGCACAAAGATCCAAGAACCCCATCGTCCCATTTTGTGATGGATCATTTCCTGAAGCTGATACATCGAAAGGAATCCTAGCAATAACCCCGTCCAAACGAACATCAAGACAACAATTAAGTCATACCAGTACTTGTAATCCAATCCATTGGCTCCGCCATAATAGCGGGAACTGCGTGCCGTCAGGTGAACAAGATCCGTTACAATGTAGGAAGAGTTCGGGAAGAACAATAACCAGAGCAGTCCGCTTGCAACGGCAAACCATGCTGCCCCTTTCCATTTAACATGGCTAAAACCATAAGCCATATAGGAGAATACAAAAGGAATCCAGCTCAGGAACAGGTTCCAGATAAGGAAGCGAAAATAGCGCTGATCCAGCCAATCCGCAGCCGCGTAATACAAACCCAGGGTCACCACTGTGACCACACTTAGAAAAATAAATACTTTAATATAATTCAGTTTTCTCAATGATATTTACCTCACTTGATCCTGAAATACATTCAGTTCCGAAAATATCGGATGATCTCTTCCTTGTTCTTTTCCACACGCAGATTTAGTCCGCGTTTATCCTTTAACCCATATTGCTGTAGTTCATGTCCCGGATCAAGCACCAACGGTTTCATTACTACATCTTCCAACAAGTTCATTGTCAGTTGATAGGTTTCACGCAGTTTATCCACCGGAATAATCGATTCATATCGCTTGATCAACTCAATCAGCCGTTCCGCATACACTAGACGCACCATACTGTCCGAACTCATCAACTGTCTTGATGCGAATGCTGTGACTGCAGCAATAATCAGAGGATTTGCATGATATTTGGCAATTAACGTAAGCTCATCAACTGCGTCCCAGTTCATGATAGATAATCCAGCGGTTAACTGACCTATTCTTTCATCCATCCATGTCTGCTCCAGCTCTTGCGGCACATCCCATTGCTTATAGTCTGTATAAACACCACCACGATGCATCTGAATTGCGCTCCCATAATGTTTAACGAATATCCCTTTGGGAACACTCCAATCGGTTTCCATCCAACCACCACCATACCTGTCTCTATTTTCGCTTATAACCGGCACACAATACATAAATTTACTGTTGAAGACCATACTAGGATCATACCATTTCCCAAAGGAGAATCAAATTCACAATGAATCCAAATTCAATGCAGCCTTCAAACCGAATGCAACCTGCTAACAACGCAAATTCAGACTTCACATCCCACTTGAACCATGGCGGGCATGAAATGTTTGATATGCATGAAATTCTGTCAGGAGCCATCAACGTATTGGATCAATACATGATGTTTAGAACATTTGTACAAGACACTGAACTTCTCGGCATCCTTGATCGTCAATACAATTTCATGTTATCCCAATACAATCTGACTGCAGAATGTTTCTCCACTGGACACAAACCTCATCAAGAGACAGCAACTTACATGATCCCAAATATCGTTCCGCCTGTATATGGCCTCAAGCCGTCCGCACCGAAAAAGCCGAATCAATCCCTCACCGATGTCAAAGATGCTGGAATCAGCGGTCATATGCTGGGTTTGATCAAATCACACGCTTCTCTACTGGCCATGTCTGCGCCTGAAATTACAAACGGAGCCGTGCGGAGAGTCATCGCTTCCCAAGTGCAACACTTTATTGAGATGGCCTACGAAATTTTCATGTATCAAAATCAACACGCCTATTACCAAGTTCCGCAACTGAATGCAAATGATACCAAACAGATGCTTCAGGCCTACGTCCCTGCAAATGGAGCCCCTCAGATGCCACAGAACAATAAACCACCTCTGCATTAATCTAAAATAAGCTTAATCAACAAAGAACAGCATCTTCAACCTACTCAAGGTTGAAAGATGCTGTTCTTTGTTATTTCCAGAATCATCTCATGTTTGCAGCATATCTTGAATAACACATTTTATTTTCAAGGAATTCTACCTTGATTCGATTACCAGAAACTGGTTTAATCAGAATGTGATCACAACTACTCATTATGTAACATGGGAGGTTTTTGAATGCGATTGAATCCAACGATTAAAATTGGTTTTCTAGCCATTACATTAAGCTTTACAACCATCTGTGCAACTCTTATAACATCCCAAACTACATCGGCTGCACCTGTCCCAGCTTCCAAAGCGGTATATCATCAATTTCAAATGTATTCAAAAAATGCAGTGAAATCCACGCCCAGTCTGGTTCAAGCACGTAAATATCTATTGAATCATATCGATGAAGTCGGCCCCTGGCAGGCCACCCTGATGACCCTTCAACTGGAGAATTTGCAAAAGATCAGACTGGCTGACTTGGATCAAAAAATGTATACGGAACCGTTTCAAAACGTTCTCTATGAAGCCCATACCAACATAGGTTATGAACAAAAGCTTACATATAGCAGTCTGCTCAAAGTGATTAAAGAACCGGCGGTTCGTAAGCTCTTGCAGGAAGCCTCCGATCTGGGATTCAAACTGGAAACCAGTGAAGGTCTATACTATCCTATCATCAATTATGAGATGTACAAAAAGTTTCAGCCCTACGTGAAACCTGACATTGTTGCTTACATTGATATTATGGCTGCGGAATCCAACCAACCCACAACTTCCGATGCGGCCTTTATCATAACCTGGGATGAACTCATCCGGCGTACTCTAGAGAAGGAAGCTTTTCTGAATAACTTTCCAAGCTCTAATCGTGCGTCAGCAGTCAAGAATTCACTGTACGTTGGTTACCTGTTTTATGGAAGTGATAACTCTCCTGCCTATGACTGGTACACGGAAGAAGAAATTCGTACTATCGATCCAGAAGTGAAAAAAGCATATGAAAAGGCTGTGGCAAATAGGGAGCGCAATACGAAGAGTGTACTTCTGGATACAGTGGAGAGGATATTGCATCTTCTCGATGAGAGTAACGACGAACTCACCCCAGAAATCAAAGAAATCACTGACCATGTTGAAAACCTATTTGCCAATGACTAATAAATATTAACCGGTCCAAAGTGGATGGTTGTTAGTTTACAATAAAATTAGCTACAGTCTTAAAGCTAAAAAAGCGGCACTCCTCTTTACAGGGTGTGCCGCTTTAACATGCCTTGAGCCCTTCTTATATCATTTCAGAAAAGTATTATCTCGATACCGATGTAAGTTTGTCTGGATTCACAACGAGATAGAACCCCTCTATTCTTTCTCCAAGAGAGTCCAGTTCCAAACACAGAACTTCGGACAACTGTCCGTTTTCCAGTAACGCAAGGTGCTGCTCTCCGTTGATATATGTGGGCACCCACTCTCGTTCTCGCAATCGGGTAAGTACCCGGCGAGAGGTCAACAAAGCGAGTACACCTTTATGAACTCTCATCGTTCTCATGACCGTATGCACACGTCCACCGCCATCTGCCGTAAAAACGGGTTGTTCGGCAAGCAGCTCAAGCATCTCGGAGACATCATAATTTAGAAAAGCAGTTGTAAAACGAGCCAGCAATTGCTTTTTTGCAGCATAATTTGCAGAACTCTGTTCCATCGGCGGAAGTCTATCGGGAAGCTTGCGTCTGGCCCGACTAAAAATCTGACGGCAGTTGCTCTCTGATTTGCCCAACCAATCCGCTATTTCCGTATATTCATACTGGAAAGCCTCACGAAGTACAAAAACGGCACGCTCTATCGGGGAAAGCTGCTCCAGCATAACCAGATAAGCATAGGAGATCATCTCCTTCTGCTGCACGGTTTCTTCCGGAATGTTTCCCATTTCACCGTAGCTCATCGGCTCGGGAAGCCATTCTCCAACATAACTTTCCCTTTGATTACGGGCAGAGTTTAGCAGATTCAGACTCCGGTTTACGATTAGTTTAGCAATATAGGACTTGGCATTACGGATATCATCAAGAGACTTGCTCTGAAGCTCTGCAAAACAATCCTGCACAATATCTTCAGCCTCCACAACACTGCCAAGCATGCGGTAAGCAATGGAAAAGGCATAGGCTTTATAACGAATATACAATTCACCAACTTCCAGAGAAGACACTTCTGGCTCATTGGTGAGGGGATTGAATTTCATGAGAATGGCCTCCTCTGGCAGATGGTCGAATGTTTACTTAATTAAAGCAGCCTGGATACATCCCTGTTGTAATGGCAATCCGGTTCCAGCTATTAATCGTGTTGATCGCCATGATCAGATCCACAAGTTCAGCCTCACTGAAATGTTCTCTAACTTTTTCATACAATTCAAGTGGTACCCCTTGTTCGGAAATAAGTGTTACGGCCTCAGCCAGCTCCAGCATAACACGTTCTTTTTCCGTAAACAAAGGCACCTCGCGCCACACGCTCAGCAGCAAAATGTGATCGGCATAATCTCCAAGCTTCAACAGATCTTTGGCATGCATATCAAGACAGAACGCACAACCATTGATTTGGGATACACGGATTTTCAGCATCTCATATAACGGTTTGTCTTCAAACTGACCTGAAATGTGCTGCTCCAATGCCATCATTGCTTTGAAAGCACCCTGGTTAGCCACTCTATAATTCACTCTTAAACTCATTGCATTCGCCTCCGTATTTTGGTCTACTACCTTAAGACAAATCAAGGCTCACATCTGTGACACTTTTCTATAAAAAAAATTTTCAACATATTAGGGCACAGAATATAGCTCGATCAATAATTAAGATAATTAATTTGCGTGGAGCTTGCCCGATATGAATATAGTTCACGTAAAGCGTTATGTATAAACAGAATTTTCCGTATTTATGTTAGCTGTTTGATGTATTGTTTGTGATTTTGAACAAATAATCCTTATACATATTGATACACGAAACAAAAGAGTAGTAACATACGGCTACAAAGTAAACTTTCCTGACATAAACAAATGAACGATTCATTATCCTAGCAAGGAGTGACTTCCATGATAACTTCCAATTCCAATCCTCAACTTACATTCGAACTGCCTCGCGGTTGTACGTTCTCCGCTGAAGACTGGCATGTATTATCTCAATATTGGTATCCGATTGCTCAGGCAAGCGAAGTGACAGATAAACCACTTGCCGCTCAATTGCTTGATGTCCGTTTGGTCCTGTATCGCAGCAATGATAAAGTTGTAGTTGCTAAGGATCTTTGTTTTCACCGTGGCGCTCCGCTCAGTAAAGGCTGGGTAGAAAATGGGGAAATCGTCTGTCCATATCATGGTTTCCGTTATAACTGTGAGGGTAAATGTACCGCCGTGCCTGCACACCCCAGCTCCAAAATCTCCCCCAAACTGAAACTTATCGTATATCCTGCGGTTGAACGTTATGGCCTCATCTGGACTTCACTTGCGGGTACCGACGAGCAGATTCCTGCATTCCCGGGATGGGATGATCCAGATTATATTAATATCCTGCCCCCGAACTTTGATATCGCAGGTTCTGCTGGGCGTCAAATGGAAGGATTTCTGGATGTATCCCATTTTGCCTACGTGCATACCGAGACGTTCGGGGACCGAAACAACACGGAAGTGCCCCAATACAAAGTAAAACGCGAAGGCAAAGAACTGCTTGCCGAATACTGGAGTTCTGTTAGCAACTATGGCAAAGGTCAAGATAATATAGCACCCGAAGGTTTTCAGTGGCTGCGTGAATTCCGCGTATTTCCACCATTCGCCGCATCACTGACGGTTCACTTCCCGGAGAACGATAAGCTGAACATTCTGAACTGTGCCTCTCCCATCTCAGCACGTTTTACGCGGTTGTTCTGTCCGATTACCCGTAACTTTGACAAGGATGCTCCGATTGAAGATACCATTAAGTTTAACTTGCAAGTATTTGAGGAAGATCGGGAAATGGTGGAATCACAAAAGCCAGAGGATTTGCCACTGGATCTGCATGCAGAAGCGCACATTCCCGCAGACCGTACCTCTATCGCTTATCGTCAGTTATTGACAGAGCTTGGTTTGGGACGGAATTACACATCATAAAATAAATACAAATGAATACAAAAAGAAGCGTTCCTACGAACGCTTCTTTTGTATAGTTGCTACACTTTCACTCGTGACAATGTACTGGGTTTTACCCCATATAAATGCCTTATATCGGACACTTACCCTTGATTATTCGTATTCACAGGAGGTTCTGTATAATACGGACAGCCTGGTTCGTGAATAATACGTGGATCAACCCATGTTCCCCAATATGGAAGGCGATTTACATACGGCTGTGCGTTAGGCTGACTATTTGGCTGCGGCATGTTTGTTGCCGGAGAAACTTGAGTAACACAGTCCACTGGCGGACCAACGATTACTGTTTTTTGAATTGGAGCAAGTGTTTCCTTCACCTTGTTCTCATCCAGACAATACGTATGGGCCAGAACACTCGCAGGTGTCAGTCGTAAAATATCCGAACCAAATATAGCTTCAGGAACCGGGGCATCGAAGATAGCCAGCAGATGGGTCTGATCTACCGTTGCAATTTCATAGTGCCACCAACCTTGCGGAACATTAGCTACTTGACCCGGAGTAATCGTAAAGTTCAGCAACTCATTAGTAAACGGGTTTATAAGGGAAACGACGGCGGAACCACTGATGCAATACACCAGCTCGGATGCATTCTGATGAATATGGGGTTCAACCACATTGCCTGTGCTAAGAAAAATGTCCAGTAAGGATACGTTACCCAAAGTGTTTAATTGATGAATGGAGAGAAAGTTAATATAGTTATTTCCGTCTTTTTGGAAGAAAGGATTCTGGTTCACGTCAAATGTAAATTGGGTGGTTGGTAAGGTATAGTCCATATAGGAAGTTGCCAAAATAAACGCCTGCCCTTCGCTCTCGGTTTAGGTGATAACCTATAACGCCAGCTTATGCTCTGGGCTTCTATGCGTGAGCCCATTTCTGCTGAAGGGTTATGATACAGCTACCAAATCTTATCCACCTTTACCCGTACCACGTTCTATTATGCCCTCTGTGTCACTCCATTGCATCGCAGCATAGGCTAATATCATCAATCAAACACTGGAGGCATGCATCATGGCATACGGACCTGGTTCAGTTCCTATCCCGCCAACTGCGGGTTATCCTTACCCTTATTATCCACCGCCACCCTATCCATACCCCTACCCTTATCCATATCCCTATCCACCCATCGTACCGTTTCCGCTGCCCTTTCCCATCGGACATATTGGAGGCCCAGGATGGCATGGCGGTTACCCGGGTGGTCCACACGGTCCATTCCCTGGAGGCGGCTATCCGGGCGGACCACATGGCGGAGGACCCGGGGGCCCTGGTGGACCTGGCGGAGGTTTCCACGGCCATCGTTTCTTCCAACGGTAAAATAGCAATGCAGGAGCTGCTATCGGCAGCTCCTGTCTTTGTTCAACTTTCTTTTAAAACATCCAATGATGTCCTTCTTTCGAACAGCATCCTGCCTGCTCAATACTCAATCTCATCCATAATCTTCAGATTACGGTTGGACACTTCCAGCAAGTCTGTAAACGTCTCAGATACATAATAGACAAAGTCCGGATCATGCACATACATAATCACTTGCCCGTAGGTTCCTTTCTCTGTCGGATCAAAATCAAGCATCAAATACAGGGAGCCTCCCGCCATCGTTGCAAAAGGGATCCAAGCTTTATGGAATAAGAAGGGCTTAATCTCCGGGTCCAGTTTGCTGATCTCTTCGTCAGAATAGTACTCGTCCAATTTCTCATCTACTTCACAGAAGTATTGTTTGGTTTCCCGAATTTCCTGCAATGACATCAGATAAAACGGATTACATTCCTCTGCCTCCGCATCACCCGGATACAAGATATGAAATGCATAACCACTGCCATCCTTCCGCTTATAGAAGGCACGAAAATCCTCCGGCAACCGGACGCCATACTCCGTTTCAAATGCATTTAGACTTTCCTCAGAGACACCCTCCCGATGCTGGTATTCCTCGTATAACTGCCGAATTTCATCATCATGGATTTTTTCGTTCAGGAGCTCATTCAACGCATCAAACAAATCATTCCATTTTGCATTAGCCTCAGGTGTCATACACACCCCTCCCTTTTCAACTCTTTTCAACAACCCGTTCCCGCACATATTCCTGATATCCCCAGAACGCCTCTTCTTCCCCTCCGTCTTCGATCAGGACCATAACAGCGTAGGAAAACAGATCCAGCCAACGTTCCATCAACGCGACCTGTGCATCTGATATCAATTGATTACTACGCAACATTCCTTCAGGCTCGACGGCCCAAGCACGTCCAAGGTGGGTGATTCCCCACAGTGAAGCCATAACTTCACGATCCAGGGTAGATTGCTTTAGTTCAGGAGCTGCTTCTTCACGGTTCATTTCAACCTCCACCTTACCCAATCTGCGATCTTCAATCACTGGTGTTCACCAACGTAAAGGTTCTTCTCCACGCCATAACACGTAGCGCTCAATTTCACGGAGGGTGCCTGTGCCTATGCCATACTCATCCATCTGATCAGAGTGCAGATCAAGAATATGCAGCATGCCCCCGAACGTACCCACTGCAAGCTTGGACTGGTCAGGAGAGCTCGCCAAGGAATAGATGGTGCTGCCTACAAAATGTCTCCACACTTCCTGCCCATCACCATTCACACAATATAAATATCCGTATGCGTCACCAAGCACCATGCCTGCACCCAACTCCACTGCAGCGTAAACACGGGCATTCTCATCCATTACAGGCCAATCTTCCTTACTCTCATTACCATCAATCGTTTCCAGCTGAACTTGTATTGTAGCACCGTTATAAAAGTGACAGGCATTAAACCATACCTCTGAGCTGTCTGCAGTGAATACCGCATAATGAGGATAGCTGGATTCAGGATAAAGGGAATACGTCTTATTTTGTTTGCGATCCAGAACCATATGGTTACTGACCTGGCTGCCGTAGGCAATCCAGCGACCGTCACGTGAGACTGCTGCATGGCCCATATCAATCTGTGTATCTTCCAACTCATATTCTTCGATCTCTGCCGGATCCGGGTGCAGCAGGGATACCTGATCTTGGTCTACCAGGTAGATTCCATAATTGGAGAAGATAAGAACGGATTTCCCATCATTGAATGGAATAAGTCCTTCAAGTGTGCGTTCCGGATGCTCACAGTCAGCAAGGGATTCAATGCGTGGCAAAGCCTTCTGAATACTGGATTGAATATCTTCCCAGCGATACACCGCAAGCTCGTGTCCTTCTAGTTGACGATCTGGTTGTCTGATGATACGAATACCTTCCGATCCGGCCAGCGCATAATCTACACCATCTGACGAACAACCTGCGAAGGTATACTGAGAGAATGGCAACCATCCGTTTGGATCAGCCGTATATACACAGCCATTCTCCGTGAAGGTGCCGGTTGTGAATACTATTGTTTCTGTGTTCAGATAACCTACCACCCGAACGGCCTGCATGGCAGATTGAAAATGTTCGTTCATTGGCCATGTTGCAGCAGGCAGTTCAAGCCGGAGCCGTTCCAAATCCCCTTGAAGATTGGCTTGCTTCACCATCTCCCACACCTCAGTGCTGATCTGCGTTCTGGCATCCTCCGCGAGCTCCGATTCATCCAGTTGTTCTCCTGCCATGCCTCTGCGTACAAATGCATTGACATCTTTTGCGTATCGTTTGCCTTCATTACGCCATGTTTCCGCAATTTCTTCGTTTATCCAACTCAATGATTATTCCTCCACTCCGCCTCTGTCCATAACTGTACAGTGATGTGCCAGCAAAAATTGATCCAGATCATGATCCGTTGCACCTTCCATCCCGTGCATTTCTTCATAGAAAAGCGCAATTTCCCTGCCGTTCGCATAATTAAAACGTAAATATCCACCCATGGAGACCCTAAAAAGCTTACATGTATACTCATTTTCCATCACTGCATCCCACTTGAATTTACTTTTACACAAATCGGCCAGTTCTTTCATGGAGCCTTCACGCTCAACGTTAACCAAGTGGTAGAACGTATGGTTTCGCAGCTCGTTCCACGGTTCAAAATACGCCGGGGTCAGCGGTTTATCCTGATGGTAATACTCGCAATAGATCTGGTCCAGTGTCTCTCCAAAGTCTGCTTCAGAGCATGTCCACAGAATAATATGCTCATCATGACGCGGGAGCCACAACAATCCCTTCACATCTGGATGAATCGCCAGGAAATCACCATCCACCGAACTGCCGATACTGATGCACTCCTGAAGCTGATCCTGAGTAACTGGTGTATCCTCCGTGTGCATCCAAAAATCATATTCAGCAAAAGGCTTCAGTACCTCCTGATCCGGCCGCTGCACATTCATCCAGCCCGTATACGTGCCTTCCCCGTATTGTTCCAGCCATTGGCGATATGACGCAGGTAACGAGATGGAATGCTGTTCTTCAAAATGATCCAGTTCCTTAGCCGGTACGGGCTTCAACGCATGAGTTACTATATACATTCACGACATCTCCCTACGATCGTTTCGTTCAATTCACGATAGTTCATTCAATCGGTCAGCAATTCAACCAGGTAAAGGCTAAGCCAATTCTTCCTGCACAATTTCGGTTAGTACACCCTTGCGGTTGACAATACTAATGGCAAATGCATCATAGCCGTCACGTTTCACCTGCTCAAAATCCATGCGCTCTCCCGTAATTAATTCGTAGGTTCCATCTTCATCTACATCTTCCCCGAACTCATCATCCCACGGCACGTTGTAAAAGGCAGATAGCTGTACTTCAAATATGTCTTCCCCTTCAACGTCCAGGTAGGGCCGTAACGGCCTGTTATTCAGGTCTTCCTCTGGATATGTCTCACACAACATCGCATCATAACCATGTTTGGCTGAATCGATGAGCAAGTAACGTTCCCCTGTTACGGTATGCTCTGCATATACAATGAGTGGTGTCGAATCATGCCAGGTTATCAGATCATCTTCGGTTAAGTCACCATAATAAAAGATATGGAACTTGTCATGTCCATCGCTCGTTTGCAACTTGCCTTTCCATTCGACTTCATGAGTCTGAACATCCGAAATCTCCCGAACCAAACCTTCCAAATATGTAGGTCCTTTATGTACACCAAATAAATTCATCATCTCGCCTCCGCTTTATTCATTCGAATGGTTACGACTTTATGTTCTTCATCTACATCCAGCTTCACATCGATGTCTAACTTATCATGGAACAAAGCCGTAACGTTGATATAAGGATCACGAGCAGCTTCGCTGCCTCCATTACTAGAACGACTCATCCCCTGATGAATGATGGATTGGACCAGTTGTCCATCCCCTTTCCCAGTATTTTGATAAGTATAAATCACCTCTTTGTCCTTATTATAAAAATTCAATACCGTTGTAAAATCTTTGGCATTGGTATATTGCTTTTCGGATTTTACATATTCATTTTCTGTGGATTGATAGCTCACTGTACCCGCCAGATAGGGATTATCTTCACTGGGTCGAACATCAAACTCCTGATAAGCGATGTGAAAAAGGTATTGAATATGATTCATATCTACACGGTAATATAACTGCCTGTTGTCTTCCTCCTTGTCCATGGCAGCGAAACTGTTGATGAGCGGCCAGGCTTCATAGGATTTGCCATTCACGTCGACAGCAAGAGCATAATCAGAGAGTACCTTCTCTTTTTGAAACACACCATACGTCTGTAAAATGAAATAGGCTGGAATGAGTAATACGCCTATTATCACTGCAAATATCGTAATCTTTAAACGGAATTTCATGATCATCCTCCTTTACGGCTCGCGTTCTGCTGGTTTATCCAGTCTTATGCTGAAGTTTGGTCAATGTGCGGACAACCAGCTCCCTGTTCTTGGCGTTCTTAATATAAGCGGGAATGGAATGTGAAGCCGTCTTCACAGGTACATTTCCAGGTTTCACGCGCAAATCAGCCGAAATATATGAGATCAGATAGTTTAAATGCTCCCGATTAACAGCCCATACCACCTTACCTCTAACATAATCCAGAAAGTACAATTCCATATCAAACACAGGGTCGCGTCCATCCCGTATATCGGGATAACACCCTTGAAATGCTGGCTTTTTATGTAATTCGACATGATTAATAGTCCCACAGTGCGGGCATTCGATATGTGACGATTTGTGAGTTATCTTTTTCTCATCCGTCACTTCAACATTGAACCAGCGCTCACACCGAATGCAATTGTTCTTGGCATTGTACTGATATTCTGTCTCTTGAATTCCATGAGCATAACATTGCGAACATTTCCATGCTAGATGATCTTCTTCTAAGATAATAAAGGCGTGCCCGCTGCATTGTTTACATCTCACAACGACCTGCTCTCCCCGGCGAAGAACAGCGTAGAAGCTGTATTTATAAGCCCCTTCATCCTCGAAACGTTTCATTTTCAATCCCTGCCTTTCCCCTGCATGAAGATAATCGCTAAAAGCAATCACTCAGCATTTCCCAGTTGTTCTACCTAAAATTATATGTAACTCCAGTGATTAGCACAAGAAAACACAACGTAAAAAAGAGCACCTTATTCCAGATCATTATCTGAAAGGTACTCTTCTCCCCATTTAACTTAAGGAATCAAAGATCAAGTAAAAGCGATACTAGCAATCCCATTGAAGCGATAAAACCTACTACCGGCCCACCTTCTTCGAACGCTTCCGGCATCATGGTGGAGCAGATCATTGCAATAATGCCTCCTCCGGCAAATGCCCCAATAGCCGCGGCCATCTCATCAGGAAGCTGCTCCAGGAACAGGTATCCTCCCAATGCTGCAAGTGCAGAGATGATCAGTACACCCAGCCACAAGAGAATAATCCTGGAGCGGGAGTATTTATTGCGTTGAAGTCCAACCGTACTGGACAGACCCTCCGGAATATTACTCACAAAGATAGAAACAACCAACACCACACTGACACCGTTCCCGGCGAGTAGACTGGCCCCCAGCATGATTGATTCAGGAATAGCATCCATGACCGTCCCTGCAAAAATACCAAGTCCGCTCTGGCTGGAATCTCCCTTCCCGGCAATTTCCGAACGCTTGCGCCCTGCTCCCCCTTTACTGGAAATGAGCAAATCGAACAGCGTGTACACGACGGCCCCTGAGGTAAATCCAATGGCCGTCGGCACAATCCCCCCATCATTCAGAGCATCCCCAATTAATTCAAATGCGGCTGCACCAATCAGGGTCCCTGTACCAAAAGCCATGATCCAGCCAATAACTCGTTTCGGAATTTTCAGAAACAGCGCAGCAAGTGCTCCTATGACAACAGCCGAGGCGGAGATGCCGCCCCACATGAATGCAGTCCACATCCGGGATGACCCCTCTCATGTTCATTATGATCTATCATTCCATTAACCGGAGCATAGACAACAAAAACAGGGGACATGACCAGATTAATATAAAACCGCTAACTTTAAACCATCATTTTGCGTAGTGAAGATATATATCTTGAACGAATGACGAAGAAATAGAAGGTCTGTGCCAGCAGAAATGCACCAAACACGGTTAATACCGGAACAGTATAATTCGTAATACCGAATTCTGTCAAAAACGGCTTAACAACAACGAGCGTTTCAACAATTGAGATCAGGATTGGGAAGAAAAAGAGAACCGCGATCTGAATTGTGGATGATCGTTTCATCTCCTGAAAACTGAGACCCATTTTAGACAAGGAATGCACCATTTTCCCATCTGCCTCAAGATCCGTGTGCAGCCTGAAATAGAGAAAGCTGGCTGAGGAGATCGAAAAGATCAGTCCGATGAATATCCCCAAAAAGGTAAAGAGTGCCGTTGTCTGTCTGAATTCTTCGAAGTCAGCATATCGCGTCGTGAAAAAACCTGAAAAATCTTTATCATTAGAGTTATTTCTAATAATCTCATCCATGCCCTTCAGCCGATCACTTACCATCACTTCAGATGATTGCCGATCGGGCACCGATCCCCCCCATGAAGGGATATGATAAAGATATTTACCGGAAACAGCATCTTTGTCCAATTGTCCGGTAAGAGCTTTAAACTCTTCATCACTTACAATAACTAGGGCTGATGTATACAGAAGTCCGTTGAATTCCGGTTCATTTTCAGTATATTTAATATCGAGTGTAACAGGCCCTGAATTCATATCCAGCGTTAACTGATCGCCCTTGGCATAGGAACGAAATCTTTCTTCATGTCGAGGCTTCTCCACATTGCGTGAATCAATGAATATACTGGAATGAGCTGAGAGCGTATAGGTCGGTTTGTTCTGGATTGTGTTGAACTGGTTGAAATCACTTAGAGACATCACACTGATGCCGCTATCATCCGTACTTGTCCAAAAATATTTCAGATAAGCATTCTGATATTGAAGACCCGCAGCGTCAAGAACCTCATTGACGGGTGCCATGTTAGGTTCTTCCGATGCACTGTACACGTTATAACGAATCGGAAAATGATTGTCTCTAAATACTTGTCGATTCTGTTGATCCAGCGACAAAATGACCACTGCACTCATGGAAGCAATTGCAATAACCACCGTCACCATAAACAGCATGCGTGCGTTATCTTTTATTTTGTAACTCATCTCAGAAATCCATAGCAAGCGTGTACCATGCCACACCCGTTTGCGGTTACGTTTCAACAGACGAATACCCAGCACGGAAAGCTGCGAGTAAAAAAAATACGTACCTGCAATGCCTGTCACAGCAGCGATCAGAATACTCTCACTCGACAAACTACCGTAAAGCGCAAGGAATCCCGTAGCCAGAAACGCAAGCCCGAGAATAGAGAATATCCAAGATGCTTTAGGTTCCTTCTTGGGTTTGCTCGAACCCGTAAGCAGCTCCAAAGCTCGCTTATTTCCGATAAAGACCAATGTAAACAGGGAAATGCAAAAGAACAGTACTAAAAAAGCAATCACCGTAATCAACATGGCCTTCACAGGGAAATAAAAAGGCAGATCCTCCATACCGATAAATCGGGTGGTTAACATCAGGAA
Organism: Paenibacillus sp. LK1; assembly: GCF_002750415.1. NCBI lineage: Bacteria > Bacillati > Bacillota > Bacilli > Caryophanales > Paenibacillaceae > Paenibacillus > Paenibacillus sp. LK1. The sequence continues at coordinate 124,181 of NZ_PEII01000011.1, forward strand.
CAGCTTGGATAATAACATGCCTCCACCTATTCCAGCCACAATGGACAGACATCCGATAAACATATTTTCCAGAATGACCAGCCTTCGAATCTGGCCCGGTTCCGCGCCCAAGATGGTTAGAATACCGAATTCCTTGTTCCGTGATTTCAGAAATGCACTAATGGAATACATAACAAAGAAGATCGCGAATACGTACACGATGACGGAGGCAACCTGCATTCCCGCTGCCGTAGTCTTGCCAATCGGCAATTTCTCAACAAACGGATGATAGATAAACATTGCATACGCGAAGAATATCATGACCATGAATGCACTACTTAGGAAAAAGGCGATGTACGCTCGCCCGTTTCGGCGAATGTTATTAAAGGCGAACTGAGGAAAGCTCATGCGAATTCCCTCCCCAGAAGGATAATGTATCAATAATCCGTTGAAAGAACGTCTGGCGGTTATCTCCACGATGCACTTCGGCTGCGAGCTTGCCATCCTTGATAAACACAATTCGATGGCAATAACTTGCGGCAAGTGGATCATGCGTGACCAGCATAATCGTTGTTTTCTCTTGCTGGTTGATCTGTTCAAGCGATTCCATTACCGCTTGAGATGAGGTGGAGTCCAATGCACCAGTCGGCTCATCGGCCAGTACAATGGATGGCATATTAATCATGGCCCTGGCAATGGCTGTACGCTGCCGCTGTCCACCCGAGATTTCATAAATGCGTTTATCCAGAATATGATCAATTCCAAGGTGAGTGGTAATCCGATTGAGTCTGCTCTCCATCTCCTTCAGCTTGACTTTGTCCAGCGTCAAGGGGAGTACTATATTTTCAGCAACGGTCAAGGTATCGAGCAGATTAAAATCCTGAAATACAAACCCGAGTTCCCTGCGTCGGAACATGGCAAGTTCTTTCTTTTTCATATCAAACGGATTCATGCCATTAATCAGCACCTTGCCTGAACTTGGTTCATCAATGGTCGAGACCATATTGAGCAACGTCGTTTTTCCACTTCCCGATGGTCCCATAATCCCTACAAATTCACCCTGCTTGATGGTCAGATGAATATCACTAAGGGCTTGAGTCTGCACTTTGCCCTGATACACTTTGTTTAGTGCCGAAACTTGTAACATTTCCATGGTGTTTCCCCTCCAACTAAACTATGCTTTCTTTTCATATCCTTATCCTAAACGACCTCCTACAACCCTGCTATCGATTTACCTTAAACTTTCCTTACACAGCGTTTAAGGTTATGTTCCCCCTTCTTCCTATTCCATAAAAAAAGCACTTCGCCCATAGGCAAAGCACTTCTATTTTCGATTCATCCAGCTGAATCGGACCAATGTTCCTTCATCCGGTTTGGAGAACAATTCAATCTGGTTACCCAAACGTGCACTGATCTCACGGACCAGATATAGTCCCATCCCTGTAGATTCATGATACTGTCTTCCCCGTTCTCCAGTGAAGTAAGGATTAAACACACGTTGAATATCTTCAGCCGATATGCCGATACCCTGATCCTGAATATCTAATACGATTCGTTCTTCCTTCATATAGGCAGTAATCATGACTTTTTTTCCTGATTTGCTATCTGAGTAATTGACGGCATTGGTCAAAATCTGGGTTAACATGAACCGCAGCCATTTGGAGTCACTATAAACTAGAAGTTCGTTGTCCATTTGGATAACCGGCGTAATTCCTCTGCGAATAAACAAACGTCGATTCTCAGCTACACTGCTTCGAACCACCTCGGGTAGAGACAAAAGCTCTACGCGAAAATCCCCTTCGAACTGTTCCAGACGTGAAGAATGAAGTACCATTTCCAACCCTTTGCGCATTTTATCCAGCTCATCCTGTATACTGCCTGCAGTTTTATCATCATCCACATCTTCCAGGGTCAACTGAATAATGGACAAGGGTGTCTTCATCTGATGGACCCAACGATTCATGAATACAACCTGCTGCTCACTATGCATGCGCAATTGCCCCATCTCATGCTGACGGTTACGCTCCAGTTCATGCATCAATTCCTGTAAACAATTAGCCACAGGGGCATTACCAAGTGATTGGAAAGGCTCCTGTACCAGCCGTTGTGGCTGCTGGAGCACACGGTAATATGGATGAATCTGGAAATAACGTACGGTCAGATACACGAGCAATACCACTGTACTCAGAAACATGCCATAAAGTACAATCTTCATGGGGCGACCCTCATTTGAAAGCCAATATACACATGGGACAAGCAGCATCTGCAACAAATAAAATCCGATGAGGGGTAGCTGATCTCTTAAGAACAGTTTCATTGTCGGTCCTCTTGGACAGGTGACTCCAAATCAAGCAATCGGTAGCCCGCTCCGCGAACAGTTTCCAAAACCTCTTCAGCTCCCAGATCCTTCAGCTTGCGGCGAACACGAGTAATGTACACATTCAACGTATTATCATCAATAAAATGCTGATCTTCCCACATCAGTTCGAGCAAACGCTCACGGCCCACTACCCGGCCTGCCTTGGCCATCAGTGCCTCGACCAATACGGATTCCTTCTGTGTCAGCTCCACGGAACGACCATCGAACTCCAGTACATATCTTTCGGGGTACAGCAGCATAGAGCCATTTTTCACTTTCATTTCTGGTTGAACAGCTGCATACATCCCATATGCCCTACGCAGGTGACTACGAACTTTAGCAAGTACGACCTCATATTGAAAAGGCTTCGTAATATAATCATCCGCCCCATGCTCCAGCGCCATAACCTGATCCATGCCACTGTCACGAGCCGAAATAAATAGAATGGGACATATGGAATGCGAACGGATCTGTCTACACCAGTAGTAGCCATCAAATTGAGGCAGATTTACATCCATCAATACCAAATCCGGACCGAACTGCATGAATTCATCCAGAACATGACGGAAATCTGCCACAATCTGCACTTGAAAACCATTTCGGATCAGATATTCACCCAGCAATCCTGCGAGCTTGGCATCATCTTCAACCAGCAATATCGATTGCATCGTCAACCTTCTTTCCGTTCCCTGACATATCTTCTACATCTAGTTTACCATTCTAGTCAAAAACGGATTGGAAATAAAGGATCAGACCACCAAACGTCCACGTTTCTCTGCCAAGCCAATGGTCGCCTCCACTCCGGAATTAAATTCGAGAAAGTCCTGTTCTACCCCGTCACTGAAAATAACACCGTCCTCCGGCATCTGGGAGACAATCTGCAAAGGCTGTTTTGGATGAATCTGTCCAAACACGAGATTGGCTGCAGTCGTCCGGCTAGGGAAGGGTTCACGTACAGTAAAATACAGATAAGGCGCATCCCAGCCAAAGTGATTCATGTCGCTCATGCTCCCCTGTGCAGATGCTGTCGCGGCGATATGTGCTTCTGAATAACCTTTCCCTCTAGGGTTCGAGTTTGAATGAGAGCTTCTACTGTCTCTATCGGGGATGAACGCTTCACCCGATTGGATGTGCAGCCATGCTTCCGAGCCCACGACTCCAGCAGCACCTGCCAGCACACTTTTGAACCAGCCCGTCGATCCCATTCCCGTGGATACAATTACTCCGCTGGAGGATTGTTGTTCTACCGATGAACCCATGCGAACTTCATAACGAGCAGATACATGCGTCTTTCTACCAATGAACAGATCGTTGACGCCATAAAGATACTGCCCATCATTCAGCTCCACTTTGGCCAACGTCACTTCTTTCAGGGAGCGGCGTTTACGAATAACATCAGGAATTATGAAGCTCAGATCCTCTACCGTAAATGGCAGCAATACCCCGTCCCAACGCATGGGGTCAGGATTCACACCAATGAGCGGCTGCTCGGTTACATACTTGAGCGTATTGGCAACAAGTCCATCCTGTCCGATTACTACCACAATGTCCTGTGCTCCAAAAATAAAGTTGGGCACATGTTCCCGATCAATAGTCTGAACCCGGCCCAGTTGGCTGAGCTGCTGCTGGGCCTGCTTCACGGAATGATGATAACGTCTGTCCTCCTCCAGGTAATCACTGAAGTCTGCTCCCAGGCGTTCGATATAGAACTGGGCTTGTTGGACCGTGTTATAACGGACCACCAATTCTTCCAGCCTCGTTCTGCGTTTGACCAGAATCAACTTGTATTCGGTCATAGGTTCTCCTCCCGCAGTGTGTGCAGCTTCAGACTGGCTTGCCTTCCCAAGTCTCATCGTGCCCGACCTCCCTGCTGCTCTCTTGTCGGTGGATTCATCAATCCTTGCAGCAGATCAGGTGAAATGTTAAGCTGTCCAATTTTCCCGGCATTCTCAGCCAGCTCCTGGAATGCAAGGGCAATCAGTTTATCCGAGTTCATACCCATGTTAGCCATCGCCTGTAGCACGCTAGGTTCCACCTGTTGTAACGAGTTCATCACGGCAGCAATTTCATAGGCTTTGGCATCAGCTTCGGCATTCTGATTGGCAATCGTTAATTCTATAAGCTGTTGTTTCCGTTCCTCCATCGCCGTATTGAATTGAAGCTGTTCCTGTTCCATCTCATTCTGTTTCTGTTTCACTGAGCGCTCGGCATGTAATTGCGTTTCTCGAATCTGCTGTTTCTTCGTCTCAACGGCAATTTCCGTGTTTAGTTCGTTCTCCTTCACTTTCCGCTCCTGTTCAATGGATGCATTACGACGTACATACAACGCTTCGTCGGCTTGGCGTAAAATCTCTTCCCGCGCTTGTGCTTCCAGTGCACGCATCGTCTCTTTATTAGGCAAAATAGCCAGAATGGATAAACTCATCAGTTCTACGCCCAATTTCTCCAGTTCCTCACTCTGCACCACTTCCCGTTTCATGCTGCTAGCCAGCCGTTCACTCGATTGAATGGCTTCCTTCAGGGGCATTTGCTCCAGATGTTTTTTGGTCAGAACTTTGGCGGTCGTAATTACACGTTGATCCAACTTGCCAGGATCGTCGGAGATATATCTGTTTTTGCGCAAATTGTACGTGTAGTTCAAGCTTTGGGTGATTTTCATATAATCAACGATACGATAACTCAGTTGACCCTGAACCGTAACTGTTTGATAATCGGCTGTTATTTCTTCGAACATAAAGGGCACATCCACCGAAGATACAGGCAGAACCACCACCGATGTCGTCGGCTCATAATAGTAGAAAGACAAACCTACACCTTGACGTTGCACCTGCCCATTCTTCACTTTCATTACGTACTCACTGGGTTGAAACTTCACGAATCGGAATCCAAACATCGCTCATTCCCCATTTCTTAATATTGTCGTTTTGATATTATCGAAATGATAACAAACAACTTCGATATTGTCAATATGACATTAACAACTTTTTTTTGCTTTTATATCAAAAAAAGACCTACCTTAGGCAGAAGCCTTAAAGCAGGTCGATTTTCTATAATTATAGTCAGTAATGACAACTCATTATGGGTTAAGTTATGCGAGGCGCTAGCCTATATTAGAAGTCATCACCTCGTTAAACAACGTTCATCATTTATTTGTTTTGTTCAGCGCTCTTCAAGATCAGATCAACAAACAAATCAATCTGGGCAGTAATGGCGATTGGATCATATCGATAGAATGTGTCAAAATCATTCTCGAAGAATCGGTGATTCTTCACCGCATCCAGCCCATTCCATACTTTGGACTGTTTGAATTCCTTCAGCGCTTCGCCTTTTTTCTCAGGATCGTACACCGTCATGAACATGTAATCAGTAGCATATTCAGGCAATACTTCGAGCGATAGCTGCACGGTCTGATTGTCTTTGCTCACTTTGCTAGGCATTTTCAGCTTCAAAGCATTGTATACAACTTGTCCGCCCCGGCCTGCGTTGTCGCCAAAGATCCATAGATCTCCTTTGTCCGTCAACTCGTATAATCCAGCGGTCGTATTTTCGTCCACGATGCCTTTCAGCTTCTCGCGTCCTGCTGCCGCCTTTTTCTCATAATCGGCAATGAACGCCTTCGCCTGATCAGGTTGACCAATCAAATCACCAAATAGCTCCACGGTCTTGTAGATATCTGTCGCTGTACCATATGGGATATGCACAGTTGGTGCGATTTTGGATAGTTCCTCGTAGTTATCATCATACATGACAACGATCAAGTCAGGCTGTAATTCCAGCGTCTTCTCCACGTTCACCGGATAACCCACATCTGTGGTGTCTTTCAGCTTGTCCTTAATGAACGGGTTATCAAAGGCACTTGGCTCTACACCAATTAAGTTACCGCCTACAGACAGAATCTCGCCCCCGTAGTAATCGGTCACGATGCGTTTCGGGTGTGCAGGAATGGTAACCGTCCCTTTATCCGTCTCATATTCACGTGTTTCACTTTCCGCTGATTCATTCTGAGCTGTATCGGTTCCAGTGGATTCCTGATTCTCAGTCGTCTGTCCTGAGCCGCTCCCCGTTTCATCCGTTGTCTTTTCTGCATTTCCGCAACCCGCAAGAACTAGCGTAAACACAATAAATAACGTGCAAATGGAAAGAATCGATTTGGATTTAAACATAAACATGATGCCCCCTATAATTCAACACTTTTATGATAATGGTAATCATTATCATTGGAATCATAGCAGAATTGATTACTAACTGTCTACCATTTTAATTGAAATCCATAAACATAGGGATCGAGTCAGAAAGACCCGATCCCTATATCATATAAACACTTAAAATTTATAAATCTGCTCCATCATTCTGGCTACAGCGACTGCACCCTGTGCACGATTAGCATGCAGTTTAGGCGCAAACGAGCCATCTGCCATTCCTTTAAGCAGGCCTTGCTCCTGCATCGCTGCAACAGCTTGTTTTGCATATTCAGCGATATCTGCGTTGTCATTAAATGTGGTGCTGTTGGTTGTTGTATCAACGGTTGTACTGGTGTTCTGCTTCATGACCTGTACCGCACGGTTTAACATTACCGCCATGTCCTCACGGGTAATACGTTCATTTGCTGCAAACGAACCGTCTGCTCGGCCTTGCACGATTCCCATCTCCAAACCAAGACGTACGGAATCTGAATACCACTGATCATTCTTCACATCCATTGGAGCTGAAGTGGATGTATCCGGCAAACGTGATTCGCCAATTCCCTTCATGATCATTTGCAGAAATTGTACACGTGTCAGTTCTGCTTGCGGACTGAATCGGGTATCTGTCATGCCTGAAATGATTCCTTTTCCATACAGATTCTGAATCTCTTTAATGGCCCAGGAGTAGGATTGCAAATCATTCAACGGCACCTGCACTTCAGTAATCACGAAACGGCCTGATTGAAGCGGCTTGAAAGCAAGACTTTGGGTCATTTCATCATATTGAGTAAAGGTTACCGGTTTCATTTCACCATTTGGCAAAAGGGATTGGATAGCCAGCACATTGTCTTCTGCATTTGAATTTTGCACATTAGACATCGCTATTTCAATGGATCTGTCAGTCCACTGTAACAGCTGTCCGTTTAACAAGAGATCCACGCTGACCACCACGTTGCGGTTACCGATGGCTTCCTGTTGCGCTTCAGACAGATTGGCTGTGGAGTCTTCGGTTAGAATGACATCCATTGTATCCCCATCTTCATTACGAGCATCCTTCAATAAATTTAACGGGATACGGACAGATGTCTGTTTCATGACGAGCTCCAGCGACTGTAATGCCTGAGTACGTGCCCATTCCTGAAGTTGATTTGCATTGAGCTGGAAGGTCACAGCCTTTGTATCCTTGGGAACATCTGCAATCAAGGTTAGCTTTTTGCTGCCTGCTCCCATTCCTTCAATCATTTGAGACAACTGTTTCATCTCAGGTTGAATCACATAGGTGCCCGCTCCGGTACTTGTCCCTTTGAATGTAATGGAACCACTTTCTCCTGGATTACCGGATTCGACAGGTGGCGTTACAGGAGGATTGCCGGAATTCTGGGATGATCCAGGCGTGGAAGGCTGTGCAGGTTGACCTGGCTGTGATGGCTGACCCGGGGTCAGCTCTTGCCGTACAAGCTGACTAACCGCCTCTTTCAATGCGTTATCCGCAGCACTGATTTCCTGTGCGCTGGCTTCTGCATCATCCATAAGCACATGAGCAAACGACAATGCCTGTGCAAACACATTCCAGCTTGCGGCCGTGTAATTACTTTGATGCAGCTTCGCAGCGGAATTCAATGTAGCCTCCAGGGCAGATTTGTCAGCCGGGAACATGCCATAAGCTTCAAAATCCATAAAGCCTACCCACTGAGAACCAGCGGTAATGGTCAGTTTAATATAACGTGCCTCCGTGCCTGCGGGCAGGATATGTCTTGGACTGGTGGATACAACCACATCACTTGTTGTATCCACGACTTTGACAAAGTTCTTGTTATCGTTGGATACTTCGATCTTGTATTTAATGCCTCCACTCCACATGGACATTTCCAGCTTACGGATCACAGCGGTCGCCCCCAGATCCACTTGCCACCAACTATCCACACTTTGGTCTGTTCCCCATGAAGTAGTGGGGTCACTGTCAATCGCTCCCCCAGGCGAGTTGTCTTTTCCACCACCAGTACCGGCACTGCTTGATGCGGTAGCTGTTTTACCTGTTGTTAATGCCTCCAGCAAAACAAGGTTGTTATGGGCTTTCTGAAGTATTGTCAGAGCCTCCTGCACTTCCGATTGTATGGCATCCTGCTTGTCTCTGACCGTGATTGCCGATAACAATGCCGCTTTCAGGTTTGCCCAGCTTCGCTGAGTATACGAAGATTCGGTCAGCTGCTGGATTTCACCGATAAACTGTGTCAGCTCCGTTTTGTCTACGTTGGACAACCCATGGATGGCTGCTTCCACTTGTTTTGCTGCTGTATTCACTTCGGTCTGGGTGGCTCTTGGATCTGTCATAACCTGTTCTGCACGAGTAAGAGCCTTGGTCAGAACAGCCCATGTTGCAGCAGACCAATCTGCTTGTTTATATGTTTTGGCTTCGGCAATGATTGCCTCGAGACCGTTCCGATTCGCCGCTATAACATCAAGCTGCTGCATAACCTCATGAAGAGCGGCAGTCGCAGCGTCCGTATCCTGTTGGGTTATACCACCAGATGTATAAGCCAATTTGTACGTATTCTCAGCTGCTGCAATGGCTGGAGCGAGTGTGGTCCAGCTTTCAGATGTAAAATCACTGGATTCCAGCGCCTTTGCACGTGTAATCGCTGCCGACAGCTCTTTCCGATCTGCGGGCAGATTGTCCAGGCCGCGTTTGTACACATCCAGCGATGGCAGGGCACGCCCTTCATACGAGTAACCGCCATTCGCCGGATATTCGTCATAATCGAACATGGCGTGATTCTCCCATGCGTCTCCCTCGGAAGCAATCCAGCCTACATTGGCCGCAATCCATGCAGGCTCCCAATAGAAGAACCCCGCTCCCTTCTGATTTGGAACTTGTGAGATCATGTCCATAATGCCTGCAATCGCATCATATTGTCCCTGCACAGTTGCCGGGAAGGTAGCACCTCCCACATTCAGCGTTTCCGGATTGCCAATAATATTGCCGTGAGCGTCCCCGTTTTTATACGAGAAAGGGTAGGACGTCTCAGCGATAATGACTTCTTTTCCATATTTCGCGGATACCTCATTCATCGTTTTGCGCACATCTGCGAATGTTCCGTGCCAGAATGGATAATAGGAAAGGCCGATAATATCGTACTCCAAATGACGTTTCTGCAATTCACCGAAGTACCAGTCAAATGTATCGGCTTTCCCCCCTTCAGCCAGGTGGATCATGATTTGAACCTGATCTCCGCCTTGGATACTTCGAACGCCATCCACTCCTCGCTGAAGTAAGGCAACGTTCTCATCAAAGTCGACATTACTCTTCAATCCATTTAACACGCCGCTATTGATTTCGTTACCGATCTGTACCATGTCGGGCATCGCGCCCACATCCTTCATCTCGCCTACCACTTCACGCGTGTAATCATATACAGCTGTCTTCAGTTCATCAAATGAAAGGTTTTCCCAGGCCTTCGGACGAAGCTGTTGACCGGGATGAGCCCATTCATCGGAATAATGGAAGTCGAGCAGGATCTTCATGCCTTTCTCTTTTACCCGCTGGGCCAGACGAATCACATCTTCTTTGTCGTTGTACCCATTGGATTTCTGTGGATCATTCCACAGTCGAAGCCGCACATAGTTCACGCCACGATCTTTGAGAATATCGAGCAGATCGCGTTCTGCTCCATTGCTGTCCAGATAATAACCTCCATTATCCTCAATGGCTGTTAACGTGGAAATATCCACCCCTCTGACAAAATCACTGCGATATCCTTCTACCGTAACGGTAGCTTCAGGTTGAATGGGAGCCCCATATACATCACCCGTAACGGTAAAGCTGCCTGCTGATGCATATTGTGAAGGGGCAACTTCCTCCCATGCCACCGGGACAAGGCCCGATTTCCCGTTCTGGTAATGTGCCGTGACTTTTGCTGGCAGAACAGGAGCAGTACGACTTACGGTAGACACGTTGACTGGATCATATTTCACGATGTCTGCCGGGTTCCGTACCTCTTCCTCTCCCCAGATTTGAAACTCGGAAATGCCAGGCCACCAGTCGGTACCAGCATAATAAGGAATCGTGACCTTCACATACTGAACCGCATCTGCCTGAAAATCCAGATTGACCTGTGATTCCGCTTTATCGTTGGCAGAGTGATCTGCCACAGATGTCCATGTATTTCCGTCCTCAGAAACTTCAACCAAAAACTTCACAACCTCGTTTTCATCCTTCCACTTTAGTTCCGCACCGGAAAGGTTGTATGAAGCCCCCAAGTTTACCGTCAGCCAATGCGGTTGATCTACTGAAGTAGGACTGTCCGCACTCCATTTTGTATTTCCATTGCCATCCACCGCTTTTTCTTTATAGCCCTCCCATTGTAGATCTTCTGAGCTGACCGTAACCGCCTTATTCAGCGCAACGTTTACTTTCGCCGCTGCCGCTGCGGGCCGAACTACCAGACCCAAATCACAGAACAACATCAGTAATACGAGACAGCCGCTTATGTATCTTTTGTGCACGCTTGATCTCCCCCTTATCATTTGTTTGGTCACCTTTGAACAATGAATGTTGTAAATCATTATCATTGTAAGCGCTTTACATCAAACGAGGACACGGTATTATGCCAAGGAAACAGCAGTTATTTTAACACATCGAATGGTAATTCCTTGCTCACTGTGGATCGATTCCCATTCCTAACAAAAAAAATCTGTCCCTCTGCCTGATTAGGCAGATTGGAACAGATTTTAGCCTTACTATATGCTTACTTGCTGAGCTTCAGCTCCAGTTGAACCTGAATGTCATTTTCAGTAGAAAGGACCACCGAATGTGGATTCTCCATACCAAAATCTTCAAAGGTAACCATCGTTGTGGCGGACAACAACACCTGATCATTTTCGTAAGCAGCTTTTACGTCAAACGTAACCTCTTTCTCAATCCCTTTTACCGTTAGGGTTCCGTTCATTTTAAAGTCTACGGTCTGCCCTGCCGGCCATTCCGTTGGTACACCTTCAAATGAGGTAGCCGTAAATGCAGCTTGTGGATGGGTGGAAACATCGAAGAAATCAGCTTCTTTCACATGTCCATCCCGCTGGCTATTGCCTGAATCAATGTCACTCATCTCGATCTGTCCATCCGCTTTCATCTGGGACGCATCGTCTACATTAAGAGTCAAGTTACCACTAACCTGCTCGTCCGCAAAATTGACCGTCTCCCGGGATGTCGTTACCGAAAAATATACTTTCGAACCTTCGCTGATGCTCCAGTCTCCATTCAATTGCTCTGCTCCCGCTGCAACGTTAGAAACGCTTGTACCGCTATCCGATCCGGCTTCCGTTGTGGAAGCTGCAGTGCTGGCAGGCAGCACCTGTTCAATCTCAACATTGTTGCCCAGGTAACTGTTCGCGAAATAGTACCCTCCGCCCCCAAGAATGACGATTGCTGCCGCTCCTGAGATCATCCATGTTTTTGTCTTCTTATTCATCTCTATTTCCTCCAATGGGTAACTGTATAAGTTGGTTATTTATCAGCATCTTACCAGCCCAATGTGTCAGGATGACGTCAAGAAATGATGTGCAACGCATTTTTTTCTGAAAATAATTGCCTCATTGGCATTGTGCTTCCGCTCATGTAAAATCAGTACACAAGCTTCTGAAGTGAAAGGAGACACCTTCTTGAAATCCATACTTATCGTCGAAGATGAACAAGCCATTGCCCGTGTGCTGGCTGCCTATCTTCGAAAAGCGGGATTCGACGTTCGTCATGCAGCGGATGGCCCCACCGCCCTAACTTTATTTGATTCGGATGTGCCTTCCTTGGTATTGCTGGATGTGATGCTGCCCGGAATGGACGGTTGGGATCTGCTACGAATCATCCGCCAAAAAAGTGCTTGTCCCGTCATCATGTTAACAGCACTGGATGATATTCAGGACCGTCTTAATGGGCTGAATGCCGGTGCTGACGATTATATGAGCAAACCCTTTGTGCCTGAGGAAGTGGTCGCCAGAGTCAATGCTGTGCTTCGCCGCAATCCACACTGGACAGCTGAAGGTGAAGGCAAACGTTATTTTGGTAATCTGGTCATTGATCTGGCTGCCAAACAGGTACTTTTGAACGGTGCCGAGGTTGCACTCACACCACGTGATTTGTCACTGCTCCTGTTTCTATCAGAATACCCCAACCGCACATTCACCCGGGACCATCTGATTGAACAGGTATGGGGCATGGATTATGACGGAAGTGACCGGGCTGTGGACCTGTCGATCAAACGGCTGCGTCAGGCGTTATCCCACTGGCTGCCTGAAACGGGAGAAATCCGGACTTTACGGGGAATGGGGTATCAATTTTGGATCGCCAACTAAAACGAAGTACAACCAAACGTAAAACATCCATTCTGTCCTACTGGACGCTTCGATATTTTCTAATCCTCTGCTTTGGTTTCACCATTATTGTTGCAGGGGCACTTTACTGGATCAGAACTACTTCCATTGAAAAAGGTCTCAAAACGGCCCAGCTGCTAGGGTTGGAAATTGCCGAAAAGGTAACGGGAGCGGAAAACAAACTGCATATTCCCCCGGATCTCGACAGGCTCGTGGACAAGCGAACCAAGCTTTTCAATACAGATAATTACTTTTGTATTATGGTGCTCGACAACAATAATCAATTGATCTATTCCAAACCAAAAATGACGCAGCAAGATGTATATAATCGGCTGTCTGATGACCTACGCGAACCAAGAAACAAAAAATTCGCCGGGGTGACGGTCAACGTCACAGATGACGATCAGACACTCGGTAAAGTGTGGGTCATGCAGTCCAAAAAGTCCATTGCATACAATCCGGAAACGATGCTTGTGGTATGCATCCTGTTCGTGGCTTTAATTCTGTGTGGTTGGTTTACAATCTACCTCCTGTCCCGCAAGCTCTCCAGGCCTATTCGTCAAGTCGCCCATGCCGCAGAGCAGATTCGAAACGGAAACTATGAAGTCAATTTGGATCTGAACACACGAGAACGGGAGATGAATGAACTCGTTGAATCTTTTCGCGAGATGTCTATCCGTTTGCAGCAATTGGAGGAATGGCGTGCCCTGTCACTTGCTGGGGTAACCCATGAATTGAAAACACCGGTAACGTCCATTAAAGGACTCGTGATGGCTGTCCGGGACGATATTGTCAGTCCGGAGGAAGCGAAGGAATTCCTGGACATCGCACTCAAAGAATCGGAACGAATGGAACGTATGGTCGCTGACCTGCTGGATTACAATGCGATGAGCGCTGGAAGTGTTGCTGTTCGTCGGGAACGCATAGATCTGAATTTGCTGGTGGGTGAAATTATGTATCAGTGGAAAATCGCTTATGAGGACAAGTCTCTCGAGATTGAATTGTACACACCTTCGGGTACGCTCTATACCATCGGTGATGCCCTTCGCATTCAGCAGATTATTGTCAACCTGCTCAATAATGGACTGCAAGCAGCCGCTTCCGATCAAGCTGCCGTCTTTCATATCCGTTTGCGCGCTGAGGCGGACAACTTGTTTGTTGATGTGCAGGATAACGGTACGGGTATCACTAAAGAAGATCAACCCAAGATCTTCGAACGTTTCTACCGTGGTGAGATCAAAAAACGCCGTACCCGCGGGTTAGGTCTGGGACTAACCTATAGCCGCTTGCTTGCTCGAGCTCAGGAAGGGGATTTATCCCTGACCTCCAGCAGTCCTGAAGGCAGCCTTTTCACCTTAACTTTGCCACGATGGTCTGGTCCTGAAAAAACAGAGATAGAACCATCTTACCGCGCAACGGCTAACGCGTAGCAGGACACGATATCTGCATCTTATAAACGGGCTTTCTTCATCTGCCAAAGAACCAAGAACAAACGGCCCATGTAAATTGCTGAAATATCGAATAGCCCGACATTCCTTCATAGGAACCGGGCTATTCATAATGTGACAGTGGTCGGTGATATTCATATACAAGCTAAGTGGTCAGTACTCGCGGCATATATTCTGCATACGCGTCATTAATGAACTGCTCATGTAATCGACTGCTGGCAATAATGGCTTTCCGCTTGGCTTTTAAAACAATCTGCTCCACATCCGCATAACTGCATCCTGTGAGGCGTTCACACATGAATTCTTCCAGTCGGCTCTCCTGCTCAAACTGCCCCATCAGCTTGTTAATATATAATCTACGGCTCGAGTCATCCGGCATCCCATAAGTCATTTTGGTATCAAATCGCCGCCATATCGCATGATCCAGCTGTGTCTCCAGATTCGTAGCGGCAACCAGAATGCTGTCACCATCGAATTCATCAAGACACTGCAACAATGTATTGACGACACGAGCCATTTCTTTAACCTCATCATTACTTTCACGTGTACGACCTACGGCATCAAATTCATCTAGAAATAGCACACAGGGGTTAGCCCGTGCATATTCGAATAGTTTACGGACATTGCTTCCCGTCTCCCCTAGATGGCTATGAATAATGGCATCGAGTCTCACAAGAACCAGCGGAAGCTGAAGTCGGTGTGCAAGATGGAAAGCAGTTAGTGTTTTGCCTGTTCCCGGAGGACCAAACATCACCATTTTGTTCGGCATTGGCACATCATGTTCTGCAAACTGATCTTTCATACCGAGAATGGTAATAAACTCCTCCACCACCCGTTCATTGTCAGCGGAGAATACAATATGCTTTGCCTTGCGTCCACACTCTTTCGGTGAATAAAAAGCGGCCATATCGATGCCTTTAGCTCGGGGTATCCGATTTATATGGTTGGTTTTGCTCATCGTTGATCGTTCTCCTTCTTCTATGTCTCAAGGGATCATCCAAGTTAAATACTATCGATTCAATCTCATTCATAAATTAACGATCTTTTAATCGTAATTATTACTATTAAATCATAACATAATATGGCCTCTTTGCAAATTTTATGTGACTTGTCCATCATTTTGCGTAAGGTCTCGTCCAATTTGTTGCAAGCGGCAGTAAAATTTGCTATTCTAAATATGCATCGTTGTGTATAACGCAAAAAAGCCCTCTATTTACTCGAGAGAGCACAAAATTTTTCCAGATTTGCAAGCGGCAACTTGCCAATTCCGGATGTCATTTTTATACCAACGAATGTAATCCAATCAAAGTGAGGTTATCAATCATGGCAAAAGACGTATTATGTGAGGTTAATTCATGTCGTCACTGGGCTCAAGAAAACAAATGCAACGCATCTTCAATCTACATCGTGAGTCACAGTTCCAAAAAAGTAAGTGAATCCGCTGAAACGGATTGCAAAACATTTGAAGTAAAATAAAATTCAAATGGTACAAGTTAAAGGAGCCCTCGCGGTTCCTTTTTCTTTTTCTATTGTAACAAGAATGATAATTATTATCAAGCTCTTTTCTACAAAATCTGAACTCCCCTCTCTTCATGCACATTGGACTGCCTATTGACGTACACTACGAGAGCAGTCAAACTGCCCATGAACGAATAGACCATAGAGGTGAGTAACGATGCCCGTAAAAAGTGGCAAACAGTATATCGAACGGATCGATGCACAGACGGTCCCCTGCTGGTACAAAGGGGAGCTTGTTACTGGAAAACGTTCTGAACATTTTGCGTTTGCAGGTTTGATGGAAACACAAGCGAAGTTGTACGATCTTCAGTCTGATCCACATTTAATCGATACGATGACTTATGCATCTCCTGCTGACGGAAAACCAGTAGGTATGTCCTTTCTGCCTCCAACCAGTGTGGATGACTTGCGCAGACGCCGAGAAGCAATGAATATTTGGTCAGGGACTCACCATGGTTTTTTGGGACGATCACCCGATTATATGAACACAGCAATTATGGCCTTTTATACTGGGGCAGATATCCTTGAAGAAGTATCGCCACAATACGCCGAAAATCTGAGAAACTACTATGCCTACTGCCGGGATAATGATATTACCCTCTCCCATGCCTTTATCCAGCCCCATGCCAGTAAAATTTCGGGACAATTGGACGCGACCGAAGATGCCATTGCCGCCAAAGTGGTTGATCGCACTGAAGAAGGTCTGATCATTAATGGTGCATTCATGATGGCCACTCAGGCCGCCACGTCAGACGAAATCCTGGTTTACCCTTCCCCTTCACCGGCACCGTTCGACGAAGAAAATCCGTTTGCTTTTGCTTTTGCTGTACCAAATGACCTGCCTGGTATTAGTCTGATCTGCCGGGATACCTACGCCGCCGAGTCCAATTTCAACTATCCACTCAGTTCCAGATATGAAGAGATGGATAACATTGTAATCTTTGATCATGTGCTTGTTCCTCATGAACGGATATTCTTCGCCGGTAATGAGGAAATGTCTGGCCGACTCTTTAGCGGAAGCCATTTTCACATCCACGCAGGACATCAGGTCGTATGCCGGTATATCGCCAAAACGGAATTTGTTCTGGGCACCATTCAGTTACTCGCTGACACGCTCGACCAAGCTGCTGAAACGCATGTGATAGAGAAAACAGCCAGGGTGCTCGCCGGTCTTGAAACGTTAAAAGCACTGGCTCTGGCAGCAGAAGCCGGTGCTATGGAAGATGGACGGGGATTTATAATACCTGCCCCCAAACCGTTAATGGCAGCAAACCTTTTATTCCCCAAACTGTATCCAGAGATGATTGAAATTTTACAACTCTTAGGATCCAGCGGTGTAATTATGGTGCCTCAGGAAGAAGAGTTCCACTCGAATATCGCGCCTCACTTGGATACGTACCTTAGAGGAACCGATATGGTATCTCAGGAACGCACAGCGTTGTTTCGTCTGATCTGGGAGCTTGGAGCAGGATCATTCGGAGGCAGACAGACCCAGTTTGAACGGTTCTTTTTTGGCAACTCGATCACCGTCTCGAACCGGATGTATTCAGCAGTCTTTGCAGATCAATCGTATCGTCAACTCGTTCGTAATTTTATTGCCAAAACCGGCAAATAAATGAGGAATGACTGATTCCCTCGTTTAAACCAGATGGTCGTAGACCGTCATCAGTTCAGAGGCTGGTCTGCCTGCGTCGGTATCCCGAAGTGCAGACTGGTCTCCGTAACCGATGTGGAATACACCCAATACCTTTTCCTCACGAGTTAAACCCATCAAATTCATAAATACGGGATGCTGTTGATAATCATTGATCTTCCAGACGGCATTCAAACCTTGTTCCGCTGCCAGGATGCAAAAACGTTTGCTCCAGGCTTTTGCAGGCAATAAATGGTCCTCCCTGGCACTTGAAGGGGCGACAACAACCAGATGTGCCGGAATAGCTTCTGTATATTGATATGTAGCCCAGTCCCCGTAACGATCTGCCAAATGTGGTGGGTAACTCTGTCTGACCGCCTCCAGATACAGTTGACGTCCTTCATTCGCGAACAACATAAACCGCCAAGGCTCTGAACTTATCACATATAAAGATGGATCTGCTTCATCCAGCAACCGTCTTATAACCGACTGTGGTACAGGCAACGGGCTGAATTCACAAGTTCCTGTACGTTTCTTGCCGTTTACTGCATCTTGTCTCAAACCGGTAGACATGGATCATCCCTCCCTAATCTGCACGATATATCACAACATCCATTGTCTTGCTTACATCAACCAGTTTTTTTTGGGTTCAGTCTCACTTCTCCACCGATCGACCTCTTCATGAACTCTGGCTTTATCCCGAACCGTAAATTGGTCAGACTCCACCTTCTCTGTGCTCGGAATGCTGTCACGAATCAGTCGAATATAATCCATCGAACGGACAAGCGATTGACGTCCCGGGATATATCGAATCTTGCGCCCTTCAAGCAAACAATAGATTTCGATCATGCCTGGCAGCTTGCCAAATGCTTCCCAGCAGAACACACTCACCATATGCTGGAACGCCTCAACCACATTTGGATCATGGACAACCACATATTTTTGGATGAGCAGTGAATCCCAGCCCTCAGGCTGCCAGGCAGCCTGGAAGATCATGGACAGATGCATCGACAAGGTAGGAAGCTCCGTTCGCCATTGTTCAAATAGAATGGTCGGATGCTTCAGATCATCGTTCATCGCAATTGCAAGGGATAATTCATCCGTAATTTTGTTTTTTACATCCCAGTAATGAAGTACCGATTCAAATCCGGTTGCCTTTCTAGGCCACCACTTTTCGAGTAAATATTGTACAGGCACCTCTTTGCGCACTTCCAGGTCCATACTGTAAAAAGCATTAACTGCATGGCTGACTGCATATTGTACACGGTGTCTCCATTGCAGCGGTGAGCGCTGTTCAGCCTCCGGTTCCGGGCGGATGAACCGATGCGGGCTGCGCAACATCTCTTCCAATCTGTAATCTTCAAGCAGCCTTACCGGGGTGTCTGACATTCCCGGCTGAAGAGCCGCCTGAACATTATGTCTTAACATGAGTCCTTAGGACACCTGTAATCCGGCAGCAGCAAAACGTTTGCCAAAGTCACGGCACGTATCCTTCTCCTGCTCCATCGGACTGTATTCAATCTTCAGCATCTCTGGAGATACCTCCGCCCCACGTTCCACCAGCTTTGCTGCCGCAAGATCAACGGCTCCGCAGTACTGCTCGTAAGAAGTATCCCCGCTTCCGAACACTGCTGCCCGTTTGCCACTCAGATCTAGCTCATCCAGCTCTTCGTAAAAATCGAGGAATTCATCCGGCAGTTCACCGTCTCCCCACGTGTATACTCCAATGAGAAACCCGTCATAATCAAGTACATCAGCTGCATTGCAATCCGTTACGGACTTGAGATCCACTTCATGCCCACCTTGTTTAATTCCTTCGACGATCAGTTCCGCAATCTCTTCCGTATTTCCTGTCATACTTGCATAAGCCACTAACAATTTAGCCATCTATTTTTCCCTCACTTTTTATTGATCATGTCATACTGTTCCTGAAGAAGTAACATTTGAATTTATCAAAATCATATGTGATAATGATTATCATTGTCAAATTAAATTTTCAATCGGTTTCCATTTCAGTATATGGTGATGGACCAAATTCAACACCATATTAGGCACTGCACCCTTTCAGGCGCCTACCACAACTGGCGTACAGGCCCTTTTTTGTTGTACAATAGTATCCAAATGACTTTTGAAGGATGGATAAATCATTATGTACGTAGCAAAGAACTGGAAGGACTATGAAGTAATCGATACAGGAGGCGGCGAAAAGCTGGAGCGTTGGGGCGATGTGATTTTGCGTAGACCCGATCCACAGATCATTTGGCCCCTTGAAAAAGAAACCAATGAATGGCGCCAGGTTCACGGCCATTATCACCGCAGTTCTTCGGGCGGCGGCAGCTGGGATATGAAAAAACCGATCCCAGAACGCTGGACCATCGGATATGAGAACCTGAAATTTCATATTAAACCAACCAGCTTTAAGCATACCGGTCTGTTCCCTGAACAAGCGGCTAACTGGAGCTGGATGATGGATAAAATCGCAGGAGCAGGTCGTCCCATCTCTGTACTGAACCTGTTTGCATATACAGGCGGCGCAACAGTTGCTGCAGCTTATGCCGGAGCTTCAGTTGTTCACGTGGATGCGGCTAAAGGCATGGTACAGTGGGCCAAAGAAAATGTTCAATTATCCGGCCTCGCGGATCGTCCTGTTCGTTTCATTACAGATGATGTTTTCAAATTCGTACAGCGCGAACAACGTCGCGGCAATCGGTATGACGCGATTATTATGGACCCTCCTTCCTATGGCCGCGGCCCTAACGGAGAGACATGGAAGCTGGAAGAGAACCTCTATCCTTTCCTTAAATCCTGTATGGAAATTCTGTCCGATAACCCATTATTCATGCTGGTCAATTCCTACACAACCGGGATTTCGTCTACCGTTCTGCGCAACATGCTGACAATGACGATGTCTGCCCAATACGGCGGTCAAATTACAGCTGGTGAAATTGGTCTTCCAATTACCCGTAGTGGTCTGGATCTGCCATGCGGCATCTTAGGCCGCTGGGAGTCCTGATTATGTCCGAACATTCGCAAACAATGGGAGATATTCCGATTCTGTTTGAGGACAATCATCTGTTAGGCATCACGAAACCGGTCAATGTACCTACCCAGGAAGATGCATCAGGTGATCCGGATTTGCTTACACTGCTAAAACAGGATTTGAAAGAACGCTATAACAAACCTGGCAACGTCTATCTCGGATTAGTACATCGTCTTGACCGCCCCGTTGGTGGTGCCATGATTTTTGCCAAAACATCGAAGGCGGCTTCAAGATTATCCGAGACGGTTCGGGGACGTCATTTCCGCAAAATATATGCGGCTGTTGTACATGGCAAGCTGCCTGCACAGCAAGGAACGTTAAAACACACGCTGCTGAAAGATGCACGTACCAATACCGTTACCGTTGTGCCTAAAGGTACCGCCGGCGGTAAAGATGCTGTGTTGGATTACCGGGTCATCGGCGAAACCGACCGTTACAGTCTGGTCCACATCGAACTGCACACAGGCAGATCACATCAGATTCGGGTCCAAATGAAAGAGATTGGCTGCCCGCTGTTCGGAGATCAAAAGTACGGTGCAGGTGTGAATAAGCCTGGACAACAAATATCTCTCTGGTCTGCCATCGCTGCTTTTCCCCACCCGGTAACGAAGGAAGAAATTGTCCTTCAGTCCCTACCTCCCCGTGAATTCCCATGGGCAGAGTGGCCGGCAGCTGTGTATGATAACGTATTTAAAGCAGAACATTAATTGATATATTAATATAATCATTCACAGGATCAGGTCAAATCTGACCGTAAACCGTGTCATCCAGATTCCTTATCTGAATGGCGCGGTTTTTTTTACTCCAATGGAAAGGAAGACCTACTATGACACCTTTTACGAAACAGGTCGTCGCCATCATCGCAGCAATCCCGGAGGGAAAAGTCATGACGTATGGACAGATTGCCGCTCATGCAGGCAGCCCGAGAGCTGCCAGGCAGGTTGTACGCATTCTGCACTCCATGAGCCGGAAGGAGCGCCTTCCCTGGCACCGCGTCGTCAATGCCAAAGGTCTGATAGCCATTCCTGACGAGCATTCACGCCTCATGCAGGAAACGGAGCTCATTAGCGAAGGCGTTGAATTCCAGATAGATGGAAGCATCAACCTCAAACTCTTCGGTCATGATCCTGGTCCTACCTTCCTTCTTGATCTATCGACCGATGAAGAATAAAGTCAACACAAGGCATAAACAAAGAGAGTTCAAGCAGTGTGATCTGCCTGAACTCTCTTTTGTTTATATAAGACCTTTATTGAATGAATAATAACAGTAATCTAGCTTGATTTTATGCTGTTGCATTCACTTTTTGTTGCTCAGTTGTTACAGGTTCTGTAGCCGGTTTTGTTTTACGGATAAAGAACGCCAGCAGCAAAGCAACTACAGTCATCGCAGTTGCTACAACAAACGCATAGTTTACGCCGTAGATTGTTGCATCTGCGGTAGCACGAAGCATTGCAGCCTTATCATCTGTAGCGATTTGGCCTGTAGCCAGAGTATCTGCCAGATGGGATTTCAGTTTACTACTCATAATCGTAACGAGAATCGCTGTACCAATCGCACCCGCAACCGTACGCAATGTGTTGGACATCGCTGTACCATGTGCATTCAGGCGCTGTGGAAGCTGATTCAGACCCGCTGTTTGAATTGGCATCATCAACATCGACATACCGAACATACGAGCTGTGTAGATAAACATCATGTAACCATAAGTAGTGTCAATCGACAGGCGGCTAAGCCCCCAAGTTGTAATAGCCGTAATTGCAAGGCCGGCAACAGACAACCAGCGTGCTCCGACTTTATCGAAGATGCGACCTGTGATTGGAGACATAATCCCCATCAAGATGGCGCCTGGCATCATCAGCAAACCAGATTCAATTGGTGAGAATCCACGAATATTTTGCAAGAAAATCGGAAGCAAAATCATACCTGCGAACATCGCCATTGTAACAAGCATGTTAATGATCGTTGTCAATGTATACATGTTGTATTTGAAAATACGGAACTCCAACAGCGGGTGATCGGTTGTCATCTGTCTAATTACGAACAGGATCAGGGATATGGCCCCTACGACCAGACAAGCAATTACAATTGCACTGCCCCATCCGTCTGTACCCGCATCACTGAAGCCGTACAACAAGCTACCAAAACCGAGTGTAGATAAAATAACACCTGGATAGTCCAATTTAGGTTTCGATTGACGTGTTACATTTTTGACAAACGCAATACCGATTGCAGTTGCAATAACGGAGAATGGCAAAATGATATAGAACAATAGTCTCCAGGAATAATGCTCAACCACATAGCCTGACAGTGTTGGTCCAATGGCTGGAGCGAGAATCATCGCGATCCCCATCGTACCCATGGCCTGACCACGTTTCTCAATCGGGAAGATCGTCAAGAATACAACTGTCATCAGAGGCATCAGAATTCCTGCACCGGCCGCTTGAATAACACGACCTACCATCAGAATACTAAAGTTCGGACTTAGACCGCAGACCAAGGTTCCTAATGTAAAGAGCGTCATAGCCGTAATGAAAATTTGACGTGTCGAAAATTTGGCGATCAGATACGCCGTAACCGGAATCAACACACCATTGACGAGCATATAACCCGTAGTCAGCCATTGGGCTTTATTCGCGCCGATGCCGAGGTCCTCCATAATTTTAGGAAGAGCTACGTTCATCAACGTTTGGTTCAGGAAGGCGACGAATGCACCGATTAACAATGCGGCCACAATCGGGCCTTTCTTAATATTGTCCATCGCTGAGGATGGCGCTGCTGCTGCAGTAGTACTCATTGGTTGTTCATCTCTCTTCCTTCTAACTTTTCAATCATTTGATTATGAATTCTTAGCAGGTGCTCAAGGTCTTCCTTCGGGATATCCAGAATAGGTGACACTCGCTCCATCCACAATTGGTGTGTTTCCTGCTGGGCCCGTTCCCCCTTGCCCGTAATCTGAAGCTTTACGGATCGACGGTCCGAGTCTGAACGGGTTCGAACAATGTACTCACCCTTGACCAGACGCTCCACCACAGCGCTCATGGAGCTGCTGCCCATATGACAGAGCTCAGCCACTTCATTGATACCGATCGAAGGGCGCTCTCTCAAAATGGATAACACCATAAATTGAATCGAAGTGAGCTCAATTCCCTTGTTTTCATTCCAGAATGCTCGGAAGAGCATTTGATTGACCTGCCTAAACGAATTAATAATGTAGAATACTTCATATGTGTCAGACATTAATTCACCCTTTTACTTATGGAATATAATATTTCGTACACGAAATATCAGGGGAACAATTACTTATTATAACAAAAATATTTACATAGTCAACTCTTTACATATAAATTTTTAGAGATTATTCTCAGGCATTCAAAGCAGGCAAAACTCTTTAAAATACACATCAATAAAAAATAACCATAGCCCTCCTGCATGTTCAGCAAGAGTTCCATGGTTACTATTATTTCTCCTGTCCATCGTCGTTAAGATGTGGACAAGGCATGCTCTTTTGTTTTTGGTGTCGTCATTTTGCCTAATAGATATACCAGCAACTGCTGGTTATGCATTGAAATATTGCTGAGAACGGAATTCATAAATTCATTGCGAATGGTAATTCCGCGCTCAGTCTCCATGCGTCCCTTATCAGATAGGGATACCCATACAATTCGTCGATCCTGATCATCCCGATCCCGGCGAATCAGTCCGTTTTTCTCCATACGATCCAACAACATCGTTACTGCTGCGGGTGTTGTAGCCAGAAAAGGAATCAGATCGGATGGTTTCATCTTCTCGTGATCCTCAAGAACCTCCAGTACGGCCAGCTGCGCCTCTGTTAACGAGGGTGCCAGCTCATGATCCATATGCAGCTTGTAGTCCTTGGTCAGCCTCGACCAGCACTTGGCAAAATCGGAATTATACATCTTGAATCGCTCCTCTCTGCAACCGGTTATCACTTCACCTGCTTAAGTTTTCGCCCTTCAAAGCCGCATTCCTGCTGCCTTTTTTCAATTTCCTAGCGATCGACCGTAATCGACGAAGGTTGTTAAACTTCGCATGGTGGTCCTCTTTTAATCCGCGTCTGAACAACAAAATAAGACTCTTCACATGACAGGTTTCCCTGCTTTGTAAAGAGTCTTTATTGAATCCTGATTAGGAGGAAGAAGCTGCCTGGTTCTCTGTAAGATCCATGATAAGCTCCACAATTTCATCCTGTTTGTCCACATGCACAAGCAATTTACCAATATGTTTCCGTTCAGTAATAGGTACAGCTTCGGAAGAAATGTGATGTGATTGACCTTCCTTGGTCATCACCGTTACATTTCGTTGTTCTCGACAATAGAACGCTCCGGCAATTCGGCTACCGTTCGGTTTCACACGTTTGCCTTCCTTGAATTCAAATGTTGCCAGTCCCTTGCCGCCACGGCTCTGCAGAGCATAATCCAGCAGTAACGAGCGTTTGCCATAACCCAAGTCAGACAATATAGCAACCTCACCTTCATCGCCTTCCACCCACAGAACAGATACAACTTCATCCGTTTCTTTTAACTGAATACCACGTACGCCTCCAGATACACGCCCCATCGGATTTACTTCATCCTCACGGAAACGGATAGCCATGGCTTCTTTGGTGATCAGCATGATATCCTTGCCACCTGTACTTAGATGAACGGATAATACCTCATCATCTTTGCCGACTTTGCATGCGGCTACTGCGCCGGAACGCTTGGTGACGTATTCCTTCAGCTCGGTACGTTTAACCTGTCCTTTGCGGGTGACAAAGACCAGACTATGATCCGGCTCTTCGAAGGATTTAACAGCAAGCACACTTGAGATCCGGTCGTCTTTTGCCAGCGGAATAACGTTGACGATCGCCGTCCCCGGGTCTTTCCACTTGAATTCCGGTACCTGATGCACAGGTAACAGGAAATACTGGCCTTTTTTCGTAAATACAAGCAAGTTCTCCAGCGTGTTAACTTCAAGGACCTGAGCGATATAATCGCCTTCCTTCACACCACTTGCGTTACGTTCCCCGCCGGATCGTGTGAATGACTGCATGCCTGTACGCTTGATGTATCCCTCTTTGGACAAAGTGACAAATACATCTTCCGCGTTCACCAGCACTTCCAGATTAACCTTGAGTTCTTCCACTTCGCCCTGAATAGCTGAGCGACGGTCAATTCCGTATTTCTCACGAATCTCCATCAGCTCTTTGCGAATGACCCCGATCAGCTTGCGATCACTATCCAGAATGGAGCGTAATTGCGCGATCTTCTTCATCAGTTCGCCGAGTTCCTTTTCCAGAGAAGTAATCTCCAGATTGGTCAATCGGTATAATTGCAAAGTCAGAATGGAATCCGCTTGACGCTCGGAGAAACCAAACATCCACATCAGGTTATTTTGAGCATCCTGACGGTTCTTCGAAGCTTTAATAGCCGCAATGACCTCATCAAGGATGTTAAGAGCTTTTACCAGACCTTCCAGGACATGTGCACGGTCTTCCGCCTTCTCCAGCTCAAAGCGGGTACGGAACGTCACAACTTCACGCTGATGGGCAATATAAGCTTCGAGGATTGATTTCAATCCCAATTGCTGAGGGGCTTTGTTTACAATCGCAACCATATTGAAGTTGTAAGTGACCTGCAAGTCGGTTTTCTTCAGCAAATAAGCCAAAATACCTTGTGCATCTGCTTCTTTTTTCAGCTCAACCACGATCCGCAGGCCTTCACGCCCACTTTCATCCCGTACTTCGGCAATTCCTTCAACCTTTTTCTCAAGCCGAATGTTCTCCATCGCTGTAACCAGACGGGATTTTACGACCTGATAAGGGATCTCCGTAATCACGATTTGCTGTTTGCCACCGCGCATATTCTCGATATCGGTTTTGGAGCGGAGATAAATCCGGCCTTTACCTGTACGGTAAGCATCCAGAATGCCGTCGCCGCCCATGATTAGCCCACCTGTCGGAAAATCCGGACCTTTCATAAACATCATGATCTCATCCAGTTCAATCGACGGCTTCTCCATCACAGCAATACAAGCATCAATGGTTTCACGCAAATTATGTGGAGGAATCTCCGTTGCAAAACCAGACGATATCCCACTTACACCATTGACCAGCAGGTTCGGATAACGAGATGGTAATACAACCGGTTCTTTGGCGGTATTATCAAAATTATCCTTAAACAGAACAGTCCGTTTCTCGATATCGCGAAGCATCTCCATTGCGATGGGCGACAAACGGGCCTCCGTATACCGCATGGCCGCTGCCGGGTCATCATCCTGTGACCCCCAGTTTCCATGACCGTCCACGAGCATATGCCCCATTTTCCATGGCTGTGCCATCCGTACCATACCATCATAGATGGAGGAATCCCCGTGAGGATGGTAATTACCCATAACATCCCCAACTGTTTTTGCGGACTTCCGATATGGTTTCTCCGGTGTATTACCTGAATCGTACATTGCGTAAAGAATACGCCGCTGCACTGGCTTCAATCCATCCCGTACATCGGGAATGGCTCGGTCCTGAATAATGTATTTGGAGTAGCGACCGAAACGGTCACCTACGACCTCTTCGAGAAAGGCCGGCATAAATTGTTCTGATAGACTCATTCCAAGCACCTTCTATTCTTCGTACTCTGTAAAGTCGACGTTCTCTACAATCCAGCGTTTGCGCGGATCAACCTTATCACCCATGAGTGTAGATACACGACGTTCCGCTTTTGCTGCATCGACAATTTCTACTTTGAGCAATGCGCGTGTTTCAGGGTTCATCGTTGTCTCCCACAGTTGATCCGGGTTCATCTCGCCAAGTCCTTTATAACGTTGAAGCTCCACATTGTTTCCAAATTCTTTCATGTAATTCGCCAGCTCTTCATCAGTCCAGGCATAACGTACACTAGCCATTTTTCCTGATTTGCGTGTGAGTTTGTATAATGGCGGCTGAGCGATATATATTTTGCCTGCATCAATGAGCGGTTTCATATAGCGGTAGAAGAAAGTCAGCAACAATACCTGTATATGTGCGCCATCTGTGTCGGCATCTGTCATAATTATGATTTTGGAATAATTGCTGTCTTCAACTGCAAATTCGGTTCCAATACCTGCTCCGATGGCCGATGTAATGGCACGATATTCTTCATTTTTGAGGATATCAGCCAATTTCGCTTTTTCCGGATTGAGTGGTTTACCCTTAAGCGGGAGTATCGCCTGAATCTTGGAATCACGTCCCTGTTTGGCTGAACCCCCTGCGGAATCCCCTTCGACGATAAACAATTCATTCCGGGTAAAATCCTTGGATTGTGCCGGAGTCAGTTTGCCGTTCAGGTTGGAGCTTTCACTACGTTTTTTGCCGGTTCGCATCTCATCCCGAGCTTTTCGTGCAGCTTCTCTGGCTCTGGAAGCTTGAACCGCTTTGCGAATCAACGTTTGCGCAACCTGCGGGTTTTCTTCCAAAAACCGTTGGATGTTCTCGGACACGACAGAATCTACTGCGCTACGCGCGGAAGCGCTACCGAGTTGATCCTTCGTTTGTCCAACGAATTCAACCTCCGACATTTTGACACTGATGACTGCCATCATGCCTTCACGAAGATCATTACCTTCGAGGTTTTTATCTTTTTCCTTAATCATGCTGGTACGCCGTGCGTAGTCATTCATCACACGTGTATAAGCTGCTCTGAATCCGGTCTCATGTGTACCGCCGCCCCTAGTGGGAATCGAGTTCACGAACGACGCCAGCGTTTCGGTATAACCCGCGTTATACTGAATCGCTACTTCGACCTCAATGTCATCCTTCTCCGCATAGAAGTGAATGACATCATGCAGCACATCTTTATTTTCGTTAAGAAAAGCAACAAACTGGCTTGCTCCGCCTTCGTACATGTACTCATCCTGATTGCCTGACCGTTCGTCCTTGAGCACAATTCTCAGACCCGAATTCAGAAAAGCAATCTCCTGAAGACGTTCTGCCAGTGTATCATAATTAAATTGAATGCCGTTCTGGAACACCCGAATATCCGGTTTAAACGTAACTTTGGTTCCCGTTCGATTGGTATTGCCCAATACTTCGAGACCAGACACCGGTTCTCCGACATGCTCAACGCCTTTTTTGTCTTGCCAATACTCGAATCGTTGACGATGAATCTTGCCATCACGGAAAATCTCGACTTCAAGCCATTCGGACAATGCGTTTGTAACTGACGCACCTACACCGTGCAAACCGCCGGATTTTTTATATCCTGATCCACCGAACTTTCCGCCTGCGTGCAAAATCGTAAACACGACCTGGGGAGTAGGAATCCCTGTTTTATGTATACCTGTCGGAATTCCCCTTCCGTTATCCTGAACCGTAACAGAACCGTCCTTATGCAGCGTGATATCGATTTTGGAGCAGAATTTGGCGAGATGTTCGTCGACAGCGTTATCCACGATTTCCCATACCAAATGATGTAGACCCGAAGTACTGGTGCTGCCGATGTACATCCCCGGCCGTTTCCGTACCGCTACCAGTCCTTCAAGTACTTGAATGTCGTCCGCGTCGTAGCCTGAAGACCCTTGTCCTCCGCCTGTCGAACCTGCCGACATATCGATTTGCTCGACCATTCATGCTCCCCCTTCTTAACTTGCAACTAAAAAAATGCCTGAAATGCAAACAGATGTTTTCTTATCCTTGTCCATTTTAATTCAAGATATCCCGTTTCGTAAAGACAATGAATGACACAAAGAGTGAAGCAATGCCCCAAACACTAAGCACAATAAGGGAAAAACCTAAATTCATCCCTTCGATTGGTGGCAATCCGCCAGACAAATAATTCGGAAGTTCGAGGTTAACCATAAACAAATATTTGGCTGACTGCCAGGATGCAGCCATACTGGTGAGAATAGTTCCTGCTATGAGTGCTGCCATCATGATGACAATACTTGCTGCTGTACTTCGCACTAATACAGAGACCATGAAGGCAAGCATCGCCACAATGATACTGACGAACCAGATCAGCCCTGCCTGCATTAGCATATACAACCACTGGTCCACAGCATGGACTGCTGACATATCGACATCTGTACCCACAACCTTGAATCCGGTAAAGATCGGCATACCGAAACCTTTATATCCGAATACCGCTCCCGAGATGACATAACAGATAACGTACGCCGACACCACAATAATCGACACGAACATAATCAACGTGATGAGCTTACTCAGCAACACTTTCCAACGTTTGACGGGACGGGTCAGAAGCATTTTAATCGTACCTGTGGTGCGCTCACCCGATACCAGATCCGAAGCAATTGCCATAATGAGCAGTGGGATAAACAATCCAACGGCGTTATTCATGAATTCCCGCGTAAAAGTTACACCACCAGGCTCCTTCGGATTGATGTCATTCTCCAGATAGTATTGCATTTGCTGGATGTACACAGTCCTGTACTTTTTGTACTCTTCAGGTACCCGGTCACTGCCAAGCGAGTTCTGATTATCCGTAATGGCTTGTTGCAGTTCAAGCCGCCAGTCGCCGCCAAACTTGTCACGATTATTTTCCGCAGATTTCATTTGGGCATACGTAAACATCGGAACCAGGACCGCAAGTACGATAAAAATAATATAAAGACGTTTTTTCTTTACCATCTTGATCGTTTCGTTTCGGATCAGCGGCATGATGTTACTCAATGGATTCACCTTCTGTCATTTTTAAGAATAGCTGTTCCAGCGTAGGCTGAATCCGCTGCACTCCTTCAACCTGAATTCCGGCTTTCACCATTTGCTGGACTAGGGCCGGAATCCGATCTTCATGCATTTCAGCAACGACCGCATTTAGACCAAGCCCTGCAACAATGGTATCGTCCATAACATCAGCAGGCCGATCCACCAGCGAAATACCTGCATTCAACAGCATTTTTTTACCTTCCTCCAACGGAGTAACATGCCATATTGCCAATTTGGAATGGTCTTCAATCAGTTCATTGACGCCGCCAACTGCAAGCACTCGCCCGGCACTGATAATTGCCACCCTGTCACAAAGAAGCTGGATCTCGCTGAGCAAATGACTACTGACGAATACTGCCATGCCTTCGCTTGCAAGCTGTTTGATAAAGACACGAAGTTCCTTAATCCCTTTGGGATCAAGTCCGTTCGTTGGCTCATCCAGAATCAGCAGCCGTGGGCGACCAAGCAATGCCTGTGCAATGCCAAGTCGTTGACGCATCCCCAGAGAGTAGGTTCTTACTTTATCATGAATCCGCTGATCGAGGCGTACAATATCTACAACTTCCTGAATACGGTCATTATCCACCCCTGGCTGCATACGTGCAAAATGTTCAAGATTCTCCCATCCGGTCAAATACGTGTACACTTCCGGGTTTTCAACAATGGAACCCACATATTTCAGGGCCCGTTCAGGATCCCGGTTGACATCATACCCACAAACTTGAATTTTACCTTCTGTCGGTTTAATCAGATCGACTAACATCCGAATGGTTGTTGTTTTCCCGGCACCATTGGGCCCCAGAAAACCAAAAATTTCGCCTGGTTTAACGTCAAAAGTAACATCCTTAATAATCCATTTGCGTCCAATCTTTTTCTTCAGATGCTGCACGGACAATACGGAATCAGTCTGTTCTTGTGCCATTTATTTTCCGCTCCCTTCTGCTGGAGTCTCTGCCTGATATTCCTGTGCAATTCGAACCGCAATTTGCTCGTACCCTACTCCATTGGGATGGAAATGATCTGACGACAGATATTGTCCCAGATGATTTTCAAACAGATCAAATGTAGGCACAAGTGTCATTTTGTCCTCGTTGTTCAGAACCTTCATTGCAGCATCGTTCCATGCAGCTACAACCGCATTTCCTGGCTCTTTGAGTTCTTTTACATCCCCAAACGGATTGTATAACCCTATGTAGACAATCTGTGCATCAGGGTTAATTTCTTTCACTTTCTTCAAAATCTCCTGCAAACGCTTCGACGTCTCCGGTAATGCCGCAGCAAGTGTCTCTGCCGTTGGAGCGTCTTCTCCCTGTAGAACCTGTCCACCCTGGAACAGATCATTGGCTCCGATCGACAACAGAATAAAGTTGGACTGTTGTAAGACATAACGTACGCCCTGTTCATCTAGCTTGCTCAACAATGCGTCTGTTCTCAAACCATTCACACCCATATTGTTAAGCACTTGCACATCATATCCCTGATCTTTGAGCAAATTACCTGCCCGCCTTACAAAACCAAGTCCCTCATCATCCCCCGTACCTCTTGCCAGGGAATCACCGATTACAGCCATTCGAATTTTGCCATCTTTCACCACAGGTGTTGATTGCCCGCTATCCTTGGCAGGTGTCGTTGTCTGCTGTCCTGTACCTAATTGGGCATCTCCCTCAGGAAAAATGACGTCTTTAATGGCGTATCCAAATCCAAATAACAGCAGCAATGTTGTCAATATGGATACAGTGCTAATGGTTCTCCAGATCCATGGCGCTGAATCAAGATTTCTTTTTTTCATTCATCACATCTCCGCTCATGTACACCTGGCTGGGTGCTTAAAATTTAAAATGATTTTACATTAAGATGACGCTTTTTCTAAATAACATAAATGTTCTGTCGTTAATTTGCAAATTTTGCCGCTGTATTAAGCAGAATTCAGTTTCAAATATGCTTTTACAAAAAAAAGCTATGTCACGCACAGCTTCGAGCTGTGATGACATAACCTTTTTTTGAACTAAAATCAAAATATTCTTCAATAAAATGAATTAGTTACCGATAAATTCTTGAGCCCAATATCCGTTGTAGAATCCAACACCAATTTTCGTAAAGTTTTTGCTTAGGATATTCGCACGGTGGCCTTCGCTATTCATCCAAGCTGTAACAACCTCTTGAGGTGTTTTTTGCCCTTTCGCGATATTCTCGCCAGCATAGCTGTAAGTTACTCCGAATTGTTTCATCATGTCAAACGGAGAACCATAGGTCGGTGATTGGTGATCAAAATAATTGTTGTTGCTCATATCTTTAACTTTGGCTACAGCCACTTTGTCCAAAAGAGCATCGGAAGCCAATGCGCCCAGGCCAGCTTTGGCACGTTCAGCGTTCACAAGTTTTACAACTTGAGCTGCAAAATCCGATTGTGTGCTCTCGCTACCACTGTTACCTGTATTACCTGTAGTCGTTCCAGTTCCAGTTCCAGTATTTGAAGGATCTTTGGCTGGAGTAGTTGCCGGTTTCTCTTCTTGAGTTGGCTTTGCAGGTGTTACCGGTTTTGCAGGTGTTGTTGGTTGAGCAGGTTTAGTTGTTTGATCAGGCTTAGTTGTTTGATCAGGCTGTGTTGCAGGCTTCTCTACCGTTGTTTGCCCTTCGCCAGTGGATACAGTGTAACCATTATCTTTCAGCCACTGTTCAATGTACGCTTTTAAGCTATCCGTACTCGTAATTTTAAACGTTGCAGTTTTAATAGTTGTTTTATATGATGCATCTGCAGCGGAAGCGGAAGCAGGGAGCATAACCCCTACGGCGAGTACGGCTGTCAGACTGCTGGTTACCACGGTTTTCATCCATTTCTTCTTCAAATTCATTCATCTCCTTAGGAATATTAGTTATGACAACTTTGTAATTAATACTCTAGGAGTATATCAAGTGAATAGTAGATTGTGAACCCATAAATTATGGAAAAGTAACTTTTTTGTCATTTTTACAAGCTGTTTCAAGTGGGTGTAGACGGTTTATAGTACATTGCACCCAATCCTGCAATCAGCTCTTAAAACGCTGGTATATCAACTAAAACTCTAACCATCAACCTTAAAATACGGCATAAAAAAATGGCATCCGGACAAAAAATCGCCGAATGCCACTTATCTTTTATTTATCATTCACCACACGAAAAACGTGAAGATCGCGATATAATAAAACTCT
This sequence comes from Paenibacillus sp. LK1, assembly GCF_002750415.1. NCBI lineage: Bacteria > Bacillati > Bacillota > Bacilli > Caryophanales > Paenibacillaceae > Paenibacillus > Paenibacillus sp. LK1. The sequence goes on from NZ_PEII01000011.1 coordinate 157,595, forward strand.
TTTTCTATAGAAGGACTTTACTGAAACGGTAACCTCTCTTCTGGAAACCAATATGCTCGTAGAAAGAATAGGTTGTTGAAGTCACTTCACGGTTCGCTCCGGTGACAAACAATTGTTTCCCACCTTGCTGTCTGCCCCAATCCTCGGCACGAGCCATCAGACGACGGCCAATTCCGCCCCCACGATGTTCTTGCCCTACTATCAAGGACGTAATTTGTGCGGCAGGTTCTGGATAGGCATGACTTTGCACACATTGCAAGCCAATCACACCAATAATCTGTTCATCCACTTCGGCAACAAGCATGCATGCGTTTGGATTACTTTCCAAACATTCAATGCGCTCTTTCATGACATTGGCTGTTGTGGGATAGCTGACCTCTCGCATCAGTCCCGTTACCGCTTCAGCATCTCGCAGTTCACACTCTCGGATCATCAGTACAGGGGCCTCAACATTATTGGACATGATTTACCTCCACTTTCAGCATATTAGCGGCTTGTACCGCTGTTTTACGAGCTTCTTCCACATCTTGGCCGGCACTTAATGCTACGGCCATTCGGCGTCCCACTTTGGTCTCAGGTTTGCCAAATACACGAACCTGAGTACGAGGAAGCGCCAGTGCTTCTTCAATCCCGCCTACAGTAAAGTCAGATGTTTCATCATTAGCCTTCAGCGTTGCTGAAGCTCCGGGTGTCAATAAATGTACACCAGTGACCGGAAAACCAAGAATTGCACGCACATGCAGCGCAAACTCGGAACTATCTTGCGTTACCATAGTAACCATGCCTGTATCATGCGGACGTGGCGATACCTCGCTGAACACGACTCCATCTGATGTAAGGAATAATTCGACTCCGAACAGTCCATAACCACCGAGTTCATCCGTAACAGACTTGGCAATATGACAAGCTTGTTCCCATTGCTCCGGTGTCATCGCATGAGGCTGCCACGATTCGACATAATCCCCATCTTTCTGAATGTGACCAATCGGGGGACAAAATACAGTCCCTGAGACAGATCTAACAGTGAGCAGCGTAATTTCGCTGTCAAACTTCACAAAGCTTTCCACAATGACTCGTACGGATTTGCCACGTGCTCCCGAAAGAGCAATGTTCCAGCAATCCTCTACGTCATCCGATGTACGGCATACACTCTGCCCTTTACCGGAAGAACTCATTAGTGGTTTAATGACACATGGTGTACCCAATTCACGAACAGCTTCCTGAAGTTGTTCCAGGTTGTCCGCAAAAAGATAGGCCGCTGTCGGAAGATTCAATTGTTCTGCTGCCAGACGGCGGATGCCTTCGCGATCCATCGTTAAACGGGCAGCACGCGCCGTAGGAACGACACAAAATCCTTCTTCCTCAAGCTCGAGTAATGCTTCTGTTGCGATTGCTTCAATCTCAGGTACGATGTAATGAGGTTGTTCCTTTCGGACCAACTGTTTCAGAGCTTCGGCATTTAACATGTCGATGCAGTAAGACCGATGCGCTACCTGCATGGCAGGTGCATTTTCGTAACGATCAACAGCGATCGTCTCTACTCCCAGTCGTTGGGCCTCAATAACGACCTCTTTTCCCAATTCTCCGCTGCCCAATAGCAGCATTTTTTTGGCTTGAGCCGAAAATGGAGCACCCCACATGTTCTTTCCAATCCTCCCAAAGAGAAATCTTCTATATCTATCTCTCTATTTTCGGGGTTTTGGTTAAAGAATGCAAGAGTGCTCCCTATTTTTCTTGTGAATTTTACAAGATTTTTTGTGTTTTTTCGATCAATTTTTACAAAAATCTGTATTGAGCTTCTATTAATCCATTATAAACTCCTTGTTTCTGGATAAGTTGCTCATGGTTTCCTTCTTCCTTGATTTCACCATGATCCAGCACGATAATGTTATCTGCATTTCGGATCGTCGAGAGACGGTGGGCCACCATAAAGGAAGTTCTTCCTTGCAGCAGCACTTTCAAAGCCTCCTGAATTTTGAGCTCCGTTTCGGTGTCGATGCTGGCAGTCGCTTCATCCAAAATCAAGATTCGAGGGTCAGCCAGCAAGGCACGGGCAAAGGATAACAATTGGCGTTGTCCCATGGATAATACATTCCCACGTTCTTCGACTTCCGTATCGTATCCACCCGGCAGCTTCATAATAAATTCATGGGCATTAACAGCCTTCGCAGCTTCTTCCACTTCTTCATTAGTTGCATCAAGCCGTCCAAAACGAATATTATCGCGAATGGTGCCAGAGAAGATAAACGTATCCTGCAACACAATACTGATCTGGCTGCGCAGACTTTCGACCGTTACATCTCTTACATCCTGACCATCAATGGTAAGACGTCCGCCTGAAATGTCATAGAATCGGCTGATCAGATTGATAATGGTACTTTTACCTGAACCCGTATGACCTACAAGTGCAATCGATTGTCCGGCAGCTGCAGCGAAACTGATTCCCTTCAGCGCCTGTCTGCCCTTCTCATATTCAAACACGACATTATCGAATACAATATCTCCTTTAATAGAAGCAAGCGGCTTGGCTCCAGGTTTATCTGCAATACTTGGCTCCTCATCCATAAACTCGAAGATCCGTTCGGAGGAAGCCATGGCAACGAGCAATTGATTGTACATCTGTCCCAGACGGTTAATCGGGTCCCAGAAGTTGCCGACATAGTTGGCAAAAGCTACGAGCAATCCGATTGTCAGCTGCCCCTCTTGAATCAGATAAGCACCAAACCAGAACAGGATTAACGTTCCGAAGCCGCCCGTAATTTCAATCAGAGGACCAAAGCCTTGGTTCATGGCCGATGCTCTATCCCATGATTTTTTGCTCGACAGATTCATGTTGTCAAAATACTTCATGTTTTCTTTTTCCTGCGTATAGGCCTGAGTCACACGAATCCCCTGAATGGATTCATTCAAATGGGAGTTGATGCGTGAGTTCTTCATACGTACATCCTGCCAGGCACGGCGGATCAACACACGCAGTTTGGTCGAAATAATAAACATGAGTGGAACTGTAATAATGACCGCGAGGCCCAGTTTCCAGTTGATCAGCAGCAAAATGACGATAATACCGAGCAGCTGCACACAGTCAATCATGACATTGACCGCACCGTTGGTGAACAGGTCCTGCAGGGAGTTGATATCATTGGTGACACGCACCAATACCGAACCCGCAGGTCTTTTGTCAAAGAAGTTAAAGGACAACTTCTGGATATGTTTGAACAGATCCGAGCGAAGATCATAAATGACACGTTGCCCGATAATGTTCGTTAATTTGATTCGGTACGTATTAGCCGCCCATTGGATCAGGTATAACACAAGCACAGAACCAGCAATAATATAGAGCATCGTCAAGCTTGGCAACCCCGTTGCAGGTGCAATCGCTTTATCAATCGCCAAACTGATCAAGAATGGAACGGACAATTTCGTAATGGTACCCAAAATCATCATTAGGATAATGAGTGGCAAGAGTTGTCTTGCATAAGGTTTCATGTAAGAGAACAGACGTCCGAACTCACGCCAGTTAAACGGTTTTTCAATTATTTCGTCGTCCTGATATACAAAACGTTCATTCATTTTCTTGTCAGAGGTCTCTTTGACCTCGCGCCTATCGGCTACCGTTTCGGCACTCATGAATTCACCTGCTCCCCAGCCTCCCGCTTACCGCGGGCAATATAATCTGCGTATTGAATCTCATATACGTCCCGGTAAGGCCCAGGCTCTTCAATGAGATCTTTATGTGTTCCACGTTGAACGACACGTCCTTCATCCAGTACCAAAATCTCATCTGCGTGACGCAGGGAAGAGATCCGATGCGCAATGATAAACGTCGTTCTTCCACGCATGACTTCCTGGAATCCGGATTGAATTTCATGTTCGGTCTCCATGTCGACTGCACTGGTTGCATCATCCAGAACGAGAATTTTCGGGTTTTTCAGCAGAGCTCTAGCAATTGCAATCCGCTGTTTTTGTCCTCCCGACAAGCCCATTCCCCGCTCCCCTACAACCGTATCGTATCCTTCAGGGAATTCCATGATGAACTCATGCGCTTTGGCCAGTTTGGCAGCACGGATAATTTCATCCATGGTTACATTTTTGAGTCCATATGAAATGTTGTTGCGAATGCTGGAAGAGAACAGGAACGTCTCCTGGAACACAGAAGCAATCTGACTCCGCAGGCTGCGAATTCCAATGTCCTTAATATTTTTGCCGTCCAGCTTGATAGTGCCCGAGTTCACGTTATATGCACGCATTAGGAGCTGAATAATAGTTGATTTACCCGAGCCTGTTCCTCCCAGGAAGCCAATGACGGAGCCTGGTGGCGCATCAAAGTTGATATCGGTCACTGCCGGCATTTTATTGCCGTAGGCAAAGGTAACGGATTCAAAGGTCACATGCCCTTTAACTTGATCAGCCTCTACAATGACCGGATCTTCTGTCTCTTGTACATCTACCGGCGTATTCAAAAGTTCCAACACCCGTTCACCCGATGCTTTGGATTGCGTATAGTTATTGATATGGAAACCAAGGTTCCACATTGGACCGATTATGTACCAGATCAAACTGAAAAAGGCAACGAGTTGACCGAGTGTTAACGATTTCTGAATAACCATGTTCCCACCAATGAGGAGCAGAAGAACTACGCTGACCGAAGCGAGAATCTCCATGATCGGAAAATACTGACTCCATAATGTTGCTGCATGAATCTGGTTCGTTTTGTAACGCTCATTACGAACGGAAAACTTCTCCACTTCGTGAGGTTCACGTGCAAATGACTTTACAGTACGCACACCTGTAATATTCTCCTGTACTGCTGTCGTCAGAGAGCTGAGTGCCAGCCGCATTTCTTGGAATGCAGGGTGAATTCGGGATTCGAACCTCAGCGCAACGAAGGCAAGCAGAGGAATACATATGAGCGTTAGCAAGGTAAGCTTCCAACTCATGGTCATCATCATGATTGCGCCGAATACGACCATCAGAACCATGTTGAGAATTTGAGCGAAGCCAAATCCGATAAAGTTACGGATCGCTTCGAGATCTCCCGTGAGGCGGGACATCAAATCTCCCGTTTTGGCCGTGTCGTAATACCGGAAGGATAAAAATTGAAGCTTTTCGTAACAAGCGTTACGAAGTCGGTACGCCAGGAAGTTCCCGAGACGCCCTCCAAAAAGACCGTGTAAAAACTGCATTCCCGCTTTCAGAATAACGACACCTAATACCGTTAAAGCAAGTTTGGGAACGTCTTCAAAATTGCGCGGAGTGATGACGTCATCAATCAGAATCCTTAGCAGGTTCGGATACACCAGTCCAAGCGCGGTCGCTATGGCGAGGCATAAGATCGATAAAAATAAATACGTGCGCTTCTCCCAGAAAAAAATCTGCAATTGCCTGAGAACATCCATGTCTCTCCTCCTCTTATATCGTTCAAAAACAGTATGAACATTTATGAAGTTTATCACCGTCCCCCATTCGCGGCAAAGCGAATAAGCGACCATATTCAGGCTACTTTCACCTTAATGCGTCATTAAGGAAGGTAGATACCCTCCTATCAATCAAATGTTTGAATATTCTCTTCCTTTCAGGTTGTTCGTACAAAAAAAGGCTCCCTGTATGCCTTTAGAGGCAGGGGCCTTTTTTGGTACAACGACAACATTTCAAAATATCACAGTACAACTCATTCCGCTTTTCAACCGTTTACATACAGACATGGATTTGAATACCTTTTATTCACGTTCAATCTGCCCCAGTTGTACAGACAGACTCTCCCATTCTTCGGCAGGAATTCCACTGGTCATTGTCTCATGTAGGGCACCAACGGCCTCCTCAAGTCTCTCTTCCAATTGACGGGATTGATGCTGCAAAGACTGACCAAGCTGGTTGTCATAGAACTGGACCAGCTTATTCTCCGCAGCAGGCAGAACATCGATCACCATCTGCTTAATAACGGGGTCAAGTGTCTCCTGCAGCCGCTGTCGTCCATCTCCTTCGAAAAACTGTTTCGGATTTCGGAAATAACTCAGATACGCTTTCCAACCCGAAGGTTCTTCCAAACGCACCTCTTCCAAAACAGGTGTACTCCAGCGTTCGTTCAGCGGCAACGACAGATCCATGCCTCCGGACAATCGTTTCAGTTCATCTACACATTCGGTCACTTGCTTGTGCAGCCAGGACTGACCTGCCTGTTCGAGTCTGAGTGTAGTGGCAAGCAGTTCCTGCTCCAGTTCGATGGCAATCATGCGCAACAGTTCTCGACCACAGGCAGCGAAGGCTGCTTTCAGATTCCCGCGATCCTCACGAAGAACGGATGGATGGAACGCTTCTGCCATGAACAGCCCAAAACGATAACCCAGGCGCTGCCGCACATGGAACAGCAGTTCAGCCGTTTCCTGGGCCAGTTCTGCCTTCATGGACCGTTCCGCGAGCAAATGTACCCTCTGAAGGGACTGTTCCTGGATTGAGCCCAGCTCATCCCGACGTCGCTGTAGAACCTCTTCCCCCTGGGTCGCATCCTCGGCACGTGTCTTCAGTCGTTTGATCACCCGTGCGATCTCTTCAGAAGCCCCACCAACCGCAAGGTCCGCAAGCTCACTTCCTGCAAACCGGTTAAATTCTTCCTCGAACCGAATGAAGCCGGATTGCTCCAGCAATGTCGCATCGTTGCCTGTCTTGCCTTCCATTGCCTGCATGCTGGATACAGGAAATAAGCGTGGTGCCCGAATGCCATTACTGCGCAGCTGAGTACTCACATGGTCAAGAACCTGCTCCAACTCCTCTTCAGAGGAAGACAAATCAGTCGCATTAACCACAAAGAACATCTGATCCATCGCTGAGCTGTCTTTCACGCGTCCCAATTGATTCAGGAACTGTCGGTCTCCCTGAGAGAAGGCATGATTGTAATACGTTACGAAAATGAGTGCATCCGCATTCTTCATATAATTGAAAGTGACACCCGTATGACGGGCATTCACGGAGTCAGCCCCTGGCGTATCGACAAGGACTATACCTTGTTCTGTTACATCACAACTGTAGTACAGGTCAATACTGTCGACAAAGCAAGACTTCTTCTCATTAGCGACAAAGTTACGATATCCGTTCAGATCCACCAGCACATCCTGGCCGAGTTGAGCTGCGGTATCCTCCCAGCCTGCTGCGGCTGCCTGCAAAAAGCTGTAATGCGGACGCCCTGCCGGATGCACATCCTGTGGTGAAAGGGCTTTGACCCGTTTTTGCCAGTCTGCCCCAGGCTCACCCAGTCCAAGCAAACGGAAGGAATACGCAAGATCCTCCTGGAAGGCGTCCGGGGTCTTCATCCGGACCCGGGCAGTTCCATGCTCCGCGCCACCGGACGGAGCCATGATCCGGTTAATTGCCGCTGTCGTTGGATGCGGCGAGACCGGTAACACAGCTTCGCCCAGCAACGCGTTGGCGAAGGAGGACTTGCCGGCGCTGAACGCTCCGAACAGCGCCAGCGTAAACGTGCCGCCCGCAAGCGAAGCCGCGCGTGCACGCAGATCCCGTACCGCCGACCCCATGGCGGGGTACGGCTCTACCAGCGCAGCGGCGGCTTCCAGCCGTGCCGCCGCTGCATCCAGGCGCCGGCGGCGCTGTGCGCCAGCCGCCGGCTGCCCAGGCACCGCCGTTTTGCGCGGCGGCGGTGCCCCTGGAGTCTGTGGCTGCGCAGCCACAGACTCTGCCGTGCCCGCGTAAGGGCCGGGTGCTTCACCCGGCTCGTGCGCGGGCACGGGCGGGCCCTGCACCTCCGGCAACAGCCCGGAGGTGAGGGGGCCCGCAGGAGGCAGCAGGCTGCGCAGCCCTGCTGCCTCGGCCTCGGCGGCGCGCTGTAGCGCCGTGTAGCGCGCCGCCGAGGCGGATTGCGCCAGGAGCGCGGTGCGGCTGGCGTCCAGCGCCTGGAGCGCTGCTTCGCCCTGCGCGCCCAGCGCTTCAAGCAAGCGGTCGGCCAGCATCATGGCCGCCCTGCGGTAACGGGCCTCAATCTCGCCCCGTATATCCTTGCTGAATTGAAGCACATACTCGGGAGATACCTCTGCACTGGCGCTTCGTTTCATCTCCAGCAGTGCTTCATCTACCGCAGGCAGCTCCGCGTTCAGCGCCTGCTCCCACTCAGCACCCCACAGCTGATGTGCTTCACCCAACTGTCTAAGCATGGTACGAATATGCACCTCAACTTGTCCTGATGCCTGATCTTGCAAGAGTCTCACAAGCTCAGCAGCCCGACGCTGCTTCTCCTGCTCGGTCTTACCACCAGAGAACAATAAGCCTACCCGGAAACCGGGTTTACGGCTCTCCAAATAAGCCGCCGCAGAGGTACGAATATCGGCCGGTGTCAGGTTCGCATTCGCCAGAAGGGGCTCCAGCTCTGCCCGAAACTTCTCCCGTTCACGTGATGGTTTGGAACGTAGTTCTGCTTCTTTTTGATCCAGGAGACCCAGTTCCCGTTCCAAGCGTTCAATACCTTCCTTGCCCCCAACTTCCTCCAAAAGCGCTGCCTCTTCCTCTTCGCGTTCCTCTGCCTGTCTTGTCAGATGCTGCTCGGTCACATGGCTCGCAGAGCTTGCAAGGCTATGCTTGATTAACCCTTCCTTCTCCTTCATCATATGTTCAATCAGTTGAGGAAGCTGCTTCCACTGGCTGTAACGATGCTCCTTGTCCCGAAGCGAAGTAAACAGCAGTCCATCATACCGAACTTCCCAGGCTGCAAAAATAGCTTCTACACCTTCAACATATTGGTCAAACGATAGCTCCCGGTCCCGATGTTTATCAATCTGGTTCACGATAAGAAACAACGGTTTGCCCCAATCGGATAGACTTTTGGCAAAAGAAAGGTTGCTTTCCGATTGCACATGGTTATAATCCATCACATAGAACACCACATCAGCAAGATGAAGTGCTGAATGTGTTGCTAGGCTGTGCCCCTGATCGGTCGAATCAACACCTGGCGTATCAAGTAATACCGCATCATTTTTCAGTAGGGGAATGTCATCCCATACTTCAATGGAGGTGTATGCCCCACCATTCTTGCAATACTCTTCCAATTGTTCTGGCGAAACCTCAAGAACTCCCGCTGAATTGTCAGCGCTTACGTTCGATGACGTATAAATAAGTGCTCTTGGCTCACCATTACGGATGGATACTACATTCGCACTTGTAGGTACAGGACTCGAAGGCAACACCCGCTTGCCACATAAACTATTAATCAGACTCGATTTACCTGCCGAGAAGTGTCCACAAAACGCAATCGTTAACTGTTTCATTTCCGCCTTACTGATCAAATCCGTTAAAGCCTGTACAGCTGTATGGTCCCCTGTCTGCTCCATCGCTTCTCGCAGTGGAAGCAGAGGTTTGGCCATCTCTACTGGGTAATCTGTTCTGGACATGACTGGCCTTCCCCCTGGCTCCTCTAATTTGACATCTGGTCCGATGTCTTTATCTTATAATTCATTTATTTTACCATTATCAAGTTTGAAATTGAACGCTTTGAATGCAAGATGACTGACATCGAAAATTACACATCGCAATTCTCCACATAAAAAAATAAAACCGATCCTGTCGGTTTTATCTGTGAAACGATTGTATTCCATAAGAAGCATGCTGCTTCCATGCCCAATTGGATCAACTTCAAAAGGATAACCCAGTGACATAGAAGCAGCATATCTTATTATTCCAAACCTCTTAAGAAACAGCATTCTCCATCGAAGGCAGCAAAATTTCAAATACTTGGCCATGCTGCAAAATCGTAATGTCACGACCTTTGTCTCTCATGACAACCACTTCTGGTTTCGTGGACATACGCTCGAGATAATGTTCAGGAACATCGCCAGAATGGCTTACAGTGATACCTTCTACTTCTTTTTCTTCGTTTTCAGCCATTTCCTGTTCAACGATTTGTTCAAAAATATCGGAGAAGGCCTCAAAATTGTCAGTGTACACGGAAATGCATTTCATGATTACTCATCCTCTTCTACTCATTAATTTATTTTTCGTTTTGGGGTTGTGACACGTTCCTTATCTTTCCTGATTTGGGACGTTTTCATACGCTTTTTACCTTCTCTGCATATGTCCAGTAATGGACAGACATGACATTGAGGGTTTTGTGCCTTGCAATGGTAGCGTCCAAAAAATATGAACCGATGATGAGTTAAAGTCCACTCATCCCGGGGTACGCGCTTCATCAGTTTTTTCTCGACTTCAAGTACGGAGTCATCCCAACCTGCCAGTGCCAGCCTTTTGGATACACGTTCAACATGCGTATCCACCGCAATTGCCGGGACTCCAAATGCATTGGATACAACGACATTTGCAGTTTTCCGCCCGACACCAGGTAGCGTCACAAGCTGATCATGTTCCTGCGGTACATCACCGCCATACTGCTCTATTAAAATTCGGCACATGTTCTGAATATGCTTGGCCTTGTTTCGGTACAAACCGATACGCCGGATATCCTGTTCCAGTTCTTCGAGAGGAACAGACAGATAATCGGCAGGACTGGTGTACTTTTTGAACAAGTCTGCGGTTACCTTGTTTACCGTTTCGTCGGTGCACTGGGCAGACAATAGGACGGCTACAGTCAATTCAAACGCATTGCTGTGATTTAATTCGCAATGTGCATCAGGAAACATCGCTTCCATTGTTTCGAGTATATGTCTTACAGTGGCTGCATTCATGAAGAGCTACCTCCCACAAAATGACTCCACACGGTGGAGCCTTACTTCGAAGCTTTTTTCGAGTACTTTGCGGGGACCCCAAAAATCTTGCAAAAAAAACGTCTTGATACGGGAAAGATCCCGCATCAAGACGGTCATTCTTTTGATCCTCGAAAAGAAACGATTACTGTTTTTGAATCTCCAGTACAACGTTGTTCAGGAGATACAATACAATATTATCATTATCTTTGAGAGATTGCACGCTTAAAGTGTTGTCACCCTGGTGAACAAATGCGCCTGTACCCAGTGCAAAACGATAATTTGTGTCAGATGTGGACTCGCGTTTAACCAAAATTTGGTTGCCTACTCCATCATAAGACCAGAACTGTTTGCTCATGACTGTCAACACTCTAAAACGGGTAGAATTATCCGTATCTTTCGTCATTTCAACACGATCACCTACAGTAAGACTGCCAAGTGTGGTTAACGTAGATCCCGATTTAACCACTTTTACAGAACCACTAACAGGAACCGTCTCACTTTGACCATTGAACAGTTTCAGTGTAACTGACGAAGCGTCAACAGATGTAACCTCCGCTAGCGTACGTTTAACGACTTGAACCGCTTTAGGCGTAGTTCCCTCAAATGTAACGTTAATCAGGTTGCCGGCTGTCAATTGAGAGACCGTAATAGTCTGACCACTTTCTCCTGTCAGAACCGCTTGATCGACATAGAACTGACTTGTCAGCGAATCCGATTTCACACGAACACGACCATTCGTCTCTACAGAAACTACTTCAAATTGAGCCACGGTGTTCAAAGCCACTTTCTGTACATAGTCCTGATTCGAACCCAGCGTAACTGTGACACTATCACCGATCTTCAGGTCACTCAGACTTGCTCCAGATTTGTTGTAAATCTCTATTGTTGGAACCGTAGAGTACGGCACCGTGATCGTCTGGTTTCCAGACAACAAACTGATTTTTCTACCCGCAGTATCAATACTGCTGATTGTGCCTTCGTATTTATAGATCACTTTAACGGATAACGCACGAGTTCCCACATACGTCAGATCCAATTTGCGACCATCATTCAACAAAGACTCCAATCCAGCAAGTGTAGGCTTCGATGTGTTGTAGTCCAGCTTCGTTTTGTCATCCAGCGTGAACACAAACGGTTTTTTATTGCCGTCCAGAACCGTCAAAACTTTTGTTTTACTGTTGTAGGATACAACGGAAACTCCGTTCATTGGCTCCATCTGACGTCCGATCACTTGAATGCGCGTTACACGGTCTTCAGAGTTTAGCGTAAGTTCAACCTGATCTCCATTAGTTGCGTCTGTAATCAGATCATTCAGCGTAGCATCCTGGATTCCGTTAATAACTACTTCCGGTTTTTCTGCAAGCAGCTTCGCTTCCAGCGATCCACCTTCACGTTTAAACGTCAGTGTCGATTGGTTTCCACCGATCTCCACCAGTGTACCGCGTAAAGACTGCTCTACACCTTGCGACAATTCAATTGTTTGCAGGATGCTGTCTTTCACCGTATACTTCACTGCACTTCCCGCTTTGAGCTCAGCCAAGGAAAGGATTCGGTCTTGATATCGAATGATCAGATTATCGTTATACGTGTATTGCTCTGTAGTTCCCGCTGCATTGGTAAGCTTAATCGTTTTGGCAGAAGTCGTGACTTCAGCAACGACACCACTATCACTTTTGTTGACAATTCCGGACTTCACACGAACAACAACTGTCTTTTTGTCAGCCGAGAACGTCTCACGTTGTACTTCAATGGTGCTGTCTGCTGTAATATCAGACAGTTTGATTGCATTCCCGTTTTGATCGATAAATGCTGTTGCCTCATCATAGCCGTATGTTTCATAATTCTCGCCTACAAACAAGCCAATTTTATTACCTGACAATGAACGAGCAAATGTACCTTCAATGCTTTCTACCTGCGGTGTAGCATCAACCACTTCTACATATGAGGCTGTACCCGTAGTACCTACAATCTGAACTTTTGTATACAGCTTCACATCCGTAGACGATGCACGGGATTCACTGTCTTTTGTAAAGTAAGGCGTACTGCTGTTCACTGCGAAGTTAACAGCTTTTCCGTCCACAACCAGTGTGATCTGCCCATCTTTTAATCCAGTTACATAACCCGTGAATGTGTTCGCATACTTCGTATCCGTTAAAGTTTCGCCGCGGCTAAAGAATGTAGCGAGTTGGGCACGAGTTACAGAACCGGTTGGATTAAATTTGTTGCCATCTACACCTTTGGCCAGATCCAAACTTACAGCCAGATTGATATACCCTTTGCCACTTTCGGAAATGCTATCATTATCAGCGAATCCGGTAGATTGATTGTTTTGGGCCTTCGCTTCAGCATCTTTGTTCAACGAACGGATCAGCAATTTTGTAATCCATTCACGTGATGCCTGCTTCTGCCCCCAGGATGTTTTGGACACATCCACTGTAGATTCTTCAGTTTTATCAATCAGTCCCAGTTGAAGCGCCAAAGCGACATATGGCTTGAAATAGTTTCCCACTTCCATATTTGTCGGTAATGCCGTAGCCGTGCTGTCGTTCAACTGGTCCTCCTTGTTCATAAAACGGATCGCCATCGTCACAGCTTCCTGCTGCGTTACCGCGTCTCCCGGACGGAACAGGCCGTTGTTACCGAGAAGAATGCCTTGATAGGCCAGTTTGTACACATGTTTCTCGGCCCAATATCCGACCTTGATATCACTGAACAAACCGGTTGGTGCAGCTGTATTGCTTACAGTTGCAGTCTGACCTTGCCCCGTATCTGTTGATTCTGCTGCCATGGCAGCTCCGCCGGCGCTAAGGGCCATCATGCCTGCAAGCACGGCTGAAACTACTTTTTTAGAGTGTGATGGATTGTTATATTTAAAAGTCACCTGTGATTCCCCTCTCTCATGTAAAACGGCCGATATTCCGCAGATTCACGGTAAAACAACATGCTGTACAACCTATTCGGATCGTGTCATTGGATGCTCAAGATCCACATGGCCCATCAAACTCTCGGATTGCTGGCCATCTACCAGCAAATCAAGTGATTTAACTTCATCAAATTGGAAAAACGTTTGCTTCAAAGCATCAATGGCAAACACTTCGCCACCTGCACCAAGACGTGCTGTATCCGGCATGTGAATATCCAGGGTAAGCGCACCGTCTTTGAACTGAACAGATTTCAATTCAATTTCTTTAGCCCAAAGCGGGACAAACTTGTCGTCCTTGCTTTGTTGCAGCGCTGCAAACGCAGCCTTGTACTTGGCTTCATCAGAAGCATAAGAAATATCTGCGGATGCTTTGTGCAATTCCAACTCTTCCAGATCTGTGTAATACACTTCAATGGTCTTCTTCTCATTACTTTCGGAACTTCCAGGTTTCTCTGAAGTAGTTCCACCCGATGGAGTCGTTGTACCCTCCGTAGTGCCTTCAGTGTTATCCGGTGTCGTTGTCGTTGTATCCTCCGGATCCACAGTTACAGGTTCAGTAATATCCGTCTCATTCTGATCCTCAGGCGCATTATTCTCTGTTCCCGCACCTTGAGTCTGATTTGGAGCTGGAGCAGCTGTTGGCTTGCTTCCACATCCAGCAGCAACTGTCATAACCGTTACCAGCAGCGCTGCAATCCATAATTTTTTGTTCATTCTAACTCCGCCTCCTGATCATAAGGGTTGAACCCTTATTTAATTCCCAGATACTCCTTGATCCCTGCAACAATCCCTTTGGCTACACTGTTCTGGAAACTTTCAGTGAACAATGCGGCTTCATCGCTCTTGTTGCTCAGGAAACCGGCTTCCAGCAAAACAGCCGGCATCGTTGTTTCACGGGTTACGTGGAGACTTGCCGTTTTTACTCCGCGATCCTTCAGGCCAGATGATTGCAAGAGATACTTGTGCATCACCGTAGCCAATGCTTTGCTGTTCGAACGAGTGTAATACGTCTCCACACCGTTTGCCGCTGCAGACCCGCTGTTCGCATGAATGGAAATAAAGATATCCGCCTTCAATTTTTCTGCGATCTTTACTCGTTCACTCAAAGCCAAAAATGTATCATCGCTGCGCGTCAGCACAACGTCAATGTTAGATTCTTTTTTCAGCAATGCTTCCACTTTCAGAGCCATTGCCAGATTGAAGTCTTTTTCCTTCTTGCCGGTTACACCGATGGCTCCCGGGTCCTGATTACCATGTCCAGCGTCTACAACAACAACTTTTTTGCCGTTGTTTCCAACAGGAGGTTGCGGTGTTGTAGTGCCTTCTTTGTTCAGATCAATCATAACCAGACCGGAGTCACTTTGCACGTCATAACCTTTGGCATTGCTCAGATCAATGACAAAACGAAGAGTAGAAGGACTATTGCTGTACAAGGAATAACGAATCTTCGACACATCCGGATATCCACTCACTACAAGCTGTCCATTCTGGTTGCTGTCCAAAGCTTGTCCTTCACTAAAAGAGTCAGCGAATGCGGTATTTGGCAAGTCTATAACGATTCGATCCGGTCCTGTCATCGTGAAGACGTTCGGCTTCGTATTTCCGCTTGTTGCAATCAAAAAGCGGTTGTCACTGAAGCTGATGCCGTTCACCAGTACAAGACCTTCCTGATCCGATCCTCCACCATCATTACCAGAGTTCGGAGGAGTGGTTGTCCCGTTTCCGGAACCTGAATTCTGGGTAACTAATGTTACCGTCTTCGTTGTATTGTTCCAACCCACCTTAAGACCCATTTGCTCACCAATGAACCTTAAAGGCACAAGTGTGGTTCCATTTTTCACGAGTGGCGGGGCATCCAGGTTCACGTTACTGCCGTTCACCGTTGCCGTCTTCTGTCCAACAATCATCTGCATGGCAGTGTTGTCTTTGCTAATAGTCACGGTGCTTGTTGCCTGTTTCCAGTCCACACCATATCCCAGGCTCTCCGAAATAACCCGAATCGGAACCATCACACTGCTATTGATGATTTCCGCTTTGGCATCCGAAGGCTGCACAATTTCTTTCCCATCTAGGATAATGTGCGTATCTGCTGCTGCATGACTATAGCCCGGGAAAACGAGCCCAAAGACAAATAACAGTACCAAAAAACCGAACTTCTTCATCCTTCACCCCTACCATTCTCATATTTTTTTGCCGCATGTTGTGAACCTTCAGCTCCGACTGACCACTGAGGCATTACCAGACACCTATTAGACGCCTCGTACTCTCAAAAGTTGCGAATATATTCCAACATAACAGAAAAAAAACGTTGTCAAATCAAGCTTTTTCTACATTTTATTGTCTGAATTTTTCCTTAATTATCAATTATGCATCTCGAAACAACGGACTACCCTGACCTTCATATTTGCGCACAACCCACATTAATGACCCAAATATTCTACAATTCCGTCTACGATGGCCTGTGCACATTTGTTCTGATAATCTTCAGTCAGCATCATTGCTTCATCAGCTGGATTACTTAGAAATCCAAGTTCAATCAGAACTGCGGGCATCGTTGTTTCACGGGTTACATGCAGACTTGCCGTTTTGACTCCCCGATCCTTAAATCCTGTAATCTGCAACACATGCTTGTGTAAAATGTCGGCCAAATCCTTGCTATCTTTACGACTGTACAACGTTTCAATTCCATTAGGAACAGGAGTTGTAAACTTGTTTCCATGGATCGACACAAAAATATCCGCCTGATTCAGTTGGGCGATATCTACACGCTGCTGCAAGGATAATTCCGTATCATCCTGCCTTGTAATCACCGTCTGAATCTCCGTATGTTGTTGCAGAAGTGCCTGAACTTTGAGTCCCACAGCCAAATTAAAGTCCTTCTCATAGGCGCCTGTCACACTGACTGCCCCCGACTGTCGTCCACCATGTCCTGGATCAATAATGACAACCTTTTTGCCATCATTGGTTGGAACAGCAGGCTGACTTATTGGTTCTCCATTACTCGCCGCAAGGTCAACAAGCAACACGTTGTTCTCGCCCAGTGACCATTTGGCAGTCGCCACCTGACTCAGATCAAGGACCACACGCACCGTTGAAGGCGTTTGGCTGAACATTGCATATCGCACCTTGGATACCAGCGATGAATCCGTAACCAGAAGAGTTCCGCTGCCATCCGGATTGGAAGCCTGTCCCTGGGTGAACTCCTTAGCAAATGTGGTGCCGGGCAGATCTACGATGATACGATCAGGTCCACTGAGACTGGAAACCTTTGGTGTGATTTTCCCGTTCGTCGCCAAGATCAAACGATCCCCGCCGAAGCTGATACTTTGAAGCTCTGACAGACCTTCTGGTACAGGAGCTTCCACCGGGTCATTTTCACCTTCCATACTTGCTACAGGAGGAATACTTAATAGGCTTACTGTCTTGGTTCCATTGTCCCATCCCACCTGAAGACCCATGCCTTCACCGACAAAACGTAACGGAACCAGTGTAGTCCCCTGTTTAATTAGAGGCGGAGAATCGAGATTCACCCGATTTCCATTCACGGTGGCCGCATCTTCGCCTGCCGTCATCTGGATACTGCTGTTACCTTTGAGAATACGAACAGTCTGAGTGGCTTTCTCCCATTTCACCTGATAACCGAGGTTTTCAGAGACGATCCGAATGGGCACCATCACGGTTTTGCCAGTATTCTCGGCTGGAGCTCCCGACTGCTGGTTAATGGTCACACCGTCCAGCACAATCGAGGGAGACGAATCGGCATTTGCCATGACAGGAAATAAACACAGGAACAGAAAAACAAAGACTGCTGCCGACCATTTCTTCATACATCAACCACCATTCTGTTTGTCTTTTGAACCTTCGACCTGATTCGCTGTGATGCAACACTCGACTCTATCTACCCTTCCATAATCTACTAATCAGTTTATCAGATATTGTCACGTCATCCGGTTACAACGTTGTCATATTTAGTCGGAATATCCTATAACTCGAAAACATAATTGCATCCTTGCCAAATGCAAAAAAACCTCCAATTCGATCCAAGGAACGGTGAAGTTCCCTGCACAATTGGAGGTTTGAAATACAAATTACAGATGAAAGATTAGACTGAGGCCGTTTGTCCAAACAGCTTTGCCGCGTGACGCTGTTCATATGCAGCGATTTCATCATCATGTTGAAGAGTCAGACCGATATCGTCCAG
The DNA here is from genome assembly GCF_002750415.1 of Paenibacillus sp. LK1. Classification (NCBI taxonomy): domain Bacteria; kingdom Bacillati; phylum Bacillota; class Bacilli; order Caryophanales; family Paenibacillaceae; genus Paenibacillus; species Paenibacillus sp. LK1. The sequence goes on from NZ_PEII01000011.1 coordinate 175,416, forward strand.
TCCTTGCAACAAGAATTGACGACGATGCTCATCCAGATCAAAATCAATATGCAGTCCGTATGCATCTGTAATCGTTTTGTTTTCCAGATTTACATTCATCTCATAGCCTTCATGTGTCGCTGTACGCTGGAACAGATCCTCAACCTGCTCTTCCGACAGTTTGATCGGCAAGATCCCGTTCTTGAAACAGTTATTATAGAAGATATCCGCATAGGATGGTGCAATTACACAACGGAATCCGTAGTCCATAATTGCCCATGGTGCGTGCTCACGAGAAGATCCGCAACCAAAGTTTGCGCGTGAGATCAGAATGGATGCCCCTTCGTAGCGTGGTTTATTCATTTCAAAAGAAGGATTATTGTTACCCTCTTCGTCAAAACGCCATTCGTAGAACAAAAATTGTCCAAATCCGGTCCGTTCGATCCGTTTTAAAAATTGTTTCGGAATGATTGCATCTGTATCTACATTGACCCGGTCTACCGGTGCAACGATGCCTTGCAGTGTTTTGAATTCTTCCATATCATTCGTTCTCCCTTCAATCCGTTCGTTGTTAGATAGCTGCTTCCGTTTTGAAATTCCAGTCACGTACGTCTACGAAGTGTCCCTTAACCGCTGCTGCTGCAGCCATTGCAGGAGATACGAGGTGAGTACGTCCTCCGCGTCCCTGACGTCCTTCAAAGTTACGGTTGGAAGTCGATGCACAACGTTGTCCTGGTTTCAATACATCCGGGTTCATTGCCAGACACATACTGCATCCGGCATCACGCCATTCAAATCCAGCCTCTGTGAAGACTTTATCCAGACCTTCTTTTTCCGCCTGAATTTTAACACGTCCCGAGCCTGGTACAACGATCGCTGTAACATTACTGGATACGGTGTGACCCTTGGCTACCTGTGCAGCAGCACGCAAATCTTCAATCCGTCCATTCGTGCATGAACCGATAAATACATAATCAACTGGAATTTCGGAGATTGGTGTTCCAGGTTCTAAGCCCATATATTCAAGCGCTTTTTCAGCGGCTTTACGTTCGTTTTCAGTTGGCAGTTCAGCCGGAACAGGAACTTTCGAAGAAATGTCGGTTCCCATACCTGGGCTAGTACCCCAAGTCACTTGCGGAATCAATGATTCTACATCGATTTCAACCACATGGTCGAATTCAGCACCTTCGTCGGTTACAAGCTCTTTCCAGGCAGCAACCGCTTCATCGAATTGGCCATCGGCAGGTACGTATTCACGTCCACGCAGATATTCAAATGTTGTTTCATCTGGAGCAATCATACCCGCTCTTGCTCCACCTTCAATGGACATGTTGCAGACGGTCATGCGCTCTTCCATGCTCAGTTCACGGATCGATTCACCCGTATATTCAATAACATATCCAGTAGCGAAGTCTGTACCGTATTTGGCGATGACTGCGAGAATCATATCCTTCGCGGTTACACCCGGGTTACGTTTACCGACAAAACGAACTTCCATCGTTTTGGCTTTGGCTTGCTGCAAACATTGGGTTGCCATAACATGCTCTACTTCACTCGTACCAATCCCGAATGCAAGTGCGCCAAATGCGCCGTGTGTGGACGTGTGGCTGTCACCACATACAATCGTTTTACCTGGATGAGTCAGGCCGAGTTCAGGACCCATAACGTGTACGACACCTTGATCAATCGTATCCAGGTCATACAGTTTTACGCCGAAGTCACGGCAGTTTTGTGAAAGTGTGTCAATTTGTTGTTTGGAGATTGGATCTGTAATGTTGAAACGATCCTTCGTTGGAACGTTGTGATCCATTGTTGCAAATGTCAGCTCAGGGCGACGAACTTTACGGCCGCTCAGACGTAGACCTTCAAAAGCCTGTGGGGATGTTACTTCATGTACCAAATGCAGATCGATATACAAAATGCTTGGTTTGCCTTCTTCCTGATGAATCACGTGATTTTCCCAAATTTTCTCAAACATCGTTTTTTTACTCATCATTTTCACCTCATCATAAGTTCGGTCCTTGGAAGAGCCTCAGTAGTTCCTTTAAAAGTGAAGCTCTTGAATGACATAAATATATCACCCTGTCCTTCATTGTTCCAAGATATAATATCTATAGATGTAATAGGTTTAACCTATAATGAGGGGAAAGCAAATAAACCACTTCTATATGCAGAGGCTTCAATTGATAACAATTATCATTATCATATAAGTCTTATACTACGTTCCAGCTTCTTCGCTGTCAATGCTTTTTATGTTAAACAGAAAAACAGCCCTGATATCAGGGCTGCGATGACTAATTCTCACCAGCTCCAGACGTTCCCTTCCACACACAGTACAAACGACATATGAATAACCGAATGAAATAAATGTGACAACGAATCAGCTGATTGAGGTCTTTAAAAAAAGTACGATCGCTACCTCCCGTATTCTCCACATCTATCCATTCATTGCATTCCTGCCTCTGCTGGAAGTGAATTACTTCTTATCCCCACTGCTTTAATAACGAAATTATAGGCTTTGGCAGAATCTATGCCGTTTAAAGTATAGCTGTAACTTGTTTGACCGCTGACCGCCGGCACATACACGCTCCAATTCGTGCTAACTTTATCATTCTTCTCGTAAATCCGGTAACCTCGCACCGGCTCAGAGCTAGAAGCTGGCGCTTTCCACGAAAGAACTGCACGGTTCGCTGACTGTCTTACTGCGCTTGGATTTTCGACTATTCCGGGTTTGACGTCAGTCCGTTTAATACTGTAAGCATCATAGACGGCAAGAGGTTTATCTTTAACTGCTGTGTAGGATGTAACTTTCAGCACGTCTCTTGTAATGGAGACATCCATGAACATTTTCTTGTTGGGCTGATCGTTTTTTGCTGCAAAAAACGTGTCTGCATCTGGATTAAGAGCATAGAATTTCGAAGCGGCCGAGTTGCCCATTAGATATACGGTCCCTTTGGGATTCAGCACATTTCCTTGCTCATCGGTAATGACATTCTTAATAGGAACGTTATTCAGCATTTGAAAAGACCTCATATACATATGGTCATGTCCCTCAAACACCATATCCACACCCAGCTCATCAAATACAGGAATCAGATATTTTCGGTAAAATTCTACCCGCTCGCTTTCTGCGGAAGCATTATCCCCAGAAGAATAAGCTCCTTTATGCATAGAGACGAATTTCCACTTCTTGTCGGTCTTTGCCATCTGATTCCGCATCCAGTCCAATTGCTTCGTGAACTGAATATCGGCTTTGTACGGCTTGACCTCCCCTTCGTACTGGGAATTGATTTGCATAAACAGGGCATCGCTGTATTCGAAAGCATACTAGCGTACCCTGCCGACATGTATAACGATAGAATACTAACATTCCGGTTAGTGAGATTACCTCATATACTCATTCGCCATTATGGATACCTTTTGAAAAATACCCATAATCGAGTAGGTGGGGGCGTCAAGCCCCTACCTCTCACAATTCTTGGGTTTATTTATGTAAAGCCCACTAGACTTATCTAATGGGCTTTCTCTGTGGAATCGCAAATAATAGTGATTTATAGAATTTGACCGCCCACCATCGTCCAGAGAACCTGAAATTCATCATCCAATAGGACCAGGTCGGCATCGAAACCAGAGGAAATTTCCCCCTTTTGTTGAAAACCAAGAATATTGGCCGGCGTAGTTGAAGCCATCTGTACGGCATCTATCAAGGGAATACCGGTTTCGACAGTATAACGTAAGGCTTCATTCATGGTAACTGTACTGGAGGCCAGTGTATCATCCTCCAGTCTTGCAATGCCACCCGATACCGTGACATGATGGCCTCCAAATAGATAATTCCCATCGCCCATACCCATTGCTTGTAAAGCATCTGTGATCAAGACCATCCCTTCAGGTCCTTTCAGGTTATGCATCAGTCGAATAATAGCAGGATGCAGATGGACATTATCCACAATAGCTTGAAGACTTACATGTTTCTCTTCAAAAGCAGCCACAATCAGACCCGGATCTCGATGATGGATCGGCCGCATGCCATTAAAACAATGCGTAACATGACTCGCACCTGATGTAAAGGCTTGTTTGGCTTCCTCATATGTGGCATCCGAATGAGCGATCGCTATAACTACTCCCTTTTCTTTCAAAAAGGAAATCAAGTCCATTCCTCCCGGCAGCTCGGGAGCAATAGTAACCATCTTAATGAGTGACCCTGCTTCCTGGAAAATGATCTTCATTTCTTCTATGTTGGGATGCCGCAAATACTTTTCATTCTGCATTCCTTTTCGCTTCGGGTTCAGATACGGTCCCTCTAAGTGAATCCCTGCGATCTTTGCTCCCACTTCTTGTCCTATTACACGCTTGACACTACGAATCATTTTTAGAAGATCCTCCATCGTAGAACTAACAGATGTAGCCAGAAATGAGGTACACCCCGTTAAAGCACATTGGCGTGAAACTTCTTGAATACTCTCTTCAGTACCGTCCATCATATCAAAGCCATTGGCACCGTGGATATGGACATCTATCATCCCTGGGACTAGCAAATGTCCTCTCCCATCAATCCGTTCATACTCTCCTTCTAGCGTAGGAAGATCAGCTGTGTCTACCCTCATGATTTTCCCTTCAGAAATCCACACATTGGCTGATGGAACGATACGATTGCGGAGTGCCATTTGTACATTATGCAAAATATAATCCATAAAAATCCTCCTCTACCCGATGGTTATCAGTCTTGCTTTCGAACCTCTTCATTTTCTTCCTGACACTCAATAACAGTGATGTTCTTCTGATCCAGAACTTCTCTGATCTCACTCGGGAGTTCCAGATTTGTGACTAAAATATCAACGAAATCAAAGTCCAGCCGATGAATAGATTTGCCGTTAAATTTTGTGTGATCGGCTACTACGATAACCTGATCAGATCTTCTGGCCATTTCTTTCTTTACCCGGGCATCTTCTTCATATGGATAATAAAGTCCATCAGACCGGATCGCCGATGCTCCAATGAAGGCTTTATCAGCACGAATTTCACTTAGTTTATCGATAATGGAAGAACCATATAAAAAGCGGTGCTTTACATTTAAGTAACCACCGAGAATATAGATTTGAAGATCCTCTCGATTGGACAAGATCCCTACGTTATCAATCGAGTGCGTGACCACCGTACAATTTTTTGCGCTAATTTGTTCTGCTACAAATTGCACCGTGGTTGATACGTCTAAAATCACAGTCTCATGGTCTTGGATAAGTTTTGCCCCAAACTTCCCTATTTTTTTCTTACTCTCGGATTCATCAATCAAACGATCCTGATAAGACAGCATTTCTTTCTGTAACTCAGGTAACGATAGCCCCCCATGAGTTCGAATCACAACGCCTTCTTGTACTAATCTAACAATATCCCTTCGTGCAGTATCCCTTGATACTTCAAACAGCGTACATATATCTGTAACACTCATCGATTGGTGTTGTTTCAAGTATTCGAGTATTTTTAACAATCTTTCCTCTTGATACACAGTACATGCACCTCCTTTTAAGTAATTATAAGCATTATTTTAATTTTAGCAAGTTATTATAAGTAAATATTAAGTAAGTGCAAGTATTTTTTCCTGACTTTTCAATAAAAAAAACGTTAGCCAGATGAATTTACATCCGTTAACGTCTTCATAAGTTAAGATTTACTGCTAAGAAAAAATTAATGAATGGATTTCGGAGCCATTTGCTTATCAAATTGACTTAAATCACTCAGATAAATACGATCTTGAGTCCAATGGATTCCCAATAGGTTTTTTTAATGCTCGTTGCAGAATTGGACTTCACGCTTTTCACTCCCTTGGGACAGTTCTTTTTGTTATAGTTTTGCCTGTGTTGTATTAACTCTTTGTAAGCAGTTTAAGCGTTTCAGTTAAACTAATCATTTCTTATTTGTAGTGATATAATAATGGCATAACGAAAGGAATGACGTGTGGATATGGAATTCAGACAACTTCAATATACGCTGCAGATTGCGGCAGAGCGGAATTTCTCCCGGGCAGCTGAGAAGCTGCACATTGCTCAGCCTTCTTTAAGTCAGCAGCTATCCAAACTTGAAAAGGAACTGGGCGTACTGTTATTTCAGCGTAATACCAGCACCGTGGAACTGACCCATGCAGGGGTGACTTTTGTAGAGCAGGCTCAGAAAATAATTGATGCAGTCGAGCTGCTAAGACAGGAAATGTCGGACATCTCCCAGCTGCGCAAAGGTAAAGTCGTTGTAGGCAGCATGCCGATCACTGGCTCCCACCTGCTTCCGCATGTGCTTCCCGCATTTCAGCAGGCCTATCCCGAGATTGAAGTAACCTTGCTGGAAGACTCCGGGCTGACGCTTGAAAAGTTGACGGCTAGTGGCAAGGCTGACTTAAGCCTGCTCTCGCTCCCATTGCAGGAGCCAAGCCTATCTTATGTAACGATTGGTGAAGAGCGAATTGACTTGGCGGTTCCCCCAAATCACCCTCTAGCACGCAGAGGAGATCCGGAGCATCCAGTTCCAGTACGGATGGAAGAGCTTCGAGATGAACCCTTTGTTGTGCTGAAGAAAGGACAAGGCTTCCGCAAACTTACATTTGATCTGTGTGAGGAAGCTGGGTTTGACCCCAATGTGGTATTTGAGAGTACAAATATTGAGACGGTGCAGTCACTGGTGGCTACAGGTATGGGGATTACACTGGTTCCGCGCTTTATTGCCCGTGCGCCCCGCAGTGAATTTGTTCCTGTTTACGTACCGCTAGCTGAGCCAACGCCCAGTCGTACCCTTGTAGTTGCATACCGCCAAGGACGGGTTCTCTCCAAAGCCGCGGAGGCATTCATTCATACTTTTCAACAAACCGTAGCCGAGCTCTCTCAAGGAGAATAATGGGACGGTCAGCGAAATAGCACGCCATACATGGCAACAAAATAAACAAAGGCTTGACCCATAAGGGCCAAGCCTTTGTTCTATACTCGTCTCCCGCATCCGCAGGATAAAGTTCTTACATGGTATTAGCAGTACATCATCGTTACAGTACAATGTTACTAAATCATCATTGAATTGTTAACGTAAAAACGTACATATGAGAATTTCAAGTTTGGCGGTTTATTTTCGCAAATTACGTTCACTTGTCAGCCTGTTCTGTTGATTCACAAGGCGGCCTTCGTCCTGAACAGATTGTTCAGGTGGTGATAGCCCTCCTGCCCCATTCTCTAAGAATGGCCTCAAGTGATCTACCCTAGTGTTTTCCTGTTCCAGTCTCCTGAGCGTATCTTTCACATGGTTGTCCATTGATTGATCATCCTCCTTGGTGACGGGATAATTATCATTACCCGCCTCCCGGATGAATAAACACTTTATTGGAAAATTACAGATTTTTATTTGCTGCCAAAATATATGCCAGGTCTACGGTCTTCGAATACCGGAATACGGCCACGAACCTCATCCACAAGTGAAGGACGGATAATTCCGGTCACGATCTCTTCTCCTTCTCCACCTTCAGCCACAATTTCACCCCAAGGATCAATAATGAGGGAATGCCCGAAAAATTCGGTGTCTCCGCTTTTCCCTACGCGATTGCAGGCAATAACGTACATCTGATTCTCAATGGCCCTTGCTGTAAGCAGTGTGCGCCAATGATGCAAGCGCGGGTTCGGCCATTCAGCGGGGACAATTAATGCTTTGGCTCCGTTCAAGGCAAGTGTTCGAGCAAGCTCAGGGAAACGGATATCGTAACAGATCGAAGCTCCAGCGGTGAGGCCGTTCTCCAATTCGAATATTTCCGGTTCTGCACCAGGCTGCAAATACTTCTCTTCATCCATCAGGCGGAACAAATGCAATTTATCGTAACGTGTCACCTGATTTCCTTCACTATTATAGGCGTACATTGTATTGAAGATTTGGCCATCACGTTTCTCCGCAATGGAACCGCCAACGATGGAGATTCGATGTTTTTGGGCAAAAGTCGCGAGCCACTCTCTTGATTTCTGGCCCTCCGGGTCAGCAAGCTCATGAATTTGTTCCAAAGCATATCCCGTATTCCACATCTCGGGCAGCACAGCCAATCCCAAGTCGGGAACCTGTTCTACCGCTCTTTCGAGCAAAGACTGCATATGTTTATGGTTGGCCTCAGGGTCTCCGATCTGAATATCGCCCTGAATCAGGGCTACACGCATTTCCCCTTGTTGTTGTTCTGTCATAACCAGCACTCCTCTGAACCGTAATACCTGTAATCATAGCTTGATCATTCAAACATCTGCAACCTGTTTTCGTTCTGAACTCCTACATAATAACTCGGGCAACAAAGTTAACAAACGGTTGCTCGTCAGTGCATCGCCCAAATTCCATGTTGTTTCTTCCACTTCGTACACCTGCCCCTTCTGCACGGCTGTAAGTGCTCGCCAGTTTGGACTCTGCATCAACTTCTCTGTGGCCTGCATTGCAATAACGTCTTCAGGAAGCAAGACAAATATATGGTCACCGGCATACTGACGAATCGCTTCAGACGAAATTTCCTTATACGCTCTGCCCGCGACAAGCGCCTCCTTCACTTTCGTAACGGGTCTGAATCCCATCGGATGATACAAGAGTGAGGCCAGACCAATATTGCCCATGACAAATAATCGGGCACCCCGATGATAGGTGAATACGGACACCGTTTCCCCCGGTTCAATTGAAGCATGAATCTTCATCCACATCTTTTCCATACGTTGCTGATAGGAGGAGAGCCATTTTTCAGCTTCTGATTGCTTGCCAAACCAGCTTCCCACCCTACAAATTCGATCTTCCAGCGTTGCATGAGAGTTATATGCCAGTGTGGGTGCTATTCGGGAAAATTGTTCATATTGTTGTTCGTTAGTGCTATCGAAAATGATCAGGTCTGGTCTCATCCGGACTGCCTCTTCCACATTAACCGGGGCAACCGCATCATAGGCCTGATCTCCTAATAAACCAATGCCCAGCACTTGCAAATCTCCACCGGAATCACCATAAAACATAATTCGCTTGGGCTGTGACGGAATATTCACATCATGACCCAACCAATCCTGAACCAGTGTTTGTTGCTGAATAGATCGGTCATATTGACGAGGCGATAATCCGGTCATTTGACGAAAACGCCTGCTGAAATAATACTCATCCTTAAAACCCACCCGGGTTGCTATATCCCGAAGCGGTTCATCGGATTTGCGCAACCAATCCTTAGCATGTTTAATTCGTACATGGTTCACATAATCAAGCGGCCTGTGGCCTGTTAATTGTCTGAACAAGTTTGTATATTGCACGGGTCGGATATCTGCAAGACGGGCCAGTTTCGTTACTGTGATTTCTTCAGCGTAATGATCTTCTACATATTGAATTGTACTGTGTAGTCTGGATTCCATGCTCTGCTCTGTTTTTGGTGAAGTGTACCGGGTGATGATCATCTCCATCCATCTCTGAAACTGTGCATTCAAATGGCTATATTCGGCATCTGTTTGATAATCCCGAATGGCATACAATTGCTCCAACAGCCCACTTAACGGGGCATAAGGATAGCCATTCAATTGATTTCTATGTTCGAATACAGGGCGCGTATACTGTTCCGGATCTCCCGTCAACACATGAATAACATCAAATGATATCACCATATATTTCAATTTTAATCGGTTTCCATGTTCAATCTGGTACCCTTCACCCGGAGAAAGCGGGTAAACACATCCGGTGGTAAAAGGAAACTGTTCATATCCTATATATAAGCGACCTTCCCCTTCTTCGCAGATCAAAAATGTATGTTTATCACATGCCACTTCCAGCATCACCTGTTCTGGTTGTTCAATTCGTTGTTCCAGATGATCCAGCCGAAAAATGAATGCTGAAAAATACAACCCTCTGGCATCGGCATTCAAAGCCTGCATGGTGGTTCACCTCGTTTTTTAAAATGAGAATGATTATCATTCTATCTGTATGAACTGATTATAAGCGAGCTTTTGTCATTAATCCAGATCTGGCTGTACTCAGCACAAAAAAGAGCATTCAACGAAATGTTGAAGGCTCTTTTTTAGTCGGCATTTTCGTTCTTAATCCAATACAATATTATGATGTATCTATCTATAAACGACTATTGAATCATCTGTTTCGGCAACTCTTTCAAAAGCCATTCTCTTGAAGTTGCGTCACTTGAAGCCTTGACCAGATCAAAGCGATATACTTTTCCTTCTTTTACAGCGGGCAGGTTCTTCCAAATCGGGCTATCCAGCAATTCTTTGGTGGACTGCTTCGCATCATCCGTTACTGGATCCAGTATAAATACGCGATCACCCGCTATTTCAGGCAGCTTTTCAGTAGAAATCTCAGCAAAGCCCATTCCTTCATCTAACACTTTCTGAATTTCCGCGGTTGGCTTCATCCCATCGGCTCCATATAATAACTGTGGCAATCCTGCTCCGGCCATTACAAACAGTCGATTACCAGGATACATGGTGAATACCGAAGCCGTTTCCCCTTCTTTCAGTCCATTCTCATGAAGCTGCTTCCACATCTCTTCCGTTGCTTGTTGATGTGCCGTGATCCAAGCTTCCGCTTCCGGCTTTTTGTTCAAAAGATCGCCAAGAATACGCATGCGGTCGTCCAATGACGCAAATGAATCAAAGGTAACCGTTGGCGCAACCTTCGAGATTTGATCATATTGTGCCTCATCGCTATTCGAGAAAATGATCAGATCAGGATTCAAGGTAAGCGCCTTTTCAACACTCAACGGGAAACCCACATCTTCCGCTTGGGCGACCTGATCATCATATACTGTTCCCTCCTGACGAAGAATACCTACAGGTACAACGCCCAGCGCTAGCAAGTCCCCTGTAACTTCACCATGATAAATTACACGCTTCGGCGTAACCGGAACCTCTACATCATGGCCTGTCCAGTCCTTGAACATCCGGGTTTCACCCTCACTGTTATCTGCGGATGCCGTCTGTTCCTGATTGGACTGATCTTCGTTTGTCTGTGTTTCATTGACCGTTTTGGAATCATCCGTTCCGGCAGACGGAGTTGAAGTCTGATTTCCACAAGCCAGCAGAAGAATGGATAACCATGTAACCGTCAATAATACTGCCGTATTTCGTATACCCTTTTTCATTTCTATTTCTCCCCCTAATAAGTGCTTCGTTCCTATTCACCAATGATATTGATTATCATTATCGAATATTATCATAAAACAGGATTTCCCCTAATCTCAATGGACAAAACAAAATATCTCATTTCAGTTTTGTACAAAAACTTAAATATTGGCTCCTCCCAAGTATTCATGAAGTGTTTTCCCCCTATACAGCTCGGGATTGACGTGATAAATTAATGAATACTATATTGCCATCTTTAATAACCGGAGTGATGTATAGCATGACTAATCAACCTCAATCATCGGGTCGTTCAGCCTTTACCATACCTACATCCGATGTAATGACACAGCTTCCTACACAATTTTTTGCTTCCCTAGTTCAAAATGTAAACCGAGAAATTGCAAGTGGTCACGACGTCATTAACTTGGGTCAGGGGAACCCGGATACACCTACACCACCCCACATTGTCAAAACATTGCAGGAGTCGGCTGAGAACCCGCTCTATCACAAATATTCGCCTTTTAGCGGGCATGCTTTCCTGAAGGAAGCCGTTGCGAAACGTTACAAGGAAGATTACAACGTGGACCTGGACCCCGAAACGGAAGTTGCGATTTTATTTGGCGGAAAAACGGGCTTGGTCCAGTTACCTCAGGTATTGCTCAATCCCGGCGACGTATGTCTTGTACCTGATCCAGGTTATCCGGATTATTGGTCTGGTGTGGCTCTGGCGAAAGCGCACATGTCTTTTATGCCACTGCTGGAGTCCAATGCATTCCTGCCTGATTATGAAGCAATCTCTACTGAGGATCGAGAAAAGGCCAAGCTGATGTTCCTGAACTATCCTAACAATCCAACCTCAGCAACTGCCCCTCTTTCCTTCTATGAAGATACGGTAGAGTTTGCCATTCAAAATAAAATCGTCGTAGCCAGTGACTTCGCCTATGGTGCAATTGGATTCGATGGACATCGTCCAGTGAGCTTTTTGCAGGCACCAGGTGCCAAAGAGGTGGGCATTGAGTTCTACACATTATCCAAAACATACAATATGGCGGGTTGGCGCGTCGGATTTGCTCTAGGTAATGCGGAGATCATCTCCAAAATCAATCTGCTGCAGGATCATATCTACGTGAGCCTCTTCGGAGGCATCCAGGCCGCTGCTGCGGCAGCACTGACATCTTCCCAGGAATGTGTGACTTCACTGGTTGCACGTTATGAATCACGTCGCGACGCTTTCTATGATGCACTCTCATCCATCGGCTGGCAGGCTCCTAAACCGGGAGGTTCCTTCTTTAGCTGGTTGCCTGTACCTGCAGGCTTTACTTCTGCTTCCTTTGCTGACGTATTACTGCGTGAAGCTAAGGTGGCCGTAGCACCGGGTATTGGTTTCGGTTCACATGGTGAGGGCTATGTGCGCGCAGGACTGCTAAGTGATGAAGATCGATTAAGGGAAGCAGCGGAGCGGATTGGCAAGTTGAATTTATTCAAGTAATTTACAGGTGCATAACCCCTTTGCATCTGCCAAGTTTCCATGGTATGTTATAAGGAAATATTGAACGAAACGTGATGACGGGACCAGTACGAGAGGATCAGCCGCGCCCAGAGAGTAAATTCCATCGGGCTGCAAGAATTTACCGCGGCTTCTCTCCGAAACCTACCCCTGAGCGGCCTGTGATGCACAGGACAGTGCCTTCTGTTACAGGGCATGAAGCCGGATGATCCAATCATCAATAAAGGTGGTACCGCGGAAGTAACGAACTTTCGTCCTTTTTAATTAAAAGGGCGGGAGTTTTTTTTGTACCCAACGGTCTGCTCCAGGGTCAATCATTAATATTGTTTAAGGAAGTGAAATTATGACCTCACGTATTGTAGTTAAGATCGGAAGCAGTTCGCTTACTACGGAAGAAGGCGGGCTAGATCGGAGTGCCATTACTTTTTTTGCTGGAGAAATTGCTGCCTTGGCCGAACAGGGCCACGAGGTTCTTCTGGTCACTTCGGGAGCGGTAGCTGCCGGATTCCGGGAGATTGGTTACCCCCAGCGTCCCAAGCAATTGCATGAAAAACAAGCTGCAGCGGCTGTTGGGCAAGCTTTGCTGATGCAGGCATATCAACAGGCTTTTGCAGCGCACCGCGTTACTACAGCACAAATTCTACTCACCCGTACCGACTTTCACAGCCGGAAACGTATGGGCAATGCAGGCATGACGGTAGAAGAACTGCTCAAACAGCGCGTCATTCCGATCTTTAATGAGAATGATACCGTATCTGTCGATGAATTGAAGTTCGGAGATAACGATCTCCTGTCTGCTCTGGTAGCGAATCTGGTCAAGGCACAGCATTTGGTCATTCTTACAGATACCAACGGTCTGTACACGGCTGATCCTCGAAAAGATCCATCTGCGTTTCGTTATGACCGTATCCCCGAAATTACGGCAGAAATTTACGCCTATGCTGGCGGTTCTGGATCATCCGTAGGTACCGGCGGCATGCGATCCAAGGTAGATGCAGCCAAAGTGGCAACGCGTGGAGGCGTACCTGTCTTTGTAGGAAGTGTGAAGGAACCTGGAGATATGCAAAGAGCGGTTGATGGCACCGGAAAAGGAACGTATTTCGAAACTCGCCTTGCCGCTCTCTCTCGCAAAAAACAATGGCTTGGCTTCATGTCTACTCCGCTCGGTACCGTCGTTGTGGATAATGGTGCCGAAGAAGCACTGGTTCATGGTGGTCATAGTCTCCTGCCTGTAGGTGTCAAACGTGTGCTGGGTACCTTCCATGCCGGAGATGTTGTAGAGGTGCTGGGTATGGATGACACTTTGCTCGGTCGTGGTATCGTCAATTATGATGATGACCAGCTACGGCTCATCGCAGGACTGCCAAGTGGCGAAGTGATGAAGCAGTTGAACAGCATCCATCGACTTGAGGTTATCCATCGAGACGAGTGGATTACGTTAAAATAGAACACCTATAATCCTACCGAGTTTACTACTCAGGATCATATGATACAGCTATTAAATATTCTTTTGTTTCCACTTTATATATGGGAGGAATTTATGATGAGTGAAGTCAGGGAAAAAGCGAGCAAGGCCCAAGCCGTGGTTCCGCAGCTGAATCGACTGAGCACAGAACAAAAAAATAACGCCCTGCTGGTCATGGCGGACGCATTAATTGCCCAAGCGGATTCCATTATTGCAGCAAACGCTGACGATCTGGAACGTGGCAGACATCAAGGTACGCCAGAATCGATGCTGGATCGCCTCGCTTTGAATAAGGAGCGTATCGCCGGTATTGCTGAAGGACTGCGTCAGATCGTGGAGTTGCAGGACCCTGTGGGCGAAGTGCTGGAGACTTTCACTCGTCCGAACGGATTACATGTTGAAAAATTGAGAGTGCCCATCGGTCTAATCGGCATCATTTACGAGGCACGTCCAAATGTTACAGTAGATGCTGCCGGACTTTGCCTCAAAACAGGTAACGCTGTACTGCTACGAGGCGGCTCCTCGGCCCTCTCCTCCAATCGCAAAATTGTGGAGGTACTCCATCAGGCACTGGCAACAACAGATATGCCAGCTGATGCATTGCAGCTTGTTGAGGATGCAGACCGTTCCTCCGTGGACGAAATGCTCAAGTTAAATGGACTGCTCGATGTCATCATCCCACGCGGCGGTGCTTCACTGATCCGCAATGTGGTCGCCAATGCAACAGTGCCTGTGATCGAAACCGGTGCAGGTATCTGTCATACTTATGTGGATGAATCTGCTGATCCAGTCATGGCAGCGGAGATTGCCGTTAATGCCAAGGCACAGCGTCCATCCGTATGCAACTCCATGGAAACCTTGTTGCTGCACGCTGTATACGCGGAGGAGCATCTGCCGGCTCTGGCTGAACAACTCCGTGAGGCGAATGTCCTGTTGAAGGGTTGTGACACGGTCCGCCGTCTCGTTCCCTCTGCCCTTTCTGTGACGGAAGAAGATTATGCTACAGAGTACAATGATTATATTTTAAATATTCGTGTAGTTCAGAACCTGGATGAAGCGATGGAGCATATCGCCCGTTATGGCACAAAGCATTCAGAGTGTATCGTCACCAAGGATACCAGCAATGCAGAACGTTTTTTACATGATGTCGATGCGGCTGCTGTATACCATAATGCTTCTACTCGTTTCACAGACGGATTTGAATTCGGTTATGGAGCCGAAATTGGGATCAGTACCCAGAAGCTGCATGCTCGTGGACCTATGGGTCTGCCTGCATTAACGTCAACCAAATACCGTATCACTGGAAATGGACAAATCCGGCAATAATATCGCAGCTACAGTTATATAGGAGGAACGATAAATATGAGTCAAGAACAACAGACGTTATTACAACAGAAGATTACATTTCACGGAGCAGGTGCGATGGCTGAAGCCATCGTGCGCGGATTAATTTCCCGCCTTGTCGTTCGTCCTCAGGATATTACGATGCTGAACCGAAGCAACCAGAAACGTCAGGAGGAGCTCAGCACCCGTTATGCCGTACATACCGGAACTGCTGCACAATCGCTGGATCATCTCGCTGCTTCTCCGGTTATTGTACTCTGCATGAAGCCAAAGGATGCTGCCGCAGCGCTGCGTGAACTTGGGCCGCTCCTGTCGCCGGATCAATTAATCGTTTCGGTTATTGCCGGATTATCGATCCGTACGATGCAATCCCTACTGGGACGTAAACAACCGATCGCCCGCACCATGCCGAATACGTCCAGTACAATCGGGCTCGGCGCAACCGGACTTGCCTTTTCCGAAGAGATTACGGATGAACAGCGCAGTACAGTCATGACGATGTTCGAAGCTGTTGGAATCGTGACCATCGTGCCTGAAGATAAACTCGAAGTGCTCACAGGTATTTCCGGAAGTGGTCCGGCTTATGTATACTATTTGATGGAGGCCATGATTGCCGCAGGTATTCGTGGCGGACTATCCAGCCAACAATCCCGCGATCTGACTGTTCAGACCGTGCTGGGTGCTTCACGCATGGTACAACAGACTGGCTTAGAGCCAATGAAACTCCGTAGTGATGTGACCTCCCCGGGAGGTGCAACTCAGGCAGCACTAAAAACGCTGGATGAGGGAGATTTCTTTGAAAATGTAATCGCAGCCGTCAACCGCTGTGCAGAGCGCTCACGGGAGATGGGAGCTGCTTTGGAAGGAGATTTAAAATGAATAATATGTGCACAGCCACATATCGTCTGCATGATGATCGTGCAGACTTCCGCAAGAAAGCTGAGTCCATTGCTGTCGGCATGACCGTTGGCAGTTGGACTGAATTGCCTCAGGCCAAGCGTGAGGCGATGCAGAAACATCTGGGTGAGGTCATCAGCGTTGAAGTGCATGAAGCTGAGGACATGGCCCCAGGTGAGCGTTACGCTGATATTACCATCGGTTATCCGGATGTAAATTTCAGCCGTGACATTCCTGCCCTACTCGTGACGGTCTTTGGCAAAATTTCAATGGACGGACGCATCAAACTGACACGACTTGGATTCTCGGACGGGTTCCTCAGCGCATTCCCCGGTCCCAAGTTTGGACTGAATGGTATTCGTGATCTGTTAGGTGTACATGATCGTCCGTTGTTAATGAGTATCTTTAAATCAGTCATTGGACTGGATGCTGAAGAACTGAGGGAACAGTTTATTCGCCAAGCTCTTGGTGGAGTAGACTTGATCAAAGATGATGAAATTCTGTTTGAGAACAAACTGACTCCGATTGAGAAAAGAGTCGAGGTCTGCATGAAAGCTGCGGAACAGGCACGCAAGGAGACGGGTAAGAAACTTCTTTATGCCGCAAATTTAACTGGACCTACCTCACGCCTGAAACAACAGGCTGAACGCGCGATAGGGGCAGGAGCAAATGCGCTGTTGTTCAATGTCTTGTCTTACGGATATGACGTGCTGCACGAACTAAGCAGTGATCCGGACATCAACGTACCAATCATGGCTCACCCTGCGCTTGCAGGTGCACTGTATCCTTCACCACACTATGGAATCTCGGCTTCCGTCCTGCTGGGGCAGCTGATGCGACTTGCCGGAGCGGATCTGGTGCTCTTCCCTTCCCCTTACGGATCGGTGACGATGCCGAAGGAAGAGAATATGGCCATTACAGAACAATTGCTTTCACCTGAGCTTCCGGTCAGAACCAGCATGCCTGTGCCTTCGGCTGGTATACATCCAGGGCTTGTACCGCTTATTCTGCGTGACTTCGGCACTGATGTCATCGTTAATGCCGGCGGAGGTATCCATGGACATCCCATGGGCACTGAGGCAGGCGGACGGGCATTCTTGCAGGCTATCGAGGCAGCCCAACGTTCCATTCCACTGGCAGAATATGCAGTCGAACATCCCGAGCTGAAAAGTGCACTGGATCTGTGGGGTGGCGAACGATGAGAAGTGATAAAAAAACAGTTATTTTCTGTGATTTTGATGGCACGATCACCCTTTCGGACAATATCGTAGCGATTATGAAACATTTTAAACCCGAAGGTATTGAAGCGATTATGAAAGACACGATTGAACAGCGAATTTCGCTCCGCGAAGGTGTGGGAGCGATGTTCGCTCTGTTGCCTTCTTCGCAGAAAGATGAGATTGTGGAATTTGTCCTTGGACAGGCCGGCATCCGAGAAGGTTTCAGCGAATTTCTTGCATATGTTAGGGAGGAGGGCATTGAATTCAATGTCACCAGTGGCGGAATGGACTTTTTTATTGAGCCTTTGCTCGCTCCATTCGATATTCCACAGGATCACGTTTATTGCAACGGGGCAGATTTCACAGATGAATTCATACGTATTGAATGGCCTAATCCATGTCAGCCTCCTTGTGAGAATGGCTGCGGCATGTGTAAAACGACGGTTATTCGTACATTCCCGGAAGAACAATATAATCGTATCCTCATTGGAGACAGTCTAACGGATTTTGAAGGTGCCAAAATCGCTGATCTTGTCTACTCCCGTTCTATTCTGACGGATAAGTGTATAGAGCTGGGTGTGGACCATGTCCCATTCACAACCTTCTACGATATTATGGAAGATATGAAACAGAAGCAAACACAAGGAGTGCTGTAAAAATGGGTTTTGAAAAGATTACATTGGAACATAAACGCCAGGTCCTCGAAGAGCTGGCTGATATCAAAGCGCTGTTTGCCAGCCGTAACTGGTTCCCTGGTACAAGTGGCAACCTCTCGATGCGTGTGGGCGACTTCGACCCGGAGCAATTCTACTTTGCAGTTACTGCATCAGGCAAAGACAAATCTCTCCGTACACCGGAAGACTTTCTGTTTGTGGACAAGCATGGTAAAGCCATTGAGACCACAACCCTGAAACCGAGCGCTGAAACGTTAATTCACTGCGAAATCTATCGTTTAACCGGCTGCGGCGCGGTGTTCCACGTGCATACCGTATTTAACAACCTGATCAGTGAATTCTTTGGAGCAGACGGACACGTACCGATTCAAGGCATCGAATTGATCAAGGCTTTCAACATCTGGGAAGAAAATGCGGAGATTCGTGTACCGGTCCTACCTAACTTTGCAGATATTCCATCTATCGCTGAATTGGTGCCAGGTGTACTTGATGCCAACGTACCGGGAATTTTACTGCGTAACCACGGTATTTATGCCTGGGGCAAAGATGCTTTTGAAGCCAAACGTCATTTGGAAGCGTTCGAGTTCCTATTTGAAGTGATGTACCGTCAGCTTCTGTTAAAGGGTGCTACGAAATAGCAATCATTTATTCGAAATCAAAGCTGCACAACCAAAACACGCCAAGGCTGATATACATAGGCCTTGGCGTGTTTTTTATGTTTGGAAAATTTCTTGTTTTCTATGATTTCTTTGTTCCCATTCAGAAAAAATCTGTAAAGTTCTACAATCGATCATCCCGATCCTTGAATAAAAAGAGACTGTCTGCTCCCTCATCATTTCGATGAGCCGCACTAGGGATACCCGTCCCCCTCTGCTTGCCAAACAACAGCTTCAGACCGCCAAAAATGAGCAGCAAGGACACAATGACGGTGTTCACATACGAACGAATCTCGTACGTCATAAATGCATCCGGGAACATCTCATTGAGCTGTGGAATGACCAAACGGATAAACAGATAGTACAATCCCAACGCAGCAATTCCGAATCCAATCAGGCGCTGGTGACGAGCCCAATCCTTGAAAATGGGTTGATCTGTCAACGGTTCGCGGCCATACCGGCTTGAACACTGAAGTCCGTCAAAGAAGCTGTAGAACCAGATCAACGGAATCATGAACAGGAACACCGATAAATGAAGCAGGTCCAGAACGTAGATACTGCCGAGAAACAGGAACATGAGTTGCATGCCTCTTTTTTGCAGTCCAAGATACAGATGGCCCGCACCCGGGAAGGCTGACAACAGGGTTGCCAGCACTTTGCTTCTCCGTCCAGAAGCCCTGCCCATCTCCAGCTCCTCGAACAACGTACGATCCTGCAATACCTCACCAGCCTGCTTGCGATGCACGTGCTGGACGGCATCAAACATGCAGTATACCCAAATGACAGGCAGAATGAGCAAGAACATCAGAAATACGGATTCATTCGTAATGGAAGCTACAAAAACCATCATGGCAAATGAACCGAAGAACGCGATCAGGAATGATAAACCGCGATGTAACAGTCCGAGATGAAGATGTCCCAGACCTGGAACAAAAGAAAGCAAAATCGTAAAAAATCGTTCGCTTTCACTGCCTTTTCGATACATGGGTTGACCGTAAGCCCCTTCGGGGCCACCATACTCACCACCCTGATGCTGATGTATTCCCTCCATGTCCATCTCCATCTGTCCCAGATGACCTTCCTGACCAGTGTATGCTCCCTGATATGCCGCCCCCTGATGCGGTCCACTGTAATGTGCGCCATATCCATGGTATCGGGCATCATTAGGCGATGGGGCACGCAGCAGAACGATAATCATATCCAGCATGCTGACACACCAGAAGAATATGGTCCCCAAAGCCCCAAGAATCATTAATTCCCGCTCACTCACCAGAATTGCCAGCATAAACGAACCAACAGCTGTCCCAAAAAAGAGTAATGGATAGATTACAGCTCTGGCAGGTCGACCCCAATAGAGAAAACCCAAACCCGGAATCAGGTTTAATAAGAATGCAAGTAATTTGTTACGATCTGATTGCACAGTCTTCATCCTTTCTTTTCAGGCAATGCGAATAAATTTAATTTATGGTCCAGGCTTGAAGTGATCCAGCCATGAAGTAGCTGCCTCCGTCCATTTTTCCGTAAATGAACCTCTGTGATCACCATCCTGGAACTTATGATAAGGCGCAACCTTGTCAAATAGCCCTGAGGAGAGGAAGATTAACGTCAGACAAGCCGCTACAGCATAATGAAACACTTTGTGATCCAGCCAGAGACGTCTTCGTCCGGAACGCGATTTGCGCTTTGGCTTGGAGGATTGCATTTCCGTAATTTGATTCATGACTGTATCGGCGAAGCCTACCGGGTCCTTCAGTTGTGGCAGCTCCCGATGAATGCCGAGTGCTTCGAGATAGTTGTCCATTGCTGCCGGAACGTCCATAAGCACCTGTTCCATCATACTTGCCTGGTTTGCAGTCATTCGGCCTTCAATATAATCAGTCCATTCCTGGACGGTATACATTCTTTTATTTCTCACGCCACTCATCCTCCTTCCAATGATTTCGAATCCACTGCCGGGCACGATACAGACGGGACTCCACGGTTTTCACTGCCACCTGTGCATCACGGGCAATCTGCTCATAATTTTTTTCGCTTAAGTAATACGCAGTTATAATGTCCCTGTGCTGGGCAGGCAGCTGATTGATACGCTCGCGCAACTTCTCCTGACGCTCTTCACGCACAAGGCGGGCAAGAACATCTTCTTCACGACCAGGCATGTTTATTATTTTTTCTTCTCCGCCCAGATCCTCAGCGCTTCGTCTGCCCAGCTTGCGTTTGGCATCAATTGCTTTGTGAAAGGCAATTCGGGTTAACCACGTTTTGAAACCTTCGGATCGGTAATCGGGGAGAGATTTAACCATCTGAATGAACGCCTCCTGTGCTGCATCCTGTGCATCCTGATCGTTCCGCAATACGGAGTAGGCCACATGGTATACATGCTGGCTGTACTTTTCGATCAACAAGCGCATCTGGGATGTATCGCCTTGACGGATTTGTTCAATTAAGCGCGCTTCATCAATAACTCTCCCCTCCTCTCCACTACAATAGACGACAACTTGTTTGTTGACCCCTGCGTATTCATTCATTTTTTTATAAAAAGGTTTTACATTGCCTGAAAAGTCAGTCCTACCGGGAACTTAATGCATCTTACTTAACATCTCTATAATCTAAAAAAACAGGCACAGAATAAATTCTGGCCTGTTTTTGATTTATTCTGAATGAAGTTGTTGCCTAATCTAACATTGGTGTTAACGTCCTCCGTTACGAAACCGCTGCGTATATGCCTTGGCGTCCTGCACATTCTTCACGCGGTTACGACTCCATTCAAGCAGGATTCGATCTATATAGCGGAAATGCACTTTACCAGCAAACACCGCTTCCTTCAATGCCATGAGAATCAGTTCCTCCTGATAGCGATCCTGATCCAACCAGCTGGATATAGTCTCGCATTCCATCGGGGAAAGCGGGCGGCCAAATTCTTTTTCAAAAATAGAGAACATATTTCGTTCTTCCTCTTCTTTTTGAACACTGTTCGAATCCGGGCGCAATGCATTACTGTCCAGCTGCTGCTTACGAGCAACGGCCATATCCTCTGCTGTACAACCTGCAAGCTTGGCATATAATCCATGAAGATCATACCGTTCATATTGAATGTCACGCTCTTCATCCCGATGCTCGTCAATGTGAATGTACCCGTCTCTCATAAGACGTTGCAGCATTCTGGCGATGCCTTCAGGAGCAAGACCCATACGGGTTGCAAGCTCTTCAAGCGTTGGGAACTCATTGAATTCGACTTGCCGGAATCCAAACAATTGAATCAGCAGAAGCACCTCTGCATCACTTAACCCCAGCTGATGATAATAGCGCAATAAAGCATATGGGAGCTGCGCTGTCCCTGATGCCATACCGTAAGCTGCTCCATTCAACCAGGCTTTGGAGCCGGTTTCTTCCATGGACTCGCGGTTAAGCATTAAGGGTACAGACGATAGAGCATACGTGGGAATGCAATTGTTTCACGTACGTGATCCAATCCACAGATCCATGCTACCGTCCGCTCCAATCCCAGACCGAAGCCGGAGTGAGGAACCGATCCGTATTTACGTAAGTCCAGATACCACTGATATGCCTCTTCCGACAATTGATGCTCATCAAAGCGCTGCTGCATCAGTTCCGGATCATCAATACGCTGGGAACCGCCAATGATCTCTCCGTATCCTTCTGGTGCGATCATATCTGCACAGAGGACCACTTCAGGACGATTTGGATCAGGTTTCATGTAGAATGCCTTGATCCCAGCCGGATAATGGGTAATAAAGACCGGTGTTTCGTATTTCTCGGCAATCGCCGTTTCGTGTGGAGCACCAAAGTCTTCTCCCCAAGGAATATCGAAGCCTTGTCCATTCAGGAATTCAATCGCTTCATCATACGTAATCCGCGGGAATGGAGCTACAATTTTTTCAAGCTTGGATACATCACGTCCAATGGACTCCAGTTCAGCACGGCAGTTTTTCAGAACCGTTTGAACTACGTGTGCAATAAACTTCTCTTGCACTCGCAGGCTTTCCTCATGATCCACAAAAGCCATTTCCGGCTCAATCATCCAGAACTCGATCAGGTGACGACGTGTTTTGGATTTTTCGGCACGGAAAGTAGGACCGAAGGAGTACACTTTGCCCAGCGCCATTGCTGCAGCTTCCATATACAACTGTCCACTTTGTGTCAGATAGGCATCTTCATCAAAGTATTTGATGTGGAACAAGTTCGTCGTTCCTTCAGCAGATGAAGGTGTAAGAATCGGAGGATCAACCTGTGTGAATCCGTTACCATCAAAGAACTGCTGAACAGCGCGAATGATCTCCGCACGAATAACCATAATCGCACGTTGTTTTGTCGAACGCAGCCACAGATGGCGATGATCCATCAGGAAGTCTACCCCATGCTCTTTTGGAGTAATTGGATAGTTTTCAGTCAGATGGATAATTTCCACACCAGTAACCGTCATCTCATAACCGGATGCACTACGTGGTTCTTCACGGATAATTCCTGTTACATACAATGAACTTTCTTGAGTCAAGCTCTTTGCAGCATTCCAGATATCTTCGCTGACTTCACTCTTAACCACTACCCCTTGAATATATCCGGTTCCATCACGCAGTTGCAAAAATTGAATTTTGCCGCTGGAACGTTTGTTGTTAATCCAGGCGCCGATCTTAACAGTCTCGCCCACATGCTCACTCACATTACGAATTACACAATCCGTACTCATGCACATATCTCTCCTTGGAATCCTGAATTTGAAAATGCAGCGGGCAGGCATATGCCTGTCCCCTGCACTTCCTTGTCATGCTATATTCACTTTACAATTAGATTACAGAGAATTCAATACGATTCGGTGTGTATCTCTTGCAATCACCAATTCTTCGTTCGTAGGAACTACGAGAACGTCTACTTTGGAATTCGCTGTTGTGATGCGACGTGGTTCTCCAGAGCGAATTGCATTCAGCGCTTCATCCAGTTCAACACCCAGATACGTGAGTTGCTCACATACTTTTTGGCGAAGAACAACGGAGTTTTCACCTACACCAGCCGTAAATACGATCACGTCTACACCGTTCATTGCTGCTGCATAAGAACCGATGTATTTGCGCAAACGATATTCGTACATCTCAAATGCAAGCGTGGAGTTAGCATCGCCAGCCTCCATACCTTCCGTGATTTCACGCATGTCGCTACTAATACCGGAGATTGCAAGAAGTCCACTATGCTTATTCAACATGGAGTTTACTTCGCTCACGCTCAGTTCTTCCTTGTTCATAACATAAGGTACAATGGCCGGATCCAGGTCACCACTACGTGTTCCCATCATTAATCCTTCGAGTGGAGTCATACCCATGGACGTGTCCACGGATACGCCGCCATGTACAGCCGTTACGCTACCACCATTACCAACATGGCATGTGATGATCTTCAGATCTTCCAATGGACGATCCAGATATTCAGCTGCTGCCTTGCTTACGTAATCATGGGAAGTACCATGTGCTCCATAACGACGCACTTTATACTTTTTGTAAAGCACACGTGGAATGGCATACAGATATGCTTTTTCAGGCATCGTTTGATGGAAAGCCGTATCAAAGACCATTACCTGTGGTACCCCTGGCATATTGGATTCAGCCGCACGAATCCCCATCATTGCTGCAGGGTTATGCAGTGGAGCCAGATCGAACAGACGGCGGATTTCTGCTTTGGAAGCATCATCAACCAATGCTGATTCCTTAAATGCTTCACCACCGTGAACTACACGATGTCCCACAGCCTGAATTTCATCAACGGAACCAAGCACACCGTTTTCTTTGTCTGTCAGGATGTCAATAACTTTACGAATCGCTGTAGTATGTTCTAGAATTTCGCTAACTTCCGTAACATCCTCGCGGCCGGTTGGTTTATGAGTCAGAATGGAAGAATCCATCCCGATCCGCTCTACCAGACCTTTTGCCAATACGGATTCATCCGTCATGTTATACAATTGATATTTGAGCGAGGAACTCCCCGCATTAATTACGAGTACTTTCACAGCCGGTCACCATCCTTGTCGTACTTGAAGAATCCTTCGCCTGTTTTTACACCCAGGTGTCCTGCACGTACCATTTTCTTCAGGACTGTGGAAGGACGATATTTCAATTCACCGAATTCACGGAACATTCTTTCAAGTGCAGCTTCTACTGAATCCAAACCGAAACGGTCTGCCATCTCAAGCGGTCCGTGCTGGAAATTGTATCCGATACGCATAGCGTCATCAATATCTTCAGCGGAAGCGACACCTTCCTGCAGTACATGCAGCGCTTCGTTGATCAAAAGACAGATCAATCTGGACGTAACAAATCCAGGTGATTCATAGATCATAACGCCTTTTTTGTCCGCTACTTCTTCTACAAAACGTCTAGTTTCTGCAAAAGTGGAATCGGATGTTTTCAGACCACGAATAATTTCTACAAGATCAACCCGGGAAACCGGGTGAATAAAGTGCATACCAATAACACGCTCTGGGTATTTGGTTGAGCTTGCAAGCTCAGTCAAACTCAGCGTGGATGTATTACTTGCAAGAATTACGTTGCTTGGGCAAACTTGGTCAAGTTGACTGAATACCGCTTTTTTCGCTTCCAGATCTTCAGAAATAGTCTCAATGACCATATCGCAAGTTCCGAGTTCAGCCAGATGAGCAACTTTGGTAATACGGGAGAGAATCAATTTCTTCTCAGCCTTCGTAATAGCCCATTTCTCCAGTTGTTTATCGAGGTTAGTCTCAATCATGTTATATGCATGATCCAGCTTCTCCGTTGTGTGTTCCACCAGAAGCACATCAAGTCCTTTGGCTGCAAGCATCTGGGAAATACCTTGCCCCATCGTGCCGCCGCCGACAACTCCTATCTTTTTGAAAAACATGGTTCTGCTCCATCCTTTCGGTTCTCTATTTCTCTATTGTACCCTGTTCGCCGAAAATTACAAATTTCGACCCAACATATAATAATATCTTAGCACGACTGAAATGTAAAAAAAAATAACCGACATAAATAAATTATGCCGGTAGAAGGGCGCTGTCACGAAATTGACAACGAAATTGATCGCCAGACAATACTTCTTCCCTGAGCAACGTGTCGAGAGAATTGTCGAAAATTGTCCGCTGTTCTTCAAGCAATTGTTTGGTCTGTTCCATCAGGTCTTGCAGGATCAATTTGTTCTCCCGCATTAGTTCTTCCGTTGTGACCATATCCATGTTAACAATACCCAACGTTGTGAGCCCGGAAGCCATCATCGTCTGTACCACATTCGTTGCTTGTTCAAAGTCATTGCGTGATCCAGTACTGCGTCCACCATAATACATTTCCTCCGCTGCTGCACCTCCGAGGGCAATCATGATTTGCTCTTCAAGGAAGCGCTTCGTGTACAAAAATTGCTCTTGTTGCGGGTTATGACGTACATATCCCAGGGCCTGTCCACGAGGGCTGAGTGCAACCTGACTCACACTGCCAGGACGAACCAGTTCAGCCATGATGGCATGTCCCAATTCATGAATAGCCACTCTTTTCTTCTCTTCTACGCTGGATTCGCGGTCTGTCTTCTCACCCATCATTACTTTATCAATCGCAAGGGACAGATGACGCTGTTCAATGTTGGGCAGCCCGTCCCTCATAGCGTAAATTGCAGCTTCATTCATAACGCTTTCCAGCTGTGCTCCAGAGAAACCATAGGATTCTTCTGCTGTCTTCTCAAGACTTACCCCTTCCAAAAGAGGTTTATTGACTGCATGCAGCTCCAGTATGTGTTTTCTGCCTTTCTTATCCGGCAAGTCTACCTGTATATGACGGTCAAAGCGTCCTGGACGTGTCAACGCGCTGTCCAGCATTTCTTTTCGGTTCGTAGCGGCGATCACAAGGATGCGCGGTGTGTCGGAAGAGTATATGCCATCCATCTCCGTCAACAGCTGATTCAGCGTCTGATCATATTCACGCTGTTGTCCGCCTTCCCGTTTTCCACCGATTACATCAATTTCATCGATAAATATAATGGCATTTTCCTTATTTTCTTTAGCAGCACGTGTTCTTGCATCACGGAATAAATCCCGTATTCTGCCTGCACCTACACCAACATACATCTCAACAAACTCACTGCCTGAAGCAGCAACAAAAACAGAATCGGTATAATGAGCAGCAGCTTTGGCCATCAAGGTTTTACCTGTTCCTGGAGGGCCAGTAAGCAGGATACCTTTCAAAGGACGAATACCAAACTTCTGAATTTCTTCATGTCGAATGAGAAAATCAAGCGCTTCCCGCAGTTCCTGCTTGGCACTCTCTTGACCCCCGATTTCTTCAAAAGTCAGCTTGGAAGGTCCTTTTTTCTTGCGTTTACGTTCCTGACCTGCGCCCACCGTAATTCCGCCACGCATTTGCATCATAAGCAGCAGAGCACCCACAAGCATTGCAGCGATCAGAATGGGAATCATGTTTACACCGATAAAAGCGAGAAAGATAATTAATACGGGTACAAATCCAATGGCAATTTCTTTCGTCCATTTAGGCATTAGGCCACACTCCTATCTGACCGGGCACACGCGGCAGAATGATAAACTTGCTGGCATCTCCATCTCTGAGACTGACATATACATTATTGTCATCCATGGCTGTATTTACCTTGATCCCATTTGTAGCCATTTTAGACAAGGTCGGTGTAATCTCGGTGTATTGCTTGTTTTCCATCGCTTGAGCTACGGTAAACATCGCGCTTCCCCACCAGCTCTCCAGCGCTTCGTTGGAATGATCCACGACATCCAACTTCAACGAACGAGTGCCAATCAAGGTCTGTCCTTCTTTGTGAATATATTGTACCAACCTGCCCAGATCAACATCCGGCTGCAGATCGAGTTTCAACTGTACATCATTGCGGTTAATAGTTAATTGAACATCATTGACTCCATCGTACTGGGTAACCATCTTTTCAATTGGGCTTTGCACAGCCAAATGACGATACACAAACCAACCTCCAAACAACACAACGGCTGAAATGACGGCAGTCAGAGCAATAGGCAATACTTTTATTTTCAAGTGAGTTACCCCTCCTAAATTTTGGCCCATCCTATAACTTGTAGGCAAGAATATAAATATGTGTACGTAATGTCCTGTGATGTGCCTAACAGGATTTATTTGTGTATGATGTATCCTTGAATACATATTTGAGTATATCACATCGTATATACAATATCTAAGGCGAAAATATGAATAAATTATTAATTTTAACTATTCAAATCCAAAATGATCAACAAAGTACGTCAAAGAACCGGACCAGTCGGGTTTCCGTCTGCCGGTTCTTTAATGTATTCTCTTCAGACGTTAGTACGTCTGCTAATTCTAGCTGTTCGGTATCGTATAGACCAGGTCCACCTGTTCCCCGTTGCTGAAGCGGTAAAACCGATAATAGTTGTGCGTATCATCGTTGTAATACACTTGCCATACATAGATTCCATTCACAACGCCTGGCATGATTCGTTTGATCTCCCCGCCCGGAACTTCAGAGCTGAACCGATTTCGAATCTGAGCCTCATTCATGCCGTTCTTTAACAGTTCCCCGTGTACCGCATTAGTTCCCGTCACCGGTTTGTTATTCTCATCAAACTTCACCCACACCATGACATCCTGGTTATCCTTATTTTTGCCGATCAGGGTCCAGTATATGTTGTCTCCGCCGTCTTTCTGTCCCCAAACATACTTACGCAGCTCTTCGTGGGACGTAATCCCCAGCTGTTCCTGGGCCGCCTGTATGGCCAACGCCTCTTCCTTGCGCTGATCCTGGGTAACATAGACATAATAACGCTGAAGTCCAAACAGAATCAGAACCAGGAGCAGCAGCGAAATCCATATCCACTTCTTTTTTTTCTTCAAAAGCTGAACTTCCTTTCCCTATGACGATGCTGTCCTTGTAATTATCGGCCAAGCAAACTGTCAAATGCCAGCTGAGACTCACGCAGAATGCGCTCTTCATCCATTGTAAGACATTCGCCATGTTTAACCACTTGTTTACCATCCACCCACACATGCTCCACATCTTTGGCCGATGCCGAGTAGACCGTATGGGAAATCAGATCCGTATGCGGATAGAAATGAGCTTGTTGAATGTTCAACGCGATGAAGTCAGCCTTCATGCCAACTTGCAGAGCGCCTGTATTATTCAGGAATATGGATTTGGCACCATATGAAGTTCCAAGCAGAAGCGCTTCCCCTGCTGGCACTGCAGTAGGGTCACCAGATACACCTTTATGAATCAACGCAGCCAATCTCATCTCTTCAAACATATCCAGGTTATTGTTACTTGCTGGTCCGTCTGTTCCCAGGGACACAGTCACGCCTGCTTTCAACAGATCAGGTACTCGTGCAACACCCGAAGCCAATTTCAGGTTACTACCTGGATTGTGGGAAACTGCTACATCATGCTTTGCGAGAATCTCGATCTCTTCATCATTCAGATGTACCGCATGGGCAACCAGAGATGGACGGGAGAAAAATCCTAGTTTCTCCAGATGTGCAACCGGACGAAGTCCGTGATCAGCCACGTTCTGTTCCACTTCACGAAGCGTTTCAGACATATGCGTATGCAAAGGCAGATTCAGGTCATGAGCAACCTGTACCAGCTTCTCTATGTAATCCGGAGGGCAAGTGTAAGGGGCATGTGGAGAGATTACAGTTGTAATTCTTCCGTCTGCTTGTCCATTCCATTGACGGGCAAATGCTGCGGACTCTTCGAGCTTGCGCAGTTGTTCTTCTTCTGAGCAAAGTCCGATTACCCCACGTGCCAGAGCAGCCCGAACGCCGGATTGTTCCACCACTTTCGCCACCTGATCCATATGATCATACATATCCAGGAAAGCTGTTGTTCCGCCTTTCAACATTTCAAGAACAGATAGTGATGTGCCCCAATATACGTCTTCAGACGTCATTTTGGCTTCCATTGGCCACATTTTCTCCTGCAACCATACTTGTAACGCCAGATCGTCTCCATGGCCTCTCAGAAGTGACATGGCCGCGTGACCATGCGTATTGATCAGACCCGGCAAGAAGAACAGTCCTTTTCCGTCCACCTTTGTCAGACTTTCGTCTCCTTCCGGCAATGTCTCACCAATATGCACAATCTTGTCATTCTCAACAACCATAAAACCTTGAACCACTTTCCAATTCGTACCCTCACACACGGCAAATTTGCCGTTGTGAATTACCCATCTATTTGTCGTCATCTTCCTCGTCGTCCTTTCCATTCTCCAAGTAATAAGCCAGACTAAGCAAATCCGTCGTAAAATCGGCATGATGAATACGAATATGCGGCGGAGTCTTCAGAATCGTTGGCGCAAAATTTAGAATCGCTTCAATTCCTGACTCAATCAGTTGATCTGCAACATTTTGGGCTTCCGTATCCGGAACCGTGATAATACCTATACGAATGTTGTCTTTTTTGACCGAATCCGTTAATTCATTCATTGGTTGCACCGTCAAACTGTTGATTTGACTCCCAATCTTCGGACCGTAGGCATCAAATACAGCGACGATCTTCATGTTGTCTTTGAGATAGGCATTGTAATTAGACAAGGCATGTCCCAAATTACCTGCTCCGACAAGAGCTACATTGATCTGCTGGTCTATTTTTAAAATATGGCGGATTTTCTCAATGAGATATGAAACGTCATACCCGATCCCTTTACGACCAAAGTCACCGAAGTAAGCCAGGTCTTTACGAATCTGGGCAGGATTCAAATCCAGCCTCAGTCCCAGTTCTTGTGAAGAGACCGTATTGACTTCGCGCTGATGCAGTTCATTCAAATAACGCAAGTAAACAGGCAATCTACGCACCACGGCTTCCGAAATTTTATCTGATTTCATTCATTGCTCCCCCTTACAAAGGCCACGATAGATAGATGAAAAAGATGAGCACCCTGTCTAGAACGAGCAAAAAGATTACTGAGTTAAACAGGATGCTCGTTGTTATATAATGGATAATTGCTTTTATTCCTTTAATTGCTTTACTCGCATATCCACGAAACAAAAATCATATTACTTAATTTTACCGCCAACCACTGGCGTCTTGCAATAATGGAAGCTACAGAGCGTATCTGTTATTGTTGCTCTTCGGTCGGTCTCTCGAGCCATTCCGAAATACGAGGAACCATCTGCTCGGTGAGCATGTGCTCCATTTTAGGACCAGGTAATGAATATAAAAAGTACTTGCCATAATACGCTTCAATAACGCGTGTATCGTATACAATTACAATGCCTCTGTCTTTGCCTGTACGAACCAGTCTGCCAAAACCCTGTTTGAAACGGATGACGGCTTGTGGCACGGACAGCTTCATAAACGGGTTTTTCTTCTGCTGCTGCAAAAGCTCGCTCTTCGCTTCGACTAATGGATGATTCGGTGGCTGGAACGGCAGTCTGACAATCGCGAGACAAGTCAGAGCCTCTCCTGGAATGTCCACCCCTTCCCAGAAGCTGCTTGTGCCAAGAAGCACCGTTGCTTTTGCATCTTGGAAGCGGCGTGTAAGCTTGGAACGGCTGCCACTGTCCACCCCTTGCCCAAGCAAAGAGATATCATTGCCTGACAAGGCCTCCTTAAGTGGGTCATAGACCTGGCGCAGCATGCGATAGGAGGTGAACAACACCATCATACGTCCACGAGTGGCAATAGCCGTTTCCGCGAGGGAGTGCACGAGCATATCCACAAAGTGGGCATCGCCTACACTGCCCTTCACGCTTGGGAAATCACGCGGAATGACGAGCAGCGCCTGTTCTCGATAATTGAACGGTGACGGCAACATGGACGTTAACAAACGGTTATTCTCGGCAGCTTCCTGCAAACCCAGCTGTTCGATCATGAATTGAAATGACTTGTCAACGGAGAGCGTAGCCGATGTAAGCACAACGCTTTTCTTTTTATCAAAGAACATATCCTTCAATTGTGCACTGACATCGACAGGAACAGCATAGAGCTGAAGTGATTTACTGCGGAATTGGCCGCTGGCCTCCATCCAGTACACGGTGTTGGCATCATCCATCCGCATGAAGAATCGCAGATTATCCTTAATCGTTGCCAAGTCCTTGAGCAGACCTGAGATATCCGTAATCAGACTATCGGACTGATAATCATCCTGATCTTCTTTCACTTCAAGCAGCAGCTTGTCGCCTTTACGAATCAAATCACCTAGAGTGACATAGATTTGGTTTTCAGCATCCTGCAATTCCTGCCATTTAGCTGGTTTTTGTGAAGGCTTCAGTCTAAGAGAGAATTGTCCTGTCTCGCCTGGAGAAGCATCGCTGCGTTCAGGCAGCAGTCCAAACAATGTATCACTTAGTCGATCCCACATCTCTTTGACTTCGACGGCAAGCGGGAACATCTGATCAATCATGGAGCCCCACTGTACCGAATTTTCGTGACCCGATAATTGAGAACGAAGCATCGGCAGTTGGCCATTACGGCTATCTTTAAACAGTCGGGTCAGAGTATGAACCAACGTGAAATATTTCATATGAAGACCCAGATGCTTACCTGCTACGTCCTCCAAATGATGTGCTTCATCGATGACGAGACTTTCGTAGGCCGGCAGCAGCTGATGTGCTGCTTTGACATCCGTAAATAATTTCGAGTGATTGGTAATGACGATATCAGACAGCCCGGCTTCATGTTTGGCCCGGTGATAGAAACATTTGCGGAACCAAGGACAGGAACGTCCAAGACAAGACTCAGACTCACTCTGTACTGTCTCCCAGAAGTCTCCTCCGCGCCCGCTTAGATTAAGCTCCTCGTCGTCTCCAGTCTCCGTCTGAGTAAGCCAGACAATCATCTGAGCCGCTGTAAAATAATCCTCTTTCGGTGTAGCGAATTCACGTTTATTGATTTTGTGCTCAAACTTACGCAGACACAGATAGTGCCCACGTCCTTTGAACACTGCTGCCTTGAACGGGAACGGAACTACCTGGGTCAGCATAGGAATATCCCGCTCTCTCAATTGCTCCTGCAGGTTGATGGTATGTGTGCTGACCATGACTTTCTGTTCCTGTTTCACACTTTCATAGATGGCAGGCAGCAAATACCCAAGTGATTTACCTGTACCTGTTCCAGCTTCAATCAAGAGATGTTTCTCTTCATCCAAAGCTTGTCGTACACTGCTGAACATCTGAGTTTGCGCCTCACGCTCCTCATAATGGTCCAGCGTCTCCTTCAGGTTATCTCTAACCTGATCCATGAACTGCTCAAAACTTACGCCTTCCAGCGGATTACCTTCTCGCTCATCGCGTGGTGAGCCTATATCGGTCCAGTCACTCACGTTCAGGGCGAGCTGGCGGTAATACGTATGACCATCCAGATCCTGAATCGGCTCTGCTTCCTTCTCAGTACGCATTCCATCAAAGAACCAACCCAAGTCACTGTCTTCCGGCGCAAACAGGTCACTGAGGCGCTGAATCGTGATCAGAGGCAGTGCACGCAGCTCATCGAGGCACTTCAGTAATACAAAAGCTGTTGCGAGAGCATCACTGTCCGCCTGATGAGGGCGGTCATGCTGAAATCCGAATTCCGAAGACACATAACCGAGTTGATAAGACCCCAGTGACGGAAACGTGATCTTCAGGAAATCAATCGTATCCAGAATCCGTCCGGTAAATGGCAGATAACCGCATCGATCGAGTGCATTTTGAAGAAAATGAAAATCAAAAGCAACGTTGTGTCCAACAAGAACAACATCGTCAAGCAGCGGAACCATCTCCATCATCATCTCTTCCAATGAGGGAGCATCCGCCACATCTTCATCAGTAATACCGGTTAACCCCGTAATAAACGGAGGAATCGGTACACCTGGGTTCACATAAGAACTATATATTTGAGTTATGCTGTAGTCATGATCTATGATGGCAAGTCCGGCCTGTATTATCTCACCGTCGGACTGCGTGCCGGTTGTTTCGAAATCCAATACGGCAAATTTCATTGCAATGTACGGTCCCTTCCATTCCAGTCTATGTTACAGCATAGCAAAAAAAAGGGCATTTGAAAATTAACTGACAAAAAAGCGGTGTCCCCGCCGCTATGCCAGAGGAGGGAACACCGTCTTTATGCCGCCGAATTGGCCTTAATTTAAGGCAGTCAGCTGATTTGCATATTGCAGTTTTCCGCTGTTTAATCGACATGCT
The DNA here is from genome assembly GCF_002750415.1 of Paenibacillus sp. LK1. Taxonomy (NCBI): domain Bacteria; kingdom Bacillati; phylum Bacillota; class Bacilli; order Caryophanales; family Paenibacillaceae; genus Paenibacillus; species Paenibacillus sp. LK1. The sequence continues at coordinate 209,403 of NZ_PEII01000011.1, forward strand.
TCCATGTTATACAGCGGTTCGGTCAACGATGGGTCATACTGAAGCGCCTGCGCAAATAATGAACATGCACCTTCAGGATTCGCGAGCTTGGCCTCGATACAGCCCAGGACGTTACATACCAGCCCCTTCAATCTCGGCGAACCGTTCAGATGCATGATCCGCTGCAAGTGTATTCCGGCTTCCTCGGTTTGTTCCAGGTTGAGATGAGCAAGAGCCAGGTAAAAACGAGTTAATGCACTTTCCGGATAGTCGGTCACAACCCTAGAAAATTGCATAATCGCCTGCGGGTACATTTGCAGTTTGAAATATCCCTGACCGCGACTGAAACACTCCAGATGCAGTTCTGGCAGTGCGGTAACAGCTTCCTGTTCAGGTTCGAGGGAAGCAGGCTTATCCAGTTCCCTTTCCCTCACCTGGCTCATTTTTTCTTCAAACATCAGCCACTCATCAATCATCCCGTCACTCATCCGCTTCAGCAAATTCCACTTTTGCAGCAATTCCTGTTTGCTTAGGCCTTCAGCAGAAGGGTAGCGCTTGATAATTTCATCTAACATGTCGTTCATTTCTGCGAAAACATGCTGGAACATCGATGCATCCCCACCCTTGAAAAAATGGATTAGTGCAGTGACCTGTACTCATTTTTTGTAGAATGGGTCGATTTCATTCCCCTTACCAGTCGATTACATAATCGTCGCATGAACTTCGTGCTTCATCGTTTGCACAGGTTTATTCTGTCCATCCACAAACACAACGGTAGGCTTGTGATTATTTGCCTCTTCTTGAGACATCATCGCATATGAAATGATAATGACTGTATCCCCAGGCTGTACCAGACGAGCTGCTGCTCCGTTCAAGCAGATCACTCCACTTCCACGTGGACCTGGAATGACATAGGTTTCCAGACGTGCACCATTGTTATTATTCACAATTTGTACTTTCTCATTTTCCATTAGATCGGAAGTTTCCATTAAATCTTCATCTATGGTAATGCTACCCACATAGTTCAGGTTTGCTTCCGTAACGGTTGCCCGGTGAATTTTGGATTTCATTAGTGTTCTAAACATGGGACAGTACCTCCGATTTTTGCAGCCTTATATTGTCAATCAATCTTGTTTTGCCGAATTTTACTGCAAGTGCGATCAACAGATCGTCACGACCATGAACTTTTTCCTGATCAGCAAGTGGCTCCAGGCTTGGAAAAGCCTGAATTTCAGCATAATCAATCACAGCCATTGGTGAACGTTCAATGTTCTGACGCAATATACTGCGGATATCCGCTGCTGTCATCGCCGTCCCTGCATCTACAGCTTCCTGTGCCTCACGTAATGCCTTGGACAGAACAAGAGCCTCCTGACGCTGTTCTGAGCTGAGGTACACGTTGCGCGAACTAAGCGCCAAGCCATCACTCTCACGGACGATAGGACAAGGCACAATCTCAACTGCCATGTTCAAATCGTTAACCATCTGCTGGATCACTGCTACCTGCTGTGCGTCCTTCATGCCAAAAAATGCACGCTGTGGTTGTACAATGTTAAAAAGCTTCGACACGACTGTAGTCACTCCGTCAAAATGCCCTGGACGTGATGCACCGCATAAGCGATCCGTTAGACGAGAAACCGATACAGTCGTTTGTGTAGGCTGTGGATACATCTCTTCAACAGAGGGAATAAATACGATATCTACCCCTTTTGCTCGTGCAGTTTCCACATCTCTGGCTTCGTCCCTTGGGTAACTGTCAAAGTCTTCGTTCGGACCAAATTGAATTGGATTTACAAATATGCTCAAAACCACGATATCACTCTGTTCTTTAGCCGCTTGCATCAAACTTGCATGGCCTTCATGAAGAAATCCCATCGTAGGCACGAGTCCTACAACGGACTCTCTGGACTGAATCGACTGACGTTTCAAGCTCAGTTCTTGTCTTAATTCTGCGATTGTCCGTATCACTTTCATGCGTTCGTCTCCACCTTTTCTTTACGATGTCCGTATAGTTGATCCAGAACGCCGTCAGCGGCGGTAAATACATGCTCTTCTGCCGGGAATGAGCGATCCTTGACTTCTTTCACATAGGACTCAATGCTATTGCGAATCAATGTACCTACGTCTCCATACGATTTAACAAAGCGTTTTGGCGTGTATGGGGAAGCATACTGAACCACATCATGGAATACCAGTACCTGACCATCACACCCTCTACCTGCGCCAATACCAATTGTGGGAATAGAAAGTTCTTCCGAGATCGCTCTTGCCACTTCTTCCGTAACCAGTTCGAGTACAATGCCGAAGGCTCCCGCTGCTTCAAGCGCCTTGGCTTCGTCCATCAGCCGTTTGGCATCAGCAGCATCCTTGCCCTGAATACGATAACCGCCAATTTGATTCACGGATTGTGGGGTAAGCCCGATATGTCCAAGTACAGGTACACCGGCTTGCACAACCGCTTTTACCGTATCTGCAATTTCGAGACCGCCCTCCATCTTGACCGCTTGTGCATGACCTTCCTGCATCAGGCGACGAACCCCTTTGAGCGTCTCGTCCAAGCTGCCATGATACGTCATGAAGGGCATATCAGCCACGATAAACGTATTTCCCGCTCCACGTACTACAGAGCGTGTATGGTACACCATATCGTCGATCGTAACAGGCAAGGTCGAGTTAAAACCCAATACCACGTTTCCCAGTGAATCACCAACCAGAATGAGATCGATACCAGCTTCCTCGGCCAATTGGGCTGTCGGATAATCGTAAGCTGTAATCATGCTAAGCGGCACGCCGTCCTGCTTATATTTTTTCATTTTCACAATATTCAATGCTTGTTTGTTTGCCATTTTCGTCATGGCTCCTCTCATCTTTTCAATTTAAACGCAACAAAAAAACCTTTTAGTTTCCACTAAAAAGTCCCGAAAAGTCAAAAAAGAGTCACTTGCGATCGTCCCTTCTGTCTCGGTCCTCTTCGGCTCAGAGCAGAATCCAACAACTCACTTTACTACTATTCCTGCCTTGTCACTGTAACATTTTAAAAACAGAACAAAGCATACTATTGCCGGAGTGCAATTCGGTCTGCATTAGCCGATATCGCCTCACGAACACAGTATACCAAAGTTCTGCCCAAAGTTCACGTCTTATGTTCATTTTAACGGTGTAAATTCGACAAATTGTTTAATTTATCAATGAAACTTCACCGGAGTATACCGATACACGCTCACCGTTTTTCTTCTCCAAAATCAATGCACCAGAAGGATCAAGCCCTATGGCTGTACCTTCGATGATACCCTGCGGATTAGCCACCTTAATTTCACGGTTCATGGATACGGACAAAGCTTCCCAGAGCGAAGAGATCACGCCAAACCCTTCTTTTTGATACAAATAATACAAACGCTCCAATTCCGAGAGAATGGCCGCTGCAAGTTTGGTTCGGTCTATCGTTTGTCCGGTCTCCATCTTAAGTGAAGTAGCAATTGATATCAGATCCTCGGGATAATCCTTGGGATCGAAGTTCACATCTACGCCTATGCCTGCGATACAGTAACGTAATTCGTGGTCTTCAACGGTTGATTCAAGCAGGATCCCGCATACCTTGCGACCATCAATTAAAAGATCATTAGGCCATTTGATACCGGCATCAGCGCCTGTATACGATCTAATCGCACGACACACCGCCACACCTGTTAATAATGTAAGCTGTGGTGTATTTTGCAGTGCAAGCTCCGGACGCATTAGAACACTCATCCAGATGCCTCTTCCCGGTGGTGAGAACCATTTACGTCCAAAGCGGCCTCGTCCACCCGTCTGTTCTTCTGCCAGCACCACTGTCCCTTCGCCCTGCCCCTGTTCAGCCATGTGCTGAACATCACCTTGGGTGGACAATGTGGAATTCAGAATGATTGCCTTCCGACCAAACACCGTCGTTTCCAGTGCCAGTTGAAGCGCTGTGGCATCGATACTGTCCGGTTTCGTGACCAAGCGATACCCTTTGCGAGATACGGCTTCAAACTCATAACCCATGTCACGCAGTTTGTTTACGTGCTTCCACACGGCCGTTCGGCTAATGGAAAGGTTGCGACTGATCTCTTCACCAGACACAAACTCTCCTTCTGCATTTAGTAACATATGTAACAGTTCCTCATGCTTTGTCATCTGCAGCCACCCGCTTTACTTCGTTGGTCAGCATGTCATGCTGATTCGCTATATTTCCGATCGCAGTCTCTCTTAAGAGATGTTTCATCAGTTGTCCAAGCCATGGTCCACCCTTACGTCCGAGCAACTGTAGAATGTTCTCACCTGTAATTTGCAAATCTTTCAGTTCGTGCACCTTCATGGATTGGCTCCATGCAGCGCCTTGGGATTGTATTACCATGATCTGTTCTTCGTGTAGGACCTCTTGATCTCTCCAACCTGATGGAAGCAGTGGTTGAATAATGAGCCAGTCCTCTACTGCCTGACGTCCGCAAGACAGCACAGTTATGATCCATTCTGATCGCAGTGTCTCTTCATCCTTTTGCTCCTGTATGACTTTCTGGATCAACTCTTCGACCTGCAGAACTCCATTAATGCGGGAACGATCTTCATTAGAAAACGTCCATTTTCGAAGCAAAGCATCTGCTTCATCCTTGGTATAATGGCCTGCAATCAGTATCATGGACCAGCGCAACAAAACGTTCTGTTCCATTAATTGTTCCATATTAGACATGAGGGCTTTATTGAATCGTTCCCTGTGAATTGGTGCCTTCACATGCTCCAGTGCCTGACTGCGAAACAGCAATTCCAGACCGCGCAGCGGATGGGGGCCTGCCATCATTTTCACCATTTCGGTACGTACTCTCTCCATGGCGATATGTTGGAGCAGATCCTTTTGATGAACAAGCCCTTTCCAGGTGTTGTAGGCAATTTTGAAATCAAATACCGAAGCAAAACGAACACAGCGAAGCATGCGCAGCGCATCTTCACCAAACCGTTCTGTCGCCGATCCTACACATCTGACCCGTCCATCCTGGATATCCGATTGTCCGCCGAAAGGATCAACGATATTTCCGTCTTGATCCATAGCGAGAGCATTCATGGTGAAGTCACGCCGCTGCAAATCTTCTTTGACATCCTGCACAAATTGAACGGCAGCGGGTCTTCGATTATCCTTATATTCAGATTCAGTGCGGAACGTTGTAACTTCAAAGTAAAAACCTCCTGAACGTACAGTAACCGTTCCATGCTGGAGGCCCGTAGGAATGCAATCCGCAAACAGTTCCATGACTTGCTCAGGAGAAGCGGACGTGGTGATATCCATATCATCCACGCTACGTTCCAGCAGTTCATCACGCACACAACCACCGACCCAATAAGCTTCGTATCCTTTTTCATTTAATGTTCGCAGCACCTGTTCACTTTGTCTTGCCATTTCATGATCTACCTGTGTCCATTGAACCACTTACTCTCACCCCATAACTACGTGTTGCTTGGTGTGGCTTACACAGATATATTTCCAAGATGGAACAATCCTATCTGACAATCAGCCACAAACCGGCTTCAGATTCGGAACTTCACGTCCCAGCACCCGGTAGTATATTTGTTCATATTCATGCCGAATAGCATCGTTGCAGAAATCATGGTGTGCCCGTTTCAGGCACGCTTCTCTAAAGTCCGCTGTCAAACGGTCGTCTGTCAACAAACGAATCGTGTTCTCCGCCATCGATTGCGTGTCACCGATTGGAGACAAAAATCCGGTCTTGCCGTGCAATACCAATTCAGGGATCCCCCCTGCTATTGAACCAATGGTAGGTACACCACAAGCCATGGCTTCGAGTGCCACCAGACCAAAGCTTTCCTTCTCCGACGGCAGCATAAGCACATCAGCCATTGAAATGACTTGAGCAATATCATCCTGCTTGCCTAGGAAATGGACCTTGTCATTCAGTCCAAGCTCATTAATCTTCCATTGAATCTTCGGCAAATCCGGTCCTTCTCCAACAAATAACAGTTTGGCTGGTACTTGCTCCTGTACTTGACGGAACACTTCTACCACATCCTGTGTTCTCTTCACTGGACGGAAGTTGGAAATATGCATCAGTATTTTTTCGTGAGGTGCTGCGAAGTCTCTACGCAGACTTGCTGCATCACGTGGATAATAAATTCTTTTATCAATAAAGTTATAGGTCAGATCGATTGGACGCCTAATATCCAGCAAATCAACCGTTTCACGAATTAAATCCTGGGATACGGCCGTAACCGCATCACTCTCGTTGATGGCAAGTCGAATCAGATCCTTCAGCGACTCATCCTGCGCCAGTACGGTAATATCTGTTCCGTGTAACGTTGTGACCACCTTTAAATCCTCACCAACCATTTGTTTTGCCAAGAAGGCACACACCGCATGGGGCACTGCATAATGTACATGCAGCAGATCCAGTTGCTGTGCTTTGGCTACTTGCGCCATTTTCGTGGCCAATGACAGGTCATACGGTGGATAACGGAAGACGTAATAATCGTTGACCTCAACTTCATGATAAAAAATATTTTTCTGAAATTTACCCAGTCTAAACGGGATACTATTGGCAATAAAGTGAACCTGGTGACCCTGTTCGGCAAGCAATTTGCCCAGCTCCGTTGCGACAACGCCAGACCCTCCGAGGGACGGATAACAGGTAATACCAATTTTTAGCTTTTGATCCATCCGGTGGACGCTCCTTTAATCTCCCGCGTGTGCAGGTTGATGTAATGCAACGGAAATGCAATTGATAAATGATTTATACGAGCAAGTTCGATCGTTTTATGACTTGGCTGCTTGGCCAAATTGATGAACTACATAAGGTGTAATGCTAGCGAATCCTTCTGCAAAAGGAATGAGGCTCCGCTGTCCGAGCAAAGAATCCCGGGCTTTCACACGTTCAATATATCCTTGAGTCAATGGAGTGGCAACTGCGCCTTCTCCCAATTCGAACTGGGAACGATAACTTAGCAATGAATTTTCCTTCTGCTCATAGTGTTCCGTAATATCCACAATCAAATCCGTTGGTCCGATATCGTTAATGAAGTAAAAATACAATTCTTTCACTTGAACTGCGGGCATGTCCGGCTTATAGTTTCTAAGCTTGGCATTAAAGACAGCCTCCTGCACCAGCTTGCTGCACATTACATGATCTGGGTGACGATCCTCCCAATATGGCGCAAACACGATTCGAGGGGCATGACGCCGTATCTCGGCAGTCACAGCTTCGATGTGTTCAGGAGTAATATACAGCCCCCGATCAGGCAAACCGAGATTGCTTCGACACGAAAGACCGAGGACGCGGGAGGCTTGCTCCGCTTCCTCGGCTCTGCGCTCTACCGTCCCGTTGGAAGACATCTCCGCTCGGGTCAGATCACACACGCCTACTTTCAGTCCAGCTGCAGTATGTTTGGCAATCGTTCCTGCCATCCCAATCTCTGCATCATCCGCGTGTGCACCAAATATGAGAATGTCCAAACTCATTGAGCATCACCCGAATTCAATCCACCCTCAGGCTTGTATTTATGTACAAGCTCTCTCCAGCCAAAATCACCGCGATCGAGCGCTTTGACGAGAATTTCTGCAGTTGCAATATTCGTAGCAAGCGGAATCCCCTGTACATCGCACAGACGCAGCAAAGCGTTAATATCTGGTTCATGAGGCTGTGCCATCAATGGATCACGCAGGAAAATAATCAAATCCATCTCATTTTGTGCAACCAAGGCTCCGATCTGTTGATCTCCGCCCAGTGGACCGGATTCAAACCGATGGATTTGTAGTGAGGTTCCTTCCATAATACGAAGACCTGTTGTACCTGTCGAGTATAATTGATGGTCTGTAAATACGTTTTCGTAGGCTGTCACGAAGTTAACCATCTCTTCTTTTTTGCGATCATGGGCAATAAATGCAATTTTCAACATGACAATCTCCTTTTAGTGTGTGTTCAAAAAGTCAGGTTCTCAGCACCAAGAAGGTTGGATGAAGCTAGGAACTGAGTAGCGGAGCTACACGTTTTCGGAGAAAACGGCTTCGAAAGCATGTGCTTGCGAACCTACGTGAGCAACGGAAGGCCCGGCTGAATTCAAGATTCGATGTCGTATCCGCTTCTCGAGTGACCTCGTGATCAAAAGTTGACTTTTTGAACTACCTCTTTTAGTCGATAAAGTGATCAAATCCGTAGATAAGTCCTGTATATTCCATAACCTTCTGTACACCAATCTTAACACCAGGCATATAACCTGCACGCTCATATGAATCATGACGGATTTTGAGGGATTGGCCAAAGTCTCCAAATACCACTTCCTGCTGGGCGAATACCCCCGGCAACCGGACACTATGAATTCGGAAACCATTATAATATCCACCACGCGATCCTTCGATCGTCTCTTCTTCATTCGGATTACCCTGACGAAGTTCCTCGCGGTTTGCTGCAATTAGCTCGGCTGTTTTGATTGCTGTACCCGAAGGAGCATCCAGCTTCTGATCCCCGTGATATTCGATGATCTCCACATTCGGCATATGTTTGGCAGCCTGTGCGGCAAATCTCATCATCAGAATAGCACCGATTGAGAAGTTCGGGGCAATCAACCCTCCAATGCCTTTGTCCTGACACTGCTTGTCCAGCTGTTCGATCTGTTCCGGCGTAAAGCCGGTAACCCCCATAACAGGTCTGACCCCATGCCGGATCGCAATCTCTGTATGAGCAAAGGCATATTGAGGGACTGTAAAGTCCACCATAACCTGTGGTTTAGTCTCTGCAAAAGCCATCTCGATATCATCGGTCAGAAGCACCCCACATTCGGGTAGACCGACAAGTGTTCCGGCATCCGTGCCTACTCCGGAGCGGTTGACCGCTGCGGCGAGCTCCAGTTCAGGATCTTGAAGCACCAGTTTCACTACTTCACGGCCCATCCGGCCAGCTGCTCCGATTACGGCAACTCTTATTACTTCACTCATCTTGACTGCATCTCCTCACTATATTGGTTCGATTGGTTAAATCCATTCAAAAGATCTCCATCCCGCTATGAAACGGCATCTTATTGAATGGATTTCATACGCTGCTTAATTTCCTGTAACAATAGATGCAGTTGATCATTCTGCGGGTCCAGCAACAATGCGTCACGAACGGAACGGGTTGCAAGGTCGAACTCATTCAGATCACTGTAAGCAAGAGCAAGCATGATATGCGCTTCCACATATAACGGGTCAAGTTTTACTGCCTGTTTCAGCAGATCGGCCGCCTGCACATATCGTTCATGCGTTCCGTTTCCTGCCTGTTCAAGCAGCACCTTGGCCTGGAGGCTTATCTGTTTGGCTTCCAGGGTCTGCAAATGCAAAACATACTCCTCTATCCCTTGTGACAGTTCAACAGCCTTACGTGCATATTCAAGCGCTGGAACAAGGTGTTGACTACGGGCATGTGTAATGGAACAACGATAATAGAGCTCCGCATGTTCCGGGTAAGCATTAATGGCAGATTCAAACCAACGAATCGCCTGCTCAAAATCATTTTGCAAAATACAGCGGTAAGCATGCTGCATATACTCTTCCGGTTTCATCATCCAAGCTGTCCCTCCCCCATTGAGGTGATGGTACAGCATATGTAATCTACGCCTAATCGGTGTTTTTTGGCGTCCACCGATTTGCATCGCGTGTGTTAAATTTATGCATGACTTTGTCGTGCGCCTCTGCCAGGTCGATCCCGAGAGAGTTAGCAAAACAAATCGTGATAAATAAAATGTCCCCGAGCTCAAGCTCAATGGAATTGTCTGCTTCGGAAGATTTTTTCGGTTTTTCACCGAACTCGTGATTCACTTCCCTTGCAAGCTCTCCCACCTCTTCAGACATACGGGCGAGCATGGCCAGCGGGCTGAAGTACCCTTCTTTGAACTGGGAAATATACAGATCAACCTCACGCTGCATTTCTGCAATGCTTTTCTCCATGAGAACGGATTCTCCTTTTGAAATTGTGTCGTATTTGTTCCTAATATATCAGTTATTTAGATTCACTTCCACCATCATAAACGACAAATCATTTTTAAAGAATCAATAAACAGGTATACTAAGATGGGAATGATTGCTTTCTCATTCTAATTTGTAAAACGGAGAGGGAACTTATGAGCACTTCCAAAACCTGGGTTCAATTCAAATTGATTCTCCCCATCCTATTGGGTACGGCATTGTATGCCTTTGGACTTCTGTACTTCATCATCCCCAACCAGCTCATGGAAGGCGGCGTAACCGGGATTACGGTCCTGCTAAATTATGCATTCAACATCTCTCCTTCGCTTACAACCTTGGTCGTTAATATTCCACTCTTTCTAGTGGGGCTCAAGATTTTGGGCGGCAGACAGATGATTTATACAGGCGTGGGTATAGGAGCGCTTACGGTGTTCCTGTGGTTATTTGAAAAAATGATTGATCTTGGCTGGATTGAACCGCTGCATACCGAGAATGACCTTTTACTTGCGGCGCTTTACGCTGGGGTTACATTGGGAGCAGGCCTTGGAATCGTTTTCCGCTGGGGCGGAACGACAGGTGGTTCTGACATCATAGCCCGCATTCTTAATCGAAAATATGGCTGGAGTATGGGACGAGTACTATTAGGTATCGATTTCATCATTATTGGTATCTCCCTCGTCTACATTCCCAAAGAAAAAATACTGTATACCCTTGTGGCTGTATTTATCGCCTCTAAAGTAATCGACTTCATTCAGGAAGGGGCTTATTCGGCCCGCGCATTTATGATCATCAGTGATCATGCACCTGAGATTGCAGATTTGATTACCCGTGATATGGATCGCGGCGTAACGCTCATTCCAGCCATTGGTGCGTATTCGAAACAAGCCAAACATGTTGCTTACTGTGTCATCTCCAGGCAGGAATTCAGACGTTTGCAGACGATTGTGCGTTCGGTTGATCCTAGAGCATTTGTTATTATTAGCGATGTGCATGACGTACATGGAGAAGGGTTTAAGGAAAGCTGAACTTTATACTTGTACAAAAGAAAACCTCTATCTTCAAGAGAAGCGCCACCAGCTGGCCTTCCTTGTAGACAGAGGTCTTTGTCATATCATGATGACAGTAATGGCTCAACGACGAAACGGAAAAATGCCTTGCTGCTGTGCCCGATATTTACGGTAACCCGCATAACTTAGTGCTGCTATGATTATGGAAGTAATCAGCAATCCGGCCGCCCTGCGATTGGGCCCCTGAACAAACGGTACAAAGGCACTTTCGTCCTTTTCTCGACCAAACAACTGGTTCACCAACTCTTCACCATGGGCTACCATACTCTTTAATTGTGCGGTGTCAATCTGCTTGGCCGCAGTCAGACCTTTGGTATGAGACAACCAGGCATCCAGTTGGGCGATCTCGTAAGGTTCACGGCGGATCATCGCCGCAGGTCGAATCGTCTCGTAATGCTCCTCCAGCAAGGCGTAGCGGCTTGCTATTATCGTCGAACTTAACTGCTGGTCTGCCGCGGTTGACAGCGCATCAATATCATTTTTTACGATTTTATAATACTGGAGCCATAGAGGTTTGGCCGGGTTAGCGAGACTATCAGCCGCAAGTCGAAGTTTGGCAGAGGCCTGCTGCAAAGACGCATCATCATTTTTCACCCTGACCGCAGCTTCTTTTACTTCAACAATGGTCTCGGATAGGGCATGAATGCCTTCTACAGTAGTCTGACCCTCAAAGGATATATGCTCCAGACCTTTACTGATTCGCAAAATACTGCCTCTAACCTCTTCAATATCATTCTCCAAGGCATGTCGATACAGCAGGGCCGCTTCTTCATTTAATTGCTCAATTGTTTTTTTGGCTGATACTTGCTGATCTGTATTTCCATTCGCACCTGTACTTTCCGCCGATACGCTGTATGACAAGTTCGTCCAGAACAGTAGAGTCATGAACGACACCACCACAAATCCAGTTTTGATCCTGAACGTTCTCTTCATGGACATCCCTCCCACCATCAATGTATGGCAAGGGAGAGTTCCTTAGAACAAGCTTACATGATGAAATCAGGCCCGTTTGGCCTGTCTCAAGGCAAGCCACGCACAGAGAATGCTCACTAGCGTCAATCCCACGGTGAAATTGCGTACACCATCCAGATGCTCCATCAGCGATGCGGGCAGCCAAGGGAAGATGTCATAGGTATAATCCATTGTATCGTTTAGCAGTGTCCACAAGGCAGCAATCACCAAAGCACCCCAACGGAACCCAAAGAACCTCACATACAGCAAAGCCTCGATAGCCATGGCGCTATGCGACGCAATCAACATCCAATCCTGCCAGTTCTGTGCGCCCCCCTGCATCCAACCTGCAAAAATGATGGAGACTGCCCATACGCCGTATTTTACCGAAGTAACCACAGCAAGCGCCTGTATGACATGTCCAATCCGATTCAGAAGCCTCGATTTCGGCTTGTACAAAATCCACAATAAGGATAGTGTAAAAAACAGACTCGCTGTCGGACTGTCCGGCACAAACACAATTTGCCATAGTGGTTGCTGTGCCAGCGTATATTCCAATTGATCCCCGTACCATATGTATCCATATACTGTTCCTAATGCGTTACACCAAAAAAGAAGCCACAGGAAGTAACGGTTTGTTAGAAATTCCCGGCTCCAAAAGTACGATAAAGCCACATGCTCTGCCCCTTCCATTATGTGTATTCTGCGTTCCAAAAGATGATGTTGCGAAAAACGCCTCAAAAAAACCTGACCGCATAAACGATCAGGTTTCATTGCTTATTTCGATTTTACTGTTCTGCCTTCTGTTTCGCAAGCCATTCCGCCAAGTGATTGATGTCATCATCTGTTAGCCCTTGAGCAATGGCGTTGTCGTACTGAGCAGGCATACTGTTATATCCTTCTTTGATAATCGTCAGGATTTCTTCCTGGCTGTGTTTGTCACCCACCCCCCGAAGCGAAGGGCCTCCTGCACCCTTCATATCAGCCGCATGACATCCGATACATCCGGCCTTTTTGAAGGTTTCCATTGCAGGGTCATCCTTCTCAACGATCGCCACTTCTTCTTTTTGACCTGGCGCGTTGGAGGTAGGCAGACCCTGCGCGTGTTTCTCCCGCGCTTCTTCTTCACGCTGAATATGTTCCGGCTTTTGGCCGCTTGCTTCCAATTCATGCGCGTAGTGTGTCCACGCTACATTGGTCAGGTAGAAAACGGCCATCACCGATAGAATCATAAGTGATGATGCAATCGGACGTTTGTAGAAACGCCGCTCCTTGCCTGTATCCAGAAAAGGGGCCAGTAACAAAGCACCGAAAGCAACTCCGCTGACTCCAAGTACCCCGAGCAGGACATAATCACCTGAGGCATATGGGTATTTCAAATACTGATACAGAAAAAGGAAGTACCAGTCCGGCATCGGGATAACCGATGCACTTGGATTGGCCGGATAGCCCAGTGGTGCAGGTTCCGAAATCGTTAATACCAGAATACCAACCAGTACAACGACACCAACCATCCATTCCTTCAGCAAGAAGTTAGGAATAAAAGCCTCTGATTTGCCGGGATACGCCGTGTAATCCGGTGGAGTTATAAACCCCGCTCCTTTACGGACGCGTGAGTCCCCGACGAAGATAATCTTTTCCTGGTCATCTGACTTGTGTCCGTGAGCCATGTCGATTCCTCCCTTCTCAGATTATAGTGGTCCCGAAATGCCCTGTCTGCGGATCATAATAAAGTGACCGACCAGAAGCACCAGAAGCACAGCCGGAAGGAAAAAGACGTGCAGGGCAAAGAATCGTGTTAACGTCTGCGCACCTACAATAGTTCCACCTTGCAGGAATTCCTTAATGATCGGTCCCAGCCAAGGAACCGTATTCGCAATCTCCAGAGTAACCTTGGTTGCAAAGTAGGCTTTGTTATCCCAAGGCAACAGGTAACCGGTAAGCCCCAGACCCAGCATGACAAAAAAGATCAGCATGCCGACAACCCAGTTCATCTCGCGTGGTGCTTTGTAAGAGCCGGTAAAGAACACACGCATCGTATGTAAGAACATCATAACGATAACCAAGCTGGCTCCCCAATGGTGCATCCCGCGTACAATTTGGCCGAAGGCTACTTTAGTCTGCAAATACTCAACACTGGCGTAAGCATTAATAATATCAGGCACATAATACATGGTCAGGAACATCCCTGACAAAATTTGAATAACAGTGATAAAGAACGTCAATCCACCAAAGCAGTACACGAATGCGGAAAAGTGATGAGCCGGGTTTACGTGCTCTGGAACTTCATGATCCGCAACGTCCCTCCAAATTGGCGTGATATCGAGACGCTCGTCAATCCAGTCATAGACATTTTTAAACATCTGCGTTCACGCCTCCTATTTGACTCGGGTGTTCGGAATAATGTCGCCCAGATAAACCCAACCCTGATCTTCTTTAACCACATACTCATCAAGCGGCTTCGGGGCTACGGCAAGGTTCTTGCCTTCCTTGTTATAATGCGCGCCATGGCACGGACAATGATATTCGTCAGGATATTGCTTATCACTGTTCCAACCTACGGTACATCCCAAATGTTTACAAATGGGTGAAAGCGCATAGATTTTGCCCTGCTCATCTTTCCTGATCCAGGCGATTAACGAAGCATTGCTCAAATACCAACCATCTTGCTGTTTCAATTCAAACGTAAATTCTTGAGGTTCATTCGTAATTTTGCTGATTTCCGCTACTTTGACAGAGGTGCCTTCTCCCTTGTGCTGCAAAATCGGGTCCACCGCAAAACGGACCATGGGGAGTATTGCACCGGCGGCCATGTAGGCTGTAGCTCCACCAAGCGTGTACGTCAAAAACTGCCTGCGTGACATTTCCATGCGGCTTGGCAATTTCATCGAAGCTTCGTGCTGGTCATGCTCACTGCTCATACTGTCTCCAACCCCCTTTTTCAGCCAACTCTCTCAATCGTTTTCATTATCAGAAATTCCACGACTTACTAGAACATACATAATCATATAGTAGCCCTAGAACACCGTCAAGAATTTGTCACACATTTTTAAGGTTCATTTGTAAGCGTTATTAAAAAAATGTTGGTAAATTGTCACATTTGTCACAGGTAGGTCATCTTTTCCATAACTCACGGATTTTTTCCCCGACAAAACGCGAAATCCCTTCTTCTCCAACCTCTTGAATTAAAGTAGAACGACTTAATACCAAATCTGCAGAGGTAATTTGGGTATGTTCCAACTCGCCATCAGATGACATTATAACCACATATTTGAAACCGGAGGATTTGAGCTGTTCGGATAAGGTATTTAATGCCATTGACATATCTGGACACGCATAATGGAATGCAGGGTAAGTCATGATACGTCCTTTAAAAGGAATCTCCACCAGATCCAAAAAATCTCTAAGTCGCTCCAACGCCTCAGTTGCTTCAACCGGGGACTGCTTGCCCGTCAGGGCTGTATATGGAATAAGGCATGTATCCAGATAGAGTTGCAGTTCCGCCCAGCTGTCTTGAGTCATCTCACTGAATTTCAATTCCCTAATTCCCCTCTCTATCCATTTTATTCCCATATTATATATGAGCGTATATTATAAATCCAGAGATTCATACTTTTTCCGCATAAGAATGATGAAGAACACAAAAAAGAAATGCGTGTTTCACGCATTTCCTGTCGTATATATTATTTTACATGCTCATCAGTTTATGGCCTTTAGTTCATCCGTCAGATTCCGGAAAGCTACTTCGTCTCCGGTAGCCAATGCCTTATCGATTTCCATATACAGCTTCTCGCTGCGCTGTTTACGAAGCGCGTCGTCCCACACCATCTCAGCAGCCAGCCCCAACATGACTTCATACGTAACTTTCATTTTATCCAATAGGATGCACCTCCAAAACGGATTTAAGAGCTCCTATATTCCTTTCCTTTGGCAACATAACCTAGTGTAGTTCTGGACATCCGCTCAAGATCTGCGTCAGTCAACTCACGTATCACTTTGGCTGGTGTGCCCAAAGCAAGGGTATAGGGCGGTATTTTAGTATTTTCAGTTACAACAGAACCGGCCCCGATCAGCGTATATTCACCAATTTCGGCTCCATTGAGAAGGATAGCGCCCATACCAATCAGCGAACCTGTTCCGATACGACATCCATGGATAATCGCAGAATGCCCTACCGATACATCGTCGTCCAAAATCAAAGGTTGATCCGTGTTGACGTGCCCAACAGCATTATCCTGTATATTACAGCGCCGTCCAATCACAATGGGTGCCAGATCGGCGCGCAGCACAGCATTGAACCAGATCGTAGATTCTTCACCCATTGTCAGATCACCTATAAGTTTGGCGCCTTCAGCCATATAGACCGAAGGGTGTAACTGGGGTTGCATACCTTTGTATGGAATTATCATTAGTATCACTCCTTAATTTGGGAGTGATTTTAGCAACTTGTCCTTCACTTGTCAAACATAACGGGACTAATATCCCCGGACAGCGAGCGACAGGATGACGCAAGCCGTGAACCCCATGCTGTCATTTGTACTGTTCGCCCATCTGCATGTTCTCCAATGCGAAGCATGCCTAGGTGCAGCATCATTTTGAGTATCCTGTTGTCATAAATCGTCTCGGCAGTGTCATAATAGAACGGCTGAATGTAGGGACCAATCTGGCGGAACAAAGACTCTGCTGTGGACCAGCCAGCTGCACATTCCCCTGTCCAGTACACTATGGAGGACAGATTGGGAATAGCACCTTTATAAAGTCTTAACCAAAACCGAAATAGCTGTATCATCTCGGCTGTTTTCTCCGCACCCAGCTTGTCTTCACCAGAAGGTGACAATTTCAGCGTGCCCTGCTCCTCACGGACCAGACGATGATGAAAAGCATAGTCGTAGATGAACGCAAATCGGTCGGGGTAGTCTTTGAACGAACGACCATAACCGAATCTCCATCCTGCCTTACCCACCAGCGCCTCACTCACATGCAAATGCTCCATGATCTGCTGTTGAGAACGACGATACATCATGCCTTCTGCGTTCAGTGCTATTTCATGCTGCTGGACAAATTGCAGAAACAGTTTCAGATCATCTGCGAGTAGATGGTATTCATCCCTGTAAACGGGCGGCTCGCTCGTCTGTGCAATGCCTGCTTTCAGGTGAGTGGATAACACATCACGAAATCTCATTTGCAAATCCTTAGGTACCTGATACAGGTATCTGGTCTGCTGAGTTGTGCCATTGAATAACCATCCACTCTTCGTGAAGCGTACGATAAGATCACGTGGACTGGCTCCAGCCTCGCTATCTTTTTTATCCATCGATTGACGAGCAATGGCGACAAGTTCCTCCATACCGAAGTATTGGCGGGTATCAAACAGCAAGTTGTTCAAAAACCGTAGATCTACCTGGTTTAGTTCCCTAACCTGCTGCTCAAAAAAAGGTCTGCTGCCCAATGTAGTGAGAATACTCTGGATGAGTTCATGTTTGGAATTGGGCTTACACTCGCACTGGTAATAGTCTGCTATTCGATTAAGCTGGCCGATATCGGCAAAAGTAAGCATATCCGCTAGATTCATGGGTCCATCGCCTCGCCCTTGACTACTTTTTGGCTGTTGATTCGGGGCCTGGAGTAGTTTGGTTTTGTAAACATCGTTGACGGAATTCCCATGATCTAAACCTCTTTTTTGCAAATCTTTTATGTTTTAACCATACTATGCCCGAAGTTGCCTGCTCAGAAGAAGAATGAGAGGTTCAAAATCATATAGAAATTGAACTAGAGAATATTTACACTTGCCACTCCAATGACAGAACAACCTTCTGATCGCTGTTATCCCCAATTTTTTTGGATTCCCTTTTTTCGAAGGGGAAAATCTGGGGATAAAGGCGAAGCGTATGCTTCCGACGCAGCTTTCTTTCAGAAAGCTTTTAGCTCCGCTTCCTCAGGTTAATTCTGTCCTCTCCGTTCTTGTGTAAATGTTTATTTCAATCTCTATAGAATGCCAGTTACACATTGCTATAACGCAAAAAAACAACCTGAGTTAATTACTCAGGTTGTTTTGCCAGATCTAATGAAAGGTGTCGTGTACAGTTATAAAGCAATGGACTCCAATCGTCACGTTCCTTCTCCAGGATCGTAAGCGATAGGTTTCCAATTCGTTCCGTATAGCGGTCTTTATACAAAGCTGATAGCAAACTGGCTAAAAAAGCGCCATGGGAGACAATCAGCACATTTTGGTCCTGATGAGCCTCCCATAAATCCTCCAGAAAGCCCAATGCACGTGTCTGAATATCAGCAATCTGTTCCTGTCCCAAATCAAGCGTCTCCCAGGAAGCGCCCCAGCGAGCCACACGCTCTTCGGATGTCAGACCTTCAATTTGACCAAAGGCACGCTCTTTCAAGCGTGCATCCGGCTCAAGCAAAGGAACATTCAATAGCCCGGAGATAATCTCTCCCGTCTCCTGAGCTCTGGACAGCCCGCTCGTAATGATATGGTCCCAGCGATACTCTTCGGTAAGCAAACGTCTACCCAGACGCTCAGCTTGCTCACGACCTTCCGCATTCAGAGGTATGTCTGTCTGTCCCTGAATACGCCCTGCTGCATTCCAGTCGGTTAGACCGTGACGAATAAGCCCAATGCGCATCTCATCCCTCATTTCTCTATACGGTGAACGAAAGCTTTACCTAAGCACGTGCACCTTGTTTGCGTTTGTTTGTTGAACGATGCATCCGCCCAAGAGAGAACAGAGCCATACCTATTGCAAGCAGCGACAACGCCATCCAGTACTGTGGATACGCTGGGCCCATGCTCACAACGAAGGGCTCAATAATACTCCCTCTATCTGCTCCCGTCATGTTGTACTTGTACAATCCGGAGGAAGAAGGCTCACTGCCCGCTACTCCTGTCTCCAAAATACCCGTAGAGACCACGCTGGTCTGCTCAGCTTCTGATACGTCCGGCTTAAACATCGCCATGTACAGAAAGCTGCATAAGAAAATTGCCAGGAACGCAGCAATCCACAAAGACATATGCTTGCGGATCACAGCAGAGAAACGATTAACCTTTGCCTCTTCCGGCAGTAGCCATGGAGACTCCGCATAGATCCGGTCCATAACATTACGGTTCACTTTCTCTGCTTGTTGTTCTGTCACTGGGACCGGTATGCTGTGCAGCAGAATTTGAGCTTCTTCCCAAACCTCAAATTGCTGCGAGCAATCTTCACAACCAGCGAGATGAGCATGAAATGCAATTCGCTGAGGATGAGCTTCCGGCAAGTCCCAGACCAGTGCAAACAGTTCCTGGGCTTCATTGCAATTCATCTGTTCTTCATCCCTTCATATGGCTCGTAGACCGGTTCGAAGAAATAAGGTTCCAATTGAGTTTTTACGCTTGACCTTGCTCTGAACAATAACGATTTTACAGAACTGACGCTCTGCCCAAGAATATTTGCAATCTCCTGGTAATCTAGTTGATCATACTCACGGAGTATAATGGCAGAACGCTGCTTCTCCGGTAAATTGTTAATTGCATCCCTAACCAGCATCACCCGCTCACTGCGCAATACAGCATGCTCTGGCGCATTCTCAGAAGGAGCAACAGGTACAATACCGCTCTCTTCAAGTGGAACACTCCCACTACGCTGTTTGCGAAGCTCACTCAGTACCGTATTTCTCGCAATGGTATATAACCAGGTTGAGAATGAGGCATCCACCTCTCGGAATGAGTGCAGACTGCGGAACGCCTTATAGAAAGTCTCAGAACAGAGATCTTCCGCAAGCAGCTCCATATTAGAACTTTTCAACATATGATATACGAAAGCCAGTATTTTACGCTGATAACGACTCATCAGCTCGGAATATAACTCCAGGTTACCTTCCTTGATCTCTCGAATCAACTGGGAATCCGTCATTTGAGTGCGACCCCTCCTCGCCCATCCATGTGCTTCTCCCCGTTCGACTCTATCCATGTATTACCGAACAGGCACAAAAAAGTTGCGGTTTTCACCGCATAAAACAGCGTTCAGCGCCAAAACAGGCCTTCCCGCCAAATTCCCCTATGTAATGGCAATTTCCCCAACGTTTCTACATTAACAGTATTTATTGTACAACGGTCTGCATCATCCTGGCAAATCCATGGCTTCCGTTGAAGCCCGACCAGTCATTATTATGCAGCCATTTTCTCGTCCATGACTTCAATTTGATCCCTTTTGTGAAGCCACTCATATATTGGACGAACGAAGGCCTCAAAAAGTTTGTGTGAATTAAGAAATAATTTTAAAATTTCAGCAGAATTTCGTCATAACATATTTTTAGCAATTGCACCATTAAACCTTATTTCCGATCATCAAGCAATAGACAAAATGCATTTCCAACTCACTTTATGCAAGGATTATATTTCCTTAATTTACGAATGTTATAATTAACTTAAACAATTTTACTCAAAGTGTTGACAAAATGAAAACGGATACATATAATAAAAGTACAGTATGGTTTCTCTCCACTCCTATCCAATAACTGTATTGCTCCACGTGAGCAATGGCCGCTTATGTAAGCGGTCTTTTTTTTGTCCTTTTTTAGAACATGTCCTGTAACAGCTGATTATCAACATAAAAAAGAGGGCTTTCGCCCCCTTCCAATAACCTAAACCCACACTTGATACCCCAGGGAATCCAGCAACGTTTTGGCACGTTCCATTTCTTCTTCCTGCCGGAACGACAAACGCATAATGCCCGGCACATCGACCCGGTTCTCAATAATCTCCATGTTGCTTAAGTTAATATCATTCGCCCCAAGCTCGGTGGCAATCTTGCCGATCATCCCCGGTGCATCCTGTACATCCGTATATAGATCAAACAACGACGAGATCATGCCTTTCCTTCGTTCTGGCAGCACACTGCGGAACTCGCGTGCCTGACGAAACGCCTCCTCAATGCCCTCACCATTTTGTTGCTCCAGCATTTCGGTGAAAGCCGTCATTTGGCCGTTCCAGTCCTTCAACAAGCCCAGCAGCACCTCACGGTTGCTCAGCAGAATATCTCTCCATACAATGGCATCACTGGAGGCAATCCGAGTAATATCACGGAAACCGCCTGCAGCCAGCATTTTATACAAAGGGTTCGACTCATTATATTCACGCACCTGGTTCACCAGCGCAACTGCAATAACATGTGGCAAATGACTGATCGCTCCAACTATGTCATCGTGCAGCAGCGGCTCTACACGAACAATCTGTGCACGTGTGTACGCAAGAAGATCAGATAATCTGTCATAAGCTTCCTCAGGTACTTGTTCTGAAGGGGTCAAGACATAGTATGCATTCTCAAATAATACAGACGAGGCTGCATCCACACCTGCACGCTCAGATCCGGCCATCGGATGACCGCCAATAAAGTATGCATCACTCATGCGGACATGCTCAGCACAAGCTGCGATGGATGCCTTTGTGCTTCCTACGTCCGTAATGATACATCCCTTTTTCAAGGGAAGCTTGGCCAATTGTCCAAAATAGGATTCGAGCAGCCCAACAGGTACGCACAAAAAAATAAAGTCGGCATCCTGTACCGCTTCCTCCAGAGAGAGCGTAGCATCATCCACTACACCACTCGCTATGTACTTGTCCTTCAGTTCAGGCAGGTGGGCATAGCCCATCACCGTTACACCAGGCTTGCCTTTGAAGCAAAGCGCCAGTGAACCGCCGATGAGCCCTACACCGATCATTGCAATTTTTAGATTCATGGGTCCTCACTCTTTTCATCGCCAGATTTAAGGGCGTGCTACCGCCTTCTCAGCCAGCGTGTTCTTCAGTGCCGTGACAAACGCACGGTTCTGTTCTGATGTTCCGACGGACACACGAATGTATGTTGGATATACATGGAATCCAGGACGAACGATAATGCCTTGTTTCAAAAGCGACTGGAACGCCGTTGCAGATGGCATGTCCAGATCAACCATGATGAAGTTACCCTGCGAAGGGAAAAACGGCAGTTCTAACTGTGTGAATTCATTTTGCAAATACGCTCGTTCTACTGCATTACGCTCCGCACATTCTTGGACAAAAGCCTGATCCTCAAGTGCAGCTTTCGCCGCAGCCTGACCGAATCGTGAAGTATTAAACGGTTCACGCACACGGTTGATCAGATCGATTACTTCTGGGCGTGCAATACCGTATCCAATACGCAATGAAGCTAATCCATAGATTTTGGAGAATGTCCGCAAAATAACCAGGTTAGGATAACGCTCAATCATAGGAACACTTTGTGGATACGCCTCATCCGTTACAAATTCATAGTAAGCTTCATCCAGCACAACCATCACATGAGAAGGTACACGATCCATAAATGCCGTCAATTCCTGCTCAGAGATAATTGTACCGGTTGGATTATTGGGGTTACACACCCAGACTGCTTTCGTCTTATCATTGATTTGCGCCAGCATGGAAGTCAGGTCATGAGTTCCATCTTTGAGCGGTACTTCAATGCTGATAGCACCTTCGATGTCAGCGTTACTTTTGTATACAGAGAACGTCTGGTCAGCCATGATGTTCTCGTCTCCCGGGAGGAAGAATGCACGAGTGATCAACGCAATGATCTCATCCGATCCACAACCAAAGATTAGATTATCCCGTTCCACTCCCAGATGCTTCGCCAGCACTTCAGTCAGTTCCGTGGAACTTCCATCCGGATAAATGCTTACATTGACTAGCTCTCTAGTGATTGCCTCAAGCGCAGCAGGCGAACTTCCATATGGATTTTCGTTGGAGGCCAGCTTGATCACTTGCTCCAAACCCAGTTCACGTTTCACTTCTTCAATCGGTTTGCCCGGTTTATATACAGGCAGATTGACAATCTGGGACTTCGGTTTCAACCCGACCGCCTCCTGTTATTGAAATAGTTATGGACATGCCTCAGCCTGTGCTGAGCATGCCCTGGGGATGTAACATCATTGAATCCCTATCCTTTTAATTGTGCCACAAAGTTGCGAATTTGCAACAGTCCCGCCTGACGCGTATCCGGATTTCCAAGAAGAGGTATAGCTTCTTCCACCTGACGAACGATAGCACTACCAACAACAACACCATCACAGATGCGGGAGAAACGAGCTACCTGCTCGTGACTGGAAATGCCGAAGCCAACAGCGACCGGAAGATCTGTCAGGCTCTTTACAGTTTCAATGAAGCTCTCTACTCCATCGAAAAAGGAAGCTCTCTCTCCCGTGACACCCAGAGAAGAGACACAATAGATGAAACCACGTGCTCCCGTAACAATACGCTCGATTCTCGCGTTGGACGTAGGGGCTACGAGCGGAACCAAATGCACACCTACAGCATCCGCACGGCGTCGCATGTCCTCCGCTTCCTCAATCGGAAGATCCGGGATGATCATGCCACTGATCTCATGTTTGATCAACTCGTCAAAAAATACATCCAGTCCCGTCTGTAACACCGGATTATAGTAGGTAAACAGTACAAAAGGTAGTTTCACACCCGCAGCACGCGCTCTTGCTGCTGTCTCCATACAAGTCCGAATTGTGATCTGACTTTTCAATGCACGCTCGGAAGCACGCTGGATTACCGGTCCATCTGCGAGCGGATCAGAATAGGGAACACCGAGTTCCAAAATGTCCGCTCCAGCCTGTTCCAGTTCCTTAATGATCTCCACCGTGGTGTCCACATCTGGATCTCCAACCGTAAGAAATGGAATAAGTGCTGTCCGGTTCTGTTCTTTCAATTGTTGGAAGGTCTGGTCCATCAGGTTCATGCCAAGTCCCCTCCTGTGTATTTCATAATGGATTCAACGTCTTTGTCACCACGACCGGAAAGACAGATCACAACGATATCATCAGCGCTGAGTTCAGGCGCAAGCTTGACGACCTGCGCAACAGCATGGGCTGACTCCAAAGCCGGAATAATGCCTTCTGTTCGGCTCAGCAACTGCAAGGCATCTAATGCCTCTTGGTCCGTAATCGGAACATATTTGGCACGTTTAATATCTTTGAGATAGGAATGCTCAGGACCAACACCCGGATAATCAAGTCCCGCTGAAATGGAATGGGCTGGCTGAACCTGTCCATATTCATCTTGCAGCAGATAACTCATCGAACCCTGGAATACACCATGTGTCCCTTTGCTCATCGTAGCCGCATGGAACTCGGTGTCCACCCCTTTACCAGCTGCTTCAACTCCAACAAGCTTCACATCCTGATCGCCAATAAACGGATAGAACATACCGATTGCATTACTTCCGCCGCCTACAGCTGCAACAATCACATCCGGCAACCGTCCTTCAATCTCCTGAATCTGGCGCCGTGTCTCATCACCGATCACTCGCTGAAAGTTACGTACCATCATTGGGTACGGATGAGGACCGACTACGGATCCAAGCACGTAGAAGGTATCTTCCACATTACTAACCCAGTAGCGAAGCGCCTCATTACCCGCATCTTTCAATGTACGCGTGCCAGATGTCACCGGAATGACTTCTGCTCCAAGCAGCTTCATCCGAAATACGTTCAATTGTTGTCGCTGCGTATCTTCTTCACCCATAAACACTTTACATTCAAGCCCCAGCAATGCAGCAACTGTTGCCGTGGCAACGCCATGCTGTCCTGCACCTGTTTCGGCAATGACTTTCTTTTTCCCCATCCGTTTAGCCAGCAATCCCTGTCCAATAGCGTTATTGATCTTATGCGCTCCTGTATGGTTCAGGTCTTCACGTTTCAGATAAATTTTGGGTCCACCCAAGCGGCGGGACAATTGTTCTGCATGGTATAAAGGCGTTTCCCGACCAGAATACTCGCTTAACAGATAATTCAGTTCCTTGTTGAATTCCTCATCTTCGGAGAAGTGGCTATACGCTCCCTCCAGTTCGATCAGAGCGTTCATTAGTGTCTCAGGTACAAAGCGGCCTCCGAAGGGACCGAAACGCCCGTGTTGATCCGGCAATTGATGTGTCATGCCTGCTTCACCCTTTCTACAAATGCTGTTATTTTCGCAATATCCTTCACACCTTCGGACTCTACGCCGCTGGATACATCGACGCCGTCCGGTGCATATGTCTGTATCAGTTGTTGCACATTATCCGGCTGTAAACCTCCTGCCACGAACAACGCGATTCCATGTTTTCTTGCCCACTCGGCGTAGAATGGAATTCGTTCCCAGGCAAAGGTTTTACCGGAACCCCCTCCATAGAGCGGGTCAAACGTATCGAGCAATATGGCGTCCACCACATTTTTATATGGATCAAGTGCCATTAAGGCAATATCGTCAGCTAATGAACCTGTTTCATCTTTTGGAAAAGAGAAAGCCTTGAACACTTCGATACCGAAGCGCTGTTTCACCTGTTCACAAAATTCCGGCGATTCCTGTCCGTGCAGCTGAATGACATCCAGGCGTGAAATCTGCATGATGCTTTCCAGCTCTTCGAGCGTGGGATTCACGAAAACACCCGCCAGCTTCGGCCGATCGAACATCGTCCAGTCCAAGAGAACCGTTCTTAGCTCCGCACCCTGTTCAGGTGTAATACGGCGACGGGATGGGGCAAAAACAACACCAACGTAATCCACAGGCAAGTTTATCATCGATTTTAGCACTTCAACGTCCTGAAGTCCACATATTTTTACAGCCGCTGCCGGCTGGTTTCGCAGATCCACGTCTCTGCTGCTTGCGCCGTCATGATTGAATGCATTCATGCTTTTGGTCCCATCAGTTCATATACCGCAGCCTCAACATTGTCTTTGCGCATCAGATGCTCCCCAACAAGGATACCATGCACACCTGCCTCAATAAGAGATTCCAATGGCTGAGGACCGTCAATTCCACTTTCACTGATTAATGTTACACCCTCCGGAATCAAATTCATCAAATCCAATGTGGTGTTCAGACTCGTTTCGAACGTTTTCAGATTGCGGTTGTTGATGCCTACAAGTGTTGCCTGAGGAATATCAAGTACTTGCTCCAGTTCAGCACGATCATGGACTTCAATTAATGCATCAAGACCCAGACTTTTGGCAAATGTCAGATATTGACGCATTTGTTCGGGTGTCAGAATGCTCGCAATCAGCAAAACGGCATCCGCGCCAAGCAGCCTTGCCTCGGCAATCTGTCGTTCATCTATAATAAAATCCTTGCGCAGTAACGGTATGTTCACAGCTTCATGAATGGCCTGCAAGTATTCGCTATTTCCCTGGAAATAAGAAACGTCGGTCAATACGGATATACAATCTGCTCCAGCCCGTTCGTATGCGGAAGCAATTTCTACTGGATGGAAATCAGGACGAATCAGTCCTTTGGATGGAGAAGCTTTCTTCACTTCGGCAATGAGACCCAGCTTACGGTTACGTCTCTCTGATAAAGCACGTTCGAATCCACGAGTATTGGGTAATGCCTCTATCTTTTTCAGCGCATCGTCCATCTGAAATGTTTGTGCGAGAACTTCAACTTCTTTATGTTTGGTTGCTACGATTCGATCAAGATACATGACTGTACGCCTCCGTTGTATGAATTAACTGTTCCAGCTTCCCGGCAGCCTTGCCCGAGTCTACAGCTTCTTTCGCCATCAACACACCTTCTGCAATGGTATTCGCTAGACCGGATACATAGATGCACGCCCCGGCATTCAACAGAACGACATCACGGTATGCGCTCCGTTCTCCCTGGAAGATCCTTTTAATAATTTCGGCGTTCTGGGCCGCATCTCCTCCAAGAACCGATTCCAGCGGATGTAACGATAATCCCATATCACGTGGATCAATGTCATACGTATGCACTTCACCATTACGCAGTTCGGATACTTGTGTAGGTGCAGAGATGCTGATTTCATCCAGTCCATCATGACTCGCTACGACCAAAGCTCTTTTCAGCCCTAGACGATTCAGCACTTCAGCGATCATCGGTGTCCGGCTGCGGTCGTATAAACCAAGCAATTGTCGATCCGCTCCCGCAGGATTGGTTAGAGGTCCGAGCATGTTAAAGATCGTACGCACACCCAGCTCTTTTCTTGGCGCAGCAGCATGTTTCATAGAAGGGTGATACACCTGAGCAAAACAAAAACAGATTCCGATCTCATCGAGACATTGTCTCGCCTGCTCTCCGTCCAGATGAATATTCACGCCCAATGCTTCAAGTACATCCGCACTGCCCGCTTTACCTGAGGCAGAGCGATTACCATGCTTCGCCACCCGGACAGAAACTGCTGAAGCAATGATGGCCGATGCCGTTGAAATGTTGAACTTATGAATACCTGAACCACCTGTTCCACAGGTGTCCAGCAGTCCATTGCCGTCGGTTAGAATCCGTCCGCCCTGTCCACGCATGGCTTCGGCAAACCCCGTGATTTCATCCACCGTTTCCCCCTTCATCCGCAAGCCCATAAGCAAACCTCCGATTTGAGCCGGAGTGGCCTCACCTCTCATGATGGAGTACATTAAGTCGCGCGCTTCTGCCTGCTCCAGATGGCTTCCCTCCAAAATTTTGGCAAGGCCATTCTTCATCCCTTCCGCATGACTATCTTTAGTTACAAATCGCTCTGATTCTTCATTCATGACTGGGTTCATATTCATTTCCGGTCTCTCCTCTCTCAGTTTTGTGCAGCAGTGGCTGGGGTAACAAAATAATCGGCGTTGGCAAGTTTCAAGGTGTGATCCTTCTCTTTGGCAGGAAACATCGCTTCTGCTGTGCGAATCGCTTTCAGCAGCGCTTTGGCTTTATTTACTGTTTCTTCATATTCATTCTCAGGCACCGAATCCCATACAATTCCGGCTCCAGCCTGCACATAAGCTTTTCCTTTTTTGAAGATAATCGTTCGAATTGTAATACAGGAGTCCATGTTTCCTGAGAAACCAAGATAACCGATAGCACCTGCATAAGCACCCCGCGCTTCTTTTTCCAGTTCCGCGATAATCTCCATCGCACGCAGCTTCGGCGCACCGGATACCGTCCCCGCTGGCAAACATGAAAGAAATGCATCAAAGAAATCCTTGTCTTCTCTAAGCTCACCTGTAACGTTGGACACCATATGCATGACGTGGGAATATCGTTCAATCTCCATGAACATGTCACATTTCACACTTCCGAAGTTAGACACACGTCCCAGATCATTACGCCCCAGATCAACAAGCATCAGATGTTCCGCACGTTCCTTCTCATCCTGCAACAGATCTGCCGCTAATGCACGATCTTCTGCTTCCGTAGCTCCTCTTGGACGAGTCCCCGCAATCGGCCGTGTCTCTACGCGGTTTCCATCCACTTTTACCAACGCTTCCGGTGAAGTCCCTACAATAATTTCATCGTCCATCTTCAGATAATACATGTAGGGTGATGGATTCAACGTCCGAAGCACGCGATATACATGCAGCGGAGAAACTTCGGTATCTATATGGAAACGTTGGGATAATACCACTTGAAAAATATCTCCTGCCCGAATGTACTCTTTGGCTTGCTCTACATTTCCGATAAACTGTTCCTTCGTGAGATTGGATCGAATATCCCCCAGTTCCACGTCTCCTGGAATGGAACGCGGATTCAGGTTTTCCCCTGGTCCTTGCTGCTGCAAGCGTTCAGCCGCCTGTTCCAGCTTCTCAGAAGTTAAAGCATAAGCTTGACGGATATTATCATCCGTTGCACCGTCTTTCACATGTACATTGCCCACAAGTAGCATCTGCTGCTTCACATGGTCAAACACAATAATCTGGTCACAGAACATGAAGCGAATATCATCCATTTTCAGATCATCCAGCGCGTGGGCCGGAAGCTTCTCATAATATTGCAGCAGATCGTATCCAAAGAAACCAATGGCCCCGCCTGTAAATGGCGGCAGTTCATCATCTTTCGGACTGCGATACTTACGCAGCAGCGCTTTGAGCTCTTCAATCGGCTTGCCTGGCAGTTCTCGAATCTGTCCCGCTTCTTCTACCACGATCCGCCCTTTTTTGGCCGAGATCATCAGGAACGGATCTGTACCGATGAAGGAATATCTCGCCCATTGAATTCCCCCCTCCACACTTTCCAGCAGAAATGCCCGGTCGTTGTCAGCATAACGGCGGAAAATCCGAATCGGGGTCTCCATGTCTGCCAGAATCCGTTTGACTACCGGAATCAGATTATATTCATTCGACATTTTCAGTACTTGATTAACGTTTGGCGTTATCATCAGATCACGTCCTTTCAGATTTATATAAGTTCAACTAAAGAGGTTTACACTGAGCACTCCGATGACAGAACACCCTGCCGATTGCTGTTATCCCCAGATTTTTTGATTCCCCTTCTAAAGGGAAAATCCGGTGATAAAGGCGAACGCTCCGCTTCTTCAGGTTATTTCTGTCCTCTCCGTTTTTGTGTAAAAAGTTTAGTTGAACCTATATGGGTAGAAGAAACAATTCAATATACAAAAAAAACCTCTACCATCAGGTAGAGGTTTGGTTATAAGCTGTTTCAACAGGTTGGTGCTTCATAAATAACAAGTCCCTATACATGCATCCTTACCGAATTATCACACAGGCTGTTGTATGGATGTAATATCAATCCATCAAATACAAGGAAATGTACCGGCATACACTAATTCTCACCCAGAGCACTCATTCTTTCATAAAATGCAAGAGGATATCGGTCGTGTTATACCTAAACAAAACGATGTCGCTAGACACGTTTGCATTCCTTCATCCTGTTTCTAATAATTCCGTAGCTCGACGTACCGCGAATCAGTTGACCGGCTTCTGTTACTCCGGTTACCACCCGCTGGACTCTGCTATATACTCCACTCATCTCAGCTGCTCTCAGCTCAATCTCTACTCTACTCAACTGGTTCTCACTATACATCATTCCGAATGATTTGACAACCACTCTAATCTTACGAATTGGAAGGTGCCGCCAAATCGGGACGCAGAGACTGTGCACCGTTAAGATACACATGGTTGATTTCATTCTGACCTTTTGCAGTGTTAACATGTACCATAAAACGGATGCACTGTGGCAAGGCGCCTGCAACCGGAACTTCTAATGCACACATCAAAGGTACAAGCTCCCAGCCATCCAACTGGCGAATTGCCTTTGCTGGGAAAGCTGCATCCAGATCTCCAGTCATCGTAATCCAGACACTGCAAATATCTTCGGGTTGGATCTCGTTACGATCCACGATTTCCTGCAAAAGTACAGCCGTTTCTTTCAAAATATGTTCTTCGTTATTATGCGTGACCGTAGTAGCCCCGCGAATTCCCCGAGTAACCATCGCTTTTAATCTCCCTTCTTGAGCATTTCAATGACTTCGCGTACTGCCGTAACCGGTACATCCTTTACAATTCTGGCAGCGCCGATCCGGTCAGGAATAATGAAGACCATATGGCCCTCACGGAACTTTTTGTCGTGCATCATTGCATCCATTAATGCATCCGTATCCAGATGTTTTGGCATCGTCACCGGAAGGCGCAATGAACGCAACATGCGAACCGTGTCGTCATAGAGTCCTGCTGGAGCTCCCAACTTCTCGCCGAGCAATGCCGAGCCCGCCATACCAATCGAGATGGCTTCACCATGCAGAAATTCGCCGTAACCAGCAATCGCTTCAATAGCATGACCAATCGTATGACCCAGGTTTAACAATGCACGTTCTCCATTTTCTCGTTCGTCACGTGACACAATCTCTGCTTTAATACCACAGCCTCGTTCCAAGCCATATCCCAGAGCTTCTGGATCAAGAGCAAGCAGCTCATCTGCATGTTCCTCACACCAGTATGCAAAAGCTTCATCCCGAATCAGTCCGTGCTTCAGCATCTCTGACAAACCAGCCGAGACATCACGTGGCGGTAAGGTTTGAAGAGTATCCACATCATAGAGTACCAGCTCTGGCTGATGGAATGCACCGATCATATTTTTAGCCAGCGGATGATTGACAGCTACCTTGCCGCCAACACTGCTGTCATGCGCAAGGATCGTCGTAGGCACCTGTACAAACTTGATTCCACGCATATATGTAGCAGCAACAAAACCAGCCAGATCCCCTACTACACCCCCGCCTAGAGCAACAATCGCCGAACTGCGATCCAGTTTGCCTTCGATGGCGACAGTCATCATATCCTGATATACCGAAAGGGATTTCGATGTTTCACCCGATGGAACAATTGCGGAGACGACTGTAAAACCAGCCGTACTCAGCGTTTTTTCCAGATTGGACAAGTATTTGGGTGCCACATGCTCATCAGTAATAATGAGTAAGGGGCTTTTTTTGGTTAAGCCATATTGCTCAAAATATTGAGGTGCTTGAGCCAACAGGCCGCTGCCAATTAGGATTGGATAAGAGCGTTCCTCCAACTGCACCGTCAGCTGGCGCATCTTAGTAATTCTCCAGTTGATTATTGTAGTTAGCAAAGTTAGCGCGAATTTCCTCCATGGAGTCTCCGCCAAATTTCTCAAGGAAAGCTTTTGCAATTTCCCAGGCTACCACATGCTCCATTACGACGCTAGCTGCCGGAACAGCACATGCATCAGAACGCTCAACCTGGGCTGTAAATGCTTCTTTTGTATCGATATCCACACTTTGAAGCGGTTTGTACAACGTAGGAATAGGTTTCATAACCCCACGTACCACAACTGGCATACCGTTAGTCATTCCGCCCTCGAATCCGCCCAAACGGTTGGTAGCTCGGTGATAACCACGCTCTTCACTATGCACGATTTCATCATGCACCTGAGAACCACGAATCGTTCCAGCTTCGAACCCAATACCAATTTCCACACCCTTGAATGCGTTAATGGACATTACACCCTGAGCAATCCGTGCATCCAGTTTACGGTCATACTGCACGTGACTACCAAGCCCTACAGGTACACCTTCAACGATACATTCCACGATTCCACCGATGGAGTCGCCTTCCTGCTTGATCTGATCAATGTAGGCTTCCATCTTTTTCTCGGTTTCAGCATCGGTTACACGCACGGAAGAAGCTTCTGTCACTTCGATCAGTTCATCGATCGGCAGATCTTGATAAGGAGCTTCAATTTCTCCGATACGCAACACACGTCCAGCTACTTTGATTCCGAATTCAGCAAGGAATTGACGTGCAATAGCACCACATGCTACACGCACCGTTGTTTCACGGGCACTGGAACGCTCCAGTACATTACGCAAATCTTTCAGGTTATATTTGAGCCCACCATTCAAATCAGCATGTCCCGGACGTGGACGATGAACGCGACGTTTCTCTTCGTCACTGCCTTCAATCGGCTCAATATTCATAATATTCTGCCAGTGTTTCCAGTCATTATTTTGAACAACCAATGCTACAGGAGCACCTGTTGTATATCCGTGACGGATACCACCAACGAAATTGGCCTGATCCTTCTCAATTTGCATGCGACGTCCACGGCCATATCCTTTCTGGCGGCGGTGAAGCTGAAAATTCAGTTCTTCAAAGTCAATATTCAGATTGCTTGGCAATCCTTCAATAATTGCGGTTAATTGGGGTCCGTGCGTCTCCCCTGCGGTTAAATAGCGTAAACTCATAATACGTTCCCCCTTTAAACTGTTAAACTTCACATTGCTAAAATCCCATAATTTCTTTGCTTATTATAGTATAGCTGACCGGCTTTGACAAGAAAACTGGTCGTTTCTTGTCCTAAACTGGATTGGACTCGAATGGTGATTGATTGAGATGTCGACGACTGTAAGAAGTATCCATTCATTCATTATGCAAATAACCGCCTGGACACATATACATGTGCACGCCAGACGGTTATGAAATAATTAAAATTATTTTTTGCGATAAAAGAATGTTTCCGCTGTCTCCAGACCATATTGTCCCGGGGAAAAAATCTGTTCCGTACTGCCCACGAACAAAATACCACCTGGACGCAAACTTGTTGCAAACTTGTGATACAACAGGTTTTTGGCTTCCTCGGTAAAATAGATCATGACATTACGACACACAATCAGATCATATCCTTCGTCAAAACGATCCAGTAACAGATTTTGCTTCATGAACTTAACTGAACTTTTCAGTTGTTCATCAATACGGTACACCAAGCCATCCTGCTTGAAGTATCGATTGGCTGTTTCCTTCGGAACATCTTTAAGCGAGCGTTCCATATAACGCCCTTCCTTGGCTTTAGCGAGAGCACCTTCATCCAAGTCACTTGCCGTAATGGAGCTTCCCTTAAGAATGCCCATCGTGTCCAGAATCATCGCTAGCGTGTACGGTTCTTCGCCTGTAGAACAAGCGGCACTCCACACTTTAACGCCACGCTTCGGACCTAGTAACTCAGGCAGGATTTCATCCCGCAGTACTTCCCAGCGATTAGGGTTACGCCAAAATTCCGAGACGTTAATGGTCATGCGATCCAGAAACTCATAAAACAAGGACTTGTCCTTTTGCATGGCATCAAAAAAGATAGAAAACGTATGAAATCCGTTTTTGTTACGAAGTGTGGTCAGCCGTCTTTTCATCTGGCCTTCCTTGTATTGAGCAAGATCAATGCCTGTGCTCTCTTTGATTTTCCGAATAAATCCGGCGTAATCCGGGTCTAGTAGTTGTTCCTGCTCCAGCATCGTATCACCCTTCTGGCTAAAAAATTACAACCAGGCTGCGATGCTCTTGTCGTACGTTACCAGCTCATCCGGAGTAAAGAAGTTTGCTGCTTCACGAGTGGCGCTTTCCGGTGAATCCGCCCCATGAATCAGATTATGCGGTGTGTGGCTGGCGAAATCTCCGCGAATTGTACCCGGAGCCGCTTCCTTCACATTGGTTTTCCCGATTACGATGCGCGCAAGTGCCACGATGTCGTCACCTTCCCAGACCATAGCAAATACAGGTCCAGATGTGATAAAACGAACCAGATCATCGAAGAACGGTTTCCCCTCATGTTCAGCATAATGGCGTTTGGCCTGATCTTCAGACATCTGCACCAGCTTGCCTGCCACCAACTTAAATCCTTTGTCTTCCAGACGGCTAACGATACGCCCTATCAATCCACGCTGCACACCATCCGGCTTCACCATCAAAAATGTACGATCCATAGGCTCACTCCTCACTCACGGTTCAAAGTTATTTCATTATGTAAACGCAATCCCTTTGATTGTAACATACATGTCCAAATCCTCCCAATGAGGAATATCACATAAATGTTATTTTTGAGTAAGAGACAGCTACACGAGGAACTGCATTCATGAAAAGATGCCCGTCCATAGCAGTCTAATGTTCAAACATATTAATGCGTACGTTTGACCACAAAATGAGCGATATCACGCAAGTTTTTGGTGGTCTTGATGTTAGGTAGTTGATCCAGAGCATCGAGCGCTTTCTTCATATATCGGTCAGCCAGGGCTTCTGCTTTAGCAATTCCTTGACTTTGGCGAATCATGCCAATTGCATCGGATGCACTCGCCCGTCCCTCCTCGTGCTGAACGCGGGTTATCTCCTCCAGCAAAGGTTCACGCAAATTAGGTTCCTGCAATGCATAAAGTACAGGCAGCGTGATATTTCCCTGCTTCATATCACTCCCTGGAGGCTTGCCCAATTGCTTCTCGGTACCAACCAGATCAAGTACATCATCTTGTATCTGGAACGCCATACCCACGTTGTAACCATAGGTGTACAGCAACGAAGATACATGTTCCGGCGCACGAGTAGCAAGCGCCCCCAGCTGGCAGCTGACAGCAATAAGAAGCGCCGTTTTGCGACGAATTCGTAAGAGATAGTTACGTACACTTTGTCCCGTATTGAAAAAGTCCCGAATTTGCTCCATTTCACCAATGGACATCTGCACCATCGCTTTGGCCAGAATACGGTGTATCGCCGGATCGGACAGGCCCGCAGTCATCTCAAGCGCCTTGCCGTAAATGTAATCTCCGGTGTACATGGCAATCCGATTATCCCATTTGGACTTCACCGTTGGTTTACCTCTTCGTGTCGCGGCATTATCAATAACATCATCGTGAACCAGTGAAGCCGAATGAATTAGTTCCAACGGAACCGCTACCAGCTTCAGACGTTCAATATCGTATGTACCAAATTTCCCACCGAGTAACACAAATACCGGACGCAAACGCTTACCCCCTGCCTTGAGCAGGTGAAGTGACGTTTCACTTAGCAGCTTCTGTTCTCCCTGA
This sequence comes from Paenibacillus sp. LK1, assembly GCF_002750415.1. NCBI lineage: Bacteria > Bacillati > Bacillota > Bacilli > Caryophanales > Paenibacillaceae > Paenibacillus > Paenibacillus sp. LK1. Next base: position 244,442 of record NZ_PEII01000011.1, read on the forward strand.
ACACTGCGATACAACTCTTTTTCAATGTAGTCCATGTCTTTTTTTAACAATCCGAAAATATCCAATAGTTTCATTCGTTCACCCGTGTCAGCGTATTGTCAGTCCATAAATCCATGCTTACCTTCCCCTCCAGCAAGTCGGGCCTGCAGGCATAACGAAAAACCAGGGCTTGCCTTTCCTGCTTGTGTTCTTCTGAGACGTACTACTCTTCTTCGAATGTCAAGGCCGACATCCGGGAATTAAACTCTGCGACTTGTTCTGAAACATAAGTACAGAAGTTGCCGGAGCATGGGTCAAGGCTGTGGTTCCATCCAAAGGTCACCATCAGCGCTCACCAATACCCCGGGATTGGGGGACAACAAATTGCCCCTGCAATTCGGTCAGCAGATTCAAAATTGCAGGAAGCTAAGAAGTTATCCCCGTTCATCCGGTTCTCCCCATCTGGTAAACAGTTGATGCGGGATGCGCAGACTATCAAGCACTTTACCCACCAGAAATAGAATCAACTCGTCCATCGTTTGGGGTTTGTAATAAAAAGCAGGCATGGCTGGTATCATTCGGACACCAAGCCGTGAGAGTTTCAGCATGTTTTCCAGATGGATTGCATGCAGTGGCGTCTCACGTGGCACCAAAATCAGCGTTCTTCCCTCTTTCATCATGACATCTGCAGCCCGGGACATTAGATTGTCCGACGAACCTTGTGCAATGGATGAAAGAGTACCCATGGAGCACGGCATTATAATCATGCCTTCTGCCAAGAAAGAACCACTTGCGATGGAGGCACCAATATCACTAACGGGATGATAGATCAGGGAACCCGCACGGCCGCCGAATTTTTCTTCCAGCACACGGTCCCGATTCGTAACATCCCAGTCCATTTCTTCTTTTAATACACGCCACCCGGCATTGGAGATCACCAGATGCACGGTGTATTCAAGATCAAGCAGCGTTTCAATTAATCTGATGCCATATATACTTCCACTGGCCCCGGTAATTCCGACAACTAGTCGTTTATTGTCCGGCTGCTGCATCTTTATTTCACCGCCAGATCAATTAAAGTAAATGTAAATACAACCAGACTTAGCACACTGTTCATTGTAAAGAATGCGGTCTGCACGCGGCTCATGTCATTTGGCGATACAATATAGTGTTCATAGAAGAGGATACCATAAGTAATCAGCATTCCGGCACCATACCACCAGCTCAGATCAGTCAACAATAACAAAGCAAGAAAACCGATTGCGGTAATCACGTGGAAGAACTTTGCGATCTGCAATGATTTGTTAAGACCAAAACGGGAAGGTATGGAATGAAGACCCTCGCCCTGATCAAAATCCAGATCCTGACATGCATAGATGATATCGAACCCTGCAGTCCAGAACACAATCGTAACGTACAGTACAATCGCTGTCCAATCCATCGTACCCGTTACCGCTACCCAGCCCCCCAGTGGAGCCAGACCAATGGTCATACCGAGCACTACGTGGCACAACCAGGTGAAACGTTTGGTATATGAATACAATACCAGCATAAATACAGCTATCGGCAACAGCTGCATGGATAACACGTTAAGGTTGGATGAAGCCCAGAACAAGAGCACAAACGATACTATGATAAAAATAACGACCTCACCATTTTTCAACAAACCGGCGGGAATTGCTCTCATTGCGGTACGTGGATTTTTCTTGTCTATGGCCTGGTCAATCATGCGGTTCAAGCCAAAAGCAGCACTTCTTGCACCAATCATAGCCAGTAATACCCACATTATCTGCATCCAGGTCGGGAATGTATCATTCACTACCATGGAACCGAGAATGGCCCCCATAAATGCAAAAGGTAATGCGAAAAGCGTATGTTCAATCTTAATCATTTCTAAAAAGATGCGAATTTTCCTAAACATGCTGATTCTCCTTGGTTCCAATATGCAATGCCGCAATACCTCCGGTCAGAGGATAGGCCTGCACTTGCTTTAATCCGGTTTCTGCAAAAATGTCGGCCAGTTCCTTCCTCCCTGGAAAAAGTGCCAGTGAGTCCGGCAGCCATTTATACTGCTCATAACGTTTGGCAAACAATTTGGCAATGTTCGGTAATAGTTGTTCGAAATAAAAATAATAAATAGCTTTAAATGGTTGCCATGTCGGCTTAGACAACTCCAGACAAACTACCATGCCTCCCGGTTTCACTACACGCTTCATCTCTGACAGAACTTGTCTGAGATCAGGTACATTGCGAAGTCCAAATCCAATGGTGACATAATCAAATGAATTGTCTTCAAAGGGAAGTGACATCGCATTGCCTTGAACCAGCGTGATCTGTTTCTGACGGTTTACAGCATCAACTTTGGTCTGTCCAACTTCCAGCATATTGCTGCTAAAATCAAGTCCATGCATGTGACCCGTTTCACTTGCTTGGGCCATGGCAAGTGTCCAGTCACACGTGCCGCAGCACAAATCGAGACCGGTATCGCCTTTGGACATATTCATTTTCTTCATGGTAAATTTACGCCAAGCTTTGTGCCTGCGGAAACTCAGAATATCATTCATGACGTCATATTTACCAGCTATACTCTGAAAAACAGAATGGACAAATTCTTCTTTAGGTTTGGTCTCTCCGCTCCCCATTCGTCTGTCTCCCCCTCAATCTTCCCTAACTGCCGCATGTGAAGGCTGCAAATACGTCAGGTAAGGCTCCAGGATTGCATTGATCTCATGCAGGCCCAGTTGATCTTCCTCGTCTTGCAGCAACAGTTGTATACGGTGTGTACACTCACGAAGCTTGTCCAGCAAAAACTCGCCGATCCGATACTTCAGCACCATACCGCTCCATGCTCTTGTATCCGGCTCGGGCTGACGCAGCATTTTTCGCTCATCGTCATTACCGTACTCGTAAATATGCCAGAAAGCATAACTGTGATAAAATCTCTGTTCGTCATTCATCCGACGCAGCTCTTCCATAATTGTCTCGCAGTAGCTGAATTCGGCCAACAGGTCGTTCCATAGCGATGCTTCGTTATCACGGATCATGCCTGTAAAAGAAAGAAACAGCTGCATCTTCAGCTGTACTGTTTCACGCAAGTATTCTTCAGCCGAAACGAGAAGCTTTTTCATCCGTTCATACAGCGTCATCTTGCGTGCATTCACTTCGGATACAGCACCACTAAGTTTACCGATCATTTCAATTTTACCTGCATGGGCAAGCAACTGATAGAAACGACTACTGAAATAATCTCCGGCAAGCACGTTCAGCTGGCGTGAACGCATCTCCAGTTCTCTACGCTCTCCGGATATCGTATCGATTCGATCATGCGTATCCATGGCCAACTGAACGAGCGAGGTTGCGAGAGCGTATAGCTCATCATGCACCTTTTCGTCTGTGCGGCCCACAAATACCTGCAGCAGACGAGCCCGGCTATCCGGAAATGATGGGATTTCCGTATGTTGTCGAATCATGTCGTAATCCGTATATTTCTTTGCTAGTTGGGGTACGCGATATGAATTCATTCTCAGCCTCCGAGCCTTTACATTGTTAAACCATTTCTGCACTACAATCTTATATATTATAGCATATGTTTATCGGGCACGCACTGAATCATGCTATTCTATTACCCCTGACTTGACATTTCGAATTGCTTCTTCCAAAGTTCGGTCTCCATCATGTGAAACCAGTCCTTTAATTCGTCCGAGAGGATCGGACTATTCCAGTCTCGAAGCGTTTCGATTGCATACATTGGCCATTCCCCACGCCGAAAATCGGCAGCGAGCAACAAATGTCTTTTATGAAGCCATTCATCTTCTGCCATAACACGCAGCATCACCTGTTCCACGTTATCCAGACTTCGAAATCCTAAATCTGCCACAGCAGCCATATTACCATAGATTTCGGTGTAACTTGTGCTGGTTCCGGTAACCTTTAGATCAAGTGTCAAAATGGATTGTTTCCACTCCACCCTGGCAATGGGTGTCGATAATTTCATGGTGCTCAGCACGTCCACCAGATTGTCTTCTGTTAGCTGGACGGGATGCTGCGCCACAGAAACGGGTTGTACGTTTTCACCGCCCAAGGTACGCATATGTAAGGTTTGTATGGCAACAAGCAGAAGGACCGCCGCAACCGTTGCCAGCAGTGAAGCAGTCACGATCATCCGCGGTTTCATAAATGCCTCCCTGCCCTTACCTATTAGTGTAGTCTGTCCGGTAAAGGCTCATACCTCATTGTACAATGAAAAAAAGCAGGCTATGCCTGCAATTTTCATTATTCCGACTGAATCTGTCCATGCTTCGTAATCAGCGTGGCTTTTCCACGGATTTTAATGGCGGAAGTATGATTGGTAAACTGGGCAAACATGACTTCTCCCTTATCCAGCTTCTCCGTATGGTGGAAGCGGGTATCCTGACCTCGGGTTAAGCCGATCACCTGAACACCGTTCTCCTCCGCCTTAATTACGATATAATCACTGCCGGTTGGATGATCCATCACGCACATCCCCTCTCCTAGTTCAATAGCGTTAATGATGATAAATATTGTTTCATTTGTCAACCAGCCCTTATGTGGATGGAGCGCAATAATCTTTTACTCCCAGGTCATACTACAAGTGACCCTGCCACAGAAAGGAGAGTTTATATGAAGTACATTCCCGCAGCACTAACAGACGAGCATATTCACCAGTTAAAAGAAACCGAACAGCATATGTCCGCAGCAGCTGGAGAAGAGCTTATTCTGATTGCCTATGCACAGCAACCGGATGATCCGGAATCGCAAGATGGCAGGAAGAAAAATAATTAAAGGACAAAAGAAAAGGCCGTGAACAAGTCACGGTCTTTTTGTCGACATATGGAATATGTAGAAATCTTATTTAATTCCGTCTTTGAGCGCTTTACCTGGTTTGAATGCAGGAATTTTGCTCGCAGGAATTTCGATTTCTTCACCTGTTTGCGGGTTGCGTCCTTTACGTGCAGAGCGCTCGCGAACTTCGAAGTTCCCAAAACCAACCAATTGTACTTTGTCTCCGCTTTGAAGAGCCTCAGAGATTGCTTCGAATACGGCATCAACCGCTTTCGTTACATCCTTTTTGGACAATTCAGTAGCTTCGGACACGTGTGTAATCAAGTCTGATTTGTTCATTTGTTTTTTCACCTCCTGAATCAATGTCCTGAATGTTATACTGTGTTTCCGTTTTATAGCGAAATATACGTTCATACACAAAAAATCTACGTACATCTTGAGCGTGATGAACAGAAATCTCGGCCTGCGGTCAACAGTCATTTCTGGCAGAATGTCGCCTGAAACAAAGGTTGTTTCAGACGCCGAACAAATTTTATACTAATACAGACAGCACACAATTTCAAGTGCGGTTGCGGTTTAACACGTAAAATGTAACCGCCAGGGCAAGCACGAGCACCCCACCTTTTACAATATCATGCGTGAAATATTGAACATTCATCATAGTCAGACCGTTCACCAGAACACCAATCAGAACCGAACCGATGAATGTTCCGATCACGTTTGGTTTACCTGCACCAAATACGGAGAATCCGACAAACACAGCAGCCACGGATTCCATTAACAACGGTGATCCCGCATCGATTTGCCCTGAACCTACTTTGGATGCATAGATAATACCGCCGATTGCAGCAAACACTCCAGCAGCTACATAAGCGAGTGTACGCACCTTTTTCACCTTGATACCGGATAGGCGTGCCGCTTCTTCATTGCCCCCCGTAACGTACATCTGGCGCCCATACTTCGTATAGGTCAAAAAGATATGCACACCGATAACCGCAATGAGCAGCAGGATGACCGAAATCGGCATTCCCAGCCATTTTCCCTGCCCAAGCTGCAGAAATGTGGGGTCCATCTCTCCGGCAGCCTTGCTTCCGTCAGGAAACTGCATATGGTTATAGATCGTGTATCCTTGAGCATACGTTTTATGAATTCCACCGATAATGTACATCGTGGCAAGTGTAGCGAGTAGATCCGGGATACGCAGTTTCACAATAAGCAAGGAATTAAGCCAACCAATCACAGCCCCAATAATTAGTGGGACGATAATGACAACTGCCAGCGGCTGCTGATACCAAATCATCAATGAAGCAGTAACGACAGTAGTTAACGAGACGGTAGCCCCCACCGAGAGGTCAAATCCATCAACAATGAGAGATAAGGTAACACCAATCGCCACAAATGTCACGATAGAGATTGAACCCAAAATATCGGTCAAGTTACTATATGTGAAGAAATAAGGCAATTTAATACCGAAAAATGCTATAACACCAATAATAACGATAATTGCGCCATAACGGAACGCAAAATCCAATGATTTATCTTTCATGCTCCCACCTCTTGTCCACCGCTTGCATAGTATAGCAGCTGTTCTTGGTTAGTCTCGCCCCGTTTGAATTCCTTTACGATAGTTCCTTCACACATGACTGCAATTCGATCACCAATGCCCAATCCTTCATCCAGTTCACACGTGAAATAGATAACAGCTTTACCCGCCAAAGCCAGTTCGTTAATGATGCGAAAGATGTCACTTTTGGCGCCGATATCCACACCTTTTGTCGGCTCATCAAAGATAAAGACGTCTGCGTCCGCATTCAGCCATTTGCCAATGGCCACCTTTTGCTGATTGCCACCGCTTAAATACTTCACTTCCTGCCGCACTGACGATGTTTTGATACCGAGCTGCTGCACCAAAGATTCCGCATTCTCACGCTCTCGCTTTCGACTTACAAAACCTAATCTACTAAGACGTGCAAGCAAAGGCAGGCTCAAATTCCGTTCTACGTTTTCCTCAATTAAAATCCCCTGTTTCCGCCGTTCCTCAGGCACGGAGACAATGCCCTGAGCCGCAGCATCAGCTGGTTGGGAAAGACGAAGTTCACGATTGTTAAGCCGAATCTCTCCACTCTCCAGCCGATCTGCACCTATCAACAAGCGGGAACATTCCGTTTTCCCCGCACCTACAAGCCCTACCACAGCAAGCACTTCGCCTCGACGAACAGACAGGTCCACGCCCTTGACCCGGACTCCACGCCGAAGTCCTCTTGCTTCCATCAGCACTTCACCTACCGGGGCTTCTGTCTTGGGGAACTCTTCCTCAAACGGTTTTCCGAGCATCTGCGTCACCAAATCATTGATGGTAAGCTCTTTTGCCTCACCCGTGAACACATGTTGTCCATCTCTCATAACGGTAACGCGGTCACAGTGACTTGTAACTTCAGGAAGACGGTGCGTAATAAAAATACATGCCACTCCGCGTTCTTTCAATAAATGAACGATTCGAAAAAAAGCATCCGTTTCTTCCTGGCTCAGCGGTGCAGTTGGTTCATCAAAAATAATGACCTTGGCATCCTGAATCAGGATACGTGCGAGCAGAATCATCTGCTTCTCCGCGAGTGTCAGGTCGGCTACTTTTTTGTGAACCGATATAGCCGCTCCTAATTGCTGCAAAGCTTCAGCCGCACGCTGTTGCAGTTTCCGCGGGCTTTTCCACCAACCTCCACTCGGCGACGCCAATTGATCCAGCATAATGTTCTCGGCAGCTGTCAATTGTGGAACTAGCGCAGCATCCACTTCCTGGTACACACAGTGAATTCCACTCGCTTTAGCATCTCCTGGTGAATTCAGATGAATTGTTTGCCCACTTAATTGAATGGTGCCCTGATCCAGTTGATAGGCACCAGATAGAATTTTCATCAATGTGCTCTTGCCGGCACCATTCGCACCAAGCAGCGCATGAATTTCCCCGCCTTTCACGGAGAACTCCACGTCTTTCAGTGCAGGAATGCCTGCAAACTGCTTGTGGATATGTTCCATTTGAAGCAGAATCGGTGCAGTACTCATGACGCCAACCTCCAATCGCTCCCCTCCGGGAGTACACTATTCTCATGTAATTAGTTATATTTACATCATGGTTGGAAAAAGCGCGCCTTGTGGCGCGCCTCCGTTACGCTGTTTTATTTAGCAGTAACTCCGTATTCCGACATCCAATCCTTGATTCCCTGTGTACTTCCTCCCCAGCCCTCAACATACTCGGACAGCTCTGAAGTGGAGATTTGTTTGTCTGGCAGCGCATCGCGCTGTACATAAACCGGGTTGAGAACCACTTGATCCTCTGTCTCATCCCCATTCAGCTTCTGGTACGCATAACGAACCTGAACACGTCCAATGTCTGTTGGATCAACCGCTGCGGAAGCTACCCAAGGATTTTTCGGATCCTGGATCATCTGCAAATCTTCATCACTCATGTCAATACCATATACCTTGATCTCATCACGTCCTGCTTGCTGAATGGCACGTGCTGCACCTTTAGCGAACTCATCCCAAGCAGTCCATACCGCCGTGATTTCACCTTTTGGATATTGTTTCAGAATCGCTTCCATTTTGGCTTGCGTATCCAGCGCTGGATTCTGTGCTGAACCAAACGTTGCAATCTCCTTAATGTCCGGGTTTTCTTTCAGGAACTTGCCATAAGCAATTTGACGACGTTCCATTGGTGCAAAACCGGCTACCCATACTTTTACGATATTGCCTTGTCCGTTAATATCTTTTTTCATTTGCTCCAGCGTAAGCTCAGCCATCTTCTGATCATCCTGGGACAACACTGTTGCTCCCGGAACGCTAATGTCTGCATCGAACACAACAACCGGAATGTTTTGTTCTACTGCCTTTTTCACGCCCGGCGTCAGCAAGGAATCCCCATGATCCGTTAGAATGGCATCGAATTTCTGGTTAATTGCGCTATCGAGCAACGATACCATTTTGGCTTTATCATTATCGGCGACAAACGTAGTCAGTTGTCCTCCGAATTTTTCGATTTCTTCTTTAACCCCTTGCACATATTGCTGTGAGAACGTACCTGTGTTAAATTCCATAATCAGTGCAATTCGTTTTCCACTGAGTGGGCCTGTTACTGCTTCGGTTTGAGGCTTGTCCTCTGCTGCGCCGGAAGCTGTAGTTGAAGCAGGTTCTTTTTTAATTCCGCAAGCGGACAGCGCCAATGTAAATACAAGCAGCACACTCAACCATACCCATTTTGTGTTTTTCCCTCTCATCTCTTTCTCCCCCTGTTCACACTCTCTGTGATCTCGATCACAATAGTTGAATATTAATATAACGGCTAATCCCTAGTATGTAAATGGGTTTTAGTAATTTAAAGCTAAAACTCGCTAAGTTTTCATCCGAAACTAAAGTATCTTATCCAGTTCATCCAGAATCATGTAAATAAAACAAGAAAAAGACCGCGAGGGGTACCCCTACGGCCTTTTGGACTTACAGAATTATAGCGATTAATCCACCGGAACCTTCGTTAATAATACGTCCCAGCGTCTCTTGCAATTTATATCGTGCGTTGTCTGGCATCATCGCAATTTTACCCTGAATGCCTTCTCTCACGATGGAATGCAGTGAACGACCGAACATATCTGAATCCCATACCTTGATCGGATCGTTCTCGAAGTCCTGCATCAAGTATCTCACCAGTTCCTCACTCTGTTTTTCCGTTCCGATAATCGGTGCAAACTCCGATTCCACATCGACCCGGATCATGTGAATGGATGGTGCGGTTGCTTTCAAGCGGACGCCAAATTTGGTACCCTGCCGGATGAGTTCTGGTTCATCCAATGCCATTTCGGCGAGGGATGGAGCCGCGATGCCGTAGCCAGTCGTTTTGACCATCTCCAGCGCCTCAGCGAAGCGATCATACTCCCTCTTCGCATGGGAGAATTCCTGCATCAATTGCAGCAGATGATCTTTACCTCGAATTTCAATACCAACAACTTCCACGAGGATCTGATCATATAGTTCATCCGGTGCATACAGATCGATTTCTGCCACACCTTGCCCCATGTTCATACCACTCAGACCGGCTCGGTCGATGAATTCGTATTCCATGAACTGAGCAACTACCCGATCCACGTCACGCAATCTGCGGATATCCTTAACCGTATCGCGAACGGAATTTTCATAGTTGCTGCGCAGCCAGTGATTTTCATTCAGCACCATCACCCAGCTCGGCAAATTCACATTCACTTCATGTACAGGGAACTCATACAGCACTTCGCGAAGTACACCTGTCACATCATCTTCGGTCATTGTAGCTGCACTGAGTGTCATAACCGGAATGTCATACTTGGCAGCAAGCTCACTTCGCAACTGCAGCGCTTCTTCACTGCGAGGACGAGTGGAGTTGATCACCAGTACAAACGGTTTGCCTACTTCCTTCAGTTCGGCTATAACGCGTTCCTCTGATTCCACATAGGAACTCCGGGCAATCTCAGCGATTGTGCCATCTGTTGTGACCACCACACCCAATGTGGAATGCTCCTGAATGACTTTGCGTGTACCAATTTCGGCAGCTTCCTGGAAAGGAATCGGTTCTTCAAACCAAGGCGTGGAGATCATGCGTGGTCCATTCTCATCCTCGTATCCCTTGGCTCCTTCCACTGCGTAGCCTACACAATCCACAAGGCGCACATTGACATCAAGTCCCTCGGCGACCTTGATTTGAACCGCGTTATTAGGTACGAATTTTGGCTCCGTAGTCATGATTGTTTTGCCAGCTGCGCTCTGTGGCAGTTCATCAACTGCCCTCCCGCGGTCTGCCTCGTTTGTGATGTTTGGCAGTACAATCGTTTCCATGAAACGTTTGATAAATGTTGATTTACCTGTCCGGACTGCGCCGACAACCCCGAGATAGATATCCCCTCCGGTCCGCTCGGCAATGTCCTTAAAAATGTCCACTTTCTCCAATGAAATCCCCTCCCTAAATTACTCCGAAGGAAAAATGCTAAAGAGCATCCGCTTCGTTTTTTCAATCAGAAGACTGAAATCCCTGCAACGGTAGAGCCGCCTTTGTGAGTGCCCGGAAGTCGTCCGCCGCCGAACGTTGCATTCTGATGAAACCGGCGAAAGCGGCGTTAACTCGTACATGCAATTGGACTAGTATCATCTTATGTATCCGTATGCAGCATTATGACGCGTATTTTTTGTTTTTTTCTCAAGGTAGTTGCCTTAAGAGAATCGCCCCGCTCTCGGACTGCGCGTCTTTATTTCAATCTACTTTATGAGCGTGCCGAAACTTTTATGCCGGTTCGTTGATTTGGTTTTCGTGGTACCGTTCATGCCGTGCAGAAGGTATACTGTGAGGGTAAGGCATTTTTTAGCAGAGCAGAGATAATGAGATGAGAAAGGTGAGATGAGCATGGCACAGATCAAAGTATATGGACTAGGTGAGCACCTGAATCCATTGAAAGCGCAGCTTTCACAAGTTATACACTCCGTTATGGTGGATGTTGTGGGATTACCGGAGAACAAGAAGTTTCAACGTTACTTTCCCATGGACACGGATGATTTTCTTTTTCCCTCTGATCGTTCAGCAGCATATACCATTATTGAAATTAGCATGTTCGAAGGCCGCACAGATCAAGTCAAGAAAGAACTTATTCAGCAATTATTCACACGAATGAATGAACAGTTGAAGTTATCACCTAATGATGTGGAGATCACCATATTTGAAACACCGCGTAGTCATTGGGGTATTCGGGGATTACCCGGCGATGAACTTGACTTGAGTTATAAAGTGGAGGTCTGAACAACGTAATCTGAATATAGTTTATGGTCCTTATGATGTGAACTATAAACCAACATACAAGAAAGAGATATTCCGTGATGCGGAATATCTCTTTTTTTACCTTAAGGATAATCATTGATTGCATGCATTCGAATTGAATTAACGCTCATTATTACTTTGTTGCAACCGGGGTGTTATTCTGCCAGGTATAGGCGACCGATTTTACAGGGACAAAGTAAGAATGCTCCAGCAAGAATTCACGCATATCTTCCACTTTTGTTGGAGCATTATCTGACTTCTCTACAGCCTGCATAATGTCAAAAGCATAATCCACATAGACATTGCCCTCGTCATCCATCATGAAAGGCAGTTCCTGACCCGAATATACACTATTCAGTGTAACCGCTGGGGCACCTACCTGTGCGGCTTGTTCCATATCTACAGCGTATAGATTCGGATACAATTCTTCCCCACTTGGCAGTTGATTGTTATGTACGGACTTGTACTGGTTGACCATTCGCTGAACATCATTTACTTTCTGTACGGTTTGAAGATCCATGACTTTGACTGTCGGGTTCACTTCTTCATCCTGAATGAGAAAGTAAGCGCTCCCACCACTTTCAAACGCAGTGCCGGGTATTTCATCCAGATACCCCTGCTGTTTCAGCTTGGACAGATCTACTCTGAATTTTTCATATTTCGGTGTTTCTATATCTGCATTGACCATGGGCAAAATCCCCTGATCCTGTTGGAATGCTTCTACCGCAGTTTGAATACGGCTTACGCTTTCCCTATAAGCTATTTTGGGATCAGGATTACTCTGGGATTGATACATACACCCCGTTGCTGTAAATGCAAACAATAGGAACAAGAGTAGACAGGACATCTTCTGCAAATGACGCCTCTGCCCTCTTGGTTTCGCGACCTTCGCCATATTCTCGTTCATCCGTATCCTCCTTGAAATCGTTCCACTCAGGTATTCTTAGAACCAATCGTCCTCTTCCTGCTGTTGACGCTCCAATTGTTTACGAATCGCTGCCTTCAGCGGGTCCTCCGGAACATGAACCATCACCGATCCCCGCACCTTTGCCTGACATGACAACCGAGTACCTACATCCAGCAGGGAACCTAGCTTACGCTTCTCCGCATCTGTTGGTGGATGAAGCGCTGCAAGATGTTCCGAATCTACTTTCACCTTACACATCAGACAGGCTGCCTTTCCATCGCATCGCGTTGCAATTTTCACCCCTGCACGACGTGCAGCATTTAGCAGTGTTACACCCGGCTTTAGCCGAATCGTTTTATTTTGCGGTAAAAATGTAATATTGTAATCCATCATTCTTCCTCCCAACCTATTGAGGCCATTCGAAGCCAACAAGCTCTTCCACTTCTGCTCTGAATCGGCTTGTCCATATATTTTGCTTCCCCAATAAAGTCATTAGAGGTTGATGTGATTTGGGCATCTGCCGGATCTGTCTTGCAATGGGTTCATAACGATCGGCACGGCCTCTCATTAGATTGAACAACAGCTCATGAGCAAGCGGCATTAAACGCAATGTGTAAGAACCCACTTTGGCTTCAGGTGCATACTTGGCCAATATATGCTCAATTTCAATGCGGTACCAACTTTTACGTGACCACACTTCGAAACCACCAACCAGTTCCAACGCACAAGTCCCTACCTGATAATGACTGAGCAGCGAGGCATAAGGTCCAGTTTTATCTACGACAGGCTCGTCCAGCACCATTCCAGGCGCAGATTTATGAAGCAACTTCGCGGCGGTGATGTCAGCGTAAACATCAATATCTCTGGGAGCCTGCTGTAATTCCACCTGTTGGAGCAACAACCCACAGCTTCCCCCAAGCAGCCACGTATAAGGCTCTGCATCCCAAGCTTTCGCCGTTTCCAGCAAAGCCGCTTGTAATTCTGGATAGCGCTCTATCCGATCCTCCGTTTCATGCGACCTCATCGGCTCACCTTCCCTTCATCCGTTTTCGTTGTGTCAGTTCTTATGATGTGTTTATGCGGATGTTATCTCTCAGGCGAGAAAGATCAAGTCAGAGAAGCTATTCCGCCGAAGAAGCCAATCAGCATAATGAGAAAAGCAATTAAAGAAAGAATCCCCCGTACAATACCTTTCGTTTTGGATCGAGCAAACGTAATCAGGAATACAGATAGTCCCATAATAAGGATTGCGACCAATGAAAGCCACATCTTGTCCATCGCGTTCATAATCCAGAGTTCTCCCCTTCAGTCCGTTATTCATCACTGACACTGTGACAATTGCAACTATTATAACACGAAACATTGCTCAGCTTTCCAAAAAAAAAGACAAAAAGCAAGCCGGCAGATGCCGACTCGTCTTTTTGTCTTGCCTGATCGCCTGCACGCAGGCGCGATCTATTATTTTTTCATCATCATTTTCATTAATGATTCCATACTGTTTGGGTTTAATCCGCTTTTTTTGACGGCACTCACGATATCCTGAACTGTATCCTCAGATACCGGCACTTTTGCCATGGCGGATACTTGCTTGATCAGTTGGCGCAATTGAGCTTCATTCTGCATGGTGGACGGTTTTACTGTACTCGCCAATTTCTTGACGGCACCTTCCGTAATCGATTTCCCTGTTTTTTTGTTGATCGCTTTCAGCGCTTCCTTGGAAATGTTGTTAGCCATTCGTCTCCCCTCCTCCGGCAATACTCATGTGTATAATATGAGTGCACCGCAAAAAAGGTGAAGAGGCTTCTCATTTCGGGAAAGCTGCCTACGCTACCATCAGGAATGCCACTGCTCCCATGTTTCAAGCGTCATGACTTCCATTTCGGTCTTGGGATCACGTCCCATCAAAGCTTCAACCGCATCCCGCGGCTGTCTCTCTTGAAAAAGAACGTGATAAAGCTGATCTGCAATCGGCATTTGCACACCGTATTTCTGAGAAATAAAGTGGGCGGCCTGCGTGGTCCGAATACCCTCCACAACCATGCCCATGGAATTCAAAACATCGTCCAGCTTCTGTCCTTTGCCCAGCAAGGAGCCAGCTCTCCAATTACGGCTGTGCTGACTGGTCGCAGTCACGACCAAATCACCGATCCCTGCGAGTCCAGAAAACGTGAGCGGATTCGCTCCCATCTCCACACCGATGCGTGTGATTTCGGCAAGCCCGCGTGTTAACAACGCTGCTTTGGCATTGTCACCAAAGTTAAGCCCGTCTGACATACCAGCTCCTAGCGCGATAATATTTTTAAACGCTCCCGCCAGTTCTACACCGATCATATCTCGATTCGTGTACACACGGAAATAAGCATTCATAAATAAACCTTGAGCCGCCTCGGCAGAAGCTTTATCCAGTGATGCCACAACAACCGTCGTTGGGCAACGCTTAACCACTTCTTCCGCATGGCTTGGACCAGAAAGTACAACGACACGGCCTTCTTCACATTCGAGTTCTTCCGAAATGACCGTGGACATACGTTTCAGACTTTCTGTCTCAAAACCCTTGGTTGCATGAATGACTAACATTTCCGGTTTGTAATAGGCCTTAAGCTGATGTGCAACCGAACGCATCGCCGATGATGGAGCAACAATTAACACAGCAGAAGCCCCTTCAACTGCCGTCGCCATATCCGTGGTTGCCTGAATACGAGGTGACAGCTCTGCATCGGGAAGGAAGCGTTGGTTTGTATGTTTATTATTGATCTCTGCGGCCTGGTCTTCACCACGTGTCCACATGATCACATCCAGTTGATTGGCAGCCAATACACTGGCAAGTGCAGTACCCCAACTGCCAGCAACCAGAACAGCAACTTTTTTAGACAACGCGTTTTCCCCCTCCAGGGTTTTTCGATCCCAATTTATTTTCCTGTCCTTTGGCGAGCTTCGCAATATTGGTACGATGTCTCCAGAACGCAAACAGACAAATAATCAGACTTCCCCAGAAGATACTCATCGAATATCCGGGTAACACAAGGATGAAGAGCGGTGTCAAAGCTACAAAAATAAGGGAACCCAATGAAACATATCGTGTCAATACGATGGACAGGATCGCAAATACCCCGGCGCATAGCGCAGGAATAAGTGCAAGAGTCACGAGTACACCAATCGCTGTCGCAATTCCTTTTCCTCCACGGAAACGGAAGTACAGCGGCCAGTTATGTCCTGCAATGGCAGCTATACCACTAAGTGCAGGAATCCAATCGGAACCATTGCTGAACCAAACCCCAATCCAAACGGCCGCAATACCTTTGAGTACATCCAACAGCAGTACCAGAATTGCTGGTCCTTTACCCAATATCCGCAAAGTATTGGTAGCCCCTGCATTTCCGCTTCCGTGTTGACGGATATCGATCCCCCGTAGTGCTTTTGCAAGGAGGACACTAAAGCTGATTGAACCGAGCAGATAGCTCAGTACAATCGCTGCGATTTGTAAAATCACAAACTTCTCCCCTAACCTTCGTCGGACTTCCTCCGAGTAAATATGCGAATTGGCGTCCCTTCAAAATCAAACGCTGCACGAATTTTATTCTCCAGGTAACGTTCATAAGAAAAGTGCATCAATTCCGGATCGTTCACAAAAATAACCATGGTCGGAGGTTTAACTGCAACCTGAGTCACATAGTTGATTCTCATTCTGCGTCCTTTATCTGTTGGTGGCGGATTAATCGCCACTGCATCAGACACTACATCGTTAAGCAGATGCGTCTGAACACGCATCGAGTGCTGCTGGGCCACACGCTGCACCACAGGCAACAATTTTTGTAAGCGTTGTTTTGTCTTGGCTGACAAAAATACAACCGGAGCGTAAGTCATAAACAGGAAATGATCCCGAATTTTTTTCTCAAACTCATTCATTGTTTTATCAGACTTCTCTACAACGTCCCATTTGTTCACAACAAACATGGAGGCTTTGCCTGCTTCAAATGCATAACCTGCAATATGCTTGTCCTGCTCGATAATGCCTTCTTCACCATTAATTACAATCAGAACAACATCTGCACGCTCAATGGCACGCATCGCACGCATCACGCTGTATTTCTCCGTGGTCTCATAGACTTTACCACGTTTACGCATACCTGCTGTATCAATCAGCACATAGCGCTGACCATCTTTTTCAAACGGTGTATCGATCGCATCCCGCGTCGTACCAGCAACATCACTGACAATAACACGTTCTTCGCCCAAAATGGCATTCACCAATGAAGATTTACCCACGTTAGGACGTCCGATCAGAGCTACACGAATGACATCGTCATCGTAAGTCTCTTCCTCAAGTTCAGGCAATTTCTCAACGATGGCATCCAGCAAATCACCTACACCTGTACCATGACTTCCCGATACTCCGATTGGATCACCAAATCCAAATCCATAAAACTCATAAATGAGCTCACTGCGCCCGATATTATCCACTTTGTTAACGGCTACAACGATAGGCTTACCTGAGCGGTACAACATCTCTGCGACTTCTTCATCAGATTGCGTAATCCCTGCTTTTGCATCACACATGAATACAATAACATCCGCTTCTTCAATGGCGAGCTCTGCCTGCATCCGGATTGATTTTAAAATGACGTCCTCGCCGTCGATTTCGATACCACCTGTATCGATAATGCTAAATGGTTTACCGTTCCATTCGCCGATTCCGTAGATACGGTCACGGGTAATGCCCGGCTTGTCTTCCACAATGGCCAATCTGTCGCCGATGATCCGATTAAAAATGGTGGATTTGCCCACATTCGGTCGCCCGACAATTGCCACAACGGGTCTTGCCATACATTCCACTCCTCCTGTCCATACTTACGATAATCATCATAGCAAAAAACGCCTGTCTTGGCTAACGTTTCATGCCGTTATACTCGCAATAAAAACAATCGGCGAACCCGCTGGGGCTCGCCGATCTTGCTTTTATTGTTCAGCAAAATATGCAGTATATAACTAAGAACCATGCATGTATAACTTATTTGAATTTGCTGAGTTTGTCACCGAAGCGCTCGCCGAGCGTGATGCTCAGACCTTGATTGCTCAAGGAAACGTTCGGGTTGTTGATTTCTTCACGTGGAGCATTGTTTCTTGCAGGTCTTTCTGATTTTGGCGCTTGAGCAGGAGCTTCTTCAGTTTCCTTGATGCTCAGGCTTACACGTTGCTCAGAAGGATTCATGTCCAAGATTTTAACTTGAACTTCTTGTCCTTCTTTCAACACTTCGTGCGGAGTGCCAATATGTTTGTGGGAGATTTGCGAGATATGCACAAGTCCCTCAACACCAGGAGCGATTTCAACAAAAGCACCGAAGTCAACCAGACGTTTTACAACACCTGTTACGATATCGCTAGAGTTGAATTTGTCGCCAGCTGTTTCCCAAGGACCTGGTTGAACAGCTTTCATGCTCAGGCTGATTTTACCTTTTTCAGGATCAACTTTCAGCACTTTTACGTTTACTTTATCGCCTTCAGACAGAACGTCCGATGGTTTGTCAACGTGTGTCCAAGCCAGCTCGGATACGTGAACCAATCCGTCTACTCCGCCAACATCAACGAAAGCACCGAATTGAGTCAAACGTTGTACCGTACCTTCGATAACTTGACCTTCTTGCAAACCAGCCATAACCGTAGCTTTGTTTGCTTCGAATTCTTGCTCAAGTACGTCTTTTTGGGAAAGGATCACTTTGTTATTCTCACGGTCGATCTCTTTCACTTTAACACGCAATGTGCGTCCTTTGTAATCGCTGAAATCTTCAACGAAATGGCGCTCTACCATGGAAGCCGGGATAAATCCGCGTACGCCCACGTCTGCTACCAGACCGCCTTTAACAACGTCAGCTACAACAACTTCGAATACGTCTTGGTCTTCAAAATGCTTTTGCAATTGATCCCAAGCGTTTTCGCTGTCGATTGCACGTTTGGACAGAACGAGTTTTTCTTTCTCGTCGTCGATGCTAAGTACTTTAGCTTCAACTTCTTGTCCAACTTCAACTGCATCAGACGCGCTGTCTACGTGTAGGGAAGACAGTTCACGAATTGGAATTACACCGTCATATTTATATCCAATGCTCACATAGGCTTGGTTATCTTCCAATTTGACGATGGTTCCTTTTACGGTATCTCCTTTTTTCAAGGAAACGAATTGATCCAACTCATCTTGGGTTGCTTCTTGATTTTTCATTTCTTCCGACATGTCAAATACCCTCCTCAATTCAAAAACCCCATTATATTCAAACCTGCCTGTAGCAGAGTTCAAAACACTTTCAGAACTAAATGCATAGCTTAGCTTCCCACAAAAAAATGGAAACATGCACTCAGTTGTTCGACGTCACCTTACTCACTTGCTCGGTACGCCCGTTTGCACCATTTCATTAATTTTGGACATAATCTTCTCCGTCGCTCTTTCCAGCGCATCGCCGGAAGGATCTTCCTTGAACTCGTCCAAATTCACCGGTGCTCCATAAACAACTTTCATCTTACGAAAAACCTTGTAGTTACCGATAATAGCAGTAGGAATAACTGTAGCACCACTTCGGAGAGCGAAGCTCGCTGCCCCTTTTTTGCCGATGCCTCCATCATTGTGTCGGCTTCCCGAAGGGAAAATGCCAAGCACTTCACCACCACGCAAAATGTTGAGTGAGGTCTTGATGGATTCCTTGCTGACGCCTCCACGTTTAACAGGGAAAGCGCCTACGGCTTTGATAATTCGGCCAAAGACCGGAATATCAAACAATTCGCTTTTGGCCATGAAGCGCACCTGACGACGAATCTTGATACCAACCGTTGGAGGATCAAAGTTACTGATATGATTGGAACATAAAAGTACGCCGCCTTCTTTCGGGATGTTCTCCCGTCCAACTGCCTCCAGGCGGAAAAGAATGGTGTAAATGATCCGCAGTAATGTGCTGCAAAATGTGTAAATCATAGACCGATCTCTCCTCTGACCATTGTGCAATAAGACACGATTTTGTCAACCACTTCATGGATGCTCATCTCGGTTGTATCGAGCACTGTAGCGTCCTCAGCACAACGAAGCGGGGAAATCTCCCGACTTTCATCCAGTTTGTCACGGGTGGCAATGTCTCGCTCAAGTTGCTGCAACGTCAGTCCTTCTGAGGGGTCCAGTTCTTTGAAGCGGCGAAGTGCACGCTCTTCCACACTGGCAGTCATGAAGATTTTCACTTCCGCGTCGGGCAGTACTGTCGTTCCGATATCGCGTCCATCCATGACGACGCCCTTGCGCAAAGCCATTTGCCGCTGTGTATCCACCAATTGCGTACGCAGCCCCTCGATTTGCGCATATCGGGACACGATTCCCGTCACTTCACGGGAGCGGATTTCCGAGGTTACATCTTCCCCATTACAGAACACTTTCTGTCCGTCGGGATCCGGTTGTAAATCAATGACCAGCTTTTGGGTTTCCTGAAGCACCTCTGGCACATCTTCCGGTGAAATACCTTTTCGAAGCATATGCAAGGTTACCGCACGGTACATCGCGCCAGTATCGACGTATATATACGCGAGCGCCTCTGCAACCAATCGGGCCACCGTGCTTTTCCCGGCACCGGCAGGTCCGTCAATTGCGACGTTCATTTTCCCGTTCTCTGATGTGTTCTGGCTTGCCAACGGGGCATTCCTCCTCAAACGATAAGCCTCAATAAAAAAACAGGCATTGCCTGCATCGTCAAAATTATACCACACTATACACATGGATGCAAAAACAGACAAATCCTTAATGTTATTGTTCGTGTACCGTTTGCATCTGAATTGGTGTTCCTTCCAGACGATCAATGGAGGTCATATTCTTTTTCATATTAGGCACAAGAAGTAATAATTGATAAAACACAAGCAGAATAAGAAGAGCTGTAATCAGCTTCAGAGCCCTTCTTTCCATTCGCTTGGATAAAACATAATATAGGCGCTCGTATCTGCGGGATGCATGGCGATTGTTCACAAGCAGAACCTCCGTTTTTCCATTACAGTGCCCAGCATTGTCCATTGCTATACCAGACAATTATCCTCTTTATTTCGATCGATAATCCAATTGCCGTTCAAAACAAAACTTGATGATCTTCTGCCTTTCCGAATCCGTAATCTGCACAAACTTTAACATGCATAGCTGTCTGCCTGTTTCCAGTGTTTTGATACGTACCACTTCAGCTTCAAAATTAGCATGTTCAATTGCTGCATTCCGATAAGGAATAAGCAACCAGCATTTCAGCTTCTGCCCTTCCGCAATAGCAAAATTGGGTTCTCCATAAATGGACAATCCCCCGCCGCCAATATCTTCAGTCAAGCCCACTGCACGGGTCAGATCTTCACCCTGGATGGCCATTTCAAGGTTTGCATGAACACGCAGAAAACTGCGACGCTGGATTTTGGTAATGTCGTCCGGCAACGGCTTCCGAATTCGTACTAGCCGTACTACATCTTCCTCAAATCCGGTCACATACGTGTTGAAATAATGACGAACCCCGTCTTCCGTAATATAAGAAATGGACAATTCTTCACCAAAAAACAACCGTTTCAACCGGCTGCTTCCCTGCTGCATCGGAACTTCGATCAGAAAACTATTGTCATCCACATCAGCTATACGTGATTTATATTCTTTGCTTTCCTCTTTTTCATCTGCAGAGGCAATCTGGATGTATAAAACTTCATTTATTTTGGGAAACAAGCTGTTCACCGCCACCTTAGCTTTTTATCTTCGTAATCGTATGTACAAGGACTATTATACCATGACCTTTCTCATAGTGGACAACAAAAAACAGACCACTGCGTGGCCTGTTCAGTTATCTATTTGCAATTTAACAGCCTACCGGTTTCTTGATGTTATGTGGTCTCATTCACCGGTTTGATTTCCTCAACAGCTTCTTCCATACCTGTATCAGCGTTGATGTAAATTTTATATTTTGCACCATTGATGCGTCCACCGAATTCGTAACACAGAACTTCTTTGCTGTAATCATTCTTAATGAGTGATTTGCGAGCATAGCTCTCCTTGAATTCCGGATTCAGTTTTTTGCGGGCCTGTTCAACCGTGAGTGTGGCTTTTGGAATCTCCCGCTTTTTCTGATGTTCATATACAAAATCACTTGCCTGGAAGCCTGTAACATCCCCATTATCAAGGCCAACCCTAACAGACATTTTTTCAGGATAAATCAGTGTATCGCCTTGTTTGCGAACATAGGTCAGATTACCGAGATTGCCAAACTCGTCATAATTGACTGCCTTCATATCTTTGTAACCCTTATTGGAAAGGAAATGATCTGCTTTGGCCATAGCTTCCTTACGTGTGACTTTCTTTGTTCCGATTGGACGAGTGTCACTGTAAGAGATGAGCAGACCGCCATTACGCGTGAAGTCCATACTCAATTTACTGTCTTTGGATTGATCAATTGTAGCTGTGTACGATTCCCAGTCTGTACCCTTACCATTCTCCTGTATTTGAATCTTGCCGTGTTCGGCATTGGAGAACTTTGCAGCTTTAGTTTGGATCTGCTCTTTGGTCATCGGTAAGCCATCCAGCTTTTTCACCGAACGTTTGGCATAAATGCTGGAGACTGAAGGACCCCAGTCAAGTTCAGGGTATTCCTGTACCTTTTTGTTGACTGTCCGGAATCCATCCACGATGGTGTTGTCCATCGTTTGCTCTTCGGTTGCCATAGCCGACTCGGCATCCATCCAGCGTAAACGGTCAGAAATGACTTTTTGCTGTACATCCTGCAGATTTTTAGTGATCTCGGATGAATTCGCATACAGCTTTTTCAAGTTGCCCATTTCTTTTTCACTTAAAGGTTCATTGGTCAGATCACGCATGGAAGCCTGATAAGCAAAGTTAGAGATGCGGGAGAGAAACTCCTCCGTCTCACTGAATGGCAACATTGTAAGCGGCAATTGGTTAATCTCATTCTGCGCTTCACTGGTGAGTCGCCATACGTTCATCAGACCTTTACGATGCATCCCTTGGGACGTAGCATGAACTGCCAGTGTATTCCCAATCTCGGAGTGCAATTTGTCCATATGAAAAGATAAATCGTGAAAGGCACGCTGATATTGATTCTCTGCCTTGATCAGAATGGCATTTTTCTCCTGGTTCTCTTGGTAACCCCATACGAGAGCACCGATTAACAGAACTGCAAATATCGGAAACATAACTGAACTTAAACGTTTATACATCGGTAGAGTCTCCTTTCTTCTAAGCCACTACCTCTATTGTGGATCGAAGAAAGACCTCTTATGCATGCGATTTCCAGTCTGTCCAATGACGGGCTTATCACGCGTGGTCTCAAACGTTCTGTTTAATTCAATTGTACCCATGTTGTGCCGCCATCTTCCTCAATTTCGAACTGATCGCGATTATCACACAAACACTGTTTAAAACCAGTCTCAATTCTTCCTCGTTCCTTCTTGCCTCGCAGCGTAAAACGTTCTCCACATTGCTTGCATCTGATTTTAATTTTGATTCTCATCACGCTTATCCCCGTTTCTATTTGTCTTTCCCCGGGAATTTTTATTTTATTGCAACAAAAAACACACCGGGGCATCAGGCGCAGGTTGCGCTCCATGTCCACCAGTGTGTCCGTATTTTTATAATTTAATCTCTTCCTCACGCTTCACAAAACGAAAAGGAGAACGATTGTTGGCCCTTGTAATCTTGCCCATCGCACCGTACCATAGACCCGCCATCAGTGGCGCAATGAACCATAACCAATGATTCACCATCGTATTCATAATGACATCGTAAAGCGCATGCCAGAAGAACGGTAAAACGAGTGAGAGCATAAGAAACCAACGTTTTTTCTTACCATCCGAGAACTTGGCCCGCCCCATGTAATAACCCATAATTACTGCAAACATGGCGTGACCCGATACAGGGAGCAATGCACGAATGAACATAGCTGAGACGGAAGCATTCCCCGCAAAGGCATACAACACATTCTCAACTGTAGCAAATCCGAGTGAAACAGCAACGGAGTATAGAATCCCATCATAAGGCTCGTCAAATTCGGTATGGTTATAAATAATATGGTATATCACAAACCATTTGACGAACTCTTCAACACCACCTGAAATCAGGATAGCTTCAACATAAGGATTATCTCCAAGCCAGATCATCATGCCACGCTGAATAATCATCACAGGCAATACCATCAGAATCCCCATGAGAAAGACTCGAAATACCATGTGAAGAGGTTCTGAGTCATAACGGTCTTTCAGATAAAAGTATGTTAACAAGGCGAGACCCGGAGCTACTGCTGCCGCTAAAACCGAAAACAAAAGCACCGAAATTCCCTCCTCTGACTAAAGACGCGATTACAACGAGAGCTTACTCCTGACGCTTGAAGTGGGTGCAAATAACCTCAACCGCTTGTTCAGGCATAACAACCTTTCCGTACTCTTCCATGACGGCAGGGGTAACGGAAGATCCTTCACCGAATTCAGCAAGCAAGGCAATCAATGCTGCATGTTTAGTGGAATCCAAGTCATCCGGTTCAAAATGCAAAAACCATTTGTCTTTATAAGAATAAAGTCTTCCAGCATCCGTTACGTGCTGATGCAACATATGTGCAGCCTCAATCAGCACTTCAAAATCTTTGAATGCATAGACGATGGAATCGCTTTGCTCAAGTGTAACTTCCATCTCATATACTTCTTCAGGCAAATCATCCTCATTACCTGAACCATATTGTTGCGGATCATATTTCCCCCGGGTGACAATGACAACCATCCCTTGAGCGGGAAGTGCGAATACTTCGACAGCAAGTGGACCTGTAGCATCAAATCCAAGTTCGGAATAGGCCTGGTCCATCATTTCAGTGAACAGTTCATGAACTTTAGGTATTTCCTGCCACATATCTTCTTTTTGTATTCCGCGCTCGCTCAGATCGTCAAAGGTCAGGAAAATCCGTATCTTATCGTGACTTAATCGTTCTATTTTCATACAGGATCTCCCCTTTATAAGCAAGTCTTATAACAGATTATGAAGCACAAAACAATATGTGCTGAAAATAAATCTATGTAGTTATGTTATCATTTTATACCTGCAAATGCACGAAGTAAAATCGACAAAAAAAGAATCATTCCACATCAAAACAGGACTGTGGATGATTCTAATGGGAGGTTTGTGTTTATAAACCCGGTACTGTTGTGTTTGTTTGAGTTAAAATTTGCTCAACTTCTTGTTTAACATCCGGATTGGTGCGAATAAAATCTTTGAGCATGTTCATGTTCTCTTCTTTTTCTTGCGGAGTTATCGGATTTGCACTTTTTTTATGCGTGCTTTTGTGGGCATCTCCGCTCTGTTCGTTTGGCTTGGAGCTGAAACCGTCCATGCCCGGGAATGTCATCTCCATCATTTTGTGTTTGGCCTGATTCATCATGTTGCGGGATGAACCGGAAGACAGCATTGACATTTTACCTTTGGACAGCCAAGAACTGGCTGCTACGCCAATTACAACACCCCAGAAAAAGGATGACGCCTTCATTACACCAACCTCCTTTTAATGTTAAAATCACAACTAGTGTTTGCGGGAGTGCCTCATCTCATTCCGCATAAATACAGGAAAGCGAGTTGAAAGCATGATTAGACACACCATCGCCTTAATTATGATCGCATGCATGCTGTTGTCAGCTTGTGGAACCAAAGTCGAAACAACACCTGAATCCACGAAGCCCAATGATGATTCGGTTACTTCAACGCAGGAGCAGCAGAATGAGCCAACTTCCACTGGCACAAGCGAAAAGCAAACCACGGATTCCCCGTCCTCAACGGACTCGGACTCGAATACGGATCAAGCATCACCAAGTAATGACGAAACATCTTTGACAGAAAAAGAAGGAACTGATAATGCTCCCGATTCACAAGTAGCCGAAGTTAATATTGAAAAAACGTATCACATGAACGCCAATTACTACATCAAACCCAACGATAAGACGAGCGAAAGCAAGGTTGTATTATTGACATTTGATGATGGGCCCAAAGAAGAAAAAATGATTAATGGATTAATCGACACATTGGATAAACATAATGCGAAAGCAATATTTTTTGTTAACGGATACCGAGTGAAAAGTCATCCCGAGTTGCTCGAGATCATTCATAAACGTGGGCAAGTAATAGGAAATCATGCGTGGGATCATGAAGACCTGAAAAAAATGTCCACAACAGCAGCAGCCAAACAGGTAACCGATGTGCAAAAGATTGTGAAAGATACGATTGGCGTGGAACCTCAGTTTTTCCGCCCGCCGTTCGGTTCTGGAAATGATGCACTAAAGGCCACAGTCAAGAAAAACGGCATGTTATACATGACATGGTCCAATGGTTCACTAGATTGGGATAAGAGCACCAAAAACAAACCGGAGAAAGTTATCCAGAATGTACTGGATCAATTAAATCCCGGCAGTAATATTTTGATGCATGAGTTGCCATGGACGGTTGAAGCGTTGGATGAGTTGTTAACCAAACTTGAACAGAAAGGCTACACTTTTGTCGACCCTCGCTCCATTGAACTCGAAGCCCGCTGAGCTTCGATTATTTGCCCAGCATTCGGCTTAATATCATTAATTGATGAACCAAAACTCACACGAAGGAACTGAAAAGTTATAACAAACAGCCTTGGTCCTATGCGGATCAAGGCTGTTTGTTTGAGACCATTCGCAAAGTAATAATATGCATTTCTGCGGGACAACAAAGTCTGAACGGCAAATGATTGGTTCCGTATCCTTTGCTAACCAGCAATTTTCCTTCTTGCTCGGTGTCATTACCATCCTTTTTTAGAGAGAACCACCCACTAGATACGGAGCGGTATGCTTTGTTAAGAAAGACGGGGCCAAAGCCTGGAAATACTAATTGCCCACCGTGAGTGTGACCACTCAATATCAGATCAACAGGTCCATTCAAGTGAAGAGCCTCTAAGGGATCATGCACGATGGCAATCTTGCAATCTTTGGTGTCCAATTCTGCAAGCAGCGAATCGCCTCGCCGTGAACGATAATCAACTCCGACCAGGCAGAGTTTGCTTTTGCCTTTACGAAGGTAAGTGGTAGAATCCTGTAAGAGTTGAACACCCGTATCTCGGAATATACGTTCGAGATGCACAGTTCCTGCTCTTTTGTCATGGTTCCCATACACTGTAAAAACAGGGGCAATATAAGATAACAAGCTCATATTATGTCTGACGAGTGGCCATGAAATTCCTTTTTCCGCCACATCTCCCCCGATGATAACCCAGTCCACCTGATTGCGAAGATGTTCCAGATCATTCTTTTTCAGCTTGCGTTTATGGATATCAGATAAATACAGGATTTTGCTGCCATCAAAAGAAGAGGGCAAATTCGGAACTTCAACCTCTTCTGAAACGATGTGATGAAGATGCGCCTCACGCCACATATGAACCATCAAAGCAATCCCGGCCAAAATAACGGCAACGAACCAGGCCAGTATTACCATGGCCATGGAAGGAAAGTATCCAATGAAGGCGCTCCTTTAATCCCCCACCAAACCAGACTGATTGTAAGCAAAACAAATATAAAAATGAGCGAATTAACAAATCGTTTACTGAGGCGCAAACGACGAGACGGATGAAGTTCAGTCCGCGTAGGAAGTGTGCCCGCTTCGGAAACGGATTCTTCTGATGGTTTTTCTGCTTTGTTGGCACGCGCTGGCGCCCGCCGGGGAAGTACCGGACTTTCCAGCGATGATGTATAAGACTTACGTTGTGATCTTGGTATGGAGACTGAGGTAATTGGTGTGAGTCCTCCCACCTCTGAGGCAGCAGCTGGTTCAACAACCAGATTAACTTGAGAAACTTCAGGACGCTCAGATGTCTCTGTCTTATCCGAGTGACGATGGCGCTGACTGCCGTATGTCTTCATTCTACTTAATTGCTGATTCATGATTCCCTCCGAAAACGTATCGCTAATCCAGACACCAAATCAATAATAAAATGACATAATATAGGCGCCCATAATGTGCCGGATTGCATATAAATCCAACCCAATCCATAGCTCGAAACAAATACCCAACCAGTCGGAATCCAGTGCCGCAAATAGCGTATATGGATGACCGCAAATAAAATACTTGTCCAGTAAGGACCTATCGCATGTTGAATGGCTCCACGAAATAATAATTCCTCACAAACAGCAACTATAGCTGCTATGCATACAATGTGCCAGATTGGACGCTTGCGAAACAGCATCTCGTTAATTCCACCATCGTCCATGCTTTCTTGAGGAATAACATAAGAAAGAACCAAGTCCATAACAAGCATAATGCCAGCAAGACCAAGTCCCCACCATATAAACTGGTAACTGTCTGGCCACGCAAGCACATCAAAAAGATTTCTCTTCTGCAATAAAATCCATACAACCCCAATGATCAAAGTTAACCCTTGTGTAAAGTATAGATTGATCAGAAGCAAACGCTCGGTAAGCTGCTGTGGTTCAGCCTTCTGAATCTTGAACTTGGGAAACTTTAATTTTTTCATCGCCTATGTCTGTCCTCTTGACTTATATTTGATGGATAACAATTTCGTTGTCCAATCGGATAGTATACTAAATGATAGCCAAAAAACCAAATAGGTTCAAGGCCTGCCCCAAGTCCCGGTTTTTCAACAGAGTTTTATCCAATGAATTAGTTCATTAATGTGTTAAAATCCGATTCACAAAACAGCTTGTAATCGAGCTATATCAATCGATTAATGAAGTCAATTTTTATCATCTGTACGCCTTCTCCCCCACTGAAGAAAATTACATTAGCAAATCGAATTAAAACATTTAAGCCTATTGACATGCTCATGTCAGCCATGATACATTATGAAAAAATTAGTCACGTTAAACACGATGATGGAAAAAAGACGTTGCTTTGTCTTACAGAGAGCCGATGGATGGTGTAAATCGGTGGCAGGCAGATGATCTTGAGCGCTCCTGAGTTATTGCATTGAAATTGGAGTAGGTGCAATCGGTTTAGACCCGTTATCCTCTTCGGTCTTCATTGACCGCTAAGACTGTCGTTGCGAAACGGCGGTGAATTAGGGTGGTACCACGACAACTCTCGTCCCTTATTGCGCAAGCAGTATGTGGATTGAGAGTTTTTTGATTTATTTTAGAGTACAGACGTGGGAATCGCCCTATTTGCTACACCCTCCCCCTCTACTGCGACACCGCGTTGTTGGAAGGAAGAGTTTCAATGGTTTTAAGGAATGCCTCTTTCGTGAGGTGAGACCTTGACGATATAGATACACATACCTAAGGAGGAAGAAACCATGTACAAAGTGTTAGTGTCGGACCCCATTAGTGATCTGGGTATCCAGCAACTGGTGGATGCAAATGATGTTGTAGTTGAGAAGAAAACAGGTCTTAGCGAAGATGAGCTTGTTGCAATTATCGGCGATTATGATGCCCTTTTAGTTCGAAGTCAGACTCGTGTAACGGATCGTATTATGACAGCTGGTACAAACCTTAAAGTCATCGGACGTGCTGGCGTAGGTGTAGATAACATTGATTTGGAAGCTGCTACCCAACGCGGTATCATTGTTATTAACGCCCCTGACGGTAACACGATTACGACATGTGAGCATACATTTGCCATGATGATGGCACTGGCACGACATATTCCTCAGGCATATGCCAAAACCATTCAAGGTACTTGGGATCGTAAAACCTTCCTGGGTGTGGAGTTAAGAAATAAAACGCTGGGTGTGCTCGGTATGGGACGAATCGGTAGCGAAGTAGCTAAACGTGCAAAAGCATTCGGAATGGATATTCTGGCTTACGACCCGTTCCTCACTCAAGATCGCGCAGAGAAACTTCAGGTTAAGCTGGCTAGTGTAGATGACATCATTCGCAATGCCGACTTCATGACCGTTCACACACCATTAACACCTGAGACACGTCATATGATTTCCCGCCCTCAATTCGAAGTGATGAAAAAAGGGATGCGTATTATCAACTGTGCCCGTGGCGGAGTTGTTGATGAAATGGCACTTGTAGAAGCAATTGATGAAGGTATCGTTGCTGGTGCAGCATTCGACGTATTCGAGAGCGAACCACCAGCTGCTGACCATCCGTTCCTGAATCATCCTAGCATTATTGTGACGCCTCATCTTGGTGCATCTACAGTCGAAGCACAAGAAAATGTAGCGATCGACGTATCCGAGCAAGTCCTGCATATTCTGCGCAATGAACCGTTCAAAAACGCAGTTAACATGCCTGCTGTAGCTCCAACTGTAATGAACAAACTGCAGCCGTACTTTAAACTTGGTGAAACACTGGGCAGCTTTGCAGCTCAGATCACTCAAAATGCAGTTCAGGAAATCCGGATTGACTACGCTGGAGATCTGTCGGAAGTGGATACTTCGCCTTTGACTCGTTACATTGTAAAAGGTATTCTCGCAAGGCATTTAGGCGGAGAAGCCAATATTGTCAACTCCATGCATTTGGCTAAAGTGCGGGATCTCAATGTAGTGGTTAGCCAAACTTCGGCGACGAAAGGATTTACTAATCTGATTACCGTCACACTTGTGACGAATCAGGATGCTGAGGAGCGTCGTGTTGCGGGCACACTGCTTGCAGGTTATGGAGAGCGTATCGTGCGTCTGGACAAATTCCCAGTGGATATTGCTCCAGAAAGTCACCAAGTTCTGATTTCTCATAATGATAAACCGGGTATTATCGGACGTGTTGGAACTTTGCTTGGAGAGAACGAAGTTAACATCGCCTCCATGCAGGTCGGACGTAAAATCATCGGTGGGGCGGCTATCATGATTCTGACTGTAGATAAAGAAGTTCCAAAAGATGTACTTGTGCAACTTGCAGCTCTTCAGGAAATCAATACTGCCGTTGAAATCGTTCTGAATTAATTATTGTCGGACTATTCACTTATAAGATAAAAAAAGAGGCGAACCCTTATTGGGTTCGCCTCTTTTTATAAACTCAAACTTCTTTTTTTAAAGCGTAATTCATGCATTAACTTAATTGAATAATGTTTAATGTAGCTCCTGGTGGAGAGAGGACAGCGGTACCAACAAGACCAAATAGTTGGAACTGTATTGTAGATCCGGCAGTTACCGTCACAATAAAGTCAGACTGTAACTGACTCAGGGAAAGCAATGGTGAAACTACACTCGCTGGAATTGCTGCCCCGTTAAGTAATATACGGGATTGAATAGCAAGTGCGGCTGTCAGATTTATTTTGTAAGAGATATAGTAACGCCCTGCATTGGCAAGAGTGAAAGTATCATTCGCTCCATTGATGGTTATGCCAGTGCCTATATTTTGGTTGTTTGGTAATGGTATTAGTGTTCCACCCAAAATGACAACGATGGTTCCATTTGTGTTTTCACCAAAAGCTGAATTAGATGTTACAGAGGTTCCTGTGGCTCCGGTTGCACCCGTCGCTCCTGTACCCCCGGTGGCCCCAGTTGCTCCTGTGACGCTCACTCCAGTAGCACCTGTTATTCCAGTCGACCCTGTAGCACCCGTAACGCCTGTCGCTCCGGTGCTTCCAGTTACACTGGCTCCTGTAGCTCCGGTAGCCCCTGTTCCCCCAGTAACTCCGGTGACTCCAGTAGCGCCCGTGCCTCCGGTTACACTAGCCCCTGTTGCTCCGGTAACCCCAGTTGTTCCACTTGCTCCTGTTGCGCCAGTGACGCCGATTCCTGTTGCACCCGTTAAGCCTGTAACCCCGGTGGCCCCGGTTATTCCCGTCGATCCGGTGACTCCTGTCGATCCAGTGACACCCACTCCCGTCGCTCCGGTTATTCCTGTACCCCCAGTGGTTCCGGTTATCCCTGTCTCTCCCGTAACTCCGGTTATTCCGTTTCCTCCTGTTGCACCAGTGATTCCGATTCCTGTTGCACCCGTTAAGCCTGTAACCCCGGTGGCCCCGGTTAATCCCGTCGCTCCAGTGACTCCCGTTACACTAACACCGGTAGCACCCGTTACCCCCGCAGCCCCTGTATTGCCGGTAACCCCAGTCGCTCCGGTTACTCCCGTATCTCCCGTGGCTCCAGTACTTCCCGTTACGCTGACACCTGTAGCTCCAGTTACTCCCGCAGCCCCTGTATCGCCGGTAACTCCAGTCGCCCCGGTTACACCTGTATCTCCCGTGGCTCCAGTACTTCCCGTTACACTGACACCTGTGGCTCCAGTTACTCCCGCAGCCCCTGTATNCCCGTAACTCCGGTTATTCCGTTTCCTCCTGTTGCACCAGTGATTCCGATTCCTGTTGCACCCGTTAAGCCTGTAACCCCGGTGGCCCCGGTTAATCCCGTCGCTCCAGTGACTCCCGTTACACTAACACCGGTAGCACCCGTTACCCCCGCAGCCCCTGTATTGCCGGTAACCCCAGTCGCTCCGGTTACTCCCGTATCTCCCGTGGCTCCAGTACTTCCCGTTACGCTGACACCTGTAGCTCCAGTTACTCCCGCAGCCCCTGTATTGCCGGTAACTCCAGTCGCTCCGGTGACTCCTGTATCTCCTGTGGCTCCAGTACTTCCCGTTACACTGACACCTGTAGCTCCAGTTACTCCCGCAGCCCCTGTATCGCCGGTAACTCCAGTCGCCCCGGTTACACCTGTATCTCCCGTGGCTCCAGTACTTCCCGTTACACTGACACCTGTGGCTCCAGTTACTCCCGCAGCCCCTGTATCGCCGGTAACTCCAGTCGCCCCGGTTACTCCTATATCTCCCGTGGCTCCAGTACTTCC
>NZ_PEII01000012.1:0-238642 GCF_002750415.1 Paenibacillus sp. LK1
ACACAACTGGACGATCAGGGCGATGGGGCTAATATCCACAGTGATGTGACCCACCTGACGGGCCAACAGGGCCAGATTCTAAACGCGCATACGTATGATGCCTTCGGCAACATGCAGTCTACAAGAGAGGAACGAAGCAAGCCGTTTCTAATATACGGGAGAAATGCAAGAAGGCAAGTTAGTTTTTGTCTCCAAAAATTCTATATTACGGAGTGCCAACATTTTAATAAAGAATACACGAAGTTCTATGTTGTGATGACTTAATATAATTAAGATTATGAAAATAGCTGAACAATATAAAACAGGAAACCGATGAATAATTTAGAAGGTTATTCAGAAACTTCGATGACAAATAACGATTACATATAGCATCATAGAGAAATGACAGGGAGTGAGCGAATGGAATTTGAGTTTCATATTACAGTGAATGATTTAACGTTTGAAGAGAAGGAAAGCTTTATTGAACTGTGTCAGGTGGAGCAAGTTAAACCGGTTATGATCGTGCTGGATCAGGGGGAATACATCCATCAGCCGATGATTACAGGCTTAATACATAGTACTGATTTTGATGAAGTGAACAGCATCATTAAACAGATGGTCATAAGGTTCCAAGATAACGACTTTACAGTTGTACGAACAAAGGTAGAGGTTCCAGCGAAGGAAGAGAAGTATTTTCATCAACGAATGGTTGCGCATTCCATCCCGTATTTTGAATGGCATGGCAAAGTACAAGTGGATGATGTAGAAAGATTAAAGGAGCTATGTGAAGGCGATGGTGGGCATATTTCAAGGAACTCGCTGAATGCGAATGGGAAAATTAGATTTGTTACGGTCAGAGAATATAATAGTTCTGAAAAATTCTACAGAAGAGTAGAGAAGATACATAATATCTTACAGCAGAACAAGATCGAACTGTTAAAACAGCAATATGAACTCTGCATCTACGACAGCCGGGAAGAACTGGATCGTGGATGGATCTAACCGAATGTTGAGTACGATGAGATGAATAGAGGAGGAGAACAGGTGTCTGGAAAAAATGTACAATTACATAGTTTGAATGAGGATGAGAGATTCATTGTTGTATTAGAAGCTCTATTGAAGCGCGCTTCTCTGGTGAATAGTCCATTTGTATTAAAAGGAAGTTTGCTAACAAGACAGTATTTGGAGAATCCCAATATTCGTTACGTAGACGACATCGACTTTTTGTATGTAGGTCGAATTGAGACTGAGGACCAAGCCAATGAAATATTTACAGACTGGATGATCCGGGTGACGGAGATGGACCTGAATGACGGTATCGTATTTCGAAGCTTTAGTGAGAATGCCTTCTGGCGCAGAATAGACTACGCGATGGCGGATGATTTCCCAACGGTGAACACGGAGCTTGCCTTTTATATTGATAGTGAACCAAGGAGCGAAAATGAGTATGAAGATGAGGATGAGCTGCATCTTGATATATCCTTTAACCTCGAATTGAATGAGAAGTCTATCGCTCTATCGTACCAACCTATGGTTGGAGAAGCTTTTGTCGTTCCTCACACCGTGCCACTCTCCATTCAAATCGCTTGGAAGCTGCATCAAACGATAGTGAGGCCCCGATTCAAAGACTTGTATGATTTGCAGCATCTGTTGTCTAACCCGTCATACGATCAACAGGCTCTGCAGGAGACACTACAGACCCTGGTCAACGAGTGCAATATAGACCCAGCAATTACAAGAGAGGATATGAAAAAGGTACTGGTTAACGAACTGCATGATGTGTATTCGAGGTTAAACTAGGATTACGACCTGCAATATTATGCAGGAAGTCGCAGTCCTGAAGTTTACTTTATGGAGTTTGTTTCGGAGCTCCGCAAAACGATGAATCACGCCGGGATTAATAGTTACGCTTATGATCATTTACCAAGTTGTACTACGCACAAATAGAGCTTCTCATATACAAGTAAGTTGAATCATTGTTTGTCTAACCGTAGATGAATTTGAAAGGAACACCCTATCTCCGATACAATGTTCTCATAGAGTCTGAGAGAATGGATCCAATATGGCTCAGAAATGGAGAATTACAATATGACTGATTTTATCAACGCTGACGATATTAACGACGTGATTTTGGCTGCGGCGGCTTCAGAGTTGGAGCAGATGGTGGGCAAAATATGTGAACTGATCGGTACGCCTTTGGAACAGACAACGGAACTGGAGCGTCAGGTGATAGCTGCTTTTGGATTTGGCGCGGTATATGGCATCACTCATCGGGATCAGCTGGCGGAGCCACAGGCTCATGCACTGAGCATCCGTATGCTGATTAAACCTTTTAACTATAGTGAGCAGCAGGCTGTAGATTTTGCCGATGATCTGATCCGGGTGGCTTCCGATCGGGAAGTTCATCCGGTGATGAACACGATTATTCATCGTGGCATCGATGGACACCGCCAGTTTAATCAGGAAGATGATGAGGGACTCGCCCGCAACATTCAGGAGATTTTAGCGGCGGTAAAACCGGAGAGAACCTGAAGAAGCAGAGCGATCACCCTTTCATGTAGTGGTACAGACAATATATGTCTATTGAATTGTTAACTTAATTGGGAGATGATCGCAATGGATCTGATGAAGTTAAGTAAAGAGCTCTCGTACGCCTTGCGTCACGCCCCTTGGGAGTATGAGCTGGAGCTGGACGAAGAGGGCTGGGTGGAGATTCCGCAATTGCTGGTGGCTTTACATGAAAGTCCACAGTGGAAAGACGTCACGGAAGCGGATCTGGAGCAGATGATTCAAGCTTCTGAGAAAAAGAGACATGAAATCTGTTCTGGCCGCATCCGGGCATTATATGGTCATTCGACTCCGCAAAAGATATCCAAAACACCTGCCGATCCACCGGAGATACTCTATCATGGCACCCCACTGCGGTCGGTTGCTTCCATTGTGGAGCAAGGTTTGCAGCCTCGTCAGAGGCAGTATGTTCATCTATCTGCAGATATGGATACCGCCAATCAGGTGGGACGAAGACGTGATGACGAGCCGGTAATATTGAAAATTAATGCCGCTCAAGCGGCCAAGGACGGAATTCTTTTCTATCATGGCAACGAAAATATTTGGCTGGCCGATCACATTCCGGTACGATATATCGAGCAATGATCGATGTAACGTTGATGGAGATTACCGATATCTAAATCGAATTCAAGTCACAATTAAACTAGTTTAGTATAAAGAGTACGTTCAACTGCTATATCTTTTTATAGATCGCTGTTACACCAAAAGGGACACATCCAACATTCGCTGGTGTGTCCCTTTATGATTCGAACTCTATTATCTTCTGCTTAAACTTACTTGCCCAAAATCGCTTTAACACCCTCACTCAATGGTTGAGCCGGACGGCCAAGTAATGTCTCCAGTGTATCACTCTCTACAGCCAGCGCGCCTTCACGGATGGCACTTTGCATATCAACGAGCATAGAGACTACAAAGTCAGGTAGACCTGCACCCTTCATGATGTCCGCATACGCAGCATCATCTAC
Organism: Paenibacillus sp. LK1; assembly: GCF_002750415.1. Taxonomy (NCBI): domain Bacteria; kingdom Bacillati; phylum Bacillota; class Bacilli; order Caryophanales; family Paenibacillaceae; genus Paenibacillus; species Paenibacillus sp. LK1. The sequence continues at coordinate 3,513 of NZ_PEII01000012.1, forward strand.
GTTTTGCACGTTGATGTCCTGTCCAAGTACTTCCCCAACGATGGCTGCTAACTCAGCTTGAGTACGAAGTTTACCAGACAACTCATATACTGAATTCTCATGTCCCTCACCTGTCAGTACTGCAGCGGCAGCATGCGCATAGTCACTGCGAGTAGCCCAGCCGACTTGGCTGGCGTTAGTTGCATGCACCCAAGGTGCGCCCTGGGTAGCTGCTTGAACGCTGCCTGCTTCATTTTCCAGGTACCAGTTGTTGCGCAGGAAGGAATAAGCAATGCCGGATTCGCGGATAGCCTGTTCTGTGGCACGATGTACTTCAGCCAGTGAAAGGGTGTTTTTCTCCGCATTCACAACGCTGGTATAAGCGATGAATCCAACGCCTGCTTTCTTGGCAGCGTGCACGGCAGCTTGATGTTGGCGAATACGGGTTTCATTGTCACCGTCTGTGGAGATCAGCAGCAGCCGATCCACGCCTGCAAATGCTTTTTCCAGCGTTTCCGGTTGATCGAAATCACCGTGACGAACGTCAACACCTTGAGCGCGCAATGCTTCCGCTTTCTCCGGGTTGCGTACACTTACAGCCAAATCCCAAGCAGATACCGTTTGTAACAGTGCTTCTACGACCAGTGAACCCAAGTGACCTGTTGCTCCAGTAACTAAAAATTTCATTGTATTTTCCTCCTATAAAGTATGTTTTGTGTCGACACTAATGTGAAATGTCAATCTACATGAATGGATGTAATCGTATGTGTTATAACAGGTGTGATTACAACAAAAGGTTTAAAAAAAGCTCGTAATGAGCTTTTTTTATTCAGAGACGTGAACCTGATCCATCATCTGTTGTATCGTTACACGTTTCAAACGCTGCTCCATAGCTAGCTGAGCCTCAATAAGTTCGGCACGCAAGGTTTGTTCGATCATGCTGCCAACCGGACAATTTGGGTTCGGATGCTTGTGGAAGTTAAACAACTCGCCATCCTCCACAACCTCAAGTGCACGATATATATCCAAAAGGGTAATGTCCGCGGGGTCCTTTAACAAAGAAGCACCGCCAACACCGGGTCTGACCTCAATCAGGCCGGCCTGTTTCAGCTTGGACATAATGCGCCGAATAATGACGGGATTGGTATTCACACTTTTGGCGATAAAATCTCCCGTGCACTCATTGGGCACAACAGCGACCAGGGACAGCGTATGAACCGCAATGGAAAAGCGACTGCTGATTTGTTTCATGCATGATCACTACCGTTGTAACTATAATAGTTACAAATAAACGTGATGTCAATGAGAGATTTTGAAGTAGCTAAGTGTGGATTACCTGGGGAAGTGTTTCAAAAAGGTGACGGGTGAAACCCCGCTCAAATACATGACTGGGCTTCGAATCAACGAAGCAAAGCGCATGCTCGCGGCCTTTGAAGATATGGATATCAAGACAGTAGGTAAAGCGGTGGGATATAGTGATTCCCATTATTTTAGCCGTATTTTCAAAAACAAGACGGGACTGTATCCCAGCGAGTATCGCCAAAGGTTACAATAACGAAAAAAAGCCCTGTCCATGGCTCTTGAAGAACCACGATGACTGGAGCTGGTTATTGTGACAAAGCATCTTCCGTGATTTGGCGGATATCAAATGGGGAGCGGTTACCTTCCTCAATGATGTCAGGGAGAATATGTTCGAGGAAATATTGTACACAGTGGAGATCAATATTTTTGATTTTGATTAGGGCATATCGGTACATCACGATAAATTCCTTTTCTGTATTGCCACGCTGCAGTTCAGCAAACGCTTCGTACACCTGATCCATTTTGTCGGCCACTTCCAGAATAAGTCCTTCGACAGAATTGTCTTTGCCTTCACGCAGCTGTCTACGGAAAATCGGCTGGAACTCTTCAGGAATATTTTCGTTAATAAAATGCTCAACCATGCCTTCTTCTACCTGCTGTAGCATCGAACGAAGCTCCAGTGAATAATGTTTAACCGGCGTTTTGATATCACCGATGAAAATTTCGCCATAATCATGACTGCTGGTGATCTCATAAAGCTTCTTCCAATCGATGGCTACCCCATGCTGTTCCTCAATATCGGCGAGTGTTTTGGCATACTGCACGACTTTCCAGGAGTGGGCGGATACGCTGTGTTCCTCGAACTTGAATTTTCCCGGGGTACGAATAATGCGTTCGAGATCGTTGAGTGATCTAAAGTACGTATGAATTCCCATGTGTGCAATCATCCTTTTTAGTTATAAGTATGCACTAATTATAACTTGATTATGTCAACTACAGATTAACCCTGATACAGTCGAAGGTAAAGTAGAAGTCGAATCGCTAAATAGCAAAAAACCATCATGTCCTCCCGATTGTAGAATGAGAGAACGTGATGGCTTTTGTTGAGAAGATGGGAATTGGGCTAGCCTTTCTTCCTCACGGGCGAAACAAACCAGTACGCCATACCTACAAACAGCGCACCGCCGATAATATTACCGAGCGTGACCGGAATCATGTTATGCATCCAGCCTGCCAGAGTAATTGTCTCCGGGTGGTTTGGCAACAACCAGGACAAGGAGAGCAAAGTCATATTGGCGACGCTGTGTTCATATCCACTCGCAATAAAGGCGTACAGACACCACCAGATGAGGACGAGTTTGGCAATATCTTCTTTTGAACGGGCCGCCATCCAGATCGCCAGACAGACCAGCCAGTTACAGAGAATGCCACGGAAGAAAAGTTCACTAACGGGAGCAGCCATCTTTTTGGCAGAAACGACAAAAAGCAGATGTTCCGGTGTCGCCGTCTTGAAGAGACCGCTGCCCACAATAAGCAGACTGAGCAGAACGGCACCGATCAGATTGCCAAGGAAGACGAGTCCCCAGTTTTTGAGAGTATCCCGAATAGTAGTCCGACCAGCTAGTGTGCTCATTGTAAAGAACATATTGTTACCAGTAAACAGCTCCGATCCAGCAAAGATGACGAGTGTGAGGGCAAGTCCAAAAGACATGCCCATCAGCATCATCTGCAGTGGGGACTGGGCAGCAAGCAGTGGGGCACCGATACTGAATATCAGAATGATGCCAAGGCCTACATATGCGCCAGCCATCAAAGCGGCAACCATGTAACGTGGCAGGCTTTTGTTCATTTGATCTCGTTTTTTAACCGCTGCTTCAATAATTCCTTCAACATTTGATGTATACATGACGATTTCCCCCATTATGGTGCATCTGTCGTTGACAGTGAAAATCTTATATTGCTATAAAGCGACCCAGACCTGCCCGTTCTCGACCTTCACGGGATACATCTGCACTTGTCCCTGATCGGGGGCCTGCACAAGACCTGTGTTTAGATCAATTTTCCAATCATACAGTGGATCGTACAGATAATACCCGGAGACAATCCCTTCCGCCAGCGGTCCACCCTTGGGATGAGGATTTCTATTTTCTGCAGCAAAGATGGTGCCATCTGAGGTGCGAAATACAGCTAGTTCATGGTCTTTGATCTCAACCACTCTACCTATCTGCAGCAGAAATTCTTCGATCTCTCCGGCAGGATAATAGATGGCAGATTGCTGTGTTGTCATATGAACATCTCCTTCATTATCAGTTTCACGTTACAGGGTCAATATATATCATAATGGCAGAGACAGAGGACTACGGTCGAGCAGAAACTTCTATGCCATGGAAAAGTTTGTTCTGGCCTTCCTCGTTACGCAGTGCTTTTTTCCAAGGATCTTCCACTTGCTCAAGAGCGAATTCAATTCGTTCCATAAGCGCCTTACGCTCTTTCACGTCATCGACAACAACGGCTCGAATCTGCTCCAGACCCATACGTTCCACCCATTCGGATGTTCGCTCCAGGTAGTTGGCTGTCTCCCGATAATGCTGCATGATTGCTCCGCAAAGCTCAACTAGTTCTTGATCGGTCTTCACCTTGCACAGGGAGTCAGCCAGTCTCGCCTTGATGCCGCCATTGCCTCCAATAAATATTTCCCAGCCGCCGTCATTGCCCACGATTCCGATATCTTTTGTACACGACTCTGCACAGTTACGAGGGCAACCGTTTACGGCATATTTGAACTTGGCAGGTAGATCGAGACGTTCGAACTTGCGTTCTAGCAGAGCACCCATCGCCATGGAATCCTGCGTGCCGAAGCGGCAAAATTGTGAGCCGACACATGTTTTGACTGTACGCAGCGATTTGGCGTATGCGTAGCCTGAAGGCATATCCAATTCAGCCCAGACTTTGGGCAGATCTTCTTTTTTGACTCCAATCAGGTCCAGCCGCTGACCTCCAGTCACTTTGACGGCTTTTACATCGTATTTGACCGAAATGTCGGCAATGCGTTTCAAGTCTTCCGGCGTTGTGACGCCGCCATACATGCGCGGTACCACCGTATACGTGCCATCTTTTTGAATATTGGCGTTCATACGTTCGTTGACAAAACGGGATTCCTTTTCATCCACATGGGTATCTGGTGCAATCATGCCAAGGTAATAGTTAATGGCCGGGCGGCATTTGGAACACCCTTCGGGTTGATTCCAACCCAGAACATGCATGACCTCTTTGGTCGTTTGCAATCCTTTTTGTCTAATCTCCGCTACGATCTCATCCCGGCTGAGGGAGGTGCAAGCGCAGATTCCCTGTTTGGCACCCGCTGTAAAGTTGTCTCCAAGCACATATTGCAAAATCTGTTCAACAACCGGTTTACAGCCGCCACAAGAGCGGGTTGCACCCGTACAGGCTTTGATTTCGTCTACGCTGGTCAATCCCTCATTCGTAATGGCATCGACAATGGTTCCTTTGGTTACTCCGTTACATCCACAGACAATTTCGTCTTCTGCCATGGTTTCCACGGATGTGGCTTTTTTGTGCCCACCGCAGCCTGTACCCATCAGTGAAGCATACAGTTCATCTGTCATCTCAGCCTGTTGTTTAATCAATTTCTGTAATTCGGCAGAATCCGTAATATCACCAAAGAGTACAGCGCCAACCATGATATTATCCCGAAGCAGAATTTTTTTGTAGGTGCGTTTCCAGTCGTCTTTATGTGAAATGATCGTATGTTCGGGACTGTCGATAAATTCACCGGTCGAAAAGACGTCTACGCCCGAAATTTTCAATTTCGTGGATACCACAGAACCTTCATAGGGAGCTGTATCAACACCGCATATATGTTTGGCCAGAATCATGCCCTGTTCAAACAGTGGGGCAACGAGGCCGTAGCATACACCGCGATGTTCGGTGCATTCTCCGACAGAATACACGTTATTTAGTGACGTCTGCATATAGTCATCCACTACAATGCCTCGGTTAACTTCCAGGCCACTTTCTCGGGCTACACCCGTATTGGGTTTGATGCCTACTGCCATGACAACAAAATCAGTGTTCAGCACGGAATCGTCTGCAAAACGAATACCTTCTACCCGTTCTCCACCGAGAAGCTCTGCGGTTTGTGCGCCCATCTTGAACCGGATGCCCTGTCGCTCAAGTTCGGTTTTTAACATCGCAGATGCCTGAGGGTCAAGCTGGCGTTCCATCAGATCCTCCATCAGATGCACGACTGTAACTTCCATGCCGAGCTGGACCAAGCCTTTGGCAGCTTCGAGGCCGAGAAGACCTCCTCCAATGACAGCCGCTTTTTTATATTGTTTCGCTGCTTCCAGCATGACGTTACAATCCGCTATATCCCTGAACCCAACGACCCCTTGTTTGTCATGACCCGGTACAGGAAGAATGAAAGAGCTGGAGCCGGTTGCGATGATGACTTTATCGTAAGGGAAACGTAAGCCTTCCGCAGTTACGACTTCACGTGTTTCTGACTCAATGCGTGTTATGGTTGTACCCGTATGGAGGGTGATACCGTAATCTTCATACCAATGCAGATCATTAAGCACAATATCATCAATTGTTTTGCTGCCTTCCAGCACATAGGACAGCATTATCCGATTGTAATTGGGATAGGGCTCTGTGCCAAAGACGGTAATGTCGAACCGGGAACTCAATTTCAAAATTTGTTCAACTGTACTTATGCCTGCCATACCATTACCGATGATAACCAGTTTTTCTTTATTTCCGTTCATGGTTGTATGCCTCCTTTAGTGGATACTTTACGTTACCAGCATTTTTAGTGGATTATATTTAAATCATACCGTTCAATGTTGACATTATATGTGATTAATTTCACTAATAATGATAGAAGCTTCATAATGAAACAGGCTTATTCAGAATATCTACAGTAAAGGTGCGCAGGAGTATTCGATGGAGAAAGATTATAATTGAAATGAGAAATGCGAACTATTGTTCTTATATAGTTTTCGTTGTAAAATCTGGAGTGGACGGTTTATGTTCCCTATTTCTTCGAAAGGAAGTTTTTGCACCATGATGGGAAGATCCCACCTGATTATCGGGACCACTGTATCCCTCTCTGTTCTGCAGTTGGCCGGTATGCCTTTGACTGCACCGGCGGTTACCGTGGCTCTGATCGGTTCGCTGCTGCCAGACATTGATGAGCCGAATTCGCTATTGGTATCCAAAGCATTGCCGAACAGCCTCATTAGGCTATTACAGACAATCCTGCTGCCTGTCGCTGTATTTGTGTACTTCTATGTTCAGGCGAAACCATGGAATCTGCTGCTCGCCATTTTGATTGCGATGGTATCATTCCTGCCGTCGCGTTCCCTGCGCAAAGTGTTGATGTTTGCAATCGGATTGGGACTTGTATTTTATGGGCATGCATTCGCACCATGGAATCTAATTGCTGGCAGTCTGTTAATGCTCTGTACCACTTTAACCCACAGGGGATTGACACACACATTATATGGAACCGCCGTATGGACTGGGTTGCTCTACAGTACAACTCATTTGCAGGGGCCAGAGATCTGGGTAGCCGGAGGTACAGCCTATGTCATGCATCTATTGGCAGATTCGTTGACGAATCGCGGCATTCGTCCATTGCCACCACTCAAGTGGCGTATAAGGATTAATCTCATGAGTACGGGCACGAAGCAAGGGGCCGTTGTGGAAAATGTGTGCATTGTGCTGGCTCTTATTGTGGCCTGGATTGCATTCTCTCCTTTATTTCTGTGATATCTCAAAAATACCAGTCCTGCAATAGGACTGGTATTTCTTTGGTTCATATCCATGGCTGTATTCAATTTGGAGATGGTCAGATCATGTGGTTGTGGGTGTACTCGACAAACCTTCAATATCTGTTGAACCAAATACAAACAACATTACAAGGATAACTACAATTATCAGTTCGGCGAAGCCAATTCCGTCAAAGTCAGACATCATATCAACCTCATTCCTCTTAGGAATTTATCCTTTTCTGAAAAGCCCGAACGACATCATCCAGAGTCACATCACCCATTTCGTCAAGAAATTGGACGAGTTTGTCGGTGTTCGATGGTGTAATACTTTTTAGTGTTTTATACTGTCCAACCAATTCAACAACCAATGTGGCCTCTCGAAACAACGTAACAGCATCCACTCTTAATTTCCCGCTCACCAGCAAGGCTGCGACGATAATTTCCAGGTTCTTTCCTTTAAGGTTGCCATTGAGAAGGGTGTTGGCAGCATTTGTTTTGGTGGAACCTTTATTTGATTTTCCATTCCTTCTCATTGCCATAATAGGTCCCCCGCTACTTGATGTTTAGTTCTTCTACCGTTGTTATATCGTATGAATCTTTTCTATATATGTTCTAGCTATTAAACTAGTTGCAGCAAAAAAAAGAGACGTCCTGCTGAAGCAGAACATCTCTTGAGGTTTTAATCTAAAAGAGGGAAGCCATGAAGCTTATGTAATTCAAGATCCTCCCCTGAATCGATCCTTACGCGTTTCCGATAATTGTGTTTAGTGTTGTCTGATCCAGACCCTTCACCAGTTTCACGAGCAATTCTTTTGCTGCATCATAGTCATCCGTATGAATAATGGAAGAAGAAGTATGAATGTAGCGGGCGCAGATGCCAATTACCGTGGAAGGCACACCGATACCGCTCAAATGTACCGCTCCGGCATCCGTACCGCCAGGAGAGATGAAATATTGCATTTTAATTTGATTGGATGATGCTGTGTCCTGAACATATTCAACAATACCGCGATGGGTGAACATGCCTGGATCGAAGATACGCAGTAAAGCACCTTGTCCAATATGTCCAAATGATTGTTTGTCTCCTGTCATATCATTCGCGGCACTGCAGTCCAGTGCGAAGAAAATATCCGGCTCAATCAGATTGGCAGCCGTGCGTGCACCGCGTAGCCCCAATTCTTCTTGGACTGTTGCACCGCAATAGAGAGTGTTTGGTAATTTTTCTTTATGCAATGCTTCAATCAGCTCAAGTGCAAGGCCTACACCGTAACGGTTATCCCATGCTTTTGCCATAATTTTCTTCGGATTAGCCATCGGTGTGAACTCACAGATCGGCACAATCTGCATGCCTGGGTGAATGCCCCAAGACTCTGCTTCTGCACGGTTATCAGCACCGATATCCAAGTACATATGGTTAAGATCTACCGGTTTATTGCGCTGGGATTCATCGAGAAGATGAGTAGGTGTCGAACCGACAACCCCTGTAATCCGGCGATCCGGAGTGATGAGTTCCAGACGTTGGGACAATACAGCCTGACTCCACCATCCACCGAGGGGGCGGAATTTGATCATGCCTGTTTCCGTAATGCCTGTGGTCATGAAGCCAACTTCGTCGAAGTGACCTGCAACCATGACTTTGGGTCCAGACGCTTCTCCTCGCAATACACCAAAAAGGCTACCCAGGCGATCCTGGACAAATTCATCCGTATAAGGAGACATTTGTTCTTTCATCCATCCGCGAAGCTCGCGTTCAAATCCTGAAACGGAAGGGAATTCCGTTAATGTCCGAAACATTTCCAACGTTTTTTGATTCATGTGTCGACAACTCCTCTGCTTGTATGTAGATCAGGTCTCAGCAGAACGGCTGCCGGACTGTTGTCCTTCAAAAGAGAAGAACGTTTATTTAACCACTGGTCACACTACAGTATGAACCTTGCGCAAGTAATTGTCCATGGTTATGTCACGTATCTCAGGCATAAATACTTGCTCGTTTGATGATTCATCGGGTCATGAAATCCGCACCAAACACAGTCGACAAGCAGCAACATTGAATAAGCATAGAGTGAGGAACCATTTTGCTTAACCTTTTTCCATGAGGGTATTTAATATGCTAATAATTTCACTTGCCTGACAACAGGAAGGAGCTGGGACAATAGATGGAGCCACCCGATGAAGGCAATGAAACCATGCTTTGTATCGTCCTCTTTATTTTGCTCGTAATCATTCTGCTTTATTTATAAATTTCTCCAGACCTCTGATCCGGTGCTGAGCGACTCATCTGATTCAGCTGCTTCATCGTGCTGGAAACAAATGCTGTCTTTCGCCGGATACATAACTTTCCCAACCTTAACAAACAATGAATACAGGATTACACACAGTACATGCAGTCACATCTGTTGACTCATTTTCATTACAAGGGAGGTTCTGTATCTTGCCAGCTCAAACTAAGGGTAGTAGTAAAAAATCATCATCATCCCTGTCCATCAGTGAACAGGAATATAAAAAAGTCGCCAAAAAACATGAGCCTGCCCGTCCAATCTGGGCGAACTGTATTAAGGCATTCCTCGTTGGCGGATTGATTTGCGTCATTGGACAGGCTATCCAGGAAGCGTTTATGGCGGGGTTTGACATGACATCAAAGGAAGCTGCAAGTCCAACCGTTGCGGTCATGATCCTCATTTCAGTTATCCTGACCTGTCTCGGTGTCTACGATAAAATGGCGCAATGGGCGGGTGCAGGGACGGCTGTACCTGTCACGGGATTTGCCAACTCGATGTGCTCTGCAGCACTGGAGCATCGTGCCGAGGGACTGGTGCTTGGAGTTGGTGCCAACATGTTTAAACTTGCAGGCTCGGTCATTGTGTTTGGTGTTGTTGCTGCCTTTATCGTGGGAATCGTATACGCCATTCTCGGTTTTGGAGGTGGACATTTATGAAACGCTTGGGCCAACAAACCTGGCAATTTGAGAACCGTCCACGGATTATTGGCAAATCGGCAGTTGTTGGGCCAGATGAAGGCCAAGGGCCTTTAGTATCTGATTTCGATTATGTATATGACAATTTGGAGATTGGGGAGAAGACTTGGGAAAAGGCAGAGCGCAAGCTTCTCGAACAGGCTTCTCAAATGGCATTAATCAATGCGAATATCACGAAGGAAGAACTGCAGTTCTTTGTTGGCGGGGATCTGATGAACCAGATTATCAGTAGTTCCTTTTCGGCCCGTAAGCTGGGTGTACCTTATCTGGGGGTATTTGGTGCTTGTTCAACTTCTATGGAAACGTTGGCTTTAGCCTCACTCATTGTGGATTCGGGTGCAGGTGATTATGTACTGGCAGGTACGGTGAGTCACAACTGTACGGTGGAAAAGCAATTTCGCTATCCGACAGAGTACGGTTCACAGAAGCCGCCATATGCGCAGTATACGGTCACGGGTTCTGGCTGTGGTGTAGTCTCACGTACTGGTGAAGGCCCGGTAGTTACCAAAGCGACAATTGGCCGAATTATGGATATGGGCATCAAAGATCCCTTTAACATGGGAGCTGCGATGGCTCCAGCGGCAGCAGATACCATTGTTTCGCATTTCCGGGATACAGGTCTGGAACCGGGTTATTATGATCTGATCGTTACGGGTGATCTTGCTTCGGTTGGACTGCCCATCGTTAAAGAGCTTCTGCATAAAGAAGGTGTTCCAATGGAACAAACGGTCTTCAATGATTGTGGCCTGATGATATATAACCTGGAAAAGCAGCCTCAAGTTGTAGCTGGAGGAAGCGGCTGCGGATGTTCAGCGACCGTAACTTACGGTCATATTTTGAACCGGATGCAAAAGGGTGAACTCAATAAGGTATTGGTGGTCGCTACCGGTGCATTGTTGTCTCCACTTTCATATCAGCAGGGCGAGAGCATTCCTTGTATTGCGCATGCCGTAGCCATAGAAAAGGAGGGATAAAGGATGCAGTTTTTATGGGCATTTATTGTTGGCGGATTGATATGTGTCGTGGGACAACTTCTAATGGATGGTGTCAAACTGACTCCAGCACATACGATGAGTACACTTGTTGTCGCTGGTGCGGTTGCGGATGCGTTTGGGCTGTATGATCCACTCGTCAAATTTGCAGGGGCAGGCGCTTCCATCCCCATTACCAGTTTTGGTAACTCCCTCGTGCACGGGGCATTGACGGAACTGGAGAAAGAGGGATGGATCGGTGTCATTACGGGGATATTCGATTTGACCGCGGCGGGTATTTCCTCAGCGATAATCTTTTCTTTTCTCGCGGCATTGGTGGTTCGGCCCAAAGGGTAATAGAGCATGGCAGAGCTAGCCATTATATATGGAATCAGCAGAGGCTTCGGATAACTTCTATCCGAGCCTCTTTTTGTCGTAATCATGCGATAACTGCGGTGAATCTGACGCCTGGAAACAAATTATGAGTTCCTTCGAGTGTACGCGCGCCCTTGGATCATGTACAATAAAAGGAAATCTATATGCTTTTTTAGGAGGTTAGACCACATGCCTGTGCGCAAAGAGTCGATCCAAATCATATCAGCAGTTCGTTCTAATCTGGAATCATGCATAATGGGGAAATCCTTTGAAATTCAACTTTTGCTCACAGCTTTGCTTGCAGGCGGACACGTTCTGATTGAAGACGTACCAGGAACAGGCAAGACGCAGTTGGTTAAAGCGTTATCGAAATCCATGCGCGGAGAGTACCGCCGCATTCAATGTAATCCTGATATTTTACCAAGTGACATCACGGGCGTATCCGTTTTCCATCCACGTGATGAGCGTTTTTACTTCCGTCCGGGTCCGGTCATGACCAATATTTTGCTGGCAGACGAAATTAACCGGGCAACTACGAAAACGCAGTCCGCATTGCTGGAAGTCATGGAAGAGCGCAGTGTGACGGTAGATGGCGATACGTATGATTTGCCTCATCCATTTATGCTCTGTGCAACCCAGAATCCAATTGATTTCGAAGGAACATACACATTGCCGGAAGCACAGCTGGACCGGTTTATGTTGAAAATAAGTCTGGGTTATCCCGACAAGGATATCGAGAAAACGCTGCTGAAGCAGCATCAGTCGGGTCAGCCTGTTGATCGGCTTGAATCCGTAACCCATATGGATCAGATATCAGCCATTCAACAGGAGATCAAGGAAGTATTCATCGGTGATCCGGTCATGGATTATCTGCTTGATGTCGTTCGCAAAACTCGCTCCCACCCATCCGTATTGCTGGGCGCAAGCCCGCGGGCGGCCATTTCATTTATGATGGCGGTGAAGGCATTTGCCTTTTTGCAAGAACGTGACTACGTGCTTCCGGATGACGTGAAAACGATGGCACCTTACGTCATCTCCCATCGGATTGTGCTGCGTCCCGAATCGAGACTGGACAGCATGAGCTCTGAGGCTGTATTAACTTCCGTACTTCAGCAGGTTCGAGTGCCCGTCTCCATGGGGCAATAATTGATGAAGCCGCTTTTGAGTACATTCAGAAGGGGAATACGCCACCCCCGCGTATGGAGCATCGCGGCGGTGTGGATGTGCTGTTTGGCTTATGTTTTATTCCAGGGAGGGAAGACCTCCCTGATGTTGCTGTCGATGGTGACTCTACTGTGTATTTACCTTGCAATTGCTGGTTTTAGCGGTGTACGGCGTACTCATGGCGTGCGCAAGCTCTCTTCTGGTCAGGATCATGAAGAGCTGCTGCATGCGGGTGATCAGGTACAGGTAAAGTTAAGTCTGAACATCCCGGGATTTTTACCCCTTCCATATGTGGTTGTGCGCGAAATGTTGCATCGGCATAACGGCGAATCTTGGTCTTTCAAAGAAAGCCTCATTCCCAGCATGCGAGGGTATGGTGAATTGTCATTTCAGACCCCACCGCTGGAGCGAGGAAAGTATGTCTTTTCCGAAACGGAATGTGCCAGCGAGGATATCTTTGGTCTGATCGAGCATCGGGGAACGTTCAAAGCTAAAGGCGAATTCCGGGTGCTGCCGCGGACGGTATTTATACCGTACTGGCAGCTATATGACCGCAAATCACGGTTATCTGGTCCACAGACAGCCTTGACTCGCTCACGCAGGGAAACGACCCAGATTAACGGCGTGCGTGACTACGTTTATGGGGATCGCCTTTCCCGCATTCACTGGAATGCAACGGCTAAGACGGGAACGTGGAAGTCCAAGGAATTTGAACATGAGTCAGTACCGAAAACGATTCTGGTGCTGGATGCGCTGTCAGGCAGCTATGAACATGGTGAGGCCTTTGAACTGGCTGTGTCCACGGCTGCTTCGCTGCTGGAATATGGTACAAGAGAACGAATGGGTATGGGGCTGCTGACACTGTCGGAGAAGACATCATTTTTTGCTCCCAGCGAAAGTCCGATGGAACGGCAGAAGATGATTCATCATCTGGTAGATATCCAATATAACGGCCAGGAGAATCGGCTGCTGCCAGGTGTCGAGAAGATGTCACGTCAGTTTCCTCAAGGCGCGTATTTTGTAGTGATATCTCCCCAGAAAGATGAAAAAGTTCTCGAACTGCTCAGATGGGCTGACACACGGGGGATGACTCCTTGTCATATTCTGATTGAACCTACTGATTCCCGCCGGAGTTCCGAGTGGAATGCGATGCTTCGTGGAAGAGGCACAAGATCCTTTACCGTTTCCCATTTGCAGGAGCTTCCAACGGTTATGGGGGGAGGTAGTGTATGAGTACTAAAGGCCAAGAGCTGACATTGGGGAGAAGATCCTGGTATCATGCAGCTTCGTTGCTCTGGATTTTCCTGATTGGCATGCAGTGGATATCATTTACACAGGAATCCTGGTATACCGAGACCACTTCATTGGTACTGTGGACGCTCGCTGCGGTCAGTATTCTGGAAGTTATTCTGCCTTTCAAAATAATGATTCGAACCATAATCAAGGCGATTGTCCTTGTATATATTTTGCATAAGACATTAATTGATTACACGGTTTATATTCCTTACGGCACGTTAATGGAGCGTACAGAGCAATTTGTGCTGCACCTGACACCTTACATCTGGTTCTCCCTGTGCGCGTGGGTGATGCTTGAAGCTGCCCTACGTCTGGTGACTACAACGCGCCGAATTCTCGTTTTTCTGGGCATTAACATTATCTCGATGGGAATTCTGGACTCTTTTACCCAGTTTCCACTCTGGATTGAAATCGCCTGGGTTATGTTTGCAGGAATGGGATGGCTGGTATGTCAGCACTTCCGTAATTTCCAACTGCAATATCCACAAGGGTGGAAGCGAATTATCCGACATCCTTATAAAATTCTGGCGAACATTGCAATCATATTCTCTCTGATTATCGTAGCCAGTGTGAATATGCCGGAAGTTCCTCCTACCCTTACTGATCCTTATACCGCGTGGCGTAACTACACCGGAAGTTCGGGGAGTCAGACAGGCAACGGAACACTGGACATTCCGACAGCTACCGAGTCAGGATACAGCAGGGAAGACAGCCAGCTTGGCGGAGGATTTAACTTCGACTATACACCTGTCATGTCCGTCACTACCAATGAGCGCAGTTACTGGCGTGGTGAAACGCGGGCAGAGTATACGGGAACAGGTTGGGATGATCGCGGACGAGGTGCGACAGAGGATGTTGAAGCGGGACAAGCTCTGGAGAATGATGAACCCGGAAATGTAACCACCAAGCAAGTCACTCAGAAAGTGACGATGTTGAATGATAACGTGTATCCGATCCTCTTTGGAGCCTATTCCATCTCGGAAGTCACATCTGTCAATGGTGAAGCGAATTCGGACCGGATGTTATGGAATCCGGAGCAGGCAGAACTTCATGTCGTAACAGACCGTCAGCAACCGCAATATCCGAAGACGTATACGATTGTATCCGAAGCGCCAGTTATTGTGGAAGATGAACTTCGTACCAAAACTTTTGATGATCTGTATACGAACAACCCGGCAGATGATATGTACCTGCAGCTGCCATCCAGATTCCCTGATCGGGTGACGGATCTGGCCGCTGAAATTACAGCATCAGCAAATACGCCGTATGAAAAAGTGGCATTACTGCAAAACTATTTACAACAAAATTTTGATTACACAAACAATCCGGATTTATCCCGAAAAGTAAGCAGTGACTTTGTGGAAGGATTTTTATTTGACATTCGTGAAGGGTATTGTGATTACTTCTCGACTGCGCTGGTTATGATGGCGCGCTCTGAAGGGATTCCTGCTCGTTGGGTGAAAGGATACGCACCTGGACAGCTGTCGCTGAATTCAGATATGCAGGCCCCTCGCCAACCTGGGGCCGAGATCGAGACGACTTACACTGTAACGAATGCAGATGCGCATTCTTGGGCTGAAGTTTATTTTGGCGAGTATGGCTGGATTCCGGTTGAAGCGACGCCGGGCTTTGACATGCCGCTGCTCACGGAACAACCAGATGTACAGCCTGTAGATGAGCCTGAAGAACAACCTGAAGAGGAACCGGTAAAAGAGGAAGAACAGACTCCTGCGCCTGAACAGGCTTCATCCAGCATCCCGACTTTTGTAATCTGGGCTGCGGGAGCCATCATCGTATTGTGGGTGGCTTATATGTTCTGGCGAAATCGCCTCTCGCTTCGATTCTTCGTGCTTCGTCTGCGGACAGGTGGACCGCTAACGCCTGAACAAAAGGTAGTGGCAGAGACCGAACGCTGGATTCGATATGTGAAGCGCAAAGGGTTAACTCGGAGCGGCGACGAGACACTTCGTGAATCGGTAACTCGCTGGAGCCAAGCGAAACCAGCTGCAGCAGCGACATTGCATGAACTTCTAGCGAAGTTTGAACAGACTCGCTATAGTCCAGCTTCTGTAACTGCGGACGACTGGAAGGCCGTCTATCAGACCGCTTCGAAGTTGCGTAAGGAACTTAAAGCGGAACGGGCGTAATGTCGCCCGTCCCGTTTTTCCTTTTTTCCTATGCCATCAGGCGCTGTATGCATTTTCAGGAAAGACGGATTTGTGATATAGTGTGTCGTATGAAACTGAGGTGACTTCTTTGTTTGAAATGTTAATGCCCAAGCTGCGTGTAGACACGGTTTTTGACATTAATCTGGAAGAGCTATACGCTCAAGGCTACCGTGGAATTATAACTGATCTGGACAATACACTCGTTGGGGCCAAAGCTCCTGACGCCACGCCCGAACTGATCGAGTGGTTCGCACGTGTCAAAGAGGCTGGTTTCCAGCTCATGATTGTGTCCAATAACAATTTGAATCGTGTATCCCTGTTTGCGACGCCACTGGATATCCAGTTTGTGCATAGTGCACGCAAACCATCGAATGTTCCGTTTCGTAGAGCAATGAAAATGATGGAGTTAACTCCTGAAAAAACGATTGTCGTAGGCGATCAGATGCTTACAGATGTCTTTGGAGGTAATCGACTGGGACTTTATACGGTTCTGGTGTTGCCAATCTCCATCGGAGATGAAGGCTTCATGACCCGCTTCAATCGGCGCGTGGAACGGATTGCTCTAACGAGTTTGCGCAAGAAAGGCTTATGGCTTGAGGAGGAAAAGAAGAAATGACAGAACCGCATAACGGCAATATTGCCGTAAGGTGCAGCGGATGCGGAGTGCATCTGCAAACGGAAAACCCGGAATTACCAGGATTTATCCCCGAAAAAGCGTTGGATCGTGAACCCGTCATTTGCCAGCGTTGTTTCCGTATCAAAAATTACAATGAGTCATCATCCGTTACAGTGGATCAGGACGAGTTCCTGGCCCTGCTGAGCAAAATCGGGGATAAGGATGCACTTGTCATCCATATCGTTGATTTGTTTGACTTTGATGGCAGTATCATCTCTGGTTTGCAGCGTTTTGTAGGCAACAATCCGGTATTGCTTGCCGTAAACAAAACGGACTTGCTACCAAAAGTAACCAACTGGAACAAGGTCCGCAATTGGGTGCAGAAACAGGCCAAAGAACAAGGTTTGCGTACGGTAGATGTCGTTCTGTGCAGTGCGAAGCAAAATCAGGGCTTCGACCGACTGCTTGAGCTTGTTGGGACGTATCGCGGAGATCGTGACGTATACGTGGTTGGTGGTACCAATGTGGGTAAATCCACACTGATTAACCGTCTGATTCGTGACTACAGTGATCTCGAGCAGGAACTCACAACATCCCGCTATCCGGGGACAACGCTGGATATGGTTAATATTCCACTGGACGATGGAAAAGCTATTATTGATACACCGGGAATTGTATACCCTTGGCGTTTCAGTGAGATTGTATCCCGTAAGGATCTGGCTGCCATTATGCCGGAAAAACCGCTTAAACCGGCCGTTTACCAATTGAATTCTGGTCAGACGCTGTTCTTTGGCGGTATGGCTCGTTTTGACTTTGTAGAAGGAGATCGTCAGTCCTTCACATGTTTTATCAGCACTGCGCTTGATATTCACCGGACGAAGTTGGAACGTGCAGACGACTTGTATCGTGACCATCTGGGTGAGTTGCTGTCTCCACCAACGCGTGAAGATGCAGCAGATATGCCTGAATGGACCAGACATGAGTTCCGAATCAAACGTGGTAGTCAGTCGGATGTATTCATTTCCGGACTGGGCTGGATTAAGGTTAACGGTGAGAATGGGGCCCTTGTAGCTGTTCATGCTCCAAAAGGTATTCGTGTATTGATCCGCCCATCCTTGATCTAATGTAATCACAGTAGCATTTTCATCAGATCGGAGGCGGAAGTATGTCGGAACAGAAAAAAACAAATCCTTCACTACCTGTCCTGCTTGGCGTCATGGGTGATCCTATTGCACATTCCAAATCGCCTGCCATGCATAATGCGGCTCTGCAGGCTGCAGGAGTGAATGGAATGTATATGCCACTGCATGTTCGTCCCGAGCAGCTGGAATCAGCCATTCGAGGCATTGTGGCGCTGGGGTATCGTGGTGTGAATGTAACCATTCCGCACAAAGAACAGGTCATGCAGTATCTTGATGTCATTGATGAAAGTGCACGCCTGATTGGCGCGGTGAACACCATTGTTAATGAAGAAGGCAAGCTGACCGGGTATAATACGGATGGCATCGGTTATGTGCGTTCCTTGAAGGAAGAAGCTGTTCCTGAACTCGCAGGCAAACGTATCGCTGTACTGGGGGCTGGCGGAGCAGCGAGAGGTGTGATATACGCCCTTGCTTTGGAAAAGCCTGAACAGATTAGTATTCTTAACCGTACTGCCGACAGAGCCGTAGCCCTTGCTTCCGATTTGCGGGCTCATGGACTGGGCGACATCACGGGTAGTGGAATGGAAGAGGCTGCTGCGGTACTGGCTTCGGCAGATATCGTGATTAACACGACAGCCGCAGGCATGCATCCGCATGTAGATGACGTGCCTGTTGACCCTGCACTCATTCGAGCAGGCGCAGCAGTAAGCGACCTTATCTACAATCCGCTGGAAACACGCCTGCTTCGCGAGTCAAGGCAGCGTGGATGTACTGTGCATGGTGGTCTTGGTATGTTTATATACCAGGGTGCGGTAGCATTCGAGCACTGGCTCGGCATCCCGGCGCCCGTGGAGACGATGCGGCGAGCTGTGTTAGACAGTTTTTAATATTGTAAAAATATAATTGAACGGTCAGGCCCCGACAGTCATTGTGCTGTTGCTGAGGCTTGCTCACCATAAGGAGTATGGAGTATTCATGTTAAACGGTAAACAAAAGCGCTTTTTGCGTTCACAGGCACATCATCTGACCCCTGTATTTCAAATCGGCAAAGGGGGAACGAATGAGCACCTGTTCCGTCACATCGAAGATGCGATTGAGAAGCGCGAATTGATGAAAGTGCAAGTGCTCAACAACAATGACGAGGACAGAAAAGAGATGGCCGAAGAAGTTGCCCGTGAAACGGGTAGTGAGCTTGTACAAGTCATCGGTAACACAATCATCCTGTACAAAGAATCGCGCGATAACAAACAAATCGAACTACCTAGATAAGGGAGTGTGACGCGGGTGAAGATCGGTATCATGGGTGGTACGTTTGATCCGATCCACATGGGACACCTCCTGGCAGCTGAAGCGGCAAGGGATTCGCATGCACTGGATGAGATCTGGTTCATGCCTTCCCATGTTCCACCTCACAAACGCGGCGCCGGAGCTTCGGGACAGCAACGTCTCGATATGACGGAAGCGGCTGTGAAAGGTGTGCAGCAATATGAGGTGCTGGGTATCGAGATGGAACTTGGCGGTGTGTCCTATACCATTGATACCATGAAGGAGCTTTGGCGCCGCTATCCGCAGCATGAATTTTACTTCATTGTTGGAGCGGATATGGTGAACTATCTTCCCAAATGGGAGCAGATCGAAGAGCTCGCCGAACGTTTAACCTTCATCGGTGTGGGAAGACCGGGATTCCAGTTACATCTGGATGACCTGCCGGACGCGTTGCAGGATCGGGTATTGTTGGCTGAGATGCCCCTAGTGGACATATCATCGACAGCCGTACGCAGACGTCTTGCCAAAGGTCATTCGGTACGTTTCATGATTCCTGATGAGGTGCACCAATACATTGTAAGGAGCGGTTTATATGGAACTAAGCCGTGAC
Organism: Paenibacillus sp. LK1; assembly: GCF_002750415.1. Taxonomy (NCBI): domain Bacteria; kingdom Bacillati; phylum Bacillota; class Bacilli; order Caryophanales; family Paenibacillaceae; genus Paenibacillus; species Paenibacillus sp. LK1. Next base: position 23,171 of record NZ_PEII01000012.1, read on the forward strand.
GAACTGATCCGCGCAGTTTCCGGTCAAATGCCAGAGAAGCGTTGGAAGCATACGCTGGGTGTCATGGAGTCGGCAGTGTTATTGGCTGAAAAATATGGTGCTGATCCTGTAAAAGCGGATTTGGCAGCAATCTTGCATGATGTGGCCAAGTATTGGCCCGTATCTGAGATGGAAGCGGTCATCCGTGATAATGGTTTGAACGAAGAACTTTTGCAGCATGACAAGCAACTCTGGCATTCCGAAGTGGGTGCTTTTGTTGCTGATCGTGACTACGGCATCGATGATGCCGAAATTATTAATGCTATTCGTTGGCATACCTCGGGTCGAGTAGGCATGAGCCTGCTGGATAAAGTGGTATGTCTTGCGGATTATATTGAACCGGGAAGAGATTTCCCGGGAGTAAATCATATTCGCGAACAGGCTGAGCTCAGTCTGGAAGAAGGTCTAATTGCCGGTTTTGACTCAACGATCAGCTTGTTGATCTCGCAGCGCCGTGTCATTTACCCTTTGACCATGTTGTCGCGGAATGACTTGATTGCACATTTATAGATTAGATTATGGAGGTTGGTTCATGACAGTATCATCGAAAGAACTTATGAATATGGCGGTTGCGGCCGCTGACGATAAAAAAGCATCCAACATTGTAGCACTGGATCTGATTGGTATCTCGCTGGTAGCGGACTATTTTGTTATCTGTCACGGGAATTCCGATACTCAGGTACAGGCGATTGCAACAGAGATTCGTAAACAGGCGCATGCTGCCGGCGTGAATATCAAAGGCATCGAAGGTATGGATTCGGCACGTTGGGTATTGATGGATATGGGTGATGTGGTTGTTCATATCTTCCACCGCGACGAGCGTGAGTATTACAACATTGAACGACTGTGGTCTGATGCCAAAGTGGTGGAAACGGTATGAGTTTGATCGCAGGAACAGTCGTCAACTTGCCGGTTTCACGTGAAGTGTCTCCATTTGGCTACTTTTTGACGACAGGATCGGAAGATGTACTGCTTCACTATACGGAGCTCACACGGGACGTGAAAATTGGAGAAACGCTGGAGGTCTTTCTGTTCTTTGATACGGAAGATCGCCTTGCGGCAACCATGAAAAAACCATATCTCACTCTTGGTGAAATGGCACGTCTGGTTGTGGCTGATATTCACCCACGCCTCGGCTGTTTCCTCGAGATGGGGCTTGGGCGGCAATTGCTGCTCCCGATTCGTGAGCTGTCTGAATTGGAAGAGCTGCGTCCCCAGGTGGGCGATGAAGTCTTTGTTATTATGGAACATGACAAGCAGGGACGTTTGCGTGCGAAATTGGCCGGAGAACGTGAGCTTGCACCATTGTCTTTCCATGCGCCAACCTCATGGGTTAATCAATGGGTTGAAGCTACGGTGTACAAGACACTTCAGATGGGTACGTTTGTACTTGTTGAAGGTGGAGTGCTGGGATTTGGAGCCATTGGCATGATCCATTCCTCGGAGCGTAACCGGATGCTGCGTCTGGGTGAAAAGGTAAACTGCCGGGTAACTATGGTCCGTGAAGATGGACGTGTCAATCTGGCGATGTCTCCTCTCAAAGAAGTTGGTCGCAATGAAGATGCAGACAAGCTGCTAGCTTTCATGAAAGAACGCCCTACGGGCGGCATGCCGTATTCGGATGCAACCCCGCCGGACATCATCAAGCAGCGCTTTGGTATTAGTAAATCCGCTTTCAAACGGGCCTTGGGCAAACTGATGAAGGACGGTCTGGTAACTCAAAAGGAAAACTGGACCTATCTGACAGAGTCTGTACCTCAGGATCAGAACGAGGACAAGTAGATAAACAGGTATCATGGATCAAGTATGCGCTTGAATCCACAAGTAAAGGCAGGGCAAGGCTGGGTGAACTCCGGACGCCCCTGCTTTTTCTTTTGTTCAAATGAGATTTGAAAATGAAATTGAAAGTGCGGTGCCTGACATGTCTTACCGGAAATTTGCCTATGTGTACGATGAATTAATGGAGGATATGCCTTATCCGGACTGGATAAGGTTTGCGAGAACGGCTTGGGAACGGCATGGCATGCCGAAAAGTGTGGCTGAACTGGGCTGTGGGACCGGCTCAATTACGATCCCACTGGTGAACTCCGGCTTTGAAGTTACAGGTATTGACCTGTCGGCGGACATGTTGTCTGTTGCGCGAAGTAAAATGGAGGCCACACCTCAAGGCCACCGCTTATATCGGGAAGGCAGTGTCCGCTGGGTGCAGCAGGATATGCGGGACTGGAGAGTTCCGGAGCCTGTGGACTCGGTGATATCGTTCTGTGATTGCGTGAATTATCTGCTTGAAAAAGAGGATGTCGTTCGTACCTTTCAGCGTACTTACGAGATGCTAAAGCCGGAGGGCACATTCCTGTTCGATGTACATCATCCGAATACCCTTATTCGATACGAAGAAGAGCAACCATTTGTGTTGGACGAACGCTCCGTATCGTATATTTGGACCTGTGATATGGATCAAGATCGGTGTGAGATTGAGCATCATCTAAGTATATTTTCACGTGTGGCTGAGAGCGGCAAGGATATGTACCAACGGTTTGAAGAGGTTCATGTTCAGCGCGCGTATGATCCGGACTGGATGAAGCTGGAGCTCACGAAGGCCGGCTTCAGAGATGTACGTGTATATGCTGATTTTGAGTGGAAAGAGGCGGGAGAAGGCGCACAGCGTCTATTCTATGTAGCCGTGAAATAGGAGTATGATAAAGAACTGTCCTTATGATGTATAAGGGCAGTTCTTTGTCTATAAGAATGTTTTTTTATATGTAATAAAAGTTATTGCCAGTAGGGTTAAAGGAAGCCATAATAGTTGGATGGAAAACGTTTTCTAATTAGTAGAATCCTGAAAATTTAATTCCGGGTGGGGTGTAGAATGGAAAGTACATACAAAACAAGGCTGACTTCCGAACAATTAGACAGAATTGTGCAGCAGCACTTTAACACAGGTATCCAAGAATACAAAGAGATGATCGACGGCTGGGCAAACCACGCTTACTTTATCACCAAGAAAGACGGACAGAAGGTTGTACTCAAAATAGCTCCTTCTAATGGCGTTAAGCTGATGCGCTGTGAACAGCAAGTTATGGTTGCTGAGGTTGAGGCACTACGACTTGTGGCAGAACTTCAGGATGTACCCGTTCCCCGGGTATTGGCCTACGATCCATCGCTCACCCTGGTTCCGGCAGAATATTTTATTATGGAATACATGCCAGGAACGCCGTATAACAAAGTCAAAGATCAGTACAGTGCAGAAGAGCAGGAATCCATAGAGCAGCAGCTGGGTGCCCACAATCGTCGAATCAATGAAATTAAAGGAGAGAAGTTTGGTTACTTTTCCTCAAAGAAACCGCATTATACGACGTGGAGAGAAGCTTTCCTTTGCCTAATGGATGATATGCTGGGAGATAGCAGAGCAGCGGGTGTGGAATTTTCGATTCGTTATGAGGAACTGGAGCGTTTGATTCAAGAAAAATCGGATGTGCTGGATGATGTCAAAGAGCCTGTGCTTGTGCATTGGGATTTGTGGGATGGGAATGTATTGGTGGAGGCGGGGCAGATCACGGCCATTATCGATTTCGAACGTTCCCTTTGGGCAGATCCTCTGATGGAGCACTACTTCAGTCATTTTAATAATACACCGGGATTCCTCAAAGGCTATGGTAGAGCAGTTACAACAGACAGTGAACGAAAAAGAAGAAGTTTATATGATCTGTACTTTGATCTGGCGCTGAGAATCGAGTGTCCATATCGTCAATACGATAACAAGGAACATATTCAGTGGTCGATTGATAACCTAGAAGAAGGAATCAAGCGATTCCAGTCGTCTTAATGTGTATACTGATGCATGGCATTGCTTATACTCAACAGACAGTGTAATATTGACTTTAATGCTGTTTTTTTATATAATGTTTCCGATCATATCGTATACATATTTCGATGATAAGGATCAGTAGTGAGTCCTGTACATGACAGAGAGCCGGCGGTTGGTGCAAGTCGGTTGACAGTATTTCACGAACTCGCCTTGGAGAAATGCGGTGATTACACCATCTTGCAACCGACTCATTAACACTCCGGTTCAGGAATGGAAATCCGCATCGGTTAACCGCCGTTACAGGTCCAAAGGGAGTGGATGACGAAGCACGATCGTCCGCTAACTAGGGTGGTACCACGGGAATTCAACCTCTCGTCCCTAGCGCTGCAAACGCTACGGGATGCTGAGGTTTTTTTGTTGCAATAAAAGCGAATAACCAGAGGAGGAACAATAGATGAGTGAGAATCAACAGCCGAAACACGGCTATAAGCCACAAGACATGGAGAAAAGTTGGCAGCAATACTGGGATGACAACAAAACGTTTAAAACGGGTGAGGACCCGGCTAAACCGAAGTTCTATGCCTTGGATATGTTTCCATATCCATCCGGCTCAGGCCTGCACGTAGGTCACCCGGAAGGATACACGGCAACGGATATCGTATCCCGTTTCAAACGTATGCGCGGCTTCAATGTATTGCATCCAATGGGTTGGGACGCTTTCGGCCTGCCTGCTGAGCAGCATGCATTGGATACTGGTGAGCATCCACGGGATATTACATTCCGCAATATTGACAATTTCCGTCGCCAGATCAAATCACTGGGTTTCTCATATGACTGGGATCGTGAGATCAGTACAACAGACCCTGACTATTACAAATGGACGCAATGGATCTTCATCCAGTTGTACAATAAAGGCCTGGCTTATGTAGATGAAGTGCCTGTGAACTGGTGCGAAGCTTTGGGTACAGTACTGGCGAACGAAGAAGTTATCGATGGCAAGAGTGAGCGTGGTGGACATCCGGTCGTTCGTAAACCGATGCGCCAATGGGTATTGAGAATTACGGAATATGCAGAGCGTTTGCTGGAAGACCTGGAAGAGCTGGACTGGTCGGAAAGTATCAAGGATATGCAGCGCAACTGGATCGGCAAATCGACCGGGGCGGAAGTTACTTTTGCCATTGAGGGTCATGAAGAAGTCATCAAAGTGTTTACGACACGTGCAGATACTTTGTTTGGCGCAAGTTATGCTGTATTGGCACCTGAGCATGAGCTGGTGGAAGTCATTACAACTGCTGAACAGCGTGAAGCAATCAAGTCATATCAGGAACAGGCTGCTCGCAAAAGCGATCTGGAACGTACCGATTTGGCTAAAGACAAAACGGGTGTGTTCACAGGAACTTATGCAATCAATCCGGTAAATGGAGCGAAGGTGCCAATCTGGATCGCCGATTATGTTCTGGCTGGATACGGGACAGGGGCGATCATGGCCGTTCCGGGACATGACGCTCGTGACTGGGAGTTTGCAAAACAGTTTGGTCTGGACATCATCGAGGTTGTACAGGGTGGCGACGTGACACAAGAAGCGTATTCCGGAGACGGACCGCATGTGAACTCCGATTTCCTGAACGGATTGAACAACGAAGAAGCTATTGCGAAGATGATCGCCTGGTTGGAAGAGAACGGTAAGGGACAAGGCAAGGTCACCTATCGTCTGCGCGATTGGCTGTTCAGCCGTCAGCGTTACTGGGGTGAGCCAATCCCGATTCTGCATCTGGAAGACGGAACGATGAAGACGGTGCCGGAAGATCAATTGCCTTTGCTGCTGCCGGATATTGACCAGATCAAACCTTCGGGCACTGGAGAGTCACCACTGGCGAATGTTACGGAATGGGTTAACACCGTAGATCCGGAAACGGGAATGAAAGCACGTCGCGAGACGAACACAATGCCACAATGGGCCGGTAGCTGCTGGTATTACCTGCGCTTTATCGATCCGCACAATGACAAGGAACTGATCTCTCAAGAGAAACAGCAGCAGTGGCTGCCGGTTGATCTGTACATCGGGGGAGCAGAGCACGCAGTGCTTCACTTGCTGTACGCTCGTTTCTGGCATAAAGTGCTGTATGATCTGGGTGTGGTGCATACCAAAGAGCCGTTCCACAAACTGGTCAACCAAGGCATGATCCTGGGAACCAACAATGAGAAGATGAGTAAATCCCGTGGTAATGTTATTAACCCGGATGAGATCGTTAATGAATTCGGTGCAGATACATTGCGTCTGTATGAAATGTTTATGGGGCCTCTGGAGGCTACAAAACCGTGGAACGCTAACGGGGTTGAGGGCATGCATCGCTTCCTGTCACGTGTATGGCGTCTGTTCATCAACGAAGATACAGGTGCAATCCATGACAAGATCACAGCCGATGGTGGAACTGATGAGTTCAAGCGCACTGCACACAAGACAATCAAAAAGGTTACAGAGGATCTGGAACATCTGCGTTTCAACACAGCGATCAGCCAGCTGATGATCTTCATCAACGATGCATACAAAGCAGATACGCTGCCGCGTGAAGCCATGGAGAACTTTGTACAGCTGTTGTCACCGCTGGCACCGCATATGGCAGAGGAGCTGTGGAGCCGTCTCGGTCATGATGGTGGAATCTCTTATGTAGCTTGGCCTGAGTATGATGAGTCCATGACGGTGGATGCCGAAGTGGAGATTGTTGTTCAAGTGAATGGCAAAATTGTAACCCGTGCTACGATCGCGAAGGATCTGGACGCACAGGGCATGCAGGACTTTACAATGGAACTGGCACCTGTGAAGCAGGCACTGGAAGGCAAGACCATTCGCAAGGTCATTGCCGTTCCAGGCAAACTCGTTAATATTGTTGCCGGTTAATCTCACCGGTTTTGAATAGTTCATCCAGCTTCAACAAATCTTCATCATATTTGTCGTGAGTCGTCTGGATCAGACTGTCAAAAACACCATTCAGACTTACCTTTAGCAGGGCAAGTGCCTGTGCGGTGATGCCGCCAGGTACAGCCACGCGAGCCTGAAGTTCTTGCGGGGTGTATCCTCCTTCGGTGAGCAGCTTGCCTGTTCCCAGGAGCATCTCGCCGGCAAGAGCGCAGGCGTCGGCTCGTTTGATGCCTGTAAGCTTGACGGCACTCTCGATCCATTGCTCCAGAAAGAACGATATGAATGCAGGTCCGCAGCTGGAGAAGTCGGATGTGATCCGGGTACAGGCTTCATCCACTTGATAGGGTCTGCCGATATGACTGAGCATCCCTTCCAGCACAGCGCGGTCTTCGGTAGTCATTCGCTCACCGTGAATACACAGGGACGCTCCGCTGCCGACCTGGTGCGTAACGCTGGGGATAACTTTGGAGACTTTGCAAGGAAGTGAAGATTCCAGATGGCGCAGCTGCACGGGACTGGTGATCGAGACGATTATATGATTGGGATTCACGACAGGCAGGATGTCGTCAATGACATGTTTGAATTCAAGTGGCTTCACGCACAAAAAGATGATATTGCTGCGGATGACGGTTTCCCGGTTGCTCTGTGATTCATGCAGACCGGGGTAACGGAGGGATAACTGCCGTACTTTGGAAGGGGTTCTATTGCTGGCGGCGATCTGCCGTGGCTCAAGTGCACCGGATTGAATCAAGGCATAGATCAGCAGGCTGCCCATGCTGCCGGTTCCGATAAATCCAACCTTCATTGTTCAGGCCTCCTTTCATGCTTTACGGTAATGGCGCAGTTCTTTCCCTCTAGTGTATGCGTCAGGACCTGCTTCACATGACATGAAAATAGTACAGCTTGGTTTACCAGGCAAGTCCAACGGTTCGGAAGCACCGCCCGTGTTCAGAATAGATTTATTTTGAATCCAGGGAGAGGTGTGGAAGAGATGAGATGGAACAAGGGGATGACCATTGCTGCTGCGGTGGTCGGATGTATACTAATATTATGGTCGGGCAAAAGTGAACAGCCGCCTTCTGGCTGGGAACCTATGCAGCTCGCCACCGAGAAGCCGACGATAGAGCAGGAAACCCCTGCTGTACAGTCGGCTACTTTGGTTCAGGAACAAACGAAAGCTTCCGATGCAGAACAGAGACCGTTAACAACAGAGGCCCCTGTAGAGACTAATCTGGTTGATGCCACAGCAGGGAAAGTGGTTGATCAGACAGTTGCAGTGGATCAGACAGTTGCAGTTAAGCAAACGGATACTCCTACTGATGGGACACAAACGAAATCCGAGGCAGCGGTTGTTTCAACAGACAATAACCAAGCAATGGTGAGCAATGAAGCTGTCGACAATGGTAAAATTGATGTCAATACAGCTCCGGCAGCGAAGCTTATGGACCTTCCTGGAATTGGGGAGAAAAAGGCGCAAGCCATTATTGATTATCGTAATTCGCATGGTCCCTTTACCAAAGTCAGCGATCTGACCAAAGTGAAAGGAATCGGAATGAAGATGCTGGAGAAAATGGCTCCTTATGTGCAGATCAGGTAATCACGCAATATTAAATATTAGGATATAAGTTGAATTGGAAATGACATAAGAAAGAGGTATGGGTTCAACTTTCATCAGATGGGGAGGGAAACGGTTATGAGCACAGCAGACGTACGCAAAGACTGGGATACGTATTTTATGGACATCGCATATATGGTCTCTACCCGTTCCCGCTGTTCACGCCGCCATGTTGGCGCCGTACTTGTGCAGGGGAAGAAACTGCTTGGGACAGCCTATAACGGTGCGCCCATGGGGGTTCCGGACTGCTCGGAAGCAGGGTGCATGATCTCGGAAGAATACGAGCTGGTGGTAACCGACGGTCAGGAGGAAATGGTTAAAAAGCAACGTTGCATTCGTACCATTCATGCGGAGCAGAATTTGCTTTTGTTCACCGATCGAATTGACCGCGAAGGCTCTTCTGTATATGTCACGGATGAACCTTGCTGGACTTGCTCCAATATGCTCGCGAATAGCGGTATTACAGAAATCGTGTTTCATCGCCCATATCCCAAGGATACAGGCAAGGTTACCAACATGATGAAGCAAAAAGGCATTACGTTTCGTCAGCTGGGAAATTACCAGCCTCCACGTGAGACGATGATGACGGTAAGTGATTAGAACCAAAATAATATTCAAATTTGCGGGGAAGAACCTCCGGTTGCTGTATCAGCTGCCGGGGGTTTTTCTGCGTTCATACGGGTGACACAAAGGAGGGGAAGAAAATGAAAGGCAGACCTTTACTGGTATTTACCGTCTGCTGGTTATGCGGTAGCGGGATGGCATGTGCATTATCGGGTTGGTCCTTGATCGTGGGATTGATCGGGGCATTCGTTTGTCTGCCTCTTTTACTACGATGGATTGATATACGAGGTTGGTCCATCTTGTTGCTGATCGGGGCACTCGTTGGCGGTGCTGTGCACTGGGAATGGAATGATGCGCGGAATCGGAGCAGTCTGCCCGATATCAAACATACGGCTGCGGAGGATTTGGACGGTTATGCAGCTACATTCGAAGGAACCCTTATGTCGGATGTACGCATAGATGGGGATCGGGCCGATTTTGAAATGCTAGCCACGTCGATGCTTCCGCTATCCGATGCATCAACAGCAACAGTGTCGGAAGCGGGAACTGCGCCTAACGTGAGGGAACGTCTAATGGTCCAAGTTCGCCTGGCTGAGGAAGAAGAACAGCAAGTAGCAGCGGGGTGGAAGCGAGGAGATTCGATCACATTGACGGGAGCGCTTACGCTTCCCGGCGAAGCCAGAAATTTTGGTGGGTTTGACTATCGAAATTACTTACGAACTCTTCATATCCATTGGTTGTTTAAAGTGAAGGGGGCCAGTTCAGTAACCACCGTTCCGCCTGAAGGGCTGGGGAAACTCAACATCCTTCGGTGGAATGACATCGTTAGGCATAAGCTTGGCGCAGCGGTAGAACGGATATTTCCCGAACCTCATGCGGGCTATATGAAAGGTCTGATTATCGGGATGGCTAATGATATCGATCCGGATACATATGGACAATTTTCACAGCTTGGTTTAACTCATATATTGGCGATCTCCGGAACACATGTCGCGGTTTATGTGGCATCGCTGCTGCTCCTTTTATCTTGGCTTAGGTTAACCCGAGAAACCTCGCTCACTATTGTGTTACTGCTAATACCTGCATATGTACTGTTGTCTGGCGGTTCGCCATCGGTCATTCGTGCGGGTATCATGTCCATGATTGGTTTGTATATGGCGCGGCGCGGGCTTGCGCGGGATGGATTGCAGATGATCAGTGCAGCAGCGTTGTTGATGATGTGGTGGAACCCGTATTTTTTATTAAGCGTGAGCTTTCAGCTATCTTTTCTGGTAACAGCTGGACTAATGATTTACATGCCACTGATTAATCGGATATTTAGCAGTTGGCCCAAGGGCCTTGCAGCAACAGCTTCTGTGACGGTAACAGCACAGCTCATTTCGTTTCCGGTCACGATTCTGTATTTCAACCAGTTTTCTCTGCTTTCATTTGTCGCTAACTTCCTGCTTGTATCTTTGATCAGTGCCATTGTACTTCCTCTTGGAACGGTTGCCCTGTTTTTATCGTTTATTTGGATGCCTCTAGCCAAACCATTGGCGTGGATTGCTATTATGCTGAACAAATTGACCTTTGTAAGTGTGGAGTGGATGAACAGCTTGCCTGGTTTTGTGCTGATCTGGGCTACCCCATCGCTACTATGGATTGCAGCATATTATGCCGTTCTCTATGCACTTTTGAGGGTCCTTCATCGCGGCCGAGGTGACCAACCTGCAGTTCAGGGCACAGAAGAGGATACGGCTCCGCTGAATCGCCGATATGTTGGGGGGGCGCCTAAAGCGGCTCTGGGGCTGTCTGGATTGTCTAATGTATCATCACAAGGGTTAAACAAAGGTGGACGTGAGGCTAGTCCTGGTTCGATGACAACCTTAAGTGCAAGTATTGCCTGGCCGGAATATACCAGTGCATTTGCTGCTCGAGGGGCGGGTTTTTACTCTGGTGAACGGATGAACGTCTTCCACAAATGGATGTGTGCGCTACTAGCTCTCAGCTTTGTGGTGGAATTATGGTGGGCTTACCGGACACCGCAGCCTGCGGGGACAGGCGTGGTGCAGTTTTTGGATATCGGACAAGGGGACAGTACACTTATTACAACACCTGGGGGTAAACATATTTTGGTCGATGGTGGAGGTACAGTCCAGTTCGGGAAGTCAGAACAATCCTGGAAGACACGACGTGATCCATACGAAGTAGGGGCCAAGGTGGTCGTTCCTTTATTAAAAAAGCGGGGAATTCATCGGCTGGACGCCGTAATCGTAACCCATGCCGATCAGGATCATGCTGGGGGATTACAGGCTGTGCTCGAACAGATCCCGGTGGAACGGTTCATGTTTAATGGGACAACCAGTGGTACAGCCAATTTTGAGAAATTGCTGGATACCGCTATAGACAAGCAGATACCGTTATATGCCATTCGCCAAGGGATGTCCTACTCTCCTGATGGGGAGACCAGACTACATTTTATATATCCGGATCTGGAGAAGGCGAAGGATACAGGAGAAAGATTGCCCGTCTCAGAACATCAGAATCATGATTCGGTTGTCTTTTTGCTGGAGATGGCAGGCGCCTCCTTATTGTTCACGGGAGACATGGATGCTGCAGCCGAGCAGGATCTGCTCTTTATGATTCAGGATGGATCACTTGCAGCCTCGTTTGGACAGTACGATGCAGATGCTGCATTAGCAGATGGTACTGTTCAGGAGATGTTCACACGTCACTCGGGGGAGAATCATAAGGAGGTTCCTGTCACCATAGATGTATTAAAAGTTGCACACCACGGTAGCAAAACATCATCAACGGAAGCTTGGTTACAGTATTGGAATGCATCCGCATCCGTGATATCTGCTGGGGCCAACAATACATATGGACATCCTAATCCTGGTGTGCTTGATCGTCTTGTAAAATCGGGTACAGAGATCTATCGAACTGATCGAATGGGGGAAATTCAGATGAGAATCAAAGATGGAGAGATTGATGTGTGTTATAAGTTGAGGATGGATGAATCATGAATTTTTGTGAGAGTTGGCTAAAATGGATTACTCTCTTGCTTTTGAAATAGCAACTATTAAGCTAATTATAGTCGCACTGAATAAGTTAATCGTGTGATCGATTTCATCCCATGTTTTATGGCGTATTATCATATTGAATACAATAAATGATAGACTACAGAGTAGAAAAAATCCTAGGAAGTATTTTAAGAAGATTTTCAAACTCATAAATCTGCCTCATATCCGCTTATAAATTTTGTTGCACCGTTGTGGACTCTATTTCGTTTGTGCGGCTCGAATTACTATAAAAATAGTGTCCCGATTTTCCGTTAGTTGTCTGATTTCGCTTCTATACGGACCTATATTTTCTATTTTAAGTTATAAAGCGGGATTAATTATGCTGTTTATGTGAAACTAATGTAAAATTTCGTGTAAAATATGTAATACTACTGCGTTAATCATGTTCGCTTAATAAAGGTGAAATCTACACTGTCCCAATCCACAATCTTATTGTGATTTATTAATTTTCTGTATGAAGCACTTCATATGCTCAAAGAATAAAACCAAAAGCCCGCTTTCCGGATACTCCTCGGGGAGAATGCCGGAAAGCGGGCTCATTTGGAATGACTTATAACAATGAATTATTCAACGCCATCTTTAAAGTGTTTACTCCAATGTTTGTCACCTTTGTGCAACAGATCTTCTACAGTTTTCTCAAGCGTAAGCAAGAGCTGTGCGCGAACATCAAGCACGGTTTCTCTGTACAAGCGTTCTTCCGATCCGACGATTTTATCGCCGTATAATGCCTGTGCAGCGGTGTATTTCCGATGTTCTTCAACCAGGGTATCGATAGATTGCAACGCATGTTCCACAAAATGGGATATGCTTTGATATTCTTTGGGCATTTGTTCTTTTAACGCTTGAATTTTTGCAAGAGCTGGCATGCTCATCACCTCGTGTTATGAATGTAAATTTACAATACACTGTTTTCATGAAAATTACATTAAAATGAGCTTAAATTTGTACGAAATTTGAATTTTTTTATTTTCAATGCTATAAGTGTGGTTAGCTATAATGTATGCCATTGTCATTAAATTGAGTCGTGTAAGTACTGGAATGACTTTTGAGCTGGCTTGATGACTCGTTATGCAATTTCTGTTATTCTAAGAGAAGATTTCAGCGGCCCGAATACATAAGCCGTTATTTTGTTATGGCAATATAAGAAAAACGTCTATCCACGTACCCCAGGGGAACAGACCGCGTTTAGTGGAAGTTTTTCTTGCGATATCAGGACGCGGTATCTCTGAAGTTTTACTTTATGATATCTAAAAAAAATACTTAACTTTGCAACAATTTTATTGATGGTCACGTCTGTAAGGTTGCAGGGAGAGGGGGATCCTTTGTGGTAGAGCCGGAACTCATCAGAGCCGCTCAATCGGGCGATCGCGACGCTCTAATTACCCTATTGCGGGACATTGAACAGCATGTTTATCGAACCGCATATTACATTCTAAATAATGAACAAGACGCTTTGGATGCTGCTCAGGAAGCGTTGATCCGAATTTACACCAAGATTAATTCATATGAGGAAAAGGCCCAGTTTAAGACATGGGTTCAGCGCATCGTCACGAATATCTGTATTGATAAATTCAGAAGAACCAAGCCCTCCGTCTCCATTGACGAGCATGATATGGTTTTTCAGGACAATCAGGATGTGGAATTCGAAGTGATGTCCACATATGTGGCAAAGGATATTCAGGATGCTATTAACAAGTTGCCTGAGCATCATCGTACCGTTATTGTTCTAAGATATTTGCAGGACTTATCCTATAACGAAATTGCGGATTGCCTCGATCTTCCGTTGAATACGGTTAAATCTTATTTATTTAGAGCCAGACAGCAATTACAGAATCTACTACAGGAGTATCAGAAAGGTGGTGTGACAGGATGAAATGCGAAGAGGTGGTGGAATGGATGCACCGGTATCTGGATCATGATCTGGGCGAGGCGGAAACTGCGCAGATGCTACAGCATGTGGCCCAATGTCCGGAGTGCGCTGAAAACTTTAGTTTGCTCAGAGCTCTCTCCAGAGAACTGGAAGATTTGCCGCAGGTAACCCCGAGATTCAGTCTGGTTGATGCCATTATGCCGCAACTGGATGCAATCGACGAAGCAAAGAGGGAACAAAGCAGTACCATACAGGAAATGAGTCCTGTCCCTGCTGCGTTTGAGAATTTACAGCGTTCAAGTGAGCGAAAACCGAAGCAAAAATGGTTGAATTCCATGGCAGGCCGTATGTCCATGGGTGCAGCAGCAGCAGCAGTTGTACTGGGCGTTGCCATTTTTGGGTATCAACCAGAGAAGATTGAGAATGCGGAAGTGATGATGAGCACTGGAAGTACTCAAGAAGGCGGGAATGAGGATCAAAATCCACTGAGCAGAGAGATTAACAATGAAGATTCTTCCTCCTCTTTACAGAGCGATAACAGTGTCTGGGTTGATAGTTCGGAAAGTCAGCCATCCGCTGAAGATAAACAAGCTCAAGAGATTGGTCCTAAAGAAGACAGTTCAGAGAAGGTGCAGGAACCTGAATTGAAGGAAGAACAAACTTCTAAACAGCCGGATACAGGGTCAGAATTGAACAAGAGTGATGCAACGAAAAACGCCCCGTCCAGTTCTAATCCTGCTGACAGTACCAAGAGTGTTGATCAGCAAAAAAGTCAAGATTCAGGAGCCAGTACTGGACCTTCGGGAGGTTCTACTGAGAGCGGAGCAACAGAGCCTGAAAATGGGGATGCACAATCATTCACTACTTCTCAGGATATGCCTGATGTTAAGGTAGAAGAGCCGACAGAGGGCCTGACGAGTCCTGATTCCGAGACAGGTATGGATGTTGCGGGAGGAAATAAAGGATTGACGGCCACCGATTCAGGTGCACTTGCCACCACGACTCCAAAAGAATGGAAATCACCCGATGGCTCCTATCTGGTCATGCTGCTCGGCGATCAGATCAGCATTTACTCTAAACCTGCCGCTGACTCGGATGTGCTAAATCTGGTTGAGCAACGTAATGTGGAGGGTACACTAAAATCTGCGAGCTGGTCTCAGGATAGCGCTGTATTTAATTACGAAACAGATCAAGATGGAACAACAGTGAAAAAATCGTTTAACGTGTCCACTGCCTCAAGCGGAACCTCTGCCAAATAGGCTGTAAATTATACGTTTGGCCTCAATAACTTGCCGAACATTTCTGTTGTATCAAGAATATATTGAAAGTAATAACAACGTCCTATCTCAGTTGGCATAACTGACGTCGTATGACCGCGCACCAGCTTTTTCTAGAATTGTTGGTGTCCGCGTTTATATAGATGTAGGACAGGGGGCCTTCATCCGTTAACCGGGTGTAAGGCCCCTTTGTTGTCTGTCACGTTTTCTGGTAGGATAAGAGGGATAAGGGGGCACCGTGATGGATGTAAAGAGTGCGACAAAGGCAATACGTAATGGAGAAACGGCTCCGGTATATGTGCTGTACGGAACGGAGAAGTATCAGATACAGCAATTTACGGATATGTTAAAACAACAGGTGATTGAAGAAGAGCACCGAGAATTTGCGATCATTCCATATGATCTCTCTGAGACACCTGTGGAGGTTGTCATTGAAGAAGCGGAGACGGTTCCTTTTCTTGTTCCACGTAAACTCATTATCGTTCGCGATGCTAATTTGTTTACAGCAGGCAAGGATTCCAAAATTGATCACCAGATTGATCGACTGCTTACATATATGGACAATCCGGCAGATTATAGTACGATTGTGTTTCTGGCTCAAGGGGATAAACTGGACGAACGTAAAAAATTAGTGAAGGCAGCGAAGAAACAAGCTGTTGTTCTTGCATTTGCTCCACTAAGTGGGGAGGAGTTGCTGGGTTGGATTGTAAAGCTGGCGAAGCAGCGGGATGTATCTTTTGAGGCTGGAGCGGCTGACACGCTTGTGAGCTATGCAGGAACAGGCCTTCAGACGTTATCTGCGGAAGTGGACAAGTTATGTTTGTTTGCTGGTAACGGAGGCACGATCAAGCGCGCGGATATCGAATCACTGGTGGCTCGAAGTACCGAGCAGAATGTGTTCGCTTTGGTGGAGGAGCTTGCTAACTTGAGGCTGGAGAAAGCGTTGGGTCTTTTTTATGAGTTGCTGAAGCAGCGTGAAGAACCAATCAAAATTGCTGCCTTGATTGCCCGTCAATTTCGAATTATGATTCAGGTAAAAGAGTTAGGGCAGCAGAGTTACTCCCAACAGCAAATTGCCAGCCAGCTTGGTCTGCATCCGTATGCTGTTAAAATTGCTGGTGAACAGGCTCGCAAGTTTCAGGCAGAACGTTTGAGGCTGATTTTGAGTCACCTCAGTGAACTGGATTATCAGATGAAGACCGGGGCAGTGGATAAAGTGCTCGGACTGGAGCTTTTCTTGTTAAGGCTTGGAGCTTAAACTTAGATATAACGGTAACACAAAGCGGCCTTTATTCCGTTGATGGTGAGATCATCGGAATAAAGGCCGCTCCGTTTCAATAGAGTGCTTATAGAATCAGATACTAAAAAATCCTGAAAGCTCGTGCTGTTCAGGATTTTTCCATTAGATCGTATAAGTAACGCTTCTTACGCTTGTGCGGAAAGAGCGTTCAGTTTTTTCGCCAAGCGAGACTTTTTGCGGGCTGCAGCATTTTTATGAACCAGACCTTTAGTTACAGCCTTGTCCAGCTTTTTGGAAGCAGCTTGAATCGCAGCTTTTGCAGTATCAACTTCGTTACTTACCAGAGCAGCATCAGCAGCTTTAACAGCTGTACGGAGTGCAGATTTCTGGGAAGCGTTGAGTGCGCGGCGCTTGTCGCTCGTTTTTACGCGTTTAACAGCGGATTTGATGTTTGGCATTACATTCACCTCCTGTAAGGCATTTGCATGAATACAAACGTTTCACAACTTAAAATATTCTAGCACGCTGGCATGCAAATTGCAACAGATTTTCCTATGATGTTCGACAGTGCTGCATAAAGCACACCATTTTCCCACACAATATGCTCAAATGCGGTAAGGGAGGCAGGGACAGATGACACTGGATTTGCAAAATTATGCAGTTCGTACCGACTTGGCAATTGACTCCAAGGAGATGGCTCAGGGGGGGCAGAAACAGACGATTCCCGGGCTGCGGGAGGATGTGGATGAGAAAGACGGTATTAAAATCACACGTATTGATGTGCTTGATGATGCAGCCGCTACAGCAATTGGGCGTGTAAAGGGGCACTATGTCACTTTGGAAGTTCCATCGCTTCGTAACGGGGATACCGATCTTCAGGAGCGGGTGGCGGCAGAATTCACGCGAGAGATGGAAGATTTTTTGGCCAAAGCGGGAATTAACAAGACGTCTAAGGTGCTGATCGTAGGTTTGGGTAACCTGAACGTCACGCCTGACTCACTTGGACCGCTGGTAGTGGAGAATCTGATGGTTACCCGCCAGTATTTTGAGCTGGTTCCGGATCAGGTTGCACCCGGTTATCGGGAAGTCAGTGCTATTGCGCCAGGTGTGCTGGGTACAACGGGTATAGAATCCAGTGACATCGTACAAGCGATCGTGGATCGAACGAAACCGGATGCAATCATTGCGATTGATGCGCTGGCTTCACGCTCCCTCGAACGTGTTAATACAACGATTCAAGTGGCAGACATCGGCATTCATCCTGGCTCAGGAATAGGGAACAAACGACGTGGACTGACACGTGAAATATTGGGTGTTCCCTGCATTGCCATCGGTGTACCAACCGTATGTTATGCATCGACCATCGTGAATAACGTCATCGAAATGATGCGTACTCATTTCCGGCAAGAGACTGATCAAACGAAACAGATTATGGGCATGCTGGACGATATCGGCGAAAATGACCGTCTCAGTTTGGTAAAAGAGGTACTGGAGCCACTAGGTCATGATCTGATCGTTACCCCCAAAGAAATCGATGAATTTGTCGAAGATATTGCCAATATTATTGCAACAGGTCTGAATGCCGCGCTCCATGATGCGGTAAATGCTGAGAATGTAGCTGCCTACACCCATTAATTAACACTTTGAAATTTAAAATGCTTGAGACTCCTGTGAAGAAGGTCCGAATCTATCGGACTTTCTTTTTTTGTATGCAATCTTCTTTTTCCTGTTCTATCAAATCTGGCAGGCTCATAGAGTTGAAGTATAAGCGTTGTCCAGCAGGGAAGGAGACAGAAGCAATGAACAAAATATTGGCCTGGAATATTGGTAAATGGAAAAAGAGATGTTTGCACGTGCTGGCTATGGGCCGTACGTTATTGTTGCTTATGATCATATCTGCTTTGTTTTTTGTTGTACTCGGTCTGGGGGGCATGGCAGAGAAGCGTTTGAATAGCTCACCTGTTTCTTCTATGAAAGGTTTTGCGGGAGCCGTTTCAAGTAGCTTTTTTGTGGACATGCTCGGCATGGAAATGCCGCATCTAACTCAGAAAGAACAAGCATCTGCATTTTCTGGTGAAAATCTGACTTCGTTTGTATTCCAACTGCTGACGAATGTTAATCCGCAAGACCCCAAAAGCCTGATCGCTAGAGAAATGCCGGGCATGGGTTCCAATCAACCCGTACTGCTGCGACCAGGCTCGGGAAATGAAAAAGCTGAAGCTCCAGAAGATTATCAGCCGGGTCCTGGACTAATTGATACGGCTTCGGCAGGCGGAGGGAAATCAGGTGGCGAGCAGCATATCCCACCAGGTCAGGATAATCCCGATCCATCCGATCCGCAGGATCCGGGTGATGGTGAAGTAAAGGGTGATCCCCCACCGAAGAATGGTGGTAAAGATGAACCGAGCAAACCAACGACAGGAAAAAAAGCGATTCTTGTTTACCATTCCCATCCACGTGAAGGATACAATCCTCTCTTGGGCACGAAGAGTGACAATCCTTCCTCTGGTAAATCGACTGGTAATGTTTTTCAAGTGGGAACCTACTTGTCCGACAGTTTGGAGAAGCTGGGGATTGGAGTGGAACATGCGCAAGAAGATTATCCAACCAAGGTCAAGGATTATAACTGGAATTATTCCTATAAATACTCCCGTCAGACGGTGAAAGCTGCACTTGCTCAAAATGACGATCTTACGTATCTCATCGATATCCACCGTGACTCTCAGCGTCATAACAAAACAACGACAACCATTAATAATCTGGGTTATGCCAAAGTATATTTTATTATAGGACATGAAAATCCAAACTGGCAGCAGAATGAAGCCTTTGCGGCCAAAATTCATAAGAAACTGGAAGCGAAATATCCAGGGGTGTCTCGCGGCGTCTGGGGTAAGGACGGCGGCGGGGCCAACAATGGCGAATACAACCAGACGCTTTCTCCCAACAGCATATTGATTGAGATTGGCGGCATCGACAATACAGCTGCTGAACTGGAGCGGACATCCAAAGTACTAGCCGACATGATCGCAGAGGTGTACTGGGATGATCAGAAAGTGGACAAAGCGAGTGCGGATAAGACGTCAAAAGGTGGCTAGTAGTCCTGATATGGAAGAATAGAAGAATCGAAGATATAACAGGAGGCGAGGAATGTGTCCAGATTCGGTAAAAGATTGTTTTCCATCTGTGTATTGATGTTGCTGGGTGTTCTGTTTGGAATGCAGCTGGCAGGCAGCAGCTTTAATAGGGGCGATGATTCGACTAGCAACCCTGCAGTGGTGAAAACGGAGCCGGTGTCACCGGTTGCCGAGTCTGTTCCGACCACGTCCGTACAACAGGAGGTTAAAGAACCTCCAGCAGTACCTGTTCTGTCACCGAGTCAGGTGCTTGGCGCAGAGCAGAGCAAAGCGCCGGTCGACGTACTGGCTGACAAAACAGCAGGTCTTCTTCAAAATCTGTCCCATAACGGAATGAAGTGGGTTGTATCCTTATTTAGCGGAGTCGCTGAATAAAAGGCTATGAAATATAGGCAAAATATACCCTTGGAAGTTCGCAATTGTGACGATAATTATAAAGTTGAGGCAACGCGGGATTGATGCACCCTGCATCAACTGTTATAATGAAGTGATTGACACTAGGCTGTTTCTGGGGGTAAGGAATGACTGACATTCGGGCAAGACAACGTAAAATTCGTAACTTTTCAATTATTGCACATATAGATCACGGCAAATCAACACTTGCGGACCGGATCTTGGAGTACACAGGTGCGCTAACTACACGTGAAATGCAAGAACAAGTATTGGACCAAATGGAACTTGAACGCGAACGTGGAATTACGATCAAGCTGCAGGCGGTAGCGCTAACTTACAAAGCCGATGACGGCGAAGAGTATCTGTTGAATCTGATTGATACGCCTGGACACGTAGACTTCACATATGAAGTATCACGCAGCCTTGCTGCATGTGAAGGTGCTTTGCTGGTTGTGGATGCGGCTCAGGGTATTGAAGCCCAGACGCTGGCTAACGTGTACCTGGCATTAGATAATGATCTTGAAATTTTACCGGTAATTAACAAGATTGACCTTCCAAGTGCTGATCCGGATCGGGTTAAACAGGAAGTGGAAGATGTCATTGGATTGGATACAAGCAATGCAGTTTTGGCTTCAGCCAAAGCGGGTATCGGTATCAAAGAGATTCTGGAGCAAGTAGTGCAAAGTGTTCCTGCTCCACAAGGTGATCCTGACCAACCTTTGAAAGCGCTGATTTTTGACTCTCACTATGACCCGTACAAAGGCGTAATTGTTTACGTGCGTGTTATGGACGGCAAAATCAAATCAGGTTCCAAAATCAAAATGATGGCAACAGGCAAAACGTTTGAAGTCATTGAAGTTGGAGCGTTCAAACCTCGCATGACTATCGTGGACGAGCTGAACGTAGGTGATGTTGGATTTATCGTTGCAGGTATCCGGCATGTGGGTGATACACAAGTCGGGGATACGGTGACAGATGCCAAAAATCCAACACCTGAACCTTTGCCGGGTTACCGCAAAATTAATCCAATGGTATACTGCGGTCTCTATCCGATTGAAACATCGGATTACGTTGACCTGCGTGAAGCGTTGGAGAAATTGCAGTTGAACGATGCATCGCTCAGCTTTGAGCCGGAGACTTCCAGTGCACTCGGTTTTGGATTCCGTTGCGGATTCCTTGGACTGCTTCACATGGATGTTATCCAGGAGCGGATTGAACGTGAGTTCAACATTCCATTGATAACGACTGCACCAAGCGTAATTTACCACGTGACGTTGACCAATGGTGAAGTTATGCAGATTGACAACCCATCCAACTATCCTGAGGTGGGAAGAATTGATTACGTTGAAGAACCGTATGTTAAAGCTTCGATTATCGTACCCAATGATTATGTAGGTACCATTATGGAGCTTTGTCAGAATAAACGCGGTGAATATGTGAATATGGAATATTTGGACACAACTCGGGTTACCATTACGTATGAGATCCCGTTGTCCGAGATTGTATATGACTTCTTCGATCAATTGAAATCAAGCACCAAAGGATATGCATCCTTCGACTACGAGCTGTCCGGTTATCGTCAGTCTAATCTGGCGAAAATGGATATCTTGCTTAATGGTGAGCAAGTCGATGCCTTGTCCTTCATCGTTCACCGTGACCGTGCGTATAACCGCGGACGCATTATCTGTGAGAAGCTGCGCGAGCTGATTCCACGGCAAATGTTCGAGGTGCCAATTCAGGCATCTGTGGGTACCAAAGTTGTAGCTCGTGAAACGGTAAAAGCAATGCGTAAAAACGTACTTGCCAAGTGTTATGGCGGTGACATCTCGCGGAAACGGAAACTGCTTGAGAAGCAGAAGGAAGGTAAGAAGCGGATGAAGCAGGTTGGTAACGTAGAGGTGCCGCAGGAAGCGTTCATGGCGGTGCTGAAAATTGATGATTAATAACCAATAAACCAAGCTGAAAGGGAAGCCGGATGGCTTTCCTTTTTTCAAATAGAGGGGGACTTGCCATGACATTGGCAGCACACAGCCGGAAAACAGGTGCACCCCAAGCGGTGTATCTTCACATTCCCTTTTGCACAAATAAATGTTTTTACTGCGATTTTAACTCCTATGTATTGAAGGACCAGCCTGTTATGCAGTACCTTGAAGCGCTGGAACGGGAGATGGAACATACGGTTAAAGCAAATCCGCCAGGAGAAATCAAAACCATATTTGTGGGCGGCGGCACGCCGACTGCACTGAAACCGGATGAAATGGCCGTATTCCTGAAGTCCGTTAAGACCTATTTCCCGAACTGGGCAGATGATATTGAGTTTTCAATGGAAGCTAACCCGGGTACGACGGACGCGGAAAAGCTTGCGGTTATGAAAGAAGGCGGAGTAAACCGCGTCAGCTTTGGAGTACAGGCTTTTCAAAATGATCTGTTGACAGGTATTGGCCGGATTCATAATACAGATGATGTATACCGCAGTTTAGAAAATGCCCGAGCAGCTGGATTGCATAACTTGTCCATTGACCTGATGTTTGGTTTGCCAAACCAGACCGTCGAGATGTTGAACGAGAGTATCGATAAAGCGCTGGAGCTGGATTTGCCGCATTACTCCATTTACAGTCTGAAGGTGGAAGAGAATACTCTTTTCCATACGTTGTATCAGAAGAACCAGTTACCGCTTCCTCATGAAGACGACGAGCTGCAAATGTATCTTCTATTAATGAAGCGTATGAAAGAAGCAGGTTACGGACAATACGAAATCAGTAACTTTGCCAAACCCGGCTTTGAGAGCCGTCACAATATCACGTACTGGCGCAATGAGGATTATTACGGTCTCGGTGCAGGTGCACATGGATATGTAGGCCGCGAACGCCATATGAATATAAAAGGTATAAACCCGTATGTTGAAGCTTCCAAAGGAGGTCTGCCGCGTCTCGATCATTTTGAGATCAGTCGCGCCGAGGCAATGGAAGATTATCTGATGGTAGGGTTGAGAATGCTGGAAGGTGCTTCATCCTCGCGGTTTAGCGATCAGTTCGGGGAGCCTATGGAGGAAGTGTTTGCGAAGCCTTTGGGTAAAATGCTGAATGCAGGACTGCTGGAGAAGACGCCAGACGGCTTCCGGCTTAGTGAGCAGGGCATCCTGTTCGGAAATGACGTTTTTGCCGAGTTTATCGGGTCTATATCGCTGAATTCGTAGCTTGAAATTCTATACGCTCTGTTGTATATTTATTCATATTGATTTTACAGAGCGTGTAATTTATACAACTACGAAGTCGGCTTTCCTCTGGAAAGCTTCTTATAGGAGGAGAGCTGGATGTCGGCAATATGCAGAAAAGCCGTACCGGAAGATGTTGAACCATTATTTGAAATGATTAAGGGCTATGCAGAGCGTGGGATCATGCTTCCGCGTTCACGGGAAGTACTGCAACGGCAGCTGGAGCACTTTGTTGTAGCAGAAGTGAATGGTCAGGTTGTAGGCTGTGGATCTCTCTGCCGTCTGGGAAATGATCTGGTGGAAGTCAGATCGCTCGGTATCTCCGAAGGTCACAAAGGCATGGGCATTGGCTCACTATTGCTGGACCGACTGGTAGAGGAAGCGGAGAAGCAGCAAATTCCCAAGGTCATGGCATTGACGTATGAAGTGTCCTTTTTTCTCAAAAACGGTTTTGCCGTGGTGAATAAGGAGATTTTCCCGGAAAAAGTATGGACCGACTGTGTTCATTGCAGCAAACAAGATTGCTGTGATGAGATTGCTGTATTGAAAGAGTTGAATATTTCAGCCTGATAAATGAATGAACCGTATGGATTGAGCCGAGTATACTCTATCTCACCTGCGGTTCTTTTTAATTCATGAGCTGTACAGTAAAGTTGTTATGTCTTGGAGACATTGGTCTATACTATAAATAGATGAGCGTACTCATCAAACTGACTTGACAATGCTCACGTCATTTTGGTATTTTTGTATTACCGCTTAGCACTCATCTAACCGGAGTGCTAACGACATGGGACAGTACAGTCAGAAGGAGGGAATACTCACCATGTTAACAGAGCGTCAACGAATGATTCTGAACGCTATAGTGGATGACTATATCCGTTCAGCTGAGCCCGTAGGGTCCCGGAGCATTTCCAAAAGGGGAGATGTTGGATACAGTCCGGCGACGATCCGTAATGAAATGGCGGACCTTGAAGATATGGGCTTTCTGGAACAGCCGCATACATCGGCAGGACGCATACCTTCACACAAAGGCTATCGATATTATGTCGATCATTTGGTTCCCTGGAATCAGGTGGAGCCACAAGAGCTGGACGACCTGAAGTCATTTTTCGCAGAAAAGCTGAACGTGATGGAACAAGTTATTCAGCATGCCTCAGTCATTTTGTCACATATGACGAATTATACTTCGATCCTGCTCGGACCGGAAGTTTTTCACACGTCACTTCGTCATTTTCAACTGCTTCCGCTTAATGAAAACGAGGCTGTAGCCATTATCGTAACGAACACGGGTCAGGTGGAGAACAAGACAGTTCAGATTCCACCCGAAATTTCGGTAGCGGAGATGGAGAATGTAGTTCGTTTATTAAACAGCAAGCTGGTTGGCGTGCCAATTTACAAATTAAAGTCTCGTCTCTACACCGAGCTTGGGCAAGAGATGGAACGGCATATTACACGTTACGAGGAAGTCATGCAGGTGCTGAACAGTGCCTTTGACAACGAGCATGACAATCGTCTGTTCCTTAGTGGTGCCACCAATATGTTGACCCAGCCAGAGTTTAAAGATATTGAAAAGGTAAAAGATATTCTTGACCTGCTGGATGAGACACCAACACTCATGAAATTGATGATGCCCGTGCAGGGTGGATCTGGTATTCAGGTGCGAATAGGTACCGAGAATGATCATGAAGCCTTCGCCAATTGCAGCCTGATAACGGCATCCTATTCATTGGATGGAGAGGCTTTGGGATCCATCGGAATTTTGGGACCTACGCGAATGGATTACGCACGTGTCATTCATATTTTAAATACATTATCCCGTGATTTGACGGCCATGCTAACGCATCGCTTCAAATAAGGGAATGAAGCATTTCATTCTTATAAGGAGGTGAACATCTTGAAAGAGGAGCAATCATTCGCAGCAGAAGAACAGGAACAACAAGCAACTACAGCAGCGGAACAGGAGCCTGTCAACGAAGCCGGAGCTGCAGAAGCACAGGCGGAAGAGATGACAGATCAGGAGCAAGATGAGATCGCACGTTTGAAGGCGGAAGCTGAGGAACATCAACAGCGTTTTGTCCGTGCGCAAGCTGATTTTGATAACTTCCGTCGTCGTACACAAAAGGAAAAAGAAGAACTGGCGAAATACGCTTCGATGAAGCTGGTCACCGAACTGGTGCCGGTCATTGATAACTTCGAGCGTGCCATGGCTACTGTACCGGAAGGTACTGAAGTCGAATCCTTCTCCAAAGGCATCGAAATGATCTTCCGTCAGCTGGAGACTGTGCTGAACAATGAAGGTCTGACGTCAATGGATACGGTAGGACAACCGTTTAACCCTGAATTCCACCAGGCGATTATGTCAGTGGAGAGCGACGAGTATGAAGAAGGTACCGTTGTAGAGGAAGTCCAAAAAGGCTATATGCTGAAGGATAAAGTACTTCGTCCGGCTATGGTCAAAGTTAGCTCATAATTTCTATTACAGAATGAATTGAGTTCACTCTTGATTGTACGATGCCACCGAAGTTTAATATAAAGGTTAGTACACACATAGAGCACGATTAGGAACAACAAATACAAATAAGGATCAATCTGATCCATTTAAATTGTCGAGGGAGGAAATTTTCCGATGAGCAAAGTAATCGGTATTGACTTAGGAACAACAAACTCATGCGTAGCGGTTATGGAAGGCGGCGAGGCTGTCGTTATTCCAAATCCGGAAGGCGCACGTACAACCCCATCCGTAGTGGGTTTCAAAAAAGATGGAGAACGCGTTGTCGGTGAAACGGCTAAACGTCAAGCGATCACAAATCCGGATCGTACGATCATCTCAATCAAACGTCATATGGGTACATCCCACAAAGAAACAATCGATAGCAAAGATTACTCTCCACAAGAGATCTCTGCAATCATCTTGCAAAAACTGAAATCCGATGCTGAAGCTTATCTGGGTCAAACGGTAACTCAAGCGGTTATCACAGTACCAGCCTACTTCAATGACAGCCAGCGTCAAGCAACAAAGGATGCAGGTAAAATCGCAGGTCTGGAAGTTCTGCGTATCGTCAACGAGCCAACAGCAGCAGCTTTGGCATACGGTATGGAGAAATCCGAAGATCAAACGATTCTCGTATATGACTTGGGTGGCGGTACATTCGACGTATCCATCCTTGAACTGGGTGACGGCTTCTTCGAAGTTAAAGCAACTAGTGGTGATAACCAACTGGGTGGCGATGACTTCGACCAAGTAATCATTGATTATCTCGTAAGTGAGTTCAAAAAAGATCAAGGCATTGACTTGAGTAAAGATAAAGCAGCGGTTCAACGTTTGAAAGATGCAGCGGAA
The DNA here is from genome assembly GCF_002750415.1 of Paenibacillus sp. LK1. Taxonomy (NCBI): domain Bacteria; kingdom Bacillati; phylum Bacillota; class Bacilli; order Caryophanales; family Paenibacillaceae; genus Paenibacillus; species Paenibacillus sp. LK1. The sequence goes on from NZ_PEII01000012.1 coordinate 49,647, forward strand.
AAAGCGAAAAAAGAACTTTCCGGCGTATTGACTACAACTATTTCCCTGCCGTTTATTACTGTGGCTGATGGCGTTCCTCAACATTTGGAGTTGAACCTTAGCCGTGCGAAATTCGAAGAAATCTCTGCTGGTCTGGTTGAGCGTACGCTTGAACCAACTCGTCGTGCACTGAGCGATGCTGGAATGACAGCTAACGATATCGACAAAATCGTCTTGGTTGGTGGTTCCACACGTATTCCTGCAGTACAGGAAGCAATCAAAAAACTGACAGGTAAAGACCCTCACAAAGGTGTTAACCCGGATGAAGTTGTAGCTTTGGGTGCTGCTGTACAAGCGGGCGTACTGACAGGTGACGTGAAAGACGTTGTATTGCTTGACGTAACTCCATTGTCCCTGGGTATTGAAACTGCGGGTGGCGTATTCACTAAAATGATCGAGCGCAACACAACGATTCCTACAAGCAAATCCCAAGTGTTCTCCACTTATGCAGACAACCAACCAAGCGTTGAGATTCATGTTCTGCAAGGGGAGCGTGAGATGGCAGCGGGTAACAAATCCCTCGGTCGCTTCATGCTGGGAGATATCCCTCCAGCTCCACGTGGCGTTCCACAAATCGAAGTTAGCTTCGATATTGATGCCAACGGTATCGTTAACGTATCTGCAACAGACAAAGGTACAAATAAAACTCAAAAAATCACCATCACTTCTTCCAGCGGTTTGAGCGATGCTGAAGTTGAGCAAATGATGAAAGATGCTGAGTTGCATGCTGAAGAAGATAAAAAACGCAAAGAACTCGTTGAAGCGAAAAACAGCGCAGATCAACTGATCTACTCTGTTGACAAAACGATCAAAGATCTTGGCGAAAAAGCTGACGCAGGTGAAGTTGAAAAAGCGAATGCTGCAAAAGAAAAACTGCAAGGCGTTCTGGCTTCCGACAATCTGGAAGACATCAAAGCCGCTACAGAAGAACTGACAGAGATCGTTCAACAACTGTCTGTGAAACTGTATGAGCAAGCACAGGCTCAAGAGCAAGCAGCTCAAGGTGCTGACGAGCAACAGGGTTCTGCAAAACGTGACAACGTTGTAGACGCTGATTACGAAGTTGTAGATGAAGATAAAAAACAAAACTAATTCACGATTTCTTGTGAATTAATCATCGGTGACGTTCGGATCGAAGGGAAAGTCATAGCCGGGGCTCCCGTGCTTTGGCTTTCCTTTTGTCACGATGTGCGATATGGTGAATGATATGGGGGTGGAAGAGTGGCTGAAAAACGTGATTATTATGAGGTACTCGGCGTCGGCAAAAATGCCAGCGACGAGGAAATCAAAAAGGCATACCGCAAGCTTGCCCGTCAGTATCACCCTGACGTAAACAAGGCTGCTGACGCGGAAGCCAAGTTTAAGGAAGTTAAAGAAGCTTATGATGTAGTCAGTGACGGTCAGAAGCGGGCACAGTATGATCAATACGGTCATATTGATCCAAATCAGGGCGGATTCGGCGGCGGTGGCGATTTTGGCGGCGGCGGCTTTGGCGACATCTTCGATATGTTCTTTGGTGGCGGCGGCGGTGGACGACGTGATCCAAATGCTCCGCAACGGGGGAACGATCTGCAATACACCATGACGATTGAGTTCAAGGAAGCGGTATTCGGTAAGGAAACTGACATTACCATTCCTCGTACCGAAGGCTGTGATACTTGTCATGGCTCAGGTGCGAAACCAGGAACTAAACCAGAAACCTGTTCCGTCTGCCAAGGTAGTGGTCAACAGGAAGTGGTTCAAAATACACCGTTTGGCCGTATGGTCAACCGTCGTGCTTGTTCGAACTGTAATGGTTCTGGACAAATTATCAAGGAAAAATGTACAACATGCAGCGGCAGCGGTAAAGTGCGCAAACAACGCAAAATTCATGTTCGCATTCCAGCGGGTGTAGATGACGGCGCTCAATTGCGTATGACTGGTGAAGGTGAAGGTGGTCTGCGCGGAGGACCAGCAGGAGATCTGTATATTGTCATCCGTGTGAAATCACATGATTTCTTCGAGCGTGAAGGCGATGATATCTATTGCGAAATTCCGCTTACCTTTGCTCAGGCCGCATTGGGAGATGAGATTGAAATTCCAACGCTGTCTGAGAAAGTGAAGCTAAAAGTACCTGCCGGTACACAGACAGGAACGTATTTCCGTCTCAAAGGCAAAGGCGTACCACGCCTGCGCGGCATGGGGCAAGGGGATCAGCATGTGAAAGTCGTTGTCGTTACGCCTAGCAAGCTGAATGACGAGCAGAAAGACCTGCTTCGCCAAATTGCTGCGCTGGATGGAGAACAAACTCATGAGCACGAGCAATCCTTCTTTGACCGGGTGAAACGGGCTTTCCGTGGAGACTGAGTCTTAATCATTAATTTAAAAAAAGGACACCACAGCGGTTTTTCCGCAGGGTGTCCTTTTTTGCATAATATGGGCGCGCTTGCGGAAAGATACCAGACATGAGCATTCAGTGGTTTACTGATGTGCCGAAACTAGGGAAGCAGGTGAACCGGATGACCGAAAAAAATATATTGGCTTATTTCCATAGCCCGGAGCAAGCGGAAGGGGCAGCCAAAAAACTGGAGGCATTACGAGTGGAAGACCTGTCTATCAATCGATTCAGTCGTTATGCGGGTGTCGGGCCAAGCGGAGCATCTTATACACCAGGCGTATCAGGCAGCTTTTCTTCCTGGGTACCAGGTGCTCTAGGCACAAATGCCAGCGCGGGAATCATGGCGGCAGCAGATCCTTCTGCGAGCGGTATGAGCGATGGCGGACAAGAGGGTCCGACAGGCAGAGATGTACTACTGACCGTTGTTGTTGACGAGGCAGTACATCACCGTGCCCTATCCATTATCGAACAAGCCGGCGGTATGATTTAGTTTCACCAAATCTATATAAGATGGACAGAGCATTACACTTTAACGGAGAGTGTAGAACCAATCTGAAGAAGTGAAGCGTTCGCCTGAAAGCATTCGCAAGAAAGCTACTTCGGAAGCATACGCTATCACCGGATTTCTCCCTTTAAGAAGGGAGATGAAGAAATCTGGGGATAACAGCGATCGGAGGATGGTACTACAGTCGGAGTGGTACAGTGTAACAAGTATTAGTTCATTTTATATAGATACCTATTTTGAAGGAGGAGCATAACGATGGCAGAACATGAACGTCCAGGCAAGATTTTGACGAAAACGGAAAAGATGAAGAGAATGCAGTCCGCCAAAAATGAGGATGTGGAATTCAGTGCCGAAGCTGCGGATAATGAAGATATAGAGGCTTTGCGCCGCAGTGAAGCGGCCGATCGTCGTCAGGGTCGGGAGATTCATGACTGAAGGTCGCTCTGCAGTGATTATCGAAGCAGTGTTTACAAGCTGGTCCGAGGCTGAATCTGCACGCAGAGCTCTGGAATTGCTGCACCCGAACCAATTGAGTATCGAGAGTCTGAATGACACATCGTCTTCAGTGGATCGGGGAGCGGCTGAGAGCACAGATAACTCAACCATGGCCGTGATTGGGGGATTCAGTGGTGAGCTGAATGTACTTTCCCTTATTAGCGACGAGACCGAAGTATTGTCGGGTGGACAAGTGTATGACGATCCGGAAGCTGGCTCTGAAGGCAGGCCCAAGCAAGAAATCTTGCTGACAGTATCCGTATCCAGTGACTCTCTCCCGCAAGCTGCAGAGATGATTACCCAGAATGGTGGACGCTTTTGCTAACAAGTTAATCGAGTGTAGTCATAATTAAAACAGGGTATTCGAGCAGTCAGGCTGCGGGTATCCTGTTTTTGTTGTTTCTTTTACTGCTGCGGTTTTGTACTCCTGCTCGCTTGTGTAGTACAATGGTTGGGATGTTTGAAAAATGAGGAGGAAAAACGAAGTATGTTATGGCATGAACTAACAATACATACCACAGAAGAAGCTGTGGAGATGATTTCGAATTTTTTACATGAAGCGGGTGCTGGAGGGGTCTCAATTGAAGAGTCCGGTACTTTAAATAAAAAGCGGGATACAACGTATGGCGAGTTGTACGAGTTTCCATTGAATGATATTCCTGAAGGCTTTGCGGTCATTAAAGGATACTTTTCCGAAGGTACGGACATGGATGCATTGCAATCTGAAGTAAGTCCACGCATTGAGCAACTTTCCGAATTCGATATCCAAACGGGGGAGGTTCGTTTTGAGACTCGAACAGTGGATGAAAATGACTGGGCGAACGCCTGGAAACAATATTTCAAGCCAGTACGTGTCTCGGAACGTCTAACCATTAAACCGACATGGGAAGAGTATACACCGGAAAGCCCAAATGAGAAAATTATTGAGCTTGATCCAGGCATGGCGTTTGGTACAGGAACACATCCAACCACTTCGCTTTGTCTGCGTACACTGGAATCGGTCATTCAGGGTGGCGAGGAAGTCATTGACGTGGGTACAGGCTCTGGCATCTTGGCTATTGGAGCTGTCCATCTCGGAGCAAAACATGTGCTCGCGCTGGACCTTGATCCGGTTGCGGTAGCAAGTGCCAAGGAAAATGTGGAACTGAATGGGCTGGGACAACAAATTACGGTGAAAGAGAGTGATCTGCTGTCTGTTCTGGGCAGTCAGGACCCTGCGCTGGGCGTGAAGCTTCCGGTGAAAGTTATCGTTGCCAACATTTTGGCTGAGATTATTATGCTGTTTGTGGATGATGTCTATCATGCGCTTGAGTCTGGCGGCGTTTATATTACTTCAGGCATCTGGAAAAATAAAGAGCAGCTTGTCCATGATGCGCTCGTTGCTTCCGGCTTCGAAATAAGTTCGGTGCACCGCGATGAGGACTGGGTCGCGTTTGTGGCCAGAAAGAGGTAACCGATGGACTTAAACTCCTTCTTTCGTTATCCGCTGGATCAGCTACCGTTCTTCCTGTTGACGATCCTGATTGCTTTTACAGTGCATGAATTTTCTCATGCCTATTTTGCCAACAAATTCGGCGATCCAACAGCCAAGCTGCTGGGTCGGGTTACACTGAATCCAGTTGTACATTTTGACTTGTTTGGTGTGCTACTGCTCCTTATTGCCGGTTTTGGTTGGGCACGTCCTGTCCCAGTGAATCGGGCGAACTTCGACAAACCGAGATTAATGGGTGTCATTGTATCTGTAGCAGGGCCTGTGAGTAACTTGCTGCTCGCAATCATCGGTACGATCATCTATGCGTCCCTGGTTGGTTCGGGGGCATTGGGTGGTATTGAGAATGAGCGTTTGTTAACGGCGATCTCGACCTTCTTTTATATGTTTAACCTGACGAACTTTTTCCTGTTTTTGTTTAACCTTATTCCATTGCCACCGTTGGACGGTTATCGAATTCTTGAGGACATACTGCCCCCTTCAATTAGCCGCAAGCTGCAGGGAGTAGAGCAATGGTCCATATTTATTTTCCTGTTGATTCTTGTAATCCCACCGTTGCAAAGAGCAACGATTCAGCCTTTATACCAATTGGCCTATGATATGTATGTTGATTTTTCATATTTGATTTTGAAACTGTTTTAAGAGGAAACATTAGGAGCGCTTTTGGACTGAAATACTGGTCAGAAGGACATAAAAGTTGTATGATCATCTGTGGCGATTGGATTCACGCCGGCCATCAGGCGGGGTGAATTCCAGTCATAACAGGATAGAATGGGTGGACAGACTAATGCAGCGTTATTTTGTATCTGCAGAACAGTTTAATGAACATTCCGTGGTCATCACGGGTGATGATGCGCGCCATATCGGCAAAGTGATGCGTGGTAAACCTGGAGATAAACTGATTGTCAGTGACGGAAACTCCAAAGAAGCTTTGGTGCAGATTGAAAGCATCGAAGCCCAGCAAGTAACAGCGAATATTGTGGAATCTCTCGAAATGGACCATGAAGCGCGTATACGTGTAACCGTGGCTCAAAGCTTGCCAAAAGGCGATAAGATGGAGACGGTCATTCAAAGATGTACAGAGATCGGAGCGGTTTCCTTTGTTCCTTTCCTGTCTGAGCGTACGATTGTGCAATATGATGCCAAGAAAGAAGGCAAACGGTTGGAGCGGTGGCGCAAAATTGCCAAGGAAGCCGCTGAACAAAGCCATCGGAACCGCATTCCATCCGTCGAGCAGCCACTTTCCTGGAAAGGGCTGCTATCTTCTTTTGAGGGCTACAGTCTGGTATGTTATTGTTATGAAAAGGAAAATGGCAAGCAGTTAAGAGACGCTTTGAAGCCGTTTGTGGAGCAGCTTGCACCTGGTGCGAGTGCAGAAGTGTTGATCGTTGTTGGACCTGAGGGCGGATTCTCGGAGAGGGAAACGATTGAAGCCGATCAGGCGGGTGCTGTATCCGTTGGACTGGGCAAACGCATCTTGCGGGCCGAGACAGCTGGAATGGCGGCGCTAACTTGCGTCTTATATGAATCCGGAGAAATGGGGGGAATGTAATTATGCCATCCGTGGCGTTTTACACCTTAGGCTGCAAAGTTAATTTTTATGATACAGAGGCGATTTGGCAATTGTTCAAAAACGAAGGATACGATCAGGTAGACTTTGACGAACAGACAGCGGATGTATACTTGATTAATACTTGTACAGTAACCAATACCGGCGACAAAAAAAGCCGCCAGATTATCCGTCGTGCCATTCGGCGCAACCCGGATGCGATTGTAGCCGTTACAGGCTGTTATGCGCAAACTTCTCCGGCAGAGATTCTGGACATCCCTGGTGTGGATCTTGTTATCGGTACACAGGATCGGGACAAAATTTTGCCATATGTCAATGAAATTCAGGAATCACGTCAGCCCGTCAATGCTGTGCGCAACATCATGAAAACGCGGGTATTTGAAGAGATGGACGTACCGGGTTTTGCCGATCGTACCCGTGCATTTCTGAAAATTCAGGATGGCTGCAATAACTTCTGTACGTTCTGCATTATTCCGTGGTCACGTGGACTTTCCCGTAGCCGGGAAGCAAATAGCATCATCCAACAGGCTCATCAACTGGTGCACGCCGGGTACAAGGAAATTGTCCTGACAGGCATTCATACTGGTGGATACGGGGATGACATGGAGAATTACGATCTGACAGATCTGCTATGGGACTTGGATAAAGTAGAGGGCCTGGAGCGTATTCGGATCAGTTCGATTGAAGCCAGTCAGATTGATGATCGGATGCTGGATGTGATCAAACGTTCAGACAAACTTGTGCGGCACTTCCACATTCCGCTGCAAGCGGGTGATGATACCGTACTGAAACGTATGCGCCGTAAATATACGACCGAAGAGTTTTACAATAAAATGCTTCGCATTCGGGAAGCGATGCCGGATGTAGCGATTACAACCGACGTTATTGTTGGGTTCCCGGGTGAGACGGATGAGATGTTCCGTAACGGCTACGAGCTGATGAAGAAAATCGGTTTTTCCGAAATGCACGTATTCCCATATTCCAAGCGGACCGGAACACCGGCAGCGCGTATGGAGGATCAGGTGGATGAGGAAGTTAAAAATGCACGCGTGCATGAACTGATTGATCTATCCGAGCAAATGCAACTGGCATACGCCAAACAGTTTGTGGGGCAAGTACTGGATGTCATTCCTGAAGGTGAAGCCAAGGGCTGTGAAGGCAGTGGTAAACTGCACGGTTATAGTGACAATTACATTCAGCTGGTCTTTGATGGTTCCATGGATATGGTAGGCAAAGTATGCCGTGTCAAAGTGACCGAGGCGGGTGTGAATGAAAGCCAGGCTACGCTGGTTCGAGTGTTGGAAGAAAATCTCAAGTCCGCAGCGATGTAATCGAGGCGTCAGAAACAAGGATTTCATTTCCTTGGGGAGCGTACCCGTGGAGATGAGGTCCTTCTTTTTCCAAAAAAAGATAAAGACAATTCCGTAATGGGGGAGAGCAACATGAACAGAAAAGAAATTTCGGCAGGCGGAGTCGTCTACCGCACGGGAGAAGACGGAAAGCTTCAAATTCAACTGATTGTAGATCGCTACGGCAAAACGACTCTCGCCAAGGGCAAAATGGAAGATGGAGAAACGGTGGAACAGACTGCACTACGTGAGATTCTGGAAGAGACAGGCATAGTTGGCCGAATAGTAGAACCCGTCGATATCATCGCCTATACGTATCAGCATGCAGAGCTTGGTCCGGTGGATAAGGAAGTTCATTATTATCTCGTTGAAGCGGAAAGCGGCGACCTGCAGCCTCAGATTGAAGAAATCAAAGGTGTGGATTGGTACACTCCGGAAGAAGCTTGGTCCAGACAGCAGCAAAGTGGATACGATAATAACGATGACATTTTACGTGTGGCACTGAACAAATTAGGCATTAACGTATAGCTATTTTCTGTTGCGTGACGTATCGCTACTGTTTGTTAAGAGCTTTTTGAGCATCAGGCCACGGGTGACTTCGCCACTGGGGTGGAGACCGGTGGTTTTTTGTGCCAAATCGGCAAGTAACAGAATGGCAAGGCAAGCAGTGAACTGGTGACGTTAAAAAGGGTCTGGGCGTGCGCAATCTGCGCCCCGTTATCCGCTGATAGCCAGGCCGAAGCTGCATGCAGCTGGCCGATCAGCGGCATAAATAGCAGCGCCCCCGCTATGTTTAATACGACATGGGAGGCTGCGACAAATTTGCCCGCGGATGCTCCGCCAGCGGCAGCAATCACGGCGGTGATACAGGTCCCCACGTTCGACCCGATCACAATAGCGATGCCGATCTCCACAGGCAGTACGCCTGTGGCTGCAAGCGTAATCGCCATGCTAATGACAGCTGCGCTGCTATGAATTAGGGCCGTCAGACAGGCACCTGCCAGAAAGCCCCACCACAAGCTGTCTGCTGATCGATCCAGAAACCACTGGAATACACCCATACTTCGCAGGGGTACTGCAATGGATTGCATCACTTGAATGCCTGTCATGACGAGGGCAAATCCAGCTGACGCGAGAAAGCTGTATTGCATCGTAAACAGTGTCCGGCGTGTGCGTTCAGGAGCGAACTGATTTCGTTCACCAAGCACAACAAAGACGGCCCAGCCTGTCAGAGACAAGGTAAGCAGAGGCAGGGAAACACGCCCAATCTGCAATCCGACCAACTCGGTGGTCAGGCACGTCCCGATGTTGGTGCCAAGAATAATGCCAAGTGTGCGTCCGTAGGTAATTAATCTGGCGTTCGCCAGTCCAATGGTTAGTACGGTGACGGCAGTACTGCTTTGCAGCAGGGCTGTAGCGCCCGCGCTAAAAGCCATGCCTTTCCAGGGAGCAGAGGTAGCCCGGCCCAGCCATCCAGCCAGCATGGGCCCGGCCATCCGCTGTAAGGCTGTTTCCATCAGCTTCATCCCGCCAAAAAAGATAAGAAGCCCATACAATAGGGGCAGCACAACATCTCTGAACATGAGTTAACATCATTCCTTCCGTGCATATCCTTATTCTCATCCTATGAGTAAATAAGGACAACCATGACAGGCTAACGGAATTCTGGAATCAATGATTCTGCAAACGTAGCGGAGGAGGATGGAATTGGAACTGTAGAAGCGAAACGCTTACGGTCATATGGGTTGATCTAAAGATTCACACGATAACGGAGAGGGCAGAAAAAACCTGAAGAAGCGAAGCGCTCGCCTTTATCCCCGGATTTTCCCTTCTGAAAAGGATATCAAAAAAATCTGGGGATAACAGCGATCGGAAGGTTGTTCTGTCATCGCAGTGGCAAGTGTGGAATTTGAGATTCATCTGTACAACGACGTAACGGTGATCGAAAGTCCAATCCATCCCCGTAGCGGTCACCTTTGCACCAAACCTATCTTTTCAACAACTAACTATGAAAGAAGTGGATCTATCTTGCCATCAGTTACACTGGAACGCAGCCGCAAAAAGCGGCTTGAACATGCACATCCATGGATATATAACAATGAAATTGCCTCTGTTGAAGGAAACCCCGAACCGGGAGATCTGGTCAATGTATTGAATCACCAAGGTCGCTATCTTGCGACGGGATACTATAATCCTGCATCTCAAATCACAGTTCGAGTCGTGGCGTATCAACCTTTGGAGTTTGAACAGATGGACACCGCGTTTTTTGCAGCGCGTTTCCGCGATTGCTTGCGCCACCGGGAGCGTTTTATCCAGGATGGAGAGGCATACCGTCTCGTTTATGGGGAAGCTGATTTCCTGCCAGGACTGATCGTTGACCGTTTTGGCAGCATCCTTGTTGTTCAATTGCTCACACTCGGCATGGACCGTTGCCGCGAAGCGATTGTACAAGCTCTAATTGAAGTGATGCAGCCGGAAGGCATCTATGAACGCAGTGATGTATCCATTCGTGAACTGGAAGGTTTGGAGCAGACGAAGGGACCATTGTACGGGGAGTGCCCTCGTCATGTCACGGTAACGGAGAATGGATTGCTTATTAAGGTGGATATCGTGGAAGGTCAGAAGACAGGGTACTTCTTCGACCAACGCGAGAATCGTGCAGCCATTGAACCACTTATGAAGGGTTGGGGTTATAAGAGTGGTATTACGCTCCAACAGACTGAGCAGGATGGTACGCAGCAGTTGCTTCCTGTGAATAAAAGTGGCAAGGTTGTGACGTTCCCTTATTGGGATGGGGCCACTGTGCTGGAATGTTTCTCCCACACAGGCAGCTTCACATTGAACGCCTGCAAATATGGAGCAAAAAAAGTAACATGTCTTGATATCTCAGAACATGCGATTGAAAGTGCACGTACCAACGTAGAGCTGAACGGTTTTACTGATCGGGTCGAATTTGTCGTTGCGGATGCATTCCAATACTTGCGTGAACAGGTGAAAGGCCTAGATGAGCGTAACGTACGTGCACGTGCTGGTGAACAGAAAGTGGATACGTCCAAAGCGCTTGCAGCCGGTGGTAAAACATTTGATGTGGTTATCCTCGATCCACCAGCCTTTGCCAAAACGAAATCAGCAGTCAAAGGCGCATGCCGTGGATATAAGGATATCAATCTCCAAGGAATGAAGCTGGTGAATGAGGGTGGGTATTTAGTAACGGCAAGCTGTTCATACCACATGCGTCCGGATCTCTTCCTAGAAACTATTGCGGATGCAGCCGAAGATGCAGGCAAAGTACTGCGTCTGATCGACTGGAAAGCAGCCGGTAAGGATCACCCGCAAATTTTGGGCGTAGATGAAGGTCATTACCTGAAATTTGCCATCTTCGAAGTACGCAGCAAAAAGAATTAATTGAGCGCGATTTCATTTTAAGATCGAATATACATTTACGCAAAGGGTCCACTGTTTTCATAAGCTGTGGGCTCTTTGCTATGCTCGTGGAGAAGCTTTCTGTAATTGCCGGATAGTGGCAAACGTATGTTCCGAACCAAGTCAGATATGTTATACTGGGAATTAAAATCTTGTTCGTGATGGTTTGGAGGATTAAACATGTCCGTACGCTTTGTTATTGGCCGGGCAGGCAGCGGTAAGAGTGCGCTGATTACCCGGGAAATCACATCCCTGCTTCAAAAGGAACCACAAGGTAAACCACTGATTCTTCTGGTCCCGGAACAGAGTTCGTTTCGAACTGAACAGTCGCTGGTATCTTCAGGGGCTATAAAAGGTACCATGCGTGCTGAAGTGCTTGGTTTTCGCCGATTGGCCTATCGGGTAATGCAGGAGGCAGGTGGTTCTGCACGTATTCCCATTGGGGCTGAAGGCAAAAAAATGCTGCTCTACAAAGTGCTTCAGCGTCGTAAGGAAGAATTGAAGCTGTTTGGAGCATCGGGCAGCCAGCTGGGATTTATAGGAGACTTAAATGATTTATACAGTGAGTTTAAACGTTATGAACTTGACCCTACTTCACTGGAAGAAGGACTTTCCACATGGAATACTTCCTCTTCTGCACCGATTCTGGGGGACAAGCTGCATGACTTGCTACTTATATACCGTGACTATGAAAAGGAATTAACCGAACTATATATCGATGATGAAGACACGTTGACTGAACTGACAGAGCGGTTGCCGGAGAGCACGTTGCTGCAAGATGCACAGATCTGGATCGATGGATTTCAGGGATTTACCCCGCAGGAAATGAGTGTCATTGGAAGATTGATGCTGCAAGCTTCTTCCGTCACAATTGCATTGACGTTGGATCGTGCTTACGACCACGGCGCACTTCCAGGAGAACTGGAGCTGTTCCATCCCACAGCGAGTGCATATGCACGTCTCAAAGGTATGGCTGAGGATCTGGGTGTTTTTAATGAGACAACCGTGCTTCAACCGGAAGTTTTGCCGAGATATGAGGGCAGTCCTGGACTGGCGCATTTGGAGGCTGGCTTTGATCGCAGAGTTCGCTGGAAGAGCGAGGGGCGTGATGCAGGTGTCCGACTGTACGTCGCTGAGAACCGCAGGGCTGAGATGGAAGGAGCACTTCGTGAGATGCGTCGTCTGGCGCAAGTTGAAGGTGCGCGTTATCGAGATATGGCAGTGCTTGTTCGTCAGTTGGATACATATGCCGACATTGCTGTGCCCCTGTTCAGGGACTATGGCGTGCCTGTCTTTCTGGATCGGAGAAGAAATGAACTACATCATCCATTAGCGGAATTTATTCGTTCAGCACTCGATATCGTTCGCCGTCGCTGGCGTTATGAGGATGTGTTTCGCTGTGTGAAAACGGATCTGTTGCTTCCACGGGACGGTTCCATTACACGTGAAGATATGGACCAGCTCGAAAATTATATATTAGCTTGCGGAATTCACGGATACCGCTGGACAGATGGCAAGCCATGGAAGTATGTACCCAGCCTGTCCTTGGAAGACAACGATCAGGATGTCCGCAGCAGGGGCCGGGAACAAATGCTGTCCTTAATGGAAAAATGCCGTACAGTGATTGTTGATCCACTGGGTGCTTTTGAGAAACGAATGAGCAAGGCAAAGACAGCTAAAGACCAATGTGCGGCGCTTTACAGATTACTGGAAGATGCTGAGATTCCTTGGAAGCTGGATCAGATGTCTGCAGAAGCCAAGGCCCAGGGTGATCCGGAACGTTCGAGAGAGCATCGTCAAATTTGGGGTGCCGTTCTAGATCTATTAGATCAGATGGTTGATATGATGGGGGCCGAACGGCTGGATATCGATCTATTTGCTGGGCTGATGGAGACCGGATTAACCGAACTGAAGCTGGGACTTGTTCCTCCAGCGCTTGATCAAGTGTTGGTTGGATCGATGGATCGTACACGTCTTCAGGGTATCAAGTACGTATTTATTCTGGGTGCAGTAGATGGTGAACTGCCTGCTGTACCTCAGGATGATGGTGTATTAACTGAGCAGGAACGGCTGTTATTGACAGAGAGAGGACTGGGGCTTGGGCCGGGAGCAACAAGACAAATGCTGGATGAACGCTTTCTGATCTATACCGCCCTGACAGCGGCGAGCAAGCAGTTATGGCTGAGTTATCCCGTTGCAGATGATGAAGGGAAAACATTACTGCCCTCGGAAATTGTACGACATGTACGGAAGATGTTCGGTCTGCATGAGCAGCCATTGCTTGCCCAGCCGCCAGTTACGGATGCTGAAGAGATACACTGGTCTTATGTTAACCATCCTGGTCAGAGCCTCTCTTATCTCATCGGACAATTGCGCAGATGGCGCCGTGGAGAAGATATTCCTGAAATGTGGTGGGCGATCTATAACTGGCATGTCTCTCGGGAGACGAGCAGACCTCAGCTGAAACAATTGCTTGGATCGGTCTTTTATCGCAATCGGGCGTTACCTCTACGTACGGCTACTAGCCGTAGATTATATGGCACAGAGGTAAGGACCAGTGTCTCCAGGATGGAGCGTTTTGTGGCGTGTGCGTTCTCCCATTTTGCATCCCACGGGCTGCGCTTGAAAGAGCGCCAGCTGTACCGCTTGCAAGCCCCTGATATTGGACAATTGTTCCATGCAGCCTTGAGTCAGCTTGCCATACGTTTGCGTGAGCAGAATCGTAGTTGGGGCAGTCTGTCTCCAGATGAATGTCGGAAGGAAGCGGAGCACACCGTGGAGCAGATTGCACCACATTTGCAGGGAGAGATTTTGCTTAGTACCAAACGGTATGGTTACATCTTCCGGAAGCTGAAGGATATCGTTAGCAGGGCGTCGGTTATTCTGGGTGAACAGTCCAGACGGGGAAGCTTTGAACCGATTGGGTTGGAGCTTGATTTTGGGCCAGGTAAACCCCTGCCACCCCTTCGTTTTGAATTGGAAAATGGCTGTGTGATGGAGATCGTGGGTCGGATCGACCGTGTGGATGTGGCTGAAGGAGAGAATGGCCTGCTGCTGCGGGTCATTGATTACAAATCGAGCCAGACCGATCTCAAGTTGCATGAGGTGTATTATGGCTTGTCATTACAGATGCTCACGTACCTGGAGGTACTGCTTAGTGCTGCCGAGGAGTGGCTTGGAGAATCGGCTATGCCTGGAGGAACACTCTATTTCCATGTGCATAATCCGTTGCTTCAATCGGCGAATGGCATGACTTCTGAGCAGGCAGGACAAGAACTACTGAAACGGTTTAAAATGAAGGGCTTGCTGCTCGCGGACCGGGATGCGATCGCTCAAATGGACAATACCTTGGACAAAGGCTATTCGGCCATTATTCCGGTTGCGCTTAAGGCAGATGGCAGTTTTTATAGCAGCGCTGCTGTAGCTACGCCAGAACAATGGGATACCTTGCTTGCTTCAGTTCGCAGTAATATTCGTGAGATTGGCACCCGGATTACGGACGGGGATGTGGCGATTGAACCTTACCGTATCCAGCAGGAGGTTGCATGCACCTTCTGTCCGTACAAGCCAGTCTGTCAATTTGATGAAAATATCGAAGGCAATGAATATAATCTGTTGTCTAAACCGGGCAAACAGCAAATCTGGGACATGCTGTCTCATGACAAAGGAGGGGAAACATCATGACGATTATGCCAAAACCGGAGGGAAGCTTCTGGAGTGATGACCAATGGAGTGCCATCTCACAGAGTGGGGAAGACATTCTGGTTGCTGCTGCAGCGGGTTCCGGGAAGACGGCCGTATTGGTTGAACGGATTATTCGTAAGATTGCAGACCCTTCCCGCGGATTCAGCGTAGATCGTTTGCTGGTTGCAACATTTACGAAAGCTGCTGCGGCGGAGATGAAGCAGCGGATACGGGAAGCACTGGAACGTGCACTTGAAGAGCAGCCTGCCGAAGAACATTTGCGCAAACAACTTTCATTACTTGGGCGGGCATCCATTACGACATTGCATTCATTCTGTATGGAGGTCATTCGTCGTTATTATCAGCAAATTCCGCTAAACCCGGCTTTCCGGATTCTGAATGAAAATGAAGCCGAGATTATGCGGCAGGAATTGTTGGAGCAGTTGTTTGAGGAAAAGTATGGGGAAGAAGATGAAGGCAGTACATTCCGCGAATTGGTGGATTGGTTCAGTGGGGAACGAAACGATGATGCCATGCATCGACTTGTGCAGCGTTTGTATGATTTCTCACGCAGTCATTCCTGGCCGGATCATTGGCTTGCGGAGATGGCATCTGCTTTTCAGGTGGAAAGTGTCGAGGCACTTGGGCATTCTGCATGGGTTCAGAGTATTTTGCGTGATGCGGCTCTTGCCCTAAGTGGTGCGGCTGGTCTGCTGCGTCAAGGAATGAGCATATCTATGCAGCCGGAAGGTCCGAAACCTTATGCAGATACATTAAAAGAAGATTTGGCAATGGTCGAAGAGCTTCTGTCAGCTGTTGAGGTCATGCCGTGGGATAGATTGCCTGAAGTGTTTCAGCCAGCATCTTTTGGCAAGCTGAAGCCTTGCAAAAAGGACCAGACGGACCCGGGGTTACAAGAACAGGTCAAGGAACTGCGTGAGGCTGCGAAAAAAGCCGTTACGGATCTGAAAGGGTCATTGTTTGGAAGAAGTGCGTTTTCTTTCTGGCAGGAGCTGGAGCAGGCGGCACCACTAATGCAGGAATTGTCCAAGCTGGTCAGTGCATTTGGAGAGCGATATCGACAGGCCAAGCAGGAACGCGGTCAGGTTGATTTCAGTGACCTGGAGCATTACTGTCTTCATATTTTGCGCCATGAGGATTCAACTCCTGAGCTATCGATGCCTTCGGATGCGGCAATGGAATATCGGGCACGTTTCGATGAAGTGCTGCTGGATGAATATCAGGATACTAATACGGTGCAGGAAGATATCGTCAGACTGATTTCCAGAGAAAATCCAGGAAATCGATTCATGGTTGGTGATGTAAAACAGAGTATTTACCGTTTTCGTCTGGCTGAACCCGGTCTGTTTCTGAACAAGTATCGTCAATACGCAGCGAATTCGGATATGGAAGTGGACGGAGAGAAAGAGTCATTGCATGCAGGAAGACGTATTGATCTTGCGCGTAACTTCCGCAGTCGTGCAGAAGTAGTCCACTCGGTCAATATGTTATTCAAGCAGCTCATGAATGAAGGGGTAGCTGAGATTGCCTATGATGAACGGGCGCAGCTCGCTTATGGGGCTACTTTCCCGGCAGAGACGCTTGGTGATGAGGCATACACACCTGAACTTATGCTGATTGATCGTCAAGGCGGAGGACCTGATCTGACGGAAAGCACGGACGAGAATGGAGATGCTCTGCCTTCTGCCGAGCTGGAGAGTGCCGAGCTCGAAACCGCCCAGCTGGAGGCTCGGGCCATGGCTCGACGTATTCGTGAAATGGTTGGAGATACGGATAAACCAGCCCTTAACGTTTATGATAAAGCCCTCAAATCCATGCGACCTGCGCGTTACGGAGACATAGTTATTTTGCTTCGTTCTGCCCTGATGTGGGCTCCACTCATGATTGAGGAATTCAGACAGCAGGGTATTCCTGCCGGAGGGGAGCAAAGCAAAGGGTATTTCCAGGCGACGGAAGTGGAAGTGATGTTGTCCTTGCTGCAGATTGTGGATAATCCAAGGCAGGATATTCCGCTTGCTTCCGTGCTTCGTTCGCCGATTGTCGGACTAGATGAAGAGGAACTGGCTCAGATTCGCCTTGGGGACAAGCGACAGTCTTTCTATGATGCTGTTGTATCGGCTACAGGAGCATTCAATAGTTCGTTAAATGTTGTCGGGCAGCATGGTGAGAAAGTTTCGAATCCGGATTCATCTGCAATCCAGCTGCAATGGCCCGAAGTCTGGTCAGAAATGGAGCAGGGGCAGCGGGAGTCGGCAGTATCCGCCGAAGCAGACGTTATCGAACGTATACATGAATCCTCTGTACATGCAGATACAGATGAGCTTCTGGATGCTGGTATAGATGCAAGTATGGGTGGACGTATAAGCGACGATGCGGATAGGGACAACGGTACCAGCACAGAGCTGCAACAAAAGTTAATTCGCTTTATGCGTCAGTTGGAACAGTGGCGGCTTGAAGCCAGACAAGGCAGCCTGAGTGAACTCATTTGGCGAATGTACCGGGAAACGGGTTATCTGGACTGGGTTGGCGGCCTACCGGGAGGCATACAGCGTCAAAGTAATTTGAAGGCTCTGTATGATCGCGCTCGGCAATATGAGGAGGCAACGGCTAATCGTGGGTTGTTCCGCTTCCTGACCTATGTATCCAGACTACGTGAGAACGGGGGAGATCTTGGCACCGTTTCAAGTGGTTCTGGTGAGCAGGACAATGCGGTACGCATCATGACGATTCACCGGAGTAAGGGCTTGGAATTCCCTATTGTTTTTGTCGGGGGCATATCCAAAATGTTCAATCAGCAGGATCTGAATTCGCCGTTTCTGATGCATAAGGAGCTGGGGTTTGGCCCGAGGTTTGTTGATCGTGAGAATCGGGTTGCCTATCCAACCTTGGCGAATCTGGCGATTCGTCGTCGTGCCCAGTTTGAGCTACTTGCCGAAGAGATGCGGGTGCTCTATGTGGCTTTGACCCGCCCAAAAGAGAAAATGATTTTGGTCGGTACGGTGAAAGATGTTGTTAAAAAGGCAGTGGCTTGGTCTCAGATTAAAGACAGTCCGGAACGGGTATTGCCTGACTATCTGCTTGCAGCAGGACGTAGTTATCTGGACTGGATCGGTCCATCCTTGATGAGACATCCAGACGCAGCTTTCCTGCGTGAACTTGCGGGAGGCGCTGATTCATATGCTGCCTGTCTTGTGAATGATGAATCACGCTGGAGTATTTCTGTCATTTCTGCTGATCAAGTATCCCGGGAAATATTTGTGGATCAGACGCTTGGTGAAGAAGACGGCATGACAGAAGTGCGGAAACATCGAATTGCTGCCCTAAAAGCAGTTCAGCCTGTGGAGCTGTTTCCTTCCTCCACTGAAGAAGAGATGATCGAGGATACACAAGATGCAACACTACGAGACATCAGTGAGGAAGATGTATTTACAATAGGTGAGCAAGAGGGTGTACAGCTGCTTCGGGAAGTTGATAAACGGCTTTCATGGATGTATCCTCATCAAGCAGCAACGCAAGTAGCTGCCAGTACATCGGTTACCGAACTAAAAACATTGCTAGCCATGCAAGACCATCAGTCTTTACAGATGATGGAGGAAGTTGAAGAACAATCTGAGACTTCTGTGGATTATGAGGGCCGTGAAGTGAAGGATGAAGGATCGTCCTTTAAATTGCATCTACGTCGTCCTAAATTCATGGAGGAGAAACAATTGACTGGAGCCGAGCGGGGAACGGTGTATCATACGTTGATGCAGCATCTTCCTGTAGATGGTTCACCCATTGATTCACAAATTGTTGAGCAGACACTTTTGCGGTTAGTTGAGCTCCAGATTTTGCTCCCCCATCAAGCAGAGGTTATTGAGTCTGATCAACTGGCCGAATTCTTCAATACAGAGCCTGGGACAGAATTGTTGCGTGCGGAGTGGGTGAAACGGGAGATTCCTTTTATTTATGGACTTCCGGCACATCATTCTCCTGCTGAATGGCTTCAAAGTCTGTCACCAGATGCAGGGATTCAAACGTTGGAGGAAGACGGTAAGATGCAGGCATCACTAGAAAATGAAATGGTGCTGGTACAGGGGATTATTGACTGCCTGTATGAGGTGGATGGCGAGCTTATTTTGCTAGATTACAAGACAGACCGGGTGTTGGAACATCGCGGTGGACTGGACAAACTGACGGAAAACTATCGCTTTCAGCTGGAGCTGTATGGCCGGGCTATTGAAGATATTCTGGGTCGGAAAGTCGACCGGAAGTGGTTGTACTTTTTTGATGGCGGACTTGCTGTGAAACTATAAAGTGAAATTTTAAAACGGCCGGATGGAATATGTATCATCGGATTTTGCATGAGAGAGGGGTTGAACGGACGATGCGTATTTTGCACACAGGGGACTGGCATCTGGGGAAAACGCTGGAGGGACGGAGCCGGCTGCGAGAGCAGGAGGATTTTGTGGATGAGCTTGTTCGACTCGCGGATGAGCAGCAGGCAGATGCCATATTAATGGCTGGAGACGTGTATGATTCTGTAAATCCGCCTGCATCGGCGGAACAGCTTTTTTATGAGGCCGCGGCGCGTCTGACAGAACAAGGAAGACCACTTGTGGTGATTGCCGGGAACCATGATCAGCCGGAGCGAGTGGCTTCGGTGACCCCGCTTGTGAACAGACAGGGAATTACACTTGTAGGTATGCCTACTTCAGAAGCAGTTACGATCCATGCAAAGCGAACTGAAGAGACTGCGCAGATTGCTGCATTGCCATACCCCTCTGAAGCGCGACTGAATGAACTGCTGACAACGGATGGGGACGAGAATGTGCTTCGCCAGGCATACAGCCGCCGGGTTGGCATGTTAATGCAGCGTCTGGCTGCTTCTTTTCGTCCGGATACGGTGAATTTGGCAATGAGTCATATTTATGTTCTGGGCGGAGTGGAAAGTGATTCGGAACGTCCCATTCAGGTAGGAGGGGCCTATACGGTTGACCCTTCTGCATTGTCAACAGGGGCGCAATATACAGCACTGGGGCATCTTCATCGTGCACAGGCAGTTAAAGGGGACGGTGTGATACGGTATAGCGGCTCTCCACTGGCCTACAGTTTCTCCGAAGCGGGGCAGAGTAAGTCCGTCACCATGGTTGATTTGGCACCGGGGGGGGCCGCAAACGTGGAAGAAGTGCTGTTGACCTCTGGACGTCCACTTGTGCGTTGGAAGGCGCGTGGCGGTCTGGCTGAGGTTTATCGTTGGCTTGATGAAGGGCGTGATCCTAAGGCTTTTATTGATATGGAAGTATGGCTGGATGATGCTATGTCTCTGAAAGAAATCCAGCAGCTTCGTAAGTCGCATGACGGGATCATCCATATTCGTCCGGTGTACCCCGAGATGGCAGCCGCAGGGCTTTTGGAGCAACGATCCGAGCTTCCCGTACATGAGCTTTTCCGCAAATTTTATCAGCGTCAGACAGGTGGGGCATTACCTGAAGACAGTCTGGTTCAACTGTTCCTGGAACTCGTCGATGAGGACGAGCCGGGTATGCGTGAGGAGGTCGAGGGAAATTGAAGCCTATTTTATTGAAAGTTGCAGGTCTGCAAAGTTATCGGGAGACTCAGGAGATTGATTTTACCGTATTGACAGAAACGGGACTGTTCGGCATTTTTGGTCCTACAGGCAGTGGGAAATCTTCTTTGCTCGACGCGATTACGCTGGCGATGTACGGAAAAGTGGAACGTGCGGTTAACGGTACCCAGGGAATCATGAATCACGCTGAAGATTCATTGTCCGTTGCTTTTACATTTGAACTTGTCTCGGCAGAAGGCACAAGAAGATTTCGGGTGGAACGACGTTTCAAACGAAACAATGAGGTTTCGGTGAGCAACACCATCAGCAAATTCATTGAGACCGTCAACGGAGAAGAACAGGTGCTGGCTGATAAACTGGCAGACGTGAACCGATGCGTTGAAGATGTCATTGGGTTGAAAATGGATGATTTTACGCGAGCCGTTGTGCTTCCACAAGGTAAATTCGCTGAGTTTCTGTCCCTGAAAGGCAGTGAACGACGGCAGATGCTGCAACGTTTATTTCATCTGGAGAAGTATGGAGATCAGCTTGCCATCAAGCTCAGTCGGCGGGTGAAGGACAATGACATGGTTCATCAGTCACTGGCTGCCGAGCAGCAGGGGCTTGGGAATGCGAGCAAAGAGACGTTGGCGGAAACGGAGCTTCTTCTTCAAGCTGCTGTGAAACAGTCTGAATTGTCACGCAAAACGCTTGATGAAGCGATGAAGGAAGCCGAGCAGCTCGGCAAAGTCCGTGAGTTAAGTCATGAACGCCAGGCTCGTATGGAGGAACACGAAAAGCTGAAAGCACGTGCACCACAGATCGAAGCTGGGGAACAACGGCTGAAACTGGCCGGAGCGGCAGACGCAATACTCCCTTCATTGCAGACGATGCGTGACGCAGCAGCACAGCAGAAGTTACGTGAGGATGCAGCCGGGATTGCTCACCAGCAAGCGGTGGAACATGAACGGATGTCTGTACTGGAAGCCGAGAAGGCCGAGAAGGCACGTGTACAGATGGCTGAGGAAGAACCCAAGCTGCTGCTTCGATTGGAACAGCTGGAACAGGCCAAGGAGTTGCAACGGGAACGGGACGGACTACGAGAGGATCGTACCCGTCTTAAGCAGCTTTTGGACAAAGGACAGGCTGAACAGAGTGTCATCGGACAACAGCTGGAGAAGGAAAAAGAACTACAGCAGCGTGGCCGCAAACGGCGGGAAGAATTACAGGAAAGCCTGAAGCCGAATGAAGTGAAGTCCGAAGAACGCAGACAGCTGCAGGCTGCACTGGAATTGAAGCATCGTCTAGATACTGCGGCGGAGCAATTGCGCCTGAACAAGGCTGAGATGGAAGCCAATAAGCAGTCGGCTGTTCAGGGGGCAGAACGGCTGAAGCTGGCTGCCCAGGAAGAGAACCGTCTGAGTGAACAGCGTCAGCATCTGATTAAACAGGCGGCAACGGGTCTTGAGGCCTTGCTTGCCTGTGAACAGGACATTGGCCGCGAACAGAGCCTGCTGGCAAGGGCAGAGGAGCAGCTGCGCGGAACCATGCGTGAGCAGGAGCTGCATCGGCTCTCCTCCGCCTTGCGCGCCGAGCTGCGCGACGGCGAGCCATGCCCGGTGTGCGGCTCCGCACACCACCCGCTCCCGGCTGCGCCGCCGGGAGAAGGTCCGCCCGCAGGCGATGCGGACCTGGAACTGCTGCGCAACCTGCACGCGGAGCTGCAGGAGCTGCGCTTTGGGCTGCGCCAGCAGCTGCACGAACGTCGCAGCCTGCTGACGCAGCTTGGCGCTGCGGCCGGCGAAGCCCCGGCCGCAGCCGAGGCCGCGCCTGCGGCTGCGGAGCCGGAGCCCGCCGGTTCGCCCGTACACGGGCGCTCCCCGGCGGACTGGGCGGAGCGTGCCGCCGCACTGGGCGAAGCCGCGCGGGCGCTGGCTGCAGCCGCAGCGCCGCTGCAAGCGGAAGCCGCCGCGTTGCAGCAGGCGGCTGTGGGCGCGCAGCAGCGCCGCATGGAAGCAGCTGCTGCACAGGAGGCCGGCCAAGCCGGACTCGCCCAGGCGGAGCGCCGGTTGGCCGAGAGTGAGGCCGCCGCAGCCGCATTGCACGGCCGCTGGGCCGCGGAACTGCCCGGCATCGTTCAAGAGCAGGCCATGGCCCTTCACCAGGCGATGCAGGAGCGAGACGCGCGCGCAGAAGACATCAAGGAACGGCTGAACAAGAGTGTGACGTTCCTTGAAGAAAAGGAACAGTTGGTACAGTCCCTCCAGCAGAAGCTGGTTGAATTGGACAAACAGCTGATTCAATGGCAAACGGAATGGCAAGGCAACAGCAAACAGCTTGCCGAGAAGGAAGAACGTTTGCGCCAATGGGTTGGTGAGCAACGGGTCGAGGATTTGATTGCTGCGGCCCAGACTCGTCTGGATGGACTACGGAAAATTGCTGCCGATTCAGCACAGCGTTTCAAGGAAGCGGATGTGTTGAAACAGGAATCGGCCAAGAAGGATGTCATGGCTCAACAAGCAGCAGCCTCGGCAGCAGAGCATTTGCAGCAGGCACAGGAACGCTGGAAGCAATTGATGGAACAATCGCCATTTGATTCGGAGAATGATGTTGTGGAGGCAGCCCTCCCTTCCCAAGAAGCGGAGCGTCTTGCCGCGGAAATTCAGCAGCATCGGGAGCGTGATCGTGAACTTATTTCTCAATTGCGTGAGCTGGAACAAAAATTGGGCGGAGTCGTTGTATCCGAGGAACAATGGTTGGCATGCTCAGAGCGACTGAAACTGTCTCGTGCAGAGGATGAAGCAGCTCTTAGAGCCAAGGCGCGTGCAGAGCGGGATCTGGAAGATGTGCAGCAGCGACACGTTCGCTGGACCGAGTTGGAGAACAAACGGGTAGAAGTGAGCCGACAAGGTGAGATGCTTAGCAAACTGCAAGCAGCTTTCAGAGGTAATGCGTTTGTCGAGTATATTGCAGAAGAACAACTGATGCAGGTTAGTCAGGCTGCTTCACAGCGTCTGCGCTTCCTGACCAAACAACGTTATTCACTTGAGGTGGATTCAGGTGGGGGCTTTGTCATCTGTGATGATGCAAACGGTGGGGTTAAACGTCCGGTATCCACCTTGTCCGGCGGAGAGACGTTCCTGACTTCGTTGTCACTGGCCCTGGCTCTGTCTGCCCAGATTCAGCTGCGCGGTCAGTACCCGCTGCAATTCTTCTTCCTGGATGAAGGGTTTGGCACATTGGACCCTGAATTGCTGGATACCGTCATTACTTCGCTAGAAAAATTGCATGATGACCGCCTTGCCGTCGGTATTATCAGCCACGTTCCAGAGCTGCGAGCACGCTTGCCACGCAAACTTGTAGTTATTCCAGCGGGTGAAGCAGGAGCTGGCTCTCGCGTAGTATTGGAAACATTATAGGGAATTGAACACAGAACACATACGATTGAATGATTTCAAATTGAGATTAATCTCCTCTCCTCATAAACCAATCTTTAAAGTTTGATCCTAAGGGGAATCTCCTGATGGATTGAGGTTTGGTGGTTTGAGACTCATTTATACACTCGTTGTGAGAGTTGAGTGAGATAGCTCACAGATACAGGTTCATCCTGTTGTTATACTACAGTTAAGCCGACAAACTTATGTAAGCACCCCGGCGGACGTCTGATCAGGAATAATCCTGGTTAGACGTCCGCGACAGCAGACTTCCGTATGGAAACTGCAACGGGGTGCTTCTTTTTTTTAATAGGCACTTATCATGAAACTCTTGTCATGCACAGTGTCATTTCGCCCAGATCTGAATACCATGAAAGGGTGATGAAGAGCAGAACAGATTCGGGAGGCGATTGAACGTGGAAAAGGTAGAAGCGAAGAAACTGTGTAAGGAACACATGCATCGCTATGTATGTATACAGATGCATGATGGTGCCCATTACGATGGCATTGTGGAAAATGTGGATGATGATATGATTTATTTGGCTGTTCCCGTGGGGCATGAAGCCATGGTTAACCATGCAAATGCAAACTGGGGACCCAATATGATGCCGGTTACTTATCCCACGCATGCACGGGGATTTTTCCCGGGCTATGGTTACCCGTATCCTTATTATGGTTATGGTCGCAGACGGTTCAATAGGTTGGTACTACCTCTGATTGGCCTCACTGCCTTAACTCTATTGCCTTATTATTAATAAACGGTGAAAACAGTACTTTTACCAATGAAAATCGAACCTTTCACATCTTCGGTGTATTTTTGCACTTCTTTACTGAGATGTGAAAGGTTTTTCCTGTTACTTTTATTATTGAATTAAAACAGGTTAAATTGGACGTGAGTTTTCAGTTCCGGTATGATAGAAGGGTATACATAATTTTTAATTCAAAGGAGGGTATGAACAATGGATTGCTTATTTTGCAAAATTGTAGAGGGCAGCATTCCCTCCAATAAGGTACTGGAGAATGACCATGTCATCGTCTTTCATGACATCCAGCCCGCTGCACCGACCCATGTACTCGTTATTCCCAAGAAACATATTTCTTCCATGAATGAAGTAACGGCGGAAGACTTGCCGTTGATCGGGGAGATTCATTTGGCTGCGCAGGAAGCGGCCAAGCGTCTTGGCGTGGAAGAAACAGGTTACCGACTGATTAATAACTGCGGCAAGGATGGAGAACAAACCGTTCATCATCTGCATTATCATTTACTTGGTGGGACCCGACTTGGCGTGTTGACAAGTTTGTCAGACTCACACAAATAAACGATCCAAGTTACTCTAAATCAGGACTGATTCATATATGCATAAAAGGCATGAATATGAAGCTGAAGTTCACATAAAATAAATGATCATTACGTTAAGGTTGACACCTTTATTACCTTTCGCCTATAATGAAAGGTGATGAACCGTGTTATTGCTCTTGGACGGTCTGGTCGGAGGGAGGGAAAACTGGTGTCTGAAACTAAAGTTCGCAAAAACGAGACTATTGATGCTGCACTTCGTCGCTTTAAACGTTCCATCGCAAAAGATGGCGTATTGGCTGAGGTGAAGAAACGTAAGCATTATGAGAAGCCAAGCGTAAAGCGCAAGAAAAAGTCCGAGGCTGCTCGTAAGAGAAAGTTTTAGGAGGATTTTAACTACATGAATCTTAGCGAACGATTGAACGAAGATATGAAGCAAGCGATGAAGAGTAAGGACAAGTTCAAGCTCTCCAACATTCGGTTGATTCGTTCGACGATCAAGAATCTTGAAATAGATTTGAAAAGAGATTTGGATGATAACGAAGTGCTTGATATTCTGAGTCGTGAAATCAAACAGCGCAAAGATGCCCTCCAAGAATTTGACAAAGCGGGCCGTGATGACCTCGCGGCAAATGCAAAAGCGGAAATTGAATTACTCAGTCAGTACCTTCCCGCACAGCTTACCGAAGAAGAAATTAAAGTTATTGTACAGCAGACCATCCAGGAAACCGGTGCTTCTTCGAAAGCCGAGATGGGGAAAGTCATGTCTGCCCTTATGCCGAAAGTCAAAGGCAAAGCGGATGGCAAACTGGTAAATCAAGCAGTTCAACAATTTCTGCAATAAAGCAAATCAATAAACACCTCCTGACTTGTCAGGGGGTGTTTTTTCCGTTTTAGATCTTTGATACGTTACTCCGTTCCCAGAAGGAATTCGAAGTGTGATTAGAAATCGTTCATTTGTTCGAGGAAATTCACAAATATTGCTTTTAAATGGATAATATATATGATTATGGTTTTAAAATGTTGCAATTGCTTCCGGTTTCAAATATAATTTTAAGATTTTGAAACGAAATGTTGCATTGTACGTAATAAATACCATAAGCTGGACAGTATAACATTAATGGAAAAGGGGGGACTATTTGTGAAGGGAAAGCGCCGGAAGAAGCTTACGGGGCCATTGATGCTCATGATGCTACTGACGCTGCTGCTTCCTGTCTGGATTGGATCACCGTCAGCGCATGCAGCTGAGAAAAGTGGCGCCGTATATATTATTCCGGTGGATAAACCAATCGAGCAGGGACTTGGCAAGTTTATGGAACGCGGGTTCAAGGAAGCAGAAGAGATGAATGCTGGCCTGATCGTTCTGGATATCAATACGCCGGGAGGGCGTGTCGACACGGCAGAAGAACTGGGTACATTAATTAAGGAAAGCCCAGTTGAAACCGTTGCATTTGTCCGTGGAGATGCTGCTTCGGCCGGAAGTTTTCTGGCTTTGAATGCAGATAAGATCGTAATGTCGCCAGGCAGTATGATTGGTGCGGCAGCGATGGTGGACAGCACAGGTAAACATGTCGATGATCCGAAGTTGGTTGCATTCTGGAAGAGCAAGATGCAGGGCGCGGCTGAGAAAAGTGGCCGTGACGGTAAAATTGCAGCCGGAATGACGGATGTTAACATGGTCGTGGAAATGCCTGAGATTAATAAAACCAAAGAAAAAGGTGAAATTATTGCTCTCTCGGCTGAAGAAGCGCTGAAAGTGGGTTATGCGGACCATATCAGCAACACGCCGGAAGAAGCTGCAGCCTGGCTTGGTTACAGTCAAGATGATGTGTTCACCGTTCAGAGAACAGCCGCAGAGAACATATCCACATTTCTCACCAATCCTGTCGTCATGACGGTATTGCTATTCCTCGGAATAGCCGGTGTGATCATTGAGTTGATTGTACCTGGGTTCGGAGTGCCTGGTATTGTTGGTATCGTGTGCTTTGTGCTTTATTTCTCAGGGAACTACATTGCCGGTTTTGCTGGAGCGGAGACATGGGTGTTATTCACTGTCGGACTCATCATGATGATTCTGGAGATGTTTATCCCAAGCTTCGGTATTCTGGGTATTTTGGGATCGATTGCGCTTGTCGCTGGTGTCGTGCGAGCCGCCTATGATACAAGTGATGCATTTATATCGTTAGGTATTGCTTTTGGAGCCGCGCTGGTAGTCATTGCAATCGTTGTTATTCTGTTTAAGGATCGAGGCATATGGAATCGATTCATATTAAGTGATAGGCTCTCTGCTGATCAAGGATACTCTTCGGCAACAGAACGCAAAGAGTTGATCGGTTTGCAGGGCATCAGTCTGACTCCACTTCGTCCTTCGGGAACAGCGATATTTAACGGAGAACGCGTCGATGTGGTGTCGGATGGAGATTTCATTCCGATTGATACACCAATTATTGTGATCAAAGCGGAAGGTACCCGGATTGTGGTTCAACAAGCGTTACCGGTGTAACCCGCTCTGTTGCCGGAGTTGATTATAGCTTCGGCAATGTACATAACCATTCTACGGAGGCTGCTAGTGGAGTGGTGTGAATCAATGCACAGCAGCAAAGTTCCACAACGTTTTTATCATGTTTTTTACAAAAATCAAAATGCAAATGGAGGAATTTCGACTATGGAACCAACCTTGATTACGGTTTTGCTCATTGCGGTAGTTGCGATTATCGTATTGAGCGTATTCTTCAGCTTTTTCCCGGTTATGCTCTGGATTTCAGCCCTTGCATCGGGCGTACGCGTGGGAATTATCACGCTGGTAGCGATGAGACTAAGACGTGTAACACCTAGCCGGATCGTAAATCCACTGATTAAAGCAACCAAAGCTGGACTTCAATTGACAATGAATCAACTGGAGAGTCACTTCCTAGCCGGTGGTAACGTAGACCGAGTTGTCAACGCCCTGATTGCTGCACAACGTGCGAACATTCCACTCGAATTTGAACGTGCTGCTGCGATCGACCTTGCAGGTCGTGACGTATTGCAAGCCGTACAGATGAGTGTAAACCCACGTGTTATTGAAACGCCGATTGTTTCTGCGGTAGCCAAAGATGGTATTGAAGTTAAGGTAAGAGCGCGGGTTACGGTTCGTGCCAATATTGACCGCCTCGTCGGTGGTGCGGGTGAAGAGACGATTATTGCCCGTGTCGGCGAAGGTATCGTAAGTACAAACGGTTCCTCGAATTCCCATAAAGACGTCCTG
Source organism: Paenibacillus sp. LK1 (assembly GCF_002750415.1). NCBI lineage: Bacteria > Bacillati > Bacillota > Bacilli > Caryophanales > Paenibacillaceae > Paenibacillus > Paenibacillus sp. LK1. The sequence goes on from NZ_PEII01000012.1 coordinate 78,125, forward strand.
GAAAATCCGGATCTGATCTCCCGTACCGTATTGTCGAAAGGTCTGGATGCAGGTACCGCTTTTGAAATCCTGTCTATTGATATCGCGGACGTGGATGTAGGTAAAAACATTGGTGCATTCCTGCAAACGGAGCAGGCAGAGGCCGATAAACGTATTGCACAGGCAAAAGCGGAAGAACGTCGCGCTATGGCCGTTGCTCAAGAGCAAGAGATGAAAGCGCGCGTAGTGGAAATGAGAGCGCGTGTGGTTGAGTCTGAATCCCAAGTACCTTTGGCAATGTCCGAAGCACTGCGTAGTGGTAAGATCGGTGTTATGGATTACATGAACCTGAAGAACATTGAAGCGGATACTCAAATGCGTAATACATTGGGAAAACCTGGTGAAGGTTCGAATTCCAACGATCAGGGTGATTCCAAAAACGGAAGATAGGCGGTGAGTGCATATGGGCCTATTTGAATGGATTTTTAACAATCTGTATATTGTAGCGGTCATCGCATTTGCGCTCTTTTCCTTCCTTGGAAAAGCAGCCAAGTCGGCTGATCCGAACAAAAAGCGTCCAAATAACGGGATGCCTACGTTTGGAGGAAGTGGTGATTCAGACCGGAATGATCGCTCGCGGGGCAATACCGCACCGCAGCAGTCATCGGGTCCTTCAGATCCACGCTATGATGAGCAATATGACGAACGGTACGATGAGCGGTATGATGACGATCAGTATGATGATCGATATGATCAAACCTACTCGCAGCCAGCAACGATATCTGCCCGTCCTGTGAATGACGACTTTGGAGGACAGGGTTCTCTGGGTGGAATGGAAAACTCCCTCGAAGAACAAATGAAAGTGATGGAGCAACGACAACGTGAAATTCGGGAGCGACTAGATCGTATTTCTACTGCAAATACACCAGTTGTGTCTGACTCCAGTTGGGATGAAGTTTCATCCAGCGAGTCTGGATCGCCTCAGCTTCGCCGGGAAGATATTCGTACTGGTGTATTGTGGGCAGAAGTTCTCGGTTCTCCGCGCTCTAAACAGCCCTTTGGAACACGAGGAAAACTATAACTTTATATTGTTTTAATAAGTGAAAGCCGTCTCTGGTGAGCATAATCCCAGACGACGGCTTTTTTTTGTTTCGGCCTCTTTTTATTTTCACATCTAACACGGTCCGTAGTTTTCATAATTCCAAGAATCTGAGCATAAGTTGAACTGTAGAGGAAGGGGGAAGACCTTCGAATGACCCGGATCAGCCGCAAGCTGCGCAGATGGACCAGTGAAGTTCTGGACCTGCCGCAGGACGTGCTTTACGATATGCCACGGTTAACCCTGATCGGCACAAAGCAATTGTATATAGAGAATCATCGTGGTGTCATTCATTTTACACCGGATCGCATCGTTCTGGCTCTCTCACAGGGTCAGCTGGAGATCAAAGGAACTGAACTGATGATTCGCAATATTTTGCCGGATGAAGTGGCTGTTGAAGGAACAATTCTGGATATTCATATGAATGGAGCGGAGGGGAACGGATGAAGCAGCCCAGTCTTTACAAACTGCGCGGAGCAGTCCGAATCACGGTCACTGGGGGGGATATTGAAGCATTAATCAATACGGTGGCAGAGCAGGGACTGGAAGTATGGGACCTGCGTGCCCACGACGGACGCAAGGCAGAAATGAATATTCTGCTGCCGCATTTTTTCAAGCTGCGTCCTTTGCTGAAACGGACAGGCTGCCGTGTAAAGGTGACACACCGCAGTGGATTTCCTTTTTTTGCAGCCCGTTTGTTAAGAAGAAAGTTCTTTCTGGGTGGCATGCTGTTTTTTGTAGCAGCTCTGTTTGCATTGTCATCAATGGTTTGGAATGTAGAAGTCAAAGGTAATGTGACGATTCCCACGGATGAAGTGCTCGCAGCAGCGAAGAAAGAAGGCATCTATCCCTTTCAGTGGGGATTTCGGCTGCAAAGCCAGGACAAGCTCTCCAGACAGCTCGCGCTGGCTCTGCCAGATGTAACCTGGATTGGGGTAAGCAAAGAAGGGACAACCATCACCATCCAAGTGGTGGAGTCAGCACAGCCCAAGCGTGAACCGCTGCTGAACCCGAGACATCTGGTCAGTAAAACAGATGCTGTAATCACTCAAATTTACGCGGAGCAGGGGCGCCCTGTCGTGCAGAAGGACATGCGTGTCAAGAAGGGGCAGGTACTAATATCCGGTATTTTGGGAGATGAAGAGAATACAAAGACCATTGTAGCCAAAGGGGAAGTACGCGGACTGGTGTGGCGAGAATATCAGGTCGAAGTCCCCCTTGTGCAGAAACATAATACGATGACTGGAGATAGCAAGGAACGTTTTTACATTGTGCTGGGGAAATGGGCGATACAACTCTGGGGATACGGGAATACGCCGTTTACCACATTTGATACCGAAAGTGATCATAAACCGCTGACCTGGAGATCGTTCACACTTCCCATGGGATGGCTGACGGAGAAAGATTTGGAAACTCGGGAACAAGAGGAGCAGCATACGATTGAATGGGCTAGAACGAAAGGATTGGAAGGAGCAAGAAACGATATTATCGCCAAAAACGGCAAAGGGACGAAAATTTTAAGCGAAAAAATTTTGCATGAGAAGAAAGAGAATGGTAAAGTTTATATGAAAGTATTATTTGAAGTGGAAGAAAGCATTGCGGAAGAACTTCCGTTAGTCCATAGTCAAGGAGAATGAGGCTATTTGTCAGAGCAAACACGCAGCATACGAATCTCCCTCCAAAGTGCGGGAGAGGGTCAATCTCTTTTTGGACCCCAAGATATTTTTCTGAAACTGATTGAATCCGAGATTCCCGCACAGATCGCATCCCGTGAAGCGGAGATTGTGATCCATGGCAACATTCAGAATGTGGAATCGCTTGAACAATTATTTGATGTGTTGTTGCAATTGGTACGTAACGGATACGTGTTAACCGAAAGGGACGTTAAGTATGCCATTGAACTGGCAAAGGAACTTCGTGCAGACCAGCTTCTGGATCTGTTCAAAGGCGAGATTACAACGACGTACCGCGGTAAGCCGATCCGGGTTAAAACGATTGGACAGAAACACTATGTAACTACAATTAAAAAACGTGATGTTGTATTTGGTATCGGTCCTGCCGGTACAGGTAAAACGTATCTTGCTGTTGTGCTGGCTGTGGCAGCACTTAAGGAAGGAAGCGTCAAGCGGATCGTGCTCACGAGACCTGCTGTTGAAGCGGGAGAGAGTCTTGGTTTCTTGCCGGGCGATCTTCAGGAAAAAGTTGATCCTTATTTACGGCCACTGTATGACGCATTGTACGATGTTATGGGACAAGAGCAGACTGCGAAGGCACTGGAGCGAGGTTTAATCGAAATTGCGCCTCTAGCCTATATGCGGGGACGTACACTGGACGACTCGTTTATTATCCTGGATGAAGCCCAGAATACGACACCGGAGCAGATGAAAATGTTCCTAACTCGTCTCGGTTTTGGTTCCAAAATGGTCATTACCGGTGACGTGACACAAATTGATTTACCGCGCGGCAAAAAGTCAGGGCTTGTGGAAGCAAATGCAATACTGGGCCAAGTGGAAGAGATTGGATTTGTCTACTTTGCCGAGCAAGACGTTGTACGGCACTCCCTCGTCCAGAAAATCATCGTCGCTTATAACCACGCCGCAGAAAATCAAGAATAGAAAGGGATTGTCTCGATGACCTCGAAGGAACTGTCAAAAGGCAAATCTTTTCAAAATAGAGCTACAGGATGGAAGTATAGCGTGTGGGCACGCTATCTTCTGTTTTTGTTTCTGGTGATCCTCTTCTACGTGAGTCTTGCTTCCAAGCTGCTCCCAGAGCGGTATGATATTCAGGAAGGCACACGAAGTGAAGTGAATATTGCTGCGCCCATGCAGATCCCGAATACCAAGGCCACGCTGAAAGCGCAAGAAGAAGCCGCTGAACGTGTACAGCCGATGTTTCAGATCGTGCAAATGCGGAACGAAAATCTGATGACGACTCTGCTTGATCGTATTGATCGACTGAATCAGGATGATCAGATTTCCAGTCAGGACAAGATTGACATCTATCGTGATGAAATACCGCAGCGTCAGAAAGACTTTGTTTCCAATTTTATCAACAACAACCGGAAAGCGGGTACATACTCCGAAACTCTTTTGGAAGAGATCAGAAATGTGGTACAGGAGCAAAGCTACCGAATTCCGGAAGAGACTTATATCAAAATTTCACGTTTGACTTCGGATGATATTCAGGAGATGAAGGCCGTTGCTCGGGATATTGTCTCCAGATTAATGACCGACCAGATTAGTGAGGCTACAACAGCTCGTGCCAAAGTGGCCGAGATGGTGAGTGTGAGCTCCCTAAGCAAGCGTACGCAGCGTGAGGTTGTGCAGGAGCTTGCTCGTCTTGTGGTCACGTCGAACCGCTTCTACGATGAAGAGGGTACAAAAGAAGCTAAAGTACAGGCTCGTGAGAACACTCAAACGGTCTTTATCAAGCAAGGAGATACACTTGTTGCCAAGGGTGAGATGATTACCCCGGAGATGTACACCCTTCTGGGCGAGAACGATTTGCTGAAAAACGAAGTAAACTATTGGCCTCAGCTTGGACTGCTTATGCTGTCCTGTCTGTTGTCGGCAGCGATTCTCATGTATATTCAGCAATTCAGCGGAACGCATTTCAAATATAACAATGCTCAGCTGCTGATGCTTGTTCTCATATTTATTATTACGATTGTGGTTATGCATGTTACTGCGATACTCCAGACCAGTGAGAATTCATACGTAGGCTTTCTTGCCCCTGTTGCCGTAGGAGCCATGTTAATAGCATTGCTGCTGGATACATCGCTTGCCTTTGTCTGCTCGATTATTATCGGCATGCTGTCGAGCATTATTTTGAATACACATCAGGGTCAAATTTTTGACTTTGAACTTGGATTCTTCGCGGTGTTGGTATCGTTTGTTGCGATCTTTGCCACCCATCGGGCAAGTCAGCGGTCTACGATCCTGAAAGGTGCCATTATGGTTTGTCTGTTCGGATCGATCGCAGTTTTCACGTTGGCTTTGATTGACTCAAGTGACTGGAACCGTACGACAACGCTCTATGGCATTGGATTTGCATTTGCCGGAGGCGTACTGACCGCCATACTGGTTATTGGGCTGATGCCGTTTTTCGAAACCTCATTTGGCATTTTGTCTGCGCTGAAACTGGTAGAACTGTCTAATCCCAATCACCCGCTATTGCGCAAATTGCTAACAGAGACACCGGGCACATATCACCACAGTGTGATGGTAGGAAACCTGTCAGAAGCCGCCGCGGAAGCAATCGGTGCCAATGGGTTGTTATGTCGGGTGGGCTCGTATTACCATGATATTGGCAAGACCAAGCGACCGATTTATTTTATTGAAAATCAAAATAATATGGAAAATCCGCATGATTCGATTGATCCAAAGCTGAGCAAGTCCATTATCGTTGCTCACGCACGCGATGGTGTGGAAATGCAGAAGGACTACAAGCTTCCGAGGCCTATTCGGGACATTGCTGAGCAGCATCATGGAACAACCTTCCTGCATTACTTCTATCACAAAGCACTGCGTCAGGCTGAGGAAGCAGGAGTGGAACCAGATTTCACGGAAGATGATTTCCGTTATCCAGGTCCCAAGGCTCAGTCCAAAGAGTCGGCGATTGTTGGCATTGCTGACAGTGTGGAAGCTGCGGTCCGTTCCTTGCGGAAGCCTACTGTGGAACAAGTGGAGTCCATGATCGAAAAGATTATTAAAGGTCGACTGGACGATCATCAGTTTAACGACTGTGATCTGACAATGCGGGAGCTGGATATTGTCGCCAAGACTCTTAAGGAAACCGTCATGGGTATATTCCACTCCAGGATTGAATATCCGGAAGAAATGAAGAAACCGAAGCCAACTTCGCCTGAAGCGGGTTGATTCGCTAATTATGACAAGACAGGAGTATGAAAGAATGAGTCTTAACCTAGCATGGAATAATGAACAACAGGATAAAGAAATCACCGAACCGATGATCGCAATGCTGGAGCAGCTGCTGAACCTGGCAGGGGAAGCAGAGGGTGTTGCAGACGGGGAAGTGGCCCTGACTTTCGTAGATGATGAGCAGATTCATGAGCTGAACCGTGATTATCGCGGCATAGATCGTCCAACAGATGTATTGTCTTTTGCAATGAATGAGACTGTGGATGAGGAACTGGATATTATCTACGAACTGGACGAGGATGAAGAAATGGAAGAAATGCCGGATGTTCTGGGGGATATTATTATTTCTGTTCCGCGGACCATTCTGCAGAGTGAAGAATATGGCCATTCATTTGAACGTGAGCTCGGGTTCCTGTTTGTTCATGGCTTCTTGCACCTGCTTGGATATGATCATCAGGATGAAGCCAGCGAAGCCGAAATGATGGGCAAACAGGAAGCGGTACTTGCCCAAGCCGGGTTGACACGATAATGAAAAGGCGCTCCTGGGGGATGGTATTCCGCAATGCTGCGGAAGGAATCGTATACGGGCTGCGGACTCAGCGGAATGTAAGAGTTCATACAGGAGTCGCCATTTTGATGTGTGCAGCCGGCTTTTTTTTCGGGATTTCCAGAACGGACTGGATGTTTGTACTGACAGCCGTTTTTCTGGTTCTTGTGACGGAGATGATGAATACAGCTGTGGAAGCTGCTGTAGATCTGGCGCATCCGCATATACATCCGCTGGCAAAAGCGGCGAAGGACACCGCGGCCGGTGCAGTTTTGCTGGCTGCGGTGTTCGCCGTCATCATCGGGTGTGTCGTTTTCATTAAGCCGGTGATGAGCTGGCTGGGTTTGTTCTGATTTTGTTTTTAAATTACACACAATTGTATAGTTACTTGATGCAAACACGATAACGGAGAGGTCAGAAGAAACCTGAAGAAACGAAGTGTGCGCCTTTATCCCCGGATTTTCACTTTGAAAAAGTGAATCATAAAAATCTGGGGATAACAGCGCTCGGAAGGTTGTTCTGGCAGCGGAGTGTCCAGTGTAAATGCACTAGTTAACTTTATAGTACACCCCAAAGGGAGAGATTAATTATGGATAATGGTTTGTTGATGCAAGAAGCAATTAAGGCACGTACGAAAGCGTATACGCCTTATTCTCATTTTGGTGTAGGTGCAGCTTTGCTTGACAGTGAGGGACATGTGCATCATGGTTGTAATATTGAGAATGCTGCTTACACGCCAGGTAACTGTGCTGAGCGCACAGCTATGTTCAGCGCGATTGCAGGAGGTAAGCAACCACGCAGTTTCAAGGCTATGGCGATTGTAGGAGATACAGACGGACCGATTGCTCCTTGCGGTGTATGTCGTCAAGTGATGTACGAACTGTGTGATCCGGACATGAAGGTCATTCTGGGTAACTTGAAAGGTGATCTGCAGGAGACTACAGTTGCCGAATTATTGCCATGGGCTTTTGGACCATCTGATCTGAACTCTGCTAAAAAGTAAAAACCAATACATTCCAGGCCTAGGCGCCTGAGGAGGAACATATGAAAAAACAAGCATTCAAATCCGGTTTTGTAGCCATTATTGGACGTCCCAATGTAGGTAAATCCACACTGATGAACCAAGTCATTGGACAGAAAATTGCGATCATGTCGGACAAGCCACAAACGACGCGTAATAAGATTCATGGTGTATATACATCGGAACAACAACAAATCGTTTTCCTGGATACGCCAGGGATTCACAAACGTCAATCCAAGCTGGGCGATTACATGAACCAGACCGCTTTGAACACGCTCGGAGAAGTTGAAGCTGCTCTGTTCCTGATCGATGCTTCTGAAGGCATGGGCGGTGGGGACCGTTATATTGCCGAACAATTGAAAAATGTGCGTACGCCTGTCATTCTTGTCATGAACAAAATTGATAAAATTGAGCCGGAAGCACTGCTTCCGCTGATTGAGGAATATCGCAAGCTGCACAATTTCGCTGAAATCGTACCTGTTTCTGCCATGCTCGGCAGCAATGTAAGCACGTTGCTGGAGCAGCTCGGCAAGTATTTGCCGGAAGGTCCACAGTACTATCCAGATGACCAGGTTACAGACCATCCGGAACAGTTCGTTTGTGCGGAGTTGATTCGGGAGAAGATTTTACAAATGACACGCGAAGAAGTGCCTCACTCCATTGCCGTAACGATTGAGGATATGAAAGTACAGGACAATGGCGTCGTTTATATTTCGGCTGTCATCTTTGTGGAGCGTGATTCGCAAAAAGGGATCATTATCGGTAAACAGGGTGCCTTGCTCAAAGAAGTGGGGAAACGTGCCCGCCAGGATATTCAAAACCTGTTAGGTTCCAAAATCTTCATGGACCTGTGGGTTAAAGTGAAGAAAGACTGGAGAAACCAGGATCGAGTTCTGCGTGACCTTGGCTTTGGCCGCGACTAATCGTCGGAATTGTATCCAGTAATTGCAACACATAGTTTACCTTGCAAGACTCCATCCTATCTGGTAGAAGCAGACGTCATTTCCGAAGAGAGGATGAAATTCCGATGCGAGATTTTTCGTGGAAGGTTTTTGCGATGACGGGGGATGTGGAATCCTATTTGTTGTATTCCGAGGCATGCAGCTCGGTGGGACAGGAGTCGGAACCTGCAAGGGAAGTGATTGAAGATGAAGAAGCCGAAGGTTAATTGGCTAATTCGGGAATGGTTAGGTGACGAGGCATGCTATACAGGGTGGAAGGGATTGTCATCCGCAGCATGGACTACGGCGAGGGAAACAAAATCATTACGCTTTGCACCGAAAGCGGCGGGAAAGTAGGGGTACTCGTCCGCGGTGCCAAAAAGCCCAAAAGCCGACATGCTGCACTGGTGCAGCCATTTACGTACGGTCAATATGTATATTTTCGTAACACCGGTCTGGGAACACTAAACGCAGGTGAGATTATGGAATCTTATCATGAGCTGCGTGAAGATCTGATTAAGGCCTCCTATGCATCTTATGCTTGTGAACTGCTGGATCGTGTGTTGCAGGATGAAGAGACAGGTACGTTCTGGTTCAAACAGTTGAAAGCCTGTCTTCAGGCGTTGAAGGAAGAGAAAGATCCGGTCGTCATCACAAGCCTGTATGAAATGAAAATATTACAGGCAGCCGGGTATGGACCTCAGCTTGATGATTGCATTTCTTGTGGTCACGAGCGTCCGGATGAACAATTATTTGTTAGTCCAAGACTTGGAGGCGTTCTGTGCCGTGCTTGCAAACACTTTGATCCTCCGGCGATGTCCGTGAGTCCGAAGGCGTTGAAACTCTTACGTCTGTTTGCACAGCTGGATCTGCAAAGGCTTGGTAATATATCGGTGAGCGAAGGCACCCGGGATGAGATTAAAAAGATCATGCGGGCCTTTATGGATCATCAGCTTGGCTTGAATTTAAAATCCCGTTCTTTTCTTGATCAAATGGAAAAGTACGGGATTTGAGTCGTCTTCATGTGAAATAAGTAATATATCTTGACTTCGTACTTATTTTTATATATTATGAACTATAATTTCTCTTTTGGAGACATGCATTGAACGAGAAAGTAGGAGACTTGATTTATTACATTCAGGAGCAGAGGTCGATTGACCTTACTAATCTTGTGTGAGCGAGCCGGGGATGGTGGGAGCCGGGTTGAATCGGTCTGTGAAATGGCACTCGGGAGCATGAATGACACGGAAAAGTGGGCTTGAATGAACAGGAACTTCTGTTTATATCTAAGCCAAGTAGGGTGGAACCGCGGGAATAGCTCTCGTCCCTATGTCTGTATAACAGGCGTAGGACGAGGGCTTTTTATTGTCTGTACCGTTCTAGGCTTGTTCATCACAAACCATCGAAAAGGAGCATGATTATGAATTTTCAGCAGATGATCCTCACGCTGCAACAATTCTGGGCCGAGCACAACTGTATTATTGTTCAACCATATGATACGGAAAAAGGGGCAGGTACGATGAACCCGATGACCTTTTTGCGTTCGCTTGGACCCGAGCCTTGGAAAGTAGCTTATGTAGAGCCGTCCCGCCGTCCTTCGGATGGTCGTTATGGAGAAAATCCAAACCGTCTCTATCAGCATCATCAATTCCAGGTTATTATCAAGCCTTCTCCGGACAATATTCAGGAGATTTACCTGGAAAGTCTGAAACAGTTGGGTATTGATCCGCTTAAACATGATATTCGGTTTGTTGAGGACAACTGGGAGAATCCTTCCCTCGGCTGTGCTGGTCTTGGCTGGGAAGTATGGTTGGACGGTATGGAAATCACCCAATTTACGTATTTCCAACAAGTCGGTGGAATCGAGACGAATCCGGTAGCCGTTGAAATTACGTATGGTATGGAGCGTCTTGCTTCGTACATTCAGGAAAAAGAAAATGTGTTTGAGCTGGAATGGGTAGACGGTATTACATATGGTGATGTGTTCCGTCAGCCTGAATTCGAACACTCCAAATATACGTTTGAAGTATCAGATGTCAAAATGTTGTTTACGCTCTTCAACATGCATGAAGAGGAAGCAAACAAGGCTATGGCACAGAATCTGGTTTTCCCGGCATATGACTATGTGTTGAAATGTTCACATACGTTCAATCTGCTGGATGCGCGCGGGGCAATCAGTGTAACGGAGCGTACTGGGTACATTACTCGTGTCCGTAACCTGGCTCGTCAAGTGGCTGCAACATATGTGGAAGAGCGTGAGAAGCTCGGCTTCCCGCTGATCAAGAAAGGGGGAGCTGAGCATGTCTAAGGATCTGTTGTTTGAAATTGGTCTGGAAGAAGTGCCTGCACGCTTCATGCGAGCAGCAATTGAACAGCTGCAAGATCGTGTCGTGAAATGGCTGGATGCATCCCGCATTGCTTACGGTGAAGTGAATGCGTATGCCACACCGCGCCGACTGGCTGTTTTGATCAAGGATGTTGCTGAGAAACAGGAAGACGTGGAGGAAGAAGTTAAAGGACCTTCCCGTAAAATAGCATTGGATGACAGTGGTAACTGGAGTAAAGCTGCACTCGGATTCGCCCGTAGTCAGGGTGTTGAACCGGATCAGTTCACATTTAAAGAACTGAGCGGCGTGGAATATATCTACGCTACCAAGAGCAGTAAAGGCGTGGAAACGTCCTCTGTAATCGGACAGGGTTTGCTGGCTATACTGCATGCCATGACCTTCCCGAAATTCATGCGTTGGGCTTCGTATGATTTCAAATTTGTACGTCCGATTCGCTGGATTGTCGCTCTGCTGGGCAGCGATGTTATTGAGTTGGAAGTTGCAGGCGTAAAGTCTGGCAATGTAACACGTGGACATCGTTTCCTCGGAAAAGAGGCGGTTATTTCGGATCCCGCTTCGTATGTGGAAGTGCTTCGTTCCGAGCACGTCATTGCGGATATCAAAGAACGTGAGCAGATGATTGTATCCCAGATTCAGGCACTGGCTGCCGAGAAGAAATGGGATATTGCGATCAAGGAAGATTTGCTGGAAGAGGTTCTGTTCCTGGTTGAGACACCAACGGTGCTGTTCGGAACATTCGAATCTTCATTTTTGAATATTCCACAAGAGGTACTGATTACTTCGATGCGCGAGCATCAACGTTATTTCCCTGTGCTTGATAACGATGGACAATTGTTGCCATACTTCGTTACGGTTCGTAACGGCGGCAGCGATTCACTGGATGTCATTGCAAAAGGAAACGAAAAGGTACTCCGTGCACGTCTGTCTGATGCCAAGTTCTTCTACGAGGAAGACCAGAAGCTGGAGATCAAGGATGCATTATCGAAATTGGAAAGTATCGTCTTCCAGGAAGAGCTGGGAACGGTTGGAGATAAAGTTCGCCGTATTCGCAAAATTGCGGATGGTCTGGCTAGCAAGCTGCAAGTACCAGCTGATGTAGCCGAAGCGGTGAATCGTTCTGCGGATATCTGCAAATTCGACCTTGTTACACTTATGGTGGGGGAATTCCCTGAACTGCAAGGTGTGATGGGTGAAGATTATGCCCGTAAAGCTGGTGAAAAAGAAGAAGTGGCCAAAGCGGTATTTGAGCATTATCAGCCACGTTTCGCTGGAGATCAATCTCCTGCTTCGCTCGTTGGAGCTATTGTGAGTGCTGCCGATAAAATGGATACAATTGTAGGTTGTTTCTCGATCAATATCATTCCTACAGGATCTCAAGATCCATACGCACTGCGCCGTCAGGCAGCAGGTATCGTACAAATTTTGCTGGATCACAATCTTCCGCTGACCTTGTCCGATGTATTCGGCGTTGCCCTTCAAGTGCATGCTCAGATGAACCTGTTGAAACGTGCGGATGAAGAGGTACGTAAAGATTTACAGGACTTCTTCGGTCTTCGAGTGAAAAAACTGTTGTCGGAAACGGTTCGTTATGATGTTGTGGATGCGGTGATTTCTTCCGGATTTGATGATATCAGCGCTGTAGTTCCAAAAGGTGAGGCACTCATGGCAGCTGTCCAAACGGGCGATGCCTTCAAAACAACTGTCGAATCCTTCAACCGTGTCGGTAATCTGGCTGCCAAAGCATCCAATGCTTCGGTTCATGCAGAACTCTTCACAGAAGAAGGAGAACGCCAGCTGCATGAGGCATGGAGCAAAACCAATGAGGAATATCGTCAGGTATTGTCTCAGCATGCTGCCGCTGAAGCGCTCGCGATTGCATCGGCTTGGAAGGAAGCGATCACCGTATTCTTCGATTCGGTTATGGTTATGGCTGAAGATGAGGCTGTGCGGGCGAATCGTCTGGCACTGCTTGCAGCCATTGACCGTGATCTGAAAGCTTTTGCTGATTTCTCCAAATTGGTCTGGTAATCGCATCCTTTTCTCCTCCGAGTAGACAGATCTGCGGCAAAGCATAAATTCAGTATTAAAGAAGGATATATGAGGGTATAAATATACGGAACGGATTGTGAAAAATTTATATTTACAGCCGTTCCGTATTTTAGCCTTTGATTTCCATAGACCGGTCAGAAGGATTTTGACTGGCTGGGGTCGTATATTACAATATGCAGATATTTTATGAAACCGGGTGGTCTGGCTTTGAGTGAGTTAAATGTACGCCATATTGTTGTGGATGGTGATGCTTGCCCGGTCAAGGCTGAGATCGCAGAAACAGCTCTCCGATTCAAAGTTCCTGTATTGATGGTTTCTTCATTTGACCATTTTCTTCAGGGCGGAGAAGGAGTGCGTACCGTTCAGGTTGATCGAAGTGATCAGAGTGCAGACCTTTACATTGCCAATCACATCAAGCCATACGATGTGGTCATTACACAGGATTATGGACTGGCGGCGCTCGCACTTGGCAAACGTTGTTATGTTTTATCATTTCGTGGTCGTGAATTTAATGATCGTGACATTGATTTCATGCTGGATTCCCGTCATACTGCGGCCAAAGCACGAAAAAGAGGGCATTATGGAAAAGGCCCAAAGCCTTTCACAGAGCAGGATCGGGAAATTTTTCAACATAAACTGACAAAACTTTTGAAAGATTTGCAGGAGAATGTGTAAGTTTATCGAATAATATTTACGTGTTAAAGAGATGAAGGTGGACCAAGATGAGTACCGGACAAGGCGGTATACCCGAAAGCATTATTGAATCGGTGTTACAGCAGCATGATATCGTCGATACGGTGAGCCGATTTGTACATCTGACCAAACAGGGGAAATATATGAAAGGCCTCTGTCCTTTTCATTCTGAGAAGACGCCTTCGTTTACAGTTACGCCGGAGAAACAAATTTTCTATTGCTACGGTTGCGGCACGGGTGGAAATGCCATCAAATTCAGGATGGAAATCGAAGGGTTATCCTTTCCCGAGGCTGTCAAGACGATGGCAGAAGAAAGCCACATTTCAATGGGGGACTGGCAAGGGCGGGAATCGGCTCATGTTAATCCAGAAACCGAACGTTTATTGGAAGCATATGAGCTTACCGCGAAGCTGTATCATTTCTTATTGAAAAATACAGAGCACGGTAAAGTGGCTATGGAATATTTACGCTCACGTGGGTTTAGCGACAAACTCATTGACCAATTCCAGATTGGCTATGCGCCTAATCGCTGGGATACCTTGGTACAATTTCTGGAAAAGCGCGAATTTCCGCTTGAAGAGATGGAGAAGGGTGGGTTACTGTCACCGCGAAACGAAGGTCAGGGGTATGTGGACCGTTTCCGAGACAGGGTCATGTTTCCGATTAACGGCAGGAGCGGAAAGCCGATTGCATTTGCAGGCCGCATTTTGGGAGACGGGCAACCGAAGTACCTAAATTCACCGGAAACCCGGTTATTTAACAAAAGCCGTGTTCTCTACAATCTGCATCATGCCAAAAATGCAATTCGCAAACAAAGGCAGGCCATATTGTTCGAAGGGTATGGCGATGTTATCTCCGCCTGGGATCAGGATATCCAGAATGGTGTAGCGGCAATGGGTACCGCGCTCACTGAGAATCAGGCATTGATGCTTAAAGGCATGTGTGATGAAGTCATCGTATGTTATGACGGCGATCGAGCAGGACAGGCTGCGGCATTCAAAAACTTTCCTATTCTTGAGGAAGCGGGACTGCAGGTCAAAATTGCTCTGATACCGGACGGGCTCGACCCGGATGATTTTATCCGCAAGCATGGTGGCGAGCGGTTCCGAAACCAGATTGTGGACGGCGCCGTAACGACTACAAAATTTAAGCTTATAAACCTTAAAAAAAACCATATACTGCTAGAAGGCGGCGGACAAATCGCTTATTCCAAGGAAGCGGTGAAACTTATTGCTCCTTTGTCTTCTCCTACAGAACGGGAAGTATATCTTCGGGAACTGGCTGCGGAAGTGGATGTATCATTTGAAACACTGAAGCAGGAGTGTAATGAAGAACGGGAGGCCATGAAAAATAACCTCCAGTATGGGGATAATAACCCGAAAAGGTGGAATAATGGTAGGCAACAAAATAGGCAGGTGCCTACACCCAATCTGTTGCCGGCTTACCACGCTGCTGAACGCAAACTGCTCGCCTGGATGCTTCAGGATGATGAGGCTGCCCAGTACGTGAATGAGCATCTTGGTGAAGCTTTTAACTTGGATGATCATGCAGCTATTGCTGCTTATCTATATGCCTATTATGCGCAAGGCAAACCGTCGGATACAAGCCGTTTTATGTCTTCACTGCATGACGACCGACTGGAAAAGACGGTCAGTTCAATCTCGATGATGGATGGTCCAGGTGAATGGAGTATTCAAGTGCTCGACGATTGCATCAGGGAAGTGCTGAAATATCCGCGTAAGAAAGAGTACGATCTGAAAAAAGAAGAAATGATTGCTGCAGAGCGGGCAGGTGATTCTGTACGCGCGGCACAAATTGCAATTGAAATGATTGCCCTAGAGAGACAGTGAACGTCTGAATGTTGGATGTTTCTAGGGAGGAGGGAGTCGAGTTATGGCGAATGATCAGCATACTGAACTAGAAACAGAATTGACACTGGATCAGGTTAAGGATCAATTGATTGAATCAGGTAAGAAAAGAGCTTCGTTGAACTACAAGGAAATTATAGAAAAACTCTCCCCATTTGAGCAAGATGCAGAGCAGATGGATGAGTTCTATGAACAACTGAGCGACCTGGGTATTGATGTCGTGAACGAAAATGATGAAGAGGTAACCCTTCGCCCTAGTGAAGATTCCGAGAACAACACCAGAGAGGGAGACGATGAATTCCACTTTGATGATGATCTCAGCCTTCCACCAGGAATCAAAATCAACGACCCTGTTCGTATGTATCTCAAAGAAATTGGTCGTGTACCTTTGTTGTCTGCGGATGACGAAGTAGAACTGGCTAAACGGATTGAAAACGGGGATGAAGAAGCGAAACGTCGTTTGGCTGAAGCTAACCTTCGTCTCGTGGTCAGTATCGCCAAGCGTTATGTTGGACGTGGAATGTTGTTCCTGGATCTGATTCAGGAAGGTAACATGGGTCTGATCAAAGCGGTTGAGAAGTTCGACCACAAAAAGGGTTATAAATTCAGTACGTATGCGACATGGTGGATTCGCCAAGCGATCACCCGTGCAATTGCGGACCAAGCACGTACGATTCGTATCCCTGTGCATATGGTGGAGACGATCAATAAGCTGATCCGGGTATCCCGTCAGCTGTTGCAGGAACTTGGGCGTGAACCGACACCAGAAGAAATCGCTGCCGAGATGGATCTGAGTGTGGAAAAAGTTCGTGAGATTACGAAGATTGCTCAGGAACCGGTTTCCCTGGAAACACCGATTGGTGAGGAAGATGATTCCCATCTGGGTGATTTCATCGAGGATCAGGAAGCATTGGCTCCGGCGGATGCTGCTGCTTATGAGTTGCTGAAAGAACAGCTCGAAGATGTCCTGGATACTTTGACTGAGCGTGAAGAGAACGTGCTTCGTCTGCGTTTTGGTCTGGACGATGGACGTACAAGAACGCTGGAAGAAGTGGGCAAGGTATTTGGTGTTACGCGTGAGCGTATTCGTCAAATTGAAGCCAAAGCTCTTCGCAAATTGCGTCACCCTAGCCGCAGTAAACGGCTTAAAGATTTCCTCGAATAACATCACTATGGGAGACTTTCCGCAAGACGCTTAAGCGGCGGCGGGGTCTCCTTTATTTTTAAATTGAATATCTAAATTTCTTGGTTTTGGTAATTCATCCTTGAAATGTTTTATTGGATTTCATTTTATCGCTTTTCGTTGTTCAATGCAAATCAATAAATTAAATGAATGGTGTAGGTGCTTCATGAAACTTTCGAATCGATTACAGCGGATACATGATCAAATTCCCGAAGGAAGCCGCTTGGCTGACATTGGCTCAGACCACGCTTTGCTTCCGGTAGCGGCAGTACGCAGCGGGAAAGCAGCAGGTGCAGTAGCCGGAGAAGTCAACCCCGGCCCTTATGAAGCTGCACGCAAGCAAGTCAGCGATGCAGGCCTGAAGGAACGAATAACAGTACGTCGTGGAGATGGCTTGGATGTCATCTCTGCA
This sequence comes from Paenibacillus sp. LK1, assembly GCF_002750415.1. Classification (NCBI taxonomy): domain Bacteria; kingdom Bacillati; phylum Bacillota; class Bacilli; order Caryophanales; family Paenibacillaceae; genus Paenibacillus; species Paenibacillus sp. LK1. The sequence goes on from NZ_PEII01000012.1 coordinate 95,148, forward strand.
GGAGAAGTGGATGTTATCACCATTGCCGGTATGGGAGGAGCACTCATTGCCTCCATTCTGGATCGTGGCCTCTCCAAACTGGATGAGGTCAAGCTTCTTATTTTGCAGCCTAATGTTGGTGAGGATATTCTCAGACGTTGGCTGCTCGAGCATCACTGGGTGGTGGTTGCAGAACAGCTGCTTGAGGAAGATGGCAAAGTGTACGAGATTATTACAGCAATGCCGCAAGAACTCAGTCCGATTGCCAATGAGGAAGTGTATCGCGCACGTCCGCTTGAAGGCGGAGTGGAATTGACATCAGATTTGCTGCTGCGCATGGGGCCTTATTTAACTGACCGTCCAACGGATGTGTTTTTTGCCAAATGGGAGAGCGAAATCGTCAAGCTGCAAAGTGTTGTGCATTCCATCTCCAAATCAGATCAGGAGTCTTCACGGGACAAGGCGGCTGAGGTGGAGCGTCTTATTGTGAACTTGAAGGAGGTACTCTCATGTTTGCCAAAGGTCAAACTGTAATTCAATTGATGGAGCAGCTTGCTCCCAAACATCTGGCCGTGCCGGACGATCGGATTGGTCTTCAACTTGGCAGTTTGCAAAAGGAAATTACGCATGTTCTTATCGCGCTTGATGTGACGAACGAAGTTGTAGACGAGGCCATTCGGATTGGAGCCAATCTGATTATTGCGCACCATGCCATCATCTTCCGTCCGGTCAAGTCATTGAATACCGATACACCCATGGGGAAACTGTACGAGAAGCTGATCAAGCATGATATTGCGGTGTATATTAGTCATACCAATCTGGATGTGGCTGAAGGCGGCATGAATGACTGGATGGCCGAGGCCATCGGAATTGAGAGCAAGGAATCACTTGAGGATGTACATACAGATCATTTGTTCAAACTGGCTGTATTTGTACCTCGCACTCATCATGAGCAGGTGCTCCAGGCGATTCTCGAAGCGGGCGCTGGCAGTATCGGGCAGTACAACAAGTGCAGCTTCAATACGGAGGGCACAGGTACTTTTGTACCGGGAGAGGGGACACAACCTTTCATCGGTACAGAGGGACAGATGGAGCGTGTAGAGGAAATGCGGATAGAGACCATCGTACCGCAGAGTCTACGAAGCAAGGTTGTACAAGCGATGCTTAAGGCTCATCCATATGAGGAAGTGGCCTATGACCTGTATGCAATGGATTTAAAAGGCCGTACGCTGGGTCTGGGGCGCTTGGGACCACTCAAACAACCTAAGGCACTCGGTGAGCTGGTGGAGGTCGTTAAGGCCCAACTGGATGTGCCATACGTTAGGGTAGTAGGCGATCTCAATCGGCAAATCAAAAAAGCAGCAGTGCTTGGCGGTTCAGGCAGCCGTTATACCCTTCCAGCACGGTTCAAAGGTGCCGATGTCATCGTAACTGGAGACATTGATTATCATACGGCTCACGATGCGCTGATGGCGGGTATGTGTATCATTGACGCCGGGCATAATGCCGAAAAAATCATGAAACCAAAAACTGCGGATTGGCTGCGCTCACGTTTGGAAGACAAGCGTTATGACACGCAAGTGACTGCATCCGAGGTAAATACGGAAGTATTCCAGTTTATCTAAAAGCACTCGGGTTCATTGCTTCCTGTAAGATTAAGCTTGTTTGTAAACTCAAATGCCTGTATACTATGTAATGTTGTTCGGAAAGCTTGACAGACAATCGCTGGTGGCCTTCGTTGCCACGAGAGGAAAGTCCGGGCTCCACAGGGCAGGATGCTGGATAACGTCCAGTCAGCGCGAGTTGAAGGATAGTGCCACAGAAATGGACCGCCGATGGCCGGATTTTCCGGCACAGGCAAGGATGGAACCGAGGTGTAAGAGACCCCGAGGAACGCTGGTGACTTCGTTCCTGGTAAACCCCATCTGGAGCAAGACCTAATGGGACACAGTCGACTCTTCGGAGAAGGCAGCCTTAGCCCGAGGTGTGTCTAGGTTGGTCGCTTGAGCTGTGCAGCAATGTATGGCCTAGATAGATGATTGTCGCTTGTGGTGGGAGGGTAGTTCCCGTCTGAACCACGAAGAGCACAGAACCCGGCTTACGGTAAGCTTTCCTAACTACAACACAAACAGTAACAAATGCAGTCCACTATCAGTCACAGGCAAACAGAACGATTGTACCTGATGTGCCTGACTGATCAGAAGGACGCGATTAAACTTCAAAAGAATTCCTGCACTTGCAGGTCATATAAATAAGGCGTCAGACTTCGAAGTTTCTCGGGTCTGACGCCTTATTTTTGTTGTTAATTTTGTTGTTATTCGTTGAAATGAGAAATTGTTCCTAATGATACAGTGGATGACAGTTCGTTACAGTGTAACTACACTGTCCGACTGTAATGATGCATGCCAGCGTTGAATGGCACGGTCCATACGCTCTACAGCTTCGGGAAGAAGATCAGGATCAGTATGAGTAAAGTTGATCCGCATACGGTTCAGCTCCGGTGTACCCGCATAGAAGGAATCGCCTGGTACAATGCATACTTTCTCCTGAATTCCATAGGTAAACAGATTGCTGGCCAGCATGCTCTCAGGCAGTTGCAGCCATAGGAACATTCCGCCCTGCGGTGAGTTCCAAGAGATACCTTCCCACGATTTTGCAGCCATGAGAGTGGTCATTTTTTTCATCCGCTGTTCATAATCCTGTGAGATATTGCGAATATGCCCGTCCAGATCGAAAGACTCCAATAGCGCATGAAGTGCTCTTTGGTCGATGCTGCTGGAATGCAAATCTGCCCCCTGTTTGGCGCGAGCAGCTATTTTGATAACATCTGGAGCTGCCAGTATCCAGCCAGTGCGGAGACCTGGAGCTACTGTTTTGGAAAATGTGCTGGTGTAGATGACATTGGAGGGACCCTCATAGGATTCCGCATCCAGTTGCGCCAGTGCAGGGGCATCCAGTTGTTCTGGTTTAAAGCGGATTTCACCATAAGGATCGTCTTCCAGGATCAGTACGCCATATTTCCGGCACAGATCCACCGCTTGTTGACGTCTGGCGCGACTCCATACTTTACCTGAAGGGTTGGAGAACGTAGGGTTGATGTAAACGAGCTTTGGTCGATGGAGTTGCAGCTGTTCCTCCAGTGACTCAGGTAACATGCCGTCATCATCACAGGTAACACCGTGCGCCTCAGCCTGATAGGAATGAATGACTTGAAGGGCAGCCAGATAAGTTGGTGATTCAACCAGTACGCTGTCGCCTGGATCGAGCAAAATTCGGCACACCAGGTCGATGGATTGCTGGGAACCGGTAGTCAGAAGCATATGATCAGGTGAAGCGGGAATGCCCTTGGATTCAAGACGTTCTGCAATTTTGGCACGTAATGGTCGGAAACCTTCTGTCTCTGCATATTGAAGAGCAGCTGAACCCCCCATGAATACCTTTTCGTATGCTGCACGGATGGCTTCAAGCGGGAATGATGACTGGGCAGGTAAACCTCCGGCTAGAGAAATCATTCCCGGCGCCTGTGCAGCCTGTAACATGTCGCGAACGACAGAGGACGGGGTATTTTGTGCCATTTTGGACCAAGGGATATTCATATTATTCTCATCTCCTGTTATTCACTGTTATACTGATATTATAAACTATATTAGACGGAATGCAGTATAACAGTAAAATGCTGATCATAACAGTTGGGAGGGTGCATGTGTGCATATTGAATTGAAACGGGGAAGCAGCACCAAATTGTATGTTCAGATTGCCCTTACACTTGCTGACCGAATAAGGTCTGGACTAATCGAGCCTGGAACCCGTCTGCCGTCGGTTCGTAAAATGACGACTGATCTGGGCGTCAGCTTGGTCACCGTGTCCAAAGCTTATGCCGAGCTCGAAGCCATACAGCTGATTACATGTTCCCAGGGGAAGGGATGTTATGTCCGGGGCGCGCAAGAGCTGGAGAAAACGGAGGATATGGAGAGAACTCACCGTACTCATGCAAAGAATGAATCCAGCACACCTTGGAACTGGCAGATGGCTCTTGTGGATTACCTGCCCAGAGCTCAGCTCTGGAGACATTTTGATGCATCTCCACAAGTTAGATATGAGCTGCATATGTCGGCAATTCAGCCTGAATTGTTGCCAACACGAGAGATCATCGATAGTGCTTACCGGCTTTCCTCGAATCATCCAGAGCGCATGGCAGCCTATGGGTCCTTTCAGGGGGACCGAGAACTTCGTCAGACGTTTTCCGGGCATTTTGCAGAAAGAGGTTTGCGGGTAATACCTGAACGGATGCTGATTACGAGCGGTACCCAGCAGGGAATCGATCTTGTCGCGCGTACGTTTGTTGGTCCTGGTGATGTTGTTTACATGGAAGCACCGAGCTATACGGGAGCCATTGATGTGTTCACAAGCAGAGGAGCGAAGATTATTACGGTGCCGATGGATGACGATGGTATGCGTATTGATTTATTAACCCGATTGTGTGATACATACCCGCCTAAGTTGATATACACCATTCCTACGTTTCACAACCCCACAGGCATTACGATGAGTGCCAAACGGCGTGCGCAACTGCTTAACCTTGCTCAAAGTTATCATTGTCTCATCCTAGAGGATGATCCGTTCGCCGACCTGTATTTCCGTGATCCTCCCCCTGCTTCCATTAAATCGATGGATGGGACGGGCCATGTGATATATATCAAGAGCTTCAGCAAAGTATTGTCTCCCGGCTGTCGTGTGGCGTGTGCGGTTGCAGACGGAAGTGTGCTCACCCGACTTGTTGCCGCCAAATCCACTGCGGATCTCGGAAGTCCGCTGCTTACACAAAAGGCGTTGCAATCGTTTATACAGCATCAATACAGTGCGTATACAGCGCGATTGAGGGATGAGTTATATTCCCGGCTTCTTGCCGCATCAGCGGTACTGGAGGAACATGGTTCTCCCGGGATGTACTGGACTTTGCCTGATGGAGGACTAAACTTGTGGCTGCAATTGCCAGATGGTTTGGATATGCGTGAACTGCACCGCCAGTCACTTGCCGCAGGTGTTTCTTTTTTGCCAGGCTCTGCTTGTTATGTGGGGGAAACGGATACGGCGAGTCTACGGATTTGCTTCACGGTTACGAATCAGGAGCTGTTATGCGAAGGGCTGCGGGTATTATGTATGGTCATTAATAACATTACACCGCAACAGGGTGGGGCAACGGCGGACAGGCTCCCGCTTATATAAATTTTCGGAACACGGACATACATCCAATCCACATCGGACCCAGTGCAATACGTTATAGTATCACTTGAAAGGGAGTTGGTTTGAAATGAACCATTTCTGTCCACCGCTTTGTCCGATTGTATGTGACCCAATCCAGGTTGTTGAAGATTACTACATCCCACAAATCGTACCCGTAATTCACCCGATTGAAGTCATCAAAAAACATCACTGTGTGCCAATCCATCATCACATGTATCCTGTCGTAGTCAAAGAAGAAGATCCTTGTTATGTTTCAAGCCACAACGGTAAGAAAAAATCCGTGAAAAAATCAAGCAAATCCCGCACAACTTCTCGCAAACGCTAGTGCAGCGGGTGCCCCGGGGAAATAGGTGAACATACCAAAGAGCAGCATACGCCCCGGGGCGCAGCTGCTTTTGTTTTTTTATATCCAGTGAGCGGTTATTGTTTGATGTACTTTTTCATTGTATTGTCCATTTGCTGTCTCACATGTTGCGGCCAAAATTGAAGTGGGGCACTGTTGCCAGAGGCCGCCTCCAATGCTTTAAACACATCGATTTGACCATAACCGAAATACTTGTCATGACCTGGGTCTCCCAGATCTATGACGCTTTGACGCATGAGATCCATCACTTCTGTATTGGTCAGATCAGGGTTGAGTGAGCGAATCAAGCCTGCAAGTGCCGCTACATGGGGGCTGGCCATCGACGTTCCGGACAAGGCTGCATATTGGTTGTTCGGATACGTACTTGCAATGCTGGACCCTGGAGCCGTCACATCGACGTAATCCCCGTAGTTGGAATAGGAAGCTTTGTTCATGTCCGGATCCGTAGCAGATACTGCAAATACTTCCGGATAAGCGGCGGGATATCCCGGTCGTTCCGTATTGTCGTTACCGGTCGCTGCAATTAATACGATGTCGCGATCAAAAGCGTATTTGATAGCATCATGAAGAAATTGGGCATCGGCGTAGTTACCCAGACTCATGTTAATGACCTTGGCTCCATGGTCAGCAGCCCAAATGATACCTTCGGCCACAGCATAGGTTGTGCCTGAACCCGAATTGTCCAGCACTTTAACAGGCAGTACCTTGTTATACCAACTCATGCCTGCTACACCTTCGTTGTTATTCACAACAGCGCCGATGATGCCTGCTACATGTGTACCATGGCCTACGTCATCAAGCGGTTGGCTCGCCGGATCGACAACGTTATAACCTTTCAGCAGCTTACCCTTCAGATCGGGATGAGTCAGATCAACGCCGGTGTCTACCACCGCAACGATAACATCTTTGTTGCCCTTCGTAATATTCCAGCCGCGGTTAGTCTCAATGGCGGGCAAGTTCCATTGGTAATCGGAAAACAAAATATCATTGGGCACGGTTACATCTTTTTGTTCAGGAACGGTTTCATTGGTTAAATACATGTAGTGGGGTTCCATATATAGCGGATTCCATTTACGTTCGAAATAAGCATGTAATTGTTCATAATTCATATGTTCCGACCGAAAAACATACGTGTATCCCAGCTTGCGAGCCGATTGCGTCCGCAGGTCAGATTTAATGATGCGCATATCCCGTTCACCTGGATCCTGACGGAACCGAATGACGATTTCATTTTCGTAAAAATGGCTGGCATTGGCATTATCATGTCCTGTTTTTACAGTGATTTCTTTAAGGGTGTCGGGGTGCACAGACTCGATTTTGAATTTTCCTTCACGCGGATAAGGAATCATGCGCAAATTTTTGCGCTGATGCTGTTCCACGGCATTCAGTACATTTTGGCTAAAGAGAGCGATGACGGCACGTTCTCCATCCTTGGAGGGCTGCGCCATAACAAAAAACTTTTCCTTGCCCAGAGGAAAGGAAGAAGACTCGAAGCTTTGACGTTTGCTCACTGCTTTCTTGGCTAGGGCGAGAGAATGTTCCAGCTTTTGCTGTTCCATTTTACTTCCTTTTGCTGCTGTTTTGTCAAAGTGCCGACTGCGTGATCCCTTGGTATTCATTACATCAATAGACCGTATATGATCATGTGTTTGTTGTAGCTCTTTAACGTATTGACTTATTTGCACATCATTCATTTTGGAGGTCTTCTCAAGCATGATGCTGAGGTGCTGTTTGGCATCTGCACGGGTGAGCAGATCGGTTGACTTTACATCCTGGACTTTAAGACGTTGTTTGCTCGCATGTTCCTCGTGTGGAGAATCGGGCATGGCACTTGGAGCAGGAACAGGGCGATTGGATGTTGGAAGCAAAAGCGTCAAGGCAAGTGCGCCCGCACCCGCGGCAATGGCCCAGTTAACCCATTTCGGTCTGGACATAAGGATGGAACCTCCTCGTTTATTTTGACAATCATCTTACAGTGCTCTGATTTCATCGTTGTCACTGGATATATCTATCGTTAGGAAAAGCGGTTATTTTTATGCAGGTGAACATCAGGTGAGCTGTGTGTAATGGGCATGTTCAGGAACAGAAAGGGAAAGCCTGATTAAGGGATACCGCTCGTCAACTTTTTATGGTAGGATAGTACCTGAGAATTCAAGGTCAGGGGAGAACCTCCCGTTGGCCGATCTATATGTAAGGACTTATTTAAGGGGGAGCTACCTTTATGTCAGCAGCCAATGTACAGAAAACATGTGAGTCAACTAGGGAAAAGTTAAAACCGGCTATCGATCGGATCGAAAAATTTTTGAATGAAAATGCCTTGCCTGAACTGGATCAGAATCAGACGGAGGAATCATCAGCCTTCTACAAAGGATTTCTTTCGGATCTCCGTCATTTGCTCGTTTTTTCTGAAGTTTCTTACGAAAAACTTGGCGTTGTGCTGCGTCGTGCCAATTTTGATGTCGATTTTGCCGAAAAGGCTCTCTATAACACATATCATCAAAGCATAAACAGCTTTTTCTATCCTAAAAATGAATGTTACTCCGAAGATGGAAGATACGCTTACACTGGTCAGGATGCAATCCGTTTCCGTGATAAGCCAATTCGAGCAGTACGTGATGTCATTCTTGAGATATCCAAAACGTACGAAGAACTGCGCGATGATTTGGCTTTTTATGAAAGTGACTACCTAACGCAGCGTCGCATGCAAAACCAACGCAATCACGCGTAATTACATTTTCAACTTATATACGAATTGGACAAAACCGCCCTTGTGGCGGTTTTTTTGCGTTATCTTCAACTGGCATGGATCATGTCATCATCTGGCATTTCGTTGGAGAATAGCCGATTTGCGGTGCGGAGACAATAGATGTCGAGGTGATAAAAATGAGCCAAGAGAAGCCGATCGTCAAATGCAGTGTTGCTAACTGCCACTTCTGGGGAGAAAACAATTTCTGCCAGGCTGATGCCATCATGATTGACATCGACCAACATGCCACCCGTCGCTTACATGAGGAATTTGCAGGAGAGACTTTTGATTCCGATCATCACGATCATGCCCGTACTTCATCTGCGACTTGCTGTCACACATTCAAACCGAAATGAGCAGTCATTCCCATTTATATGGAGGTGCTTTGCAATGAATAATGACCGTAGAGATGATCAATCGTTCCAACGTCCAAAAACGACTCCGTTAGATGAAAAGCAGCGTCAGCGTGTAGACTATCCAAGACGTAGCCACAGAGAAGAGTATGGCGCAGAGGTAGCGCCCCCAACAGGTTCTATTCGAACAGAACCTACGGAAAGAACAGATCATACCCCTGTGAAGCGTGAAGATGAAGACGGTGTTATGAAATCTACTGGCCGAATCTCCGGATATATGGGTCTGGCCTTTGGTATCGCATCCTTATTTATGTGGTCCATTGTCCTTGGTCCAGCTGCAGCGGTACTTGGTTACTACGCTTACGTCAATGGCCGGAAAACGGCGGGTGCGTGGTCCATCGGACTTGGCGCAGTGGCAACACTCAGCTATTTCTTCATGATTCCATTCGCCCGTTAATAAAGCACAAACATGATGTAACAATCAATACACAAGTGCTTAACCAAACAGGATATGAGCTTATTATTTGCAGCCTTCTGCTCCCACCTTAATTAAATGGGGATTGCAGAAGGTTTTTTCGCATGTGCGAAATAAAGTTGTATGATCGGTCTATTTTTTTGAAAACAATGGAACCTCTCTGTAAAATAATGTAGAATAAAGTCATAATCTACGTTTACATTATACGGGAGTGAATATAACTCATGCAGATTGATCCGCGCGCGTCGCGGCAGTTGCTGGAACTGCAATTGTCCAATAGTCTCAACGAAACAAATGCATCAGACGGAAACTCCGCTTCAACAGTGGATTTTGCCAGTATGATGGACGGGCTGCTCGGGACGAATTCAAATACTTTGAACAATACTGGTACCGTTGGCGAAGACGTGAATTCTGCTGCGATCTCCAAACGATCCAGTGACGGTCTGTTGTGGCTGCAACTGGGCAGTATGTATAACCCAGATACAAGTTCTGTTTCTTCCTCGAACAGTAATGTGGTTTCTTTATCTTCCCTGTTAAATACTGGAACAGGGGATTCGAGTGCATCTGTTCCTACTGATTTTGAATCTTTGATTGCTTCGGCGAGCGCCAAATATGGGGTGCCTGAATCATTGATCAAGGCGGTCATTGACACTGAATCCGGTTTCAATCCGAATGTTGTGTCTTCCGCAGGTGCCAAAGGACTAATGCAGTTGATGGATGGTACGGCAGCAGGGTTGGGAGTAAGTAACGCTTACGATCCCGCTCAAAATATAGATGGTGGAACCAAATACCTATCTCTCCAGCTTCAGCGTTTTGGTGGCGAGGTGAAGATGGCACTTGCTGCTTATAATGCCGGCCCGGGACGGGTTTCGAGTCTGGGTGTATCGAGTGACGCTGAACTGATGAGTGTACTTAACCGCCTCCCTTCGGAAACACAGGCTTATATTTCCAAAGTGGAGAAAGCACAGTCGAAATATACGGTATAAATGGTATAAACGACAGAAATGGCAACACAACAGTACGTCTAGGAAGAGATCAAACGCGGGAACAGCAGCCTTAAATGTGCTTAGTTCCTGTTTGGTCTTTTTGTGTTGAGCGGGGATCGTGTTACAATGCTCACTGTAGATTCCACAACGAACAGACAAGGAGGGGAACCTCATTTGAAATATTTTGATTATGCGGCAACAACGCCTCCTCATCCGGATGTCGTTCGTACAATGGCCGAGATTATGGAGGCCCAATATGGGAATCCGTCTTCAATACATGGATATGGTGAGCGAGCCCATCAACTGTTGCGCCGAGCGCGATCTGGTTGTGCCGCCGCCATTGATGTGAAACCAGAAGAAATCGTATTTACCTCAGGCGCAACTGAGAGCAACAATCTTGCTATTAAAGGGGCGGCATTACATTACCAGTCTCGGGGCAAACACATCATTACAACTGCAACGGAACATGCTTCAGTATACGAGAGTTTTGTGCAGCTACAGCAGTGGGGCTGGGAGGTCACTTGGCTTCCCGTGGATTCCGATGGTCTGGTTAGCGCCCAGCAGGCAATGGATGCTATACGATCGGATACGGTGCTTGTGAGTCTGATGCATGTGAACAATGAAACAGGAGCGATACATCCAATTGCTGAAATTGGTGCACGACTGAAGAAGGAAGCACCAAAGGTGCTTTTTCATGTGGATGGCGTGCAGGGTTTTGGCAAGATAGAGGCTAAACCTGCGGCATGGGGCGCAGATTTGTACAGCTTGTCTGCTCACAAGATTCGTGGTCCCAAAGGAGCTGGACTTCTCTACGTACGAAGTGGAGTGGAGCTTACCCCTTTATTGTCAGGGGGTTCTCAAGAACAGGGACTGAGAGCGGGAACTGAAAACGTACCTTTGCTTGTGGGTATGGCGAAGGCGATGCGTCTCGCTGCGGAACGTCAGGCTGACTTTGCACAACGTACAACGATTTTGCGAAATCGTATTATGGAGGTCATAGATACGATTCCCGGACTTGTGTTAAATAGTCGTAAAGAGGGTGCTCCGCACATTGTTCATTTTTCCTATCCTGGAATGAAGGCAGAAGTGGCGCTGCATACCCTTGAACAACTTGGAGTAACTGTTTCTACACAATCTGCTTGCTCTTCGCGATCGGCTGAACCCAGCAGGGTATTGCTTGCTATGGGCAGGGATAATGCTTGTGCTGCTGGTGGATTGCGTATTAGTCTTGGAGATGAACATACAGAAGAAGATGTGGCACTGCTGGAGCAGGCTTTACATCAGATGGTGGCGCAGCTGCGCCCGTTGGAAAGGCGGATGTGATTTTAGATGAAATATGATATGCTGCTTCTCCGCTTCGGAGAGTTTATGTTAAAAGGAAAAAACCGTGCCCGGTTCGAAAAAACAATCATCACCCAGGTACGTTCTCTGCTCAAACCTTACCCAGGTGCAAGTCTGCGGAAGGAGTTTGGACGGTTGTATGTTGATCTGGGTGGTGAATCTCATACAGAACTGATTGCTGTGCTGAAACGAGTATTCGGCGTTACGTCGATCAGTCCCGTTAAAGTGACTCCATCTGAAACTGATCAAATCGTGGAGACTGCCGTTGCTTTTATGGATGAGAGAGAGTCTGAATTCAAAGACGGTACCACATTCAAAGTTAATGCGCGGCGTGTATGGAAAGAGTTCCCCAACTCTTCGCATGAAATGAACCATCTAGTGGGTTCTCCGATTCTTCGGAAATTCCAGCAGTTAAGTGTAGACGTGCGTCAACCTGACATTGAACTACGTGTGGAAATCAGGGATCAGGGCACGTATATCTTCAGTGAAGTCATTCCGGCCGTAGGTGGATTTCCCTTGGGTACAAATGGAAAAGCGATGCTATTACTATCGGGTGGCATAGACAGCCCTGTAGCTGCATGGTCTTCGATGCGTAGAGGCCTGGAAGTGGAATGTGTACATTTTTACAGTTATCCGTTCACGAGCCAGCGTGCCAAAGAAAAGGTCATTGATTTGGCGCGTGCACTTGCTGATCATGCAGGCACAATTAAGCTGCATCTGGTTCCTTTTACGGAAATTCAAACAGCCTTTACCCAACTGGGACAGGATAACTTGATCATCACACTGATGCGCCGCTCCATGTTACGTATTGCAACCAAGCTAGCTGAACGTGAGCGCGCGCTTGCACTGATTACCGGAGAGAGTCTGGGTCAGGTAGCAAGCCAGACCCTGCCAAGCATGAATGTCATTGGACGTGCGACGGATCTGCCGTTGCTGCGACCACTTGTCATGATGGACAAGCAGGAGATTATTACTCTGTCCAAACAGATCGGAACGTATGATATATCGATTCTGCCATATGAGGATTGTTGTACTCTTTTTGTACCGAAGTCCCCAACAACGAACCCGAATCTTCGCATTGTGGACAAAATCGAAGCGACTATGAGTCAACTACCGGAATGGGTGGAGCAGGCGGTGGAGAAGACAGAAACAATTACGCTGCATGCAGGTGAAAACTTTATGATAACCAATCAACAGGATGAAGTTAATGACATGAAAGAAGAGTGGTTCTGAGAAACTGCATTCTGGATTGAATGACATAATAAGCACTATGTTATCTGCATGAAGAAAAAGGACTGGCCGATGTATTATCGGTCAGTCCTTTTTATGGTTGTGGCTGATGGGAATTTCACTTATTTAAAGCTTAGGAATACGAATGCTGCCGCTCTCCACCTGGTTTATTGCTGCTTGCACGTTTACGATATCCTGCAAACACGACACCAGCAGTGACGAGGACGATAAATAAGATTCTAAGTGCAGGATGCTCAGTGAAGAAAGGAACAAGGCGGTGTTCCTCTGTGATCATATTGGAAGCCGTATATCCCAGCACGATGGCTCCAAGATAAATAATCCAAGGGAAACGGTTAATTAATTTGATAAACAACGTACTGCCCCACACGATAATAGGTACACTGATCAGCAGTCCGAGTATAACCAGTACCAAATGCTGTTGTGCTGCACCAGCAACGGCGATGACGTTATCCAGTCCCATGGCAGCGTCAGCAATGACAATGGTTCGCACGGCTACCCAGAGAGAACTGCCAGCCTTGATATCCGAATGCTCTTCCCCTTGATCTGCCAATAGCTTGTACGCAATCCAGATCAGGAGTAATCCCCCAACAAGAAGCAGCCAAGGCACTTTAAGCAGCCAGAGCACAATCACAGTGGCTACAATACGAATTAAAAGTGCGCCGCCTGTTCCGTAAAGAATCGCCCTTTTCTGCACAGAAGGGTGCAAATTTCGAGCTGCGAGACCAATCACGATGGCATTATCGCCAGCCAGAATTAGATCAATAAATACAACGTTCAACAACGCTAGCCAAAAAGCGGGGCTAAACAGCTCCATACGATGTCACTCCTTCTATATATCCAAACCTCAGAAAGCTTGTTCAACGTTTAAGAATAGCATGGACAACTTTGACATACAAGTTAGAGTGGGGGGGAGAAGCATGGATACGCTATGGCTGTTGACCGAAATATTAATGATCAATCTGGTTCTGAGTGGAGATAATGCGGTTGTTATTGCGCTTGCAAGCAAGGATTTGCCGGTGAGACAGCGCAAGCAGGCGGTATGGTGGGGGGCTTTCGGCGCTGTAGTTTTGCGCTGTTTGTTAACCTTTGCAGCCGTACTGCTGTTGGGTATTCCTTTTATTCAGGCTGCCGGCGGTTTGCTGTTGCTCTGGATTGCTGTCAAGCTGCTGCTTCAGAATGAAGATGAAGTACATATTCGTAAGGCGTCCACGACCTGGAAAGCGATCCAAACTATTTTGATTGCTGACTTTGTCATGAGTCTGGATAATGTTCTCGCGATTGCTGCTCTCGCGGATGGGGACTTGGCGCTTACAGTCATCGGGATTGCCATAAGTATTCCGATTGTGGTGTGGGGCAGCGGGTTGATTGTCGGTTTGTTGAAGCGGTTTCCGATTCTGGTATTTGCCGGTTCAGGTATTCTGGCCTTCACAGCAGGTGAGATGGTGATGAATGATCCGAAGCTGGGACAGTGGCTTGGTGGCTTGGCAGCTGAGGCACATACACTGCTTCCTGTAGCTATGGCTTGTCTTGTAATCGCCATTGGAGGAGCACACAAGTTCGTTCGTCGAAACGTGTAAGTTGATTTGAGCAAATGGAAATGTGAATTTTCTGGCGAACTGCCCGTAAAGGGCAGTTTTTTGCAGTATTTATTTGTTCAGAAGAAATGGGTGAACTTGAATAAGTCATAGACCGATCATTTTAGGGTAATACAGGATAATGGAGAGAGGCGAAGTACGACATAAAGTGTAGTTTTTTGTATACACATCGGCTACACTAGAAGAAGGCTGGGAACATTCAGTCATCATGGAAAGTTTATAGTTTAGCTTACGGGGTACATAGCCAAATGTTATAAGAGGTGATTGTAGATGAGGATGAGAAATGAAAAAGCAATCGGAATATTTATTTTTATTGCAGGTTTAATAATTTTACTCGGGAAACTTGGTGTGTTTGGCTTTATTGGACGGCACTTCTGGCCTTTGCTCATCTTGTTGCCTGGTATTGCTCTTCATGCATTATATTATGCAAGGCTCACGCCATCATGGTCACTCGTTCCAGCAGGAACATTAACCGTCTATGGTCTGTTGTTCGGAATCACCAATACATGGGGCAGCGGATTGATGAGCAACCTGTGGCCTGCTTTTTTGCTTGGAATTGCCGTTGGTTTGCTTGAATATGCACTGGCTGATCATCGAAGACCTGCAATGGTACTTCCGGTTGCATTGGGCGTGGGCATCCTTTCAATTATTTTATTTGGATTTACACTGCTTCACACCGGTATTATCTACGTTCTGGCAGTAATTTTAATTGTAGGCGGGATGTGGTTGCTGTTTGGTCGAGGACGCCAAGGGAGAGGCTGGTAACATTCCCAGCGGTCTTTCAAGCGAAATATCTTGATTTTTACCTATGATCAACTATAATATAAGGGATATAGGCATGCGTCGGGATATCACCGACGCTTATTTTGGGTGAGTAACCTGCGAATTTGCGGGAAGTTTAGTAGATAAGAATTGAAATTGGAAAGGATATGGATACAAACCATGCATTCAAGAGAACACATTCGCAATATTGCGATTATTGCCCACGTCGACCACGGGAAAACAACGCTCGTCGACAAGTTGCTCCAGCAATCCGGTACTTTCCGTGATCACGAAACGGTACAGGAGCGCGCAATGGACTCCAACGATTTGGAGCGTGAACGCGGTATTACGATTCTGGCCAAAAACACAGCTATTACCTATAAAGATTACCTGATCAATATTGTGGATACACCAGGACACGCCGACTTCGGTGGTGAAGTGGAACGTATCATGAAAATGGTTGACGGCGTATTGCTCGTTGTTGATGCTTATGAAGGATGTATGCCGCAAACGAAATTTGTATTGCGTAAAGCACTGGAGCACAACCTTACACCTATCGTTGTTGTAAACAAAATTGACCGTCCAGCGGCTCGTCCGGCTGAGGTAATTGATGAAGTATTGGACCTGTTCATTGAACTGGGTGCCAACGATCAACAACTTGAATTCCCTGTTGTATATGCTTCCGCATTGAACGGAACATCCAGCATGGAAAGTGATCCTGCTAAACAGGATGACAACATGATGGCGATCTACAATACCATCGTTAGTCACATCCCACACCCTACCGAAAATGTTGAAGAACCACTTCAATTCCTCGTTACTTTGATGGACTACAATGAATACCTTGGCCGTATTGCCATTGGTCGTGTTAACCGCGGTGTGATCCGTCAAGGACAATCGGTAACGGTTATTATGCGTGATGGTAAGAGCAAAACTGCACGTATCGAGAAACTGTTCGGTTTCCAGGGTCTCAAACGTATTGAGACGGAAGAAGCAGGAGCAGGTGACATCGTCGCGATTGCAGGAATCAAGGACATCAACATTGGTGAAACCATCGCTGATCCAAACAATCCTGAAGCACTTCCAGTTTTGAAAATTGATGAGCCTACACTGCAAATGACGTTCCTCGTGAACAACAGTCCATTTGCAGGTCGTGAAGGTAAATGGGTAACTTCCCGTAAACTTCGTGAGCGTTTGTTAAAAGAATTGGAAACAGACGTTTCCCTTCGTGTTGACGAAACGGATAGCCCGGATGCATTTGTCGTTTCTGGACGTGGTGAGCTTCACTTAGGTATCCTGATTGAAAATATGCGTCGTGAAGGATATGAGCTTCAAGTATCCAAACCAGAAGTTATCGTTAAAGAAGTTGACGGTAAGAAAATGGAACCTCTAGAGCGCTTGTTGATTGATATCCCTGAAGAAAGCATGGGTTCCGTAATGGAGAGCCTGGGCGCACGTAAAGCAGAGATGGTTAACATGGTCAACACAGGTAGTGGCCAAGTTCGTCTGGAGTTCCTGATCCCAGCACGTGGTTTGATCGGATATAGCACCAACTTCCTGACATTGACTCGTGGTTACGGTGTAATGAACCATGCATTTGACAGCTACGCTCCAGTAGTATCCGGTCAAGTAGGTGGACGTCACCAAGGCGTGCTGATCTCAACTGAAACTGGTACATCTACGTTCTATGGCATGATGGGCGTTGAGGATCGCGGTACGCTCTTCTTGGAGCCGGGTACTGAAATCTACGAAGGTATGATTGTTGGTGAACATACACGTGACAATGATATCGTTGTTAACATCTGCAAAGAAAAACAACTGACTAACGTTCGTTCTTCTGGTAAAGATGATACGGTTAAAATTAAAACTCCGATTATCTTCTCGTTGGAACAGGCGCTTGAATATCTGAATGAAGATGAATATTGTGAGATTACACCGAAATCTATTCGTCTTCGTAAGAAGATCCTGAATAAATCCGAGCGTGAGCGTGCTGAGAAACAACGTAAAATGGCTTCGAAAGCCTAATAACAACAAAATAAACTATATAAGTTAACGTTTGATGGAACACATATGCACCATCGGCGTTGATTACAACCCACTAAAGTAGTGGAGGATACGGAATCGATTCTGCCGGAGCGAAGCGTTCGCCTTTATCCCCGGATTTTACCATTGAGTAAATGGATCAAAAAATCTGGGGATAACAGCGACCAAAAGAACGATCCGAATCCGAAACGGTCACATGCAGAGCTTTGTAATTAATGTTGTTGGTGGTGCTCCATCAACCAATTAACTTATATCCTAGCATGAACACGAAAGGAGCTGGCTGTGCATGCAAGCATGGTTCGCATCACACCCGATCGTAGCCTACATCGTCATCTTTGTATTGATTACTTACGTATATAACAAGGTGTTTCGGGTACGTCAGAAATTGCCACTTGGTAAGGAAATCGTTCTCTATATTTTGATGGCGATGGGCACATTCATGCTTCTTATTTTTCAGATCGACAAGCTGCCCATCATTCAATGTTTGTTGGTCGCGGTTGGTTTGATGTTGTTAGTGAGAGTGCGTTATTTTATTGAAGGTCGTCAAAAGAAAAAAGCGGAAGCTGCCGCTCGAAACTCATAAATTCTGTATAGTATAGACCATCCGTTTTCCTTAGGGAAAGCGGTTGTCTTATATATAGGCCAAAACAGATGTGATAAAGGTGTTGAAGATATGAACTCGAATTCGAACGGACTGCCTCCACGGAGACAGGCACCGACTCAATCCGGCGCTTCTGGATCGAAGAACGGCAAAGGCAAGCAACCAAAGAAGAAGAAAAAGATGCGAACCTTTGGCAGACTGATTTTAAGTTTATTGGTTATTGCAATTGTGGTTGGCGGCGGATATCTCTATTGGGTATACAATCAGGTAGCTGATACGGGTATTGATAAGCCAGTACCGGCTGGAATGTCAGCCAAAACCAAACCCATTACGATGTTGCTGCTAGGTACGGATAACCGTCCCGAAACAGGTACGTATCTCTCGGATGTGGTTATGGTAGCTTCTCTGAATCCGGAGACCAAGACGGCAACCATTGTATCTTTACCTCGGGATACCCGTATTCAGTTGGATGGATATAAGGCGAATAAATTGAATTCCTATTATCCTAAATTTAAAGCCCAAGAAAAAACCTCTGGCAAAAATGCAGAGGACCAAATGAAAGAAATGATGGGAAAATATCTGAATGTGGATATCAATTATACAACAGTATTGAATTTTCAAGCGTTCCGTGATGCGGTTAATGCTGTAGGTGGCGTGGATGTGACAGTGGATAAAAACATGTGTTACAAAGATACGGCCGATGGCACGGATATTAACCTGGTAGCTGGTGCACAGCATTTGGATGGTAAAGAAGCACTTGATTTTGTTCGTTACCGTAAATCGAACTGTAAGCCGAAGACAGATGAATCCAACGACTTTGACCGAAATAAACGTCAGAATCAAGTGTTGAATTCCATGTTGGATCAGTTAAAATCACTGGGAGGCGTAACGAAGATTGGTAAAGTGATAGGCGCTGTTGACGATAACATGACAACAGATGTGGAATCAGAGCAAATGAAGAACTTCATTTCAACCTATTGGAATATTTCCAAATCGGATGTGCACTACACACCTGTAACCGGAGAGTGGAGAAGTCCATATGTATATATCAACGAAACTGAATTGGCTAATGCCAAACAGGCGTTGCAGGATACACTTTCAGGCAAAGTAACAGCATCTCCAACAGCTGAGTAACATTGATTCTTTTGGGATTGGAAGCAAGTTTGATGGTATGCTATAATATCATCAACAACGAATCAAGAATTGCATAAAGAAGATTAGGGGGCTGGTTGGATGTCCGAAGCCGTCACACAATTGACTGAATCTCTTTTACAGCAATTCAAGAACGAAACCTTTGTGCTTTTGAGCACCGTGGACATTGAATCTGGAGGTCCGACATCAACAGCAATCTCCTGGATTTATGCGGAGAATGCTTCTACCCTTCGTGTGGCGATTGATCATCGTTCACGTCTCGTGAACAATATGATCGAGAACCCGGCTATTACCGTCACCATTTTTGGAGAAGAGATGGTGTATGCGGTAAACGGACGTGCTTCCGTACGACAAAATCCGTTACAGGATGTTCCGTTTAATATGTGCTGTTTCGACATTTCCATTGAAGCGGTAAGAAACGCCCTTTTTTATGGAGCCCAGCTATCTTCTGTGCCTCAATTTGTCAAAATATATGATCAGCGTGCTGCTGAGAAATTAGATGAGCAGGTTTTTACTGCAATGAAAAAAGCCTAGTGAGAGATCACTGGGCTTTTTGTTGTCTTTTGTCTGAAGAATGCAGCTGCTGCATTTGTTGTTCACGTTCAACATGTTCATCCGGATTTTGACGGACTTTGACATCTTTGGGTAGTTGGGGAATGATCCGGCCCACCATGTCAGCAAGTTCTGAAGCGAAACCGGATATTGGATGACCTTGACGAATATGCTCACCAATTTCCTTAATGCGTTCAGTGACATCAGCATCTGCGGTAACAATGGAATCCACACCTTCCGGATCTTTGCGGAGGGCTTCGGCTACAGAGTATTTAATTGTACCTACTCGTGCACGCTCCAGTTCACCGTCGACATCAATGCCAACTACGGCTGTATTACCAAGAATGACACAGTTGGCATCTTTGACACCTTCCACTTGCTTGGCAAGTGTTTTGAGGTGGGTCACCCTTTTTTCATTTGGCATCCGATCGGCTTTGGTGTTGTCCATAACGTTTTTCTCATGAACCTCACCTGTATTTTCGGTCAGATGGTCCACAGCTGAAGGGTGCAACCGATCTTCCTGAGTATTGAGCATGTGAGATCCTTTCCTTTGGTCTTGCTGAGTTGTAACATTTCCTCCGTAACCTTTGGCATGCTGACCTTGTTGCTGCGAGGCATTACGTGTAGAACTGTTGCAGCCTGTAAGTATAAAGATCAGAAGCAGCGTGCAAACCCAATATTTCATAAATGTTCATCCTTTCCTGGAGTTTTTCAGAATGGTTGACAATTATTTTGTCCTAGTCGAATACATTTATGTATGGGAGCATGATTGTCCATGTCGCTGCTGAAAGATCAAACTTATCCATGCCTTTAACGACGCCGCTTTGGAGGGGATTGAATGAAAAAGATTTTTGTATTGGATACGAACGTGCTTCTGCATGACCCCAATGCCATATTTGCCTTTGATGAACATGAGGTAATCATTCCCGCGGTTGTACTGGAGGAGATCGACTCCAAAAAAAGAAATGCCGATGAAATTGGGCGTAATGCCCGTAATGTATCAAGACTTCTTGATGGGTTGCGTGAATTGGGACATCTGCACAGTGGCGTCCCTTTAGCTAATGGAGGCTATCTGAAAGTGGAACTGAATCATCGTAGTTTTGTAAAAGTACAGGAAATGTTTGGAGAGGTATCCAACGATAATCGGATTTTGGCCGTCGCACTGAATTATCAGATTGAGGAAAATGAGAAAGAGGTCGTTGAGCGACAAGTGGTTCTGGTCAGCAAGGATGTGCTTGTTCGTATCAAAGCGGATGTACTCGGTCTTTTCACACAGGATTACTTATCAGATCGAACGGCAGGCCTTAGTGAATTATATCCAGGCTATACTGCCCTGAAGGTTCATCCTTCGGTCATTGATGAGTTTTACACATATCGCTTCCTACCGATCAAACCGTTACAGTTGTCTTATTCGCTTTACCCGAATGAATTTGTAATTCTCAAGGATGAGATGGGAACCAATAAATCGGCTTTACTCAAAGTAAATACAGAAGGAACGAAGTTGGAACCACTTTTCCTTAGTAATGATAATGTATGGGGCATCAGTGCACGTAACGCGCAACAGCGTATGGCCCTAGAACTGCTCCTAAATGATGATATTCCACTTGTCACGATTACAGGAAAGGCGGGTACAGGAAAAACTTTGTTGGCGCTTGCTGCGGGTTTACTTAAAGTGGAGGATGATCATAAGTACAAAAAATTATTGATCGCTCGTCCGGTTGTTCCGATGGGGAAAGATATCGGTTATCTCCCTGGTGAGAAAGAAGAAAAACTAAGACCATGGATGCAGCCGATTTATGATAACTTGGAATTTTTGTTTGATACCAAAAAAGCAGGCGACATTGATAAAATTCTGATGGGTCTTGGCAGTATTCAGGTTGAGGCACTCACTTATATTCGTGGACGGTCTATACCAGGACAGTTCATCATTATTGATGAAGCGCAGAACCTGTCTCGACATGAAGTGAAGACTATTGTATCAAGGGTGGGCGAAGGCAGTAAAATTATTTTGATGGGTGACCCTGAGCAAATAGACCATCCTTATCTGGACTCAGCAAGTAATGGTCTGACGTATATTGTGGAGCGGTTCAAGCAAGAGGGAATCAGTGGACACATTATGCTGGAAAAAGGAGAACGTTCCAAGTTGGCTCAGCTTGCAGCGGATTTATTGTAAGGTAACGGGAAGTTTATTTCCCGGAAAATGTTTCTATTGAACCGGCTCTTAGGGCCGGTTTTTTGCTGAAAAAATAAAAATCAGTTATTGCACAGAACTCGATATGCTCGAGGTATGCAAAATATCGGAAAACTGTTTTTTGGCAGGATAGGACAAGAGCACTACTTATTTGTTACAATGAGTGTTGCAGGAAAAAATTAGGTGAGCAAGGAGGGGAAGTTAATGAAGCGTGGACACCAGGTTGTTTTGTTCGCAGTGCTACTGCTTTCGTTAACGATTCTGTCTCCCAGCTTTGATTTTAGAGGTTCACAGCTTAATCAGGAACGAGATTCGGAAAAAGATGCATTTCCCAACACGTCATCTCGTAGTGAAGACCAACATGCCCCATTAGAGATTGTAGTCTCGATGTCTGAGACCGACTTTAAATCGTTTAAAAAGATGGCTAATGAAGTAGCAACTTCTCAACATGTGGAAATCAGTCTTCGGAATTTAGAGCCAGTTACATATAAGCGAGTGCTTGATAATAAGTTCTCGGTAGGAGAGAGCGGGGATATTATTCTTCTGGATAGCGCGGAAGTTCAATATCATGCCAAAAAAGGACATCTGTATCCGTTAAACGGTACAACACTGTCCAAGTCTTTGGGAGAAACTGTGGTTGGCTTACGTGAAATGACAGAGTGGAATGGTTACCAATGGGGGATGCCGTTTGATTTTGACGCTTATGTACTCGCAGCCCGCTCTCCATTCCTAGACGAAGCCGGTTTGGCAGGTTTACCCGAAAATAAGGAGCAATGGATCAAACTTGTACAACAAGCAACACAAGATGGAACGGATTTGATAAGTATAAATTCAAATGACCTTCATGCGGTAAGTGCGTGGCTGAATCAGTTTGAGCCAGGCATGGCCCCCGACAAAATTAAGAAAGCGCAAACTTCTTCGCAGACGGAGGCATACCAACAAATCATACAGCTGTTGGATCAGATTCAGTCGCACATTACAGCCGAATCCATAAATCCGATGATCTTTTCTTCTGTTGAGCAGACGGGAACTCCTATGGTAGTAACGTTGCTTTCTCGTTTGTTGAGTGGAGATAAAGCCGTGGCAGGCGATCAGAGCTCATCGGAGAAGATAGCTCTCAGTGCGTTGGAACCGCTAAGATCAAGAAGCCTTGTTATCGCAGCTGGCTCACTTGAGGCGGAAGAGGCCAGCCGCTGGATTGAAGGAATGACTTCCTCTACCGTGCAATCGGAGTGGCACCAACAGGCTAACTATTTACCAGCAAAGCAACAGGAACTAGATCTTGAGTCACAGAAACTAATAACGAAGTATGATACGACTGATGTAAAATCCTGGTTTCCAGCTGAATCTTCACAGGCCGTATTGACGGAAAGTCCTATACTAACTTCTGCCTTTCAAAAAAAGATACAACAACTTCTTGCGGGAGAGATTACGGCTAATCAATATGTCAAAAGTATTATTGCCTTGCAAAGCTCGTCAAAATGAAATGGCGAGCTTTACTTCAAGTATGCCTTCGCTTGTGGATACCTCTGTGGCTTTGACAAAGGACAGAATTTTCTGTGGGTAAAATCCGAGATCGAATTCTCGTTCCAGCATACGACGTGTGGTATCGGGTAGTTCTAACTGATTAAACACAAGTTTATCGACATGAAATCGAATTGAATTCTGCGGTTCATTTTCGACCGTATAATGACCTTCAATGCTTAATTGCAACTGATCACGCTGCCCGGAAGCAGTGATTCGATCTTTGTCGAACTGAAAGGCGAAGTCTTCAAAAATCGGATTCTGTGATCGAAGAAACGTATTCAGCTCATCTTGTCCAATTCGAATGGTGTACGATGTTCCGGTAGTGGAGATTCCTCCGTTTTGTTCTTGGATAAACTGTGGCAGGTTCTGCATAGCTGATGCCAAAGCTTTAAAATATCGCTTGACCTCGTATATGCCAATGTTCTCCCAATAGATGGTCAACTCATCCATCAATTTCAGCATGGCTGCAGCATCCCCGCTGGCAGCTACTTTTCCGTCCACTTCTTTCTGCAATGCAAGTACCCGTTCACGTTGATGTTGAAGATTATTTTTGAGTTCAGACAGCTCTGCAGAGGTCTGATTAATCTGGGCAGACGTTTGCTGCATCGTGCGATATCGATCTTGATACTTGTCCAGAACAGCCTGATCCCTGCCAATAATAATCTGATAGTAATCGTATAGAATGAACAGATCCTTAATGGATCTTGCTCCGAGTACCGTCATCAAGAGACTATCACGCTCCCCGGTATAGTAGGATCTTACAACTGCGCCCGCTCGGTCTTGCTGAGTATGTATCTGGTCTTCCTGTTCCTGAAGCTGAATGGATAACGTCTGACGCTGTTCGTCCAACTGTTTTTGTCTTGCTGTAATACGTTCGATTTCATGATCGATTTCGACGATGGATAGGCTTTGTTGCAGTATTTCGCGTGTTTCCTCAGATGAAGGCTCTCCATAGGCATAAGTCCAAGGTAGCTGAATCAAAAATATAATACATACGATGAAGCCGGGAATGCCGTATCGACGTTTCACCCATCATTCTCCTTTCCATACCCACATATGATGCGACCAGGCTTATCTCTTCCAGACAATATATGAAATAGATACGTGAAATATCCGTAGTGGTTACATAACACAAAGAATAGTCATTTAATCTGAAAACGACAAAAAAGCAATCCGACATTAGCCGGATCGCTTTGATGCTGCTGGCGGATTAGAGCGGCAAATCCATTTGGAATACGGTCCAATAGCTGAACCCTGTGAATGTCACGATCATATAGCCCCAGAAGAGCAATATGTACGTACGTTCCGTAAATTTCAAATATCCCAAAATGACAAAAAACGCAGTCTGCAGGAAAAAAAGCAAAGCCATTTCGACCAGGTCTCCCGCAAAAGCCATCAGGCCAATCGCTAGCGTGAAGAACCCGAGTACCCGAAACATGCGCGCCACGGTAAGTCCTCCTCTCCTATGTACGATCATAGATTGTCTACACAACATTATACCGGGAAAGGAAAAAGGTGTAAACAAAATTGGATATGAAAGCGAATTCTTTTTTTGGCCTAAAAGAGTTAAAGTATGGTTTGTTTTGCATATGTAACGTATGAGTACTCATAAATGTGGAAATACATTTTAGTATGAAATCAATTCTATGAACTCTATGAGAGGCATAAGAATGAATAAAGCAGCTTTTATACCTAATTCACATGCCGGGAACTCGGTTATGGGGACGGTTATTTTAGGATGTTGTTAGGAGGGTATTATAGCATGACTGCAGTGAGACAGGATGCTTGGAGTACAGAGGACGATTTGATTTTGGCTGAGGTTACTTTGCGTCATATTCGGGAAGGAAGTACACAACTGGCTGCTTTTGAAGAGGTTGGCGAAAAAATAGGCAGAACTTCTGCCGCTTGCGGTTTTCGCTGGAACAGCTGTGTACGTAAGAAATATGAGTCTGCTATAAGCAATGCTAAGGCTCAACGACAAAAACGAAGTTATCTCCGCAAACAACCGGCTTTGCTTGGACCACAAGTAGCAGCGTTGTCCACCCTGGATACAGAAGAAAATCTGTACAAGGCGGATGGTATTTCGGAAGACTCTCTATCCATCGATGCAGTTATACGATTCTTGCGGCAATGGAAGGGAACTGTACAGGAAAACGGTCGCCAGCTCAAAATGCTTGAGAAAGAGCTTCGTGAAAAAGAGGATGAACTTCATGAACTGCGTTGCGAGAATGATCGTCTGTCTAAGGAAGTGAATGAAGTACAGACTGATTATCGTGTTGTAAACGACGATTATAAAGCGTTGATTCAGATTATGGATCGTGCTCGCAGACTTGCATTTCTGACAGAAGAAGAAGAGGAACTCAAAACGAGATTCAAAATGGATGCCAACGGGAATCTGGAACGAATTGAATAAAAGCAAACGATGTCTGATGATCAGCATTAGATTAGGGCCCGTCACACCTCCGTTACATAACGGCGGGTATGATGGGTTTTTTGTTTGCTGTTTTTGTTCTATTATAGATAAAAGCAACTATTGGAGCAGAGGTAGGGGTGCAGGATGATCATTGACGTTGTAGGTTCAGGGTCACTGGGTCTTTTGTATGGAGGTAAGCTTCAGGACGCAGGCAACGAGATTCGATTTTGGACAAGAACGGCCGAACAGGCAAACAAACTTAGTATCGAAGGATTTAAGGTCATTGAACAGGAGAAAACCATCCAGATTACACCTGATCATACCCAGGCCAAGCCGATTACGGAGTTAAATCGAGTATGGAAACACTCACCTGGAGATTGGCTACTATTAATGGTGAAACAGACAGCGATACATGATGTTATACGTGAAATTGGTTCATTGAAGACGCAAGTGCTCAACATCGCATGTTTCCAAAATGGGGTTGGGCATCTGGAACATGTGCAAACCAATATGCCACATTCCAATGTATACAGCGTCATAACCACAGAAGGGGCGAAACGACAGCAAGATGGAGTCATCCGTGCAGGTATAGGAGAGACCTGGTTGGGCAAAAGTGCAGATGTACGTATCTCATCTCTAACGCCAATGGATTCTAATGAACCCGTTCGTTTACAGGGACTTTTGCAGCAGGCAGGATTTGGCTGTACAGTGTCGAATGAAATCGATAAGCTGATTTATAGGAAGTTGTTAATCAATGCTGTCATTAACCCACTTACCGCGATATGGCGTATTCCTAACGGGGAGTTAATTACAAAGGAAGAGCGAATCGTGTTTATGCGTCAGTTGTATGATGAGGCATTGGCGGTATACAGAGCAAGCGGAATACTTCTTGATGTAGATGTGTGGGAACAAATCCTTTCCGTCTGTCGTTCCACAGCCTCGAATACATCTTCCATGCTGTCAGATGTTCTGCATGGACAAGAAACGGAGGTACAATCCATTAATGGGCAAATTGTAAGCATGGCGTGTCGGTGTGGCCTGTCTGCTCCAACGCATGAAGTACTGCTTCATCTGATTGAAGGTATGCAACCGGAAGGAGTGAGTTAATGGGATTTTTTATTGTGCTGAGCATACTGCCGTTCTTTCCGTTTTTTCTTGTCTATTGGATCATGTATGGATGGAAAAAAGATAAGCGTGTGGCGCTGCGATCGGCAATGGATGTTACAACCTTATTCCTTATATTCTCTGTATCGGCGTTATTCAACTTAACATTTGATTCGAATTTTGGATTTTATTTAACATTAATACTCATACTAATAGCGCTTGGATTCATCGGAGGGGCGCAAAATCGGCTCAAAGGTAAGGTCGATGGGGGTAGAATGTTCCGGGCCGTTTGGCGCATGGCTTTTGTCATAATGAGTTTTGGATATGTTTTGTTTACTATATTTGGATTATTTAGATACTTCATGAAACAGATGTGAGGATACATAACGCAAAAGGGCTAAAAAATGTGTCGATTTTGTCGAAAACTGAAAAAAACATTACTTTCTGAAAAAGTAATGTAGATTTTTTTGACCGGTGGTTGTATAATCTATAAACATATACCACATCAATTTAGGGGGAAAGTGTTAGATGAAAAGGAAAAGTCTATTAGTCCTTTTGACGCTGATTTTGGCGTTCGGTACCGTACTTGCAGCGTGCGGATCGAAAAACGAAGGCACAGGTAACACCGATACTGGTTCTGCAACCGAAGGAAATGGTCTTGCTAAAGATCAAGTCCTGAAAATTAACCTGTCAGCTGAACCTCCTACGTTAGACCCGGCTCAAGCAAAAGACAGCCAAACCAACACTGTACTGAAATTCTTGTATGAAGGTCTTGTGCGTATCGACCCTGATGGCAAAGAAGCTCCAGGTGTTGCTAAAGACTGGACAATTTCCGAAGATGGTTTGAAATATGTTTTCAACCTGAACCCGGATGCTAAATGGAGCAACGGTGATGCAATCACTGCCGAAGACTTTGTACGTTCTTGGGAACGCGCTTTGAAACCGGAAACAGCTTCTCCATATGCTTACCAACTGTATTACATCAAAGGTGCTGAGGGTTACAACCTGAGCAAAGACGAAACATATAAAGGTACTAAAATCACAGACTTCTCTCAAGTAGGTGTTAAAGCTACTGATGAGCACACGCTGGAAGTAACGTTGGAAAACCCAACACCTTACTTCTTGGGTCTGACAGCATTCTACACGTACTACCCAGTACACAAGTCTGCTGACACGAATGACAAATTCTTCACAGACTACAAAAACATGATCGTTAACGGACCATTCACAATGGATCAATACGCTAAAGGTCAAAAAATCGTTGTGAAGAAAAACGATAGCTACCATGCAGCTTCTGACATCAAATTGTCTGAAATTAATATGTCCCTGACAAACAGCAGTGCTTCCGAACTGCAAGCTTACAAGTCTGGACAATTGGACTACACAGGCGCACCTAACGGTGAAATTCCTTCCGACCAAATTCCTTCTGTAAAAGCGGAATTGCCGGACGAGTTTAAAGCTACTGGTATTGCAAGTACTTACTACTACCAGTTCAACGTTAATGAAGCTCCATTTAACAACGTTAAAATCCGTAAAGCTTTTGCAATGTCAATCGAGCGTCAATTGATCGTTGACAAAGTAACACAAGGTGGACAAATTCCAGCTTTCGGCTTTGTACCTCCAGGTATCCGCGGTGAAAACGCCGAATTCCGTGATGAGCACAAAGACGACTACTTCACTGAGAACGTAGAAGAAGCTAAGAAATTGCTTGCTGAAGGTATGAAAGAAGAAGGCTACACAACATTGCCAGCAGTAACTTTGATCTACAATACTAGTGACGGTCATGCGAAAATCGCTCTTGCTGTTGCTGACATGTGGAAGAAAAACCTTGGTGTTGACGTGAAAACGGAAAACCAAGAGTGGGGCGTATTCCTTGAGAACCGTCAAAACCAAAACTTCCAAATCGCTCGTGCGGGCTGGTCTGCTGACTACAACGATCCGTACAACTTCTTGGAAATGTGGACTACTGGAAACACAAACAATGATTCCAAATTCAGCAATGAACAGTATGACAAAGATGTTAAAGAGACTGTAAAATCTGCAGATCCAGCTACTCGTATGGCTGCTTTTGCTGACGCTGAGAAAATCCTGATTCAAGATGAAATGGGCGTATTGCCGATTTATTACTACACTAACGTATCTTTGACTAAGCCTTACCTGAAAGGCATACAACTTGATTTCAGTGGAGCTATTGACTTCACTCGTGCATATCTGGAAGAGAAATAAGTTGTTCTGAAGTCTATATGATTACTTCGGGATATATATGTGGAATTCCATATATATCCCGATTTTTTTGTATGTGCACCGATTTTCCTTATAATTCTTGAAATTTCCGATAAATGGATTGGACATTATTCTTGTCTAATTCTACAATCGATTTGTATACAAAATATTGTTTTGTGGAGGTGTGCAAGGGTTGGTTAAGTACGTGCTGAAAAAACTGCTATTTATGCTGCTATCGCTTTTCATACTCGCATCAGCAACCTTCTTCCTGATGAAGGCCATTCCAGGTGACCCTTTTACATCCGAGAAAAAAGTATCACCTGAAATCCGGGCACTTTTGGAAGTGAAGTATGGTTTGGACAAACCGATGTATGAACAATACCTGAAGTACATGGGTGGAATCATTCAGGGTGATTTCGGGGTTTCTATGAAATACCTGAATCAAGATGTAACGGGTATGATCACTCAAACGTTTACAGCATCGCTGAAGCTAGGAATCTTTGCGATTATTATCTCAATTGTTGTGGGGGTTTTGTTGGGGCTTATTGCCGCAGTGTACCATCGCAAATTGATTGATGATATTACGATGATTCTGGCTGTTATCGGGATTGCTGTACCGAGTTTCTTGCTCGCATCCCTGGTGCAATATGTTTTTGCATTCAAACTCGGCTGGTTTAATGTTATGGGCTTCGATGGCCCACTCGACTATGTGCTTCCGGTTGCCGCACTGTCAGCATCTCCAATTGCCTTTATCGCACGTTTGACGCGTTCAAGCATGTTGGAAGTGTTGCATGCAGATTACATCAAGACAGCCAAAGCCAAAGGTTTGAAATGGCCTGCTATCATGTTTAAACACGTTTTACGGAACGGTATTCTGCCAGTCGTTACTTATGTTGGTCCGATGACAGCAAATATCATCACGGGTTCCGTTGTTATTGAGCAAATCTTTAATATTGGTGGAATTGGTAAAGTATTTGTAGAGAGTATTACGAATCGTGATTACACGATGATCATGGGGATTACAATCTTCTATGGTATTCTCTTGATGCTTGCACGTTTCCTGACGGATATCGCTTACGTGTTGATTGATCCTAGAATTAAGCTAGAAAGCCGGAAGGGGGCATAACGTTGTCTGGCACGAATAACAACAATAATGAAACGGCGAACACAGGCCTGGATAGTCAGGCAGCGTTGAAATCGCAAGAGAGTGTGTCGCTATTCAAAGACGCTATGTACAGACTTGCAACCAACAAGGCCGCTATGATTAGTTTGGCTGTTCTAGTCCTTGTTGTCATTTTCTCTATGATTGGTCCAACTTCGTTGTTCTCAAGCTATAATTATTATTCCAATGATTTGTTAAATGCCAATGCTGCACCGAGTGCTGAACACTGGTTCGGAACAGATGAACTGGGTCGTGATGTATGGGTAAGAACCTGGGTAGGTGCACGTGTGTCTCTTACTGTAGGTTTGGCTGCTGCTTTGATTGACCTTGTCATCGGGGTAATTTATGGAGCCATTATGGGCTTCTACGGTGGACGTGTTGATGGCATCATGAACAAGTTCTCCGAGATCTTGTACTCCCTGCCATACATGCTCGTTGTTATCTTGTTGCTGGTTGTATTGGAGCCAAGTCTGACAACGATTATCATTGCACTCACCATTACAGGATGGATCAGTATGTCCTGGATTGTACGTGGTGAGATTATGCAACTCAAAAACAGAGACTTTATCCTTGCTGCTCGTTCCATGGGCGCAAGCACTGGACGTCAACTCTTCCGTCATTTGTTGCCAAATGCTGTCGGACCAATTCTCGTTACATTGACGTTGTCCATCCCAAATGCCATCTTCGCAGAAGCATTTTTGAGCTTCCTCGGATTGGGTGTATCTGCACCTAAATCCTCTCTTGGATCTATGATCAATGATGCACTTACAGGCTGGACGCTGTATCCTTGGCGGATGTGGTTCCCTGCAGGTTTGATGGTTATGACAATGCTCGCATTTAACTTGCTTGGTGACGGCTTGCGTGACGCGCTTGATCCGAAATTACGTAAATAGAAATAGGAGGTGGGATTATGGAGCCGATTTTAACAGTCAAAGACCTGAGTGTGTCATTTACGACGCGTTCTGGTGAGTTTGATGCCGTTAAAAATGTGAGTTTTGAACTTGGCAAAGGAGAGACGCTGGGGATCGTAGGTGAATCCGGTAGTGGTAAGAGTGTTACTGCCCAAACCATCATGAAATTGATTCCCTCCCCGCCTTCGAAGGTCAAAAGCGGAGAAATTACTTTTCACGGGCAGGACCTGCTGAATAAGACAGATAAACAGATGGAAGCCATCCGTGGTAAAGATATCGGCATGATCTTCCAGGATCCAATGACTTCTTTGAATCCTACCATCAAAATTGGTAAGCAAATTACCGAGGTACTGCGCAAGCATCAGAACATGTCCAAAAAAGAAGCTGAAAAAAGCGCATTGGAAATGCTCGAACTTGTAGGCATCAAAAATGCGGAAGCGCGTATGAACCATTATCCACACCAATTTTCCGGTGGTATGCGCCAGCGTGCTATGATTGCAATTGCCTTGGCATGTCGTCCATCCCTTCTGATTGCGGATGAGCCAACAACTGCACTCGACGTAACGATTCAGGCACAAATCTTGGATGTTATGAAAGACATGCAGCAAAAGCTTGGAACTTCGATCATGCTTATCACGCATGACCTTGGAGTAGTTGCAGGAATGTGTGACCGTGTTGTCGTTATGAAGGAAGGCGAAGTTGTTGAAACAGGAACAACTGCTGAAATCTTCAGTAATCCTCAACATCCATACACGATTAAATTGCTGAATGCTCTTCCTCGTTTGGACGAGCCTAAAAAAGAAAAGCCTACTCCAGTTGGTATTATCAAAGGTGCCAACAAGCCGCTGGTTCAAGTGAAGAACCTGAAACAATACTTCAATTTGGGCAAAGGGAACATTCTCAAAGCGGTTAATGATGTTAGCTTTGATATTTTTGAAGGCGAAACACTTGGAGTTGTAGGGGAGTCTGGCTGTGGTAAATCCACAACTGGCCGTACAATTCTGCGCCTTTATGAGCCAACAGGCGGAAATGTTAACTTTAATGGAACGGATATTTACAAGCTGTCCCCACGCAAGATGAAAGAAATGCGTAAAGATATGCAGATGATTTTCCAGGATCCTTATGCATCCTTGAACCCACGTTTCAACGTTATGGATATCATCGGTGAATCTCTTGATATTCATGGTCTGGCATCAAGTCGGACAGAGCGGAAGAGACGTGTTGAAGAATTGCTTGATCTTGTAGGTCTGAATCCTAGCCACGCACTCCGTTATCCGCATGAATTCTCAGGTGGTCAAAGACAACGGATCGGGATTGCACGTGCATTGGCCGTAGATCCTAAATTCATCATCTGTGATGAGCCATTGTCAGCATTGGACGTTTCCATTCAGGCTCAGGTCGTTAATTTGCTTGAAGAACTTCAGCAACGCCTCGGCTTGACATACCTGTTCATTGCGCATGATTTGTCCATGGTTAAACATATCAGTGACCGTGTAGCTGTAATGTACATGGGTAAAGTGGTCGAGTTGGCAGAAAGTGAAGAACTTTATGCTAATCCGATTCACCCTTACACCAAAACATTGCTGTCTGCGATCCCTGTACCTGATCCGGAAGTAGAAGCGAGCAAACGTCGCATCTTGCTGCCGGAAGAACAAGCACTTAAGAATGGATCTGGTGGTCCTGCAAGTGATCCATACAACCTGCAGAACGCTCAATTGATTGAGGTATCCAAAGGTCACTGGGTTGCAGAACCTTACGTATAAAAAGTACAAATTTCATTTGGACTTATCCATGAATATCAAACCGCCGACTTTGTTCGGCGGTTTTTTATTTTTTGATGCACTTTCTTTTGACGAAGAGGGCTCTCATTCGGTACAATCAAGAAAGGCTCTTTGAAGCAGAATAGGAGGCAGACCTCATGAAAGGTATTACCGAGGCACTCCGCAGCGGAAATCGACTTGCAGAAGACTATGTCTGTTCAAGGGATGCTGCGCGTGGCCTTTACGAGTATGACATTCGCTGGGAATCGGGGCTTCATACGCGTGCCGAGTGGCTAGATCAATCGGAGAACACACGTATTCCTCGTCAACGTCTGGCAGAGTATCTACGTATATATAATAAACGGGTGAACGATCATGGTGCTGTTCATGAATCCATCACACGTCTCGCGGAACAAGATGCGTTGGTTGTTACGGGAGGACAGCAAAGCGGCCTGCTTACAGGTCCGTTGTTTGTAATTTACAAAGCAGCAAGTGTGGTTGCAGCTGCGCGGGAAGCGGAGAACAGGCTACAACGGCCGGTCGTTCCCGTTTTTTGGATTGCAGGTGAAGACCATGATTGGGATGAAGTGAACCACACATACTTGCCTGACGCCAACGGTGACATGACAAAGATCAAGTTACAAGGGCGGTTTGCAGGCAGGGATTCTGTGAGTTATGTCCATGTGGAAACAGAACAATGGATGACCGTGCTGAAGCAGGTGGAGCATCTTTTACCGGATACGGTGCACAAACCAGGATTAATAAAGCTGGTTACGGAGATTCATCAGTCGAGTTCGAACTTGAGTGATGCGTTTGCCCGGTTAATCTCAGAGTTGTTTGGCAGCAGTGGACTTATTCTGATGGATGCTGCAGATCCAGACTTGCGCAGACTTGAGCAGCCTGTATTTGAACGTTTGATTCGTGAAAATGGGACATTACGCCAAGCATATGCACAAGGTGCCTCCGCATTGGAACAAGCCGGATATGCCATGCCAGCTGAAGTCGCGGAAGATGGGGCCAATCTGTTTTACATACATGAAGGGGCGCGGTTGCTTCTGATGTTGAAAGACGGCTTGTACGGCGACCGTAAAGGTCTGGTTTCATTTACAGAAGAACGACTGCTTCAGGAACTGGCTGAACATCCCGAGCGGTTTAGCAACAATGTATTGACCCGGCCATTGATGCAAGATTCCATTTTACCTGTAGCGGCTGTTATCTTAGGTCAAGGTGAGATCGCGTACTGGGGATTGACACGTGAAGCGTTTGCCCGGTTTGAGCTGCAGATGCCTATTTTGCTTCCACGTCTGTCCTTTACCATTATGGAAGATGTTCATCACAAACATATGAAGCAGTACGGTCTTTCTTTCCAGGACGTTCAATATCATATGGATGAAAAGAGGGAACAATGGCTGGCGCAACAGGAGACCTTCCAGGTCGATGAACAGTTCGAGCGCATTCAACAAGCATTTGCCGATCTATATCGTCCATTGCTTGATCAAATTTCAGAGATCCACCCTGGTTTGGACCGAATTGGAGATACCAATGTAGGCAAGATCAGCGAACAGATGCAGTATCTGCAACAGCAGACCCACAAAGCCATCAAAGATAAACACGATGTGAGTCTAAGGCACTGGAACGGGGTGCAAAACTCACTCTTTCCCATGAACAAACCGCAGGAACGAGTGCATAACGTGCTCTTTTACTTGAACCGTTATGGAACCGAGTGGATTGAACAACTGATTGAAAGTCAGAACGAATTCCGTGGACAACACCAAGTGATCACGTTGTAGTGACCTTTTATAATAGAAGGAATAGATAATCGAGGAGGATGAGGAATGACTACCCCTGCATTGCAAAACAGTATCGTTAAAGATATGGGACTCGCTTCAGAAGGTCATCTGAAAATTGATTGGGTAGAAGCACATATGCCAGTGTTGAACCGCATTCGTCGCCAATTTGAACAGGATCTTCCGTTTAAAGGTTTGAAGGTAGCCATTTGCCTTCACCTTGAGGCCAAAACGGCTTATCTAGCGAAAGTCATTCAAGCTGGTGGTGCAGAAGTGACGATTACACATAGCAACCCATTGTCAACACAGGACGATGTTTGTGCTGCTCTGGTGGAAGACGGCGTTACTGTGTATGCCAAACATAATCCGGACCCTGTTGAGTTCAAAGAACTGCAACTCCGTGCACTTGAAGTGAAACCTGATCTGATTATTGATGACGGTGGAGACTTTGCCACTATTATTGCTTCTGAACGTCCTGATCTAGCTGCCACCATTCGTGGTGGAGCAGAGGAAACGACAACGGGCATCATTCGTCTGAAAGCTTTGGCGAAAGAAGGACAATTGCGTTTCCCAATGGTTGCAGTCAATGACGCTTATTGCAAATACTTGTTTGATAACCGTTACGGTACAGGTCAGTCTGCATTCGATGGTATCATCCGTACAACCAATCTGGTCGTTGCAGGAAAGAACGTAGTTGTAGCGGGTTATGGCTGGTGTGGTAAAGGTGTAGCAATGCGTGCCAAAGGGCTCGGAGCAAATGTTATCGTAACTGAAATTGATCCTATAAAGGCCGTAGAAGCTCATATGGACGGATTCCGTGTCATGACGATGGTGGAAGCTGCAAAATTGGGGGATTTCTTCATCGCTGTTACCGGCAATAAAGATGTGATCACTGGAGAGCATTACGATGTGATGAAGGATGGAGCCATTCTTAGCAATGCAGGTCACTTTGACGTGGAAGTAAACAAACCTGAACTTGCTAAACGTTCCGATTCGATTCGTACCGTACGCCGCAACATTGAAGAATATCGCTTCAAAGATGGTCGTAAAATGTATTTGCTGGCTGAAGGACGTCTCGTAAACCTGGGTGCAGCCGATGGACACCCTGCCGAGATTATGGATACAACGTTTGCATTGCAAGCGCTGGGTCTGCGTTATGTGAGCGAGAACTATGCGGAACTGGGTAAAACCGTTGTTAATGTACCTTATGACATTGACCAACAAGTTGCCAGTTACAAACTGGAAAGCTTGAATATTGCTATCGACTCCTTGTCCGCCGAACAGGAAAAATATCTGGATAGCTGGAAATTCTAAGAGCCATCCATTAATTACAAGCTGATTAAGTGCTTCAAAGGGTTTAAAATGGTTTATTAATGATATGGCTCATATGCGGGTGTACGTGCGATTGCCCGTAAACGGGAAACGTCTTTGATCCTGAGTGACAGGATTAAAGACGTTTTTTTGCGGTTGCGAAATTAAAAAAAGTAAAGCCTGTAAGAAGGGTTTTGATTTTTTTGTGCGAATCTATTATGCTTAGGTGGTGGAAAGTGGGGCAAAGTGGGAGAAACGGGTGAGGAGTGAGTGGGCCAATGTTTATGGGGGAGTTCCAACATAGCATTGATGACAAGGGTCGGGTTATTATTCCGGCTAAATTCCGCGAATCTCTGGGACCGTCTTTCGTTGTCACACGGGGTTTGGACCAGTGTCTTTTCGTGTACCCCATGGAGGAGTGGGGGGTCATGGAACAGAAGCTCAAAGCACTGCCATTGATGAAATCCGATGCACGTGCGTTTACCCGGTTTTTTTTCTCGGGTGCCACCGAATGTGAATTGGACAAACAGGGCAGGGTAAATTTGCCGGGCAATCTTAGAGAGTATGCCAAGCTGGACAAGGATTGCGTTGTTCTTGGCGTGTCGAACCGGGTGGAGATTTGGAGCAAAGGCATATGGGAGAGTTATTTCAATCAATCCGAAGAAGCATTCAACGACATTGCCGAAAAGCTGGTCGATTTTAATTTTGATCTATAAAGTCAGGAGGGGTGCAGGTTGTTTCACCACATAACCGTACTCAAAGAAGAGGCAACAGAGG
Organism: Paenibacillus sp. LK1; assembly: GCF_002750415.1. NCBI lineage: Bacteria > Bacillati > Bacillota > Bacilli > Caryophanales > Paenibacillaceae > Paenibacillus > Paenibacillus sp. LK1. The sequence goes on from NZ_PEII01000012.1 coordinate 131,758, forward strand.
GTTTAAACATCAAGCAGGACGGTATATACGTGGACTGCACTTTAGGCGGTGGCGGACATAGCTCCGTGATTGCATCCAAGCTCGGTCCAGGGGGGCGTCTGATCGCACTGGATCAGGATGATTGGGCTTTGGATAACGCGCGTGAAAAATTGGCTCTATATGGAGATCGGATTACATTGGTGAAAACCAATTTCCGTGATCTCGAACAGGTACTGAAAGAACTGGATGTACCGATGAAAGATGGCGTGCCGCAGGTAGATGGCATTTTGTACGATTTGGGGGTATCATCGCCGCAATTCGACGAAGGAGAACGTGGATTTAGCTACAATCACGACGCTCCGTTGGATATGCGTATGGATCAGGACGCATCCCTTACCGCCAAAGAGATTGTTAACGAATGGCCGGAAGAGGAGATTGCCCGCATTCTGTATCGCTATGGTGAAGAGAAATTCTCAAGACGAATTGCTCGTGTCATTGTTGAAAAAAGGAAGCAGTCCACAATTGAGACTACTGGCGAACTGGTGGAATTAATCAAGGAAGGTATTCCGGCGGCGGCTCGTCGTACCGGAGGACATCCTGCAAAACGCAGTTTTCAGGCATTACGAATTGCCGTTAATGATGAGCTGGGCGCGTTCGAAGAAGCGTTACATCAGGCCGTTCGGTGCTTGGCACCAGGCGGACGTGTATCTGTTATTACTTTTCACTCACTTGAGGACCGAATTTGCAAACAGATTTTTAGCAGTTATCTGGAGAAATGTACATGCCCTCCCGATTTCCCGTTGTGTGTTTGCGGCGGTAAGGGTGCCATGCGTTTAGTGAACAGAAAGCCGCTGATTCCAACGGAAACGGAACTGGCCGAAAACTCCCGTGCTCGTTCAGCGAAGCTGCGCGTAGCCGAGAAACTGTAAATCAAGAGCGGAGGAGAGAGTCGGAGTATGGCATATACACGTGGTAATCTGGCAGTGAAAGAAAAAGCGTCCCAAGAACGTGTGACCCAGCAGCGGTACAAGGAAACCACCAAAGTGGTGACCCGTCGTACCGGTCTTCCGGCACGCGAGAAATTTTTGTATCTGATTACTCTGGTTGCAGTCATTGTTGTGGGCGGTGTTATGATGTCGCGTTACGCTCACATCTATGATCTGAATAAGCAGGCACAGACAACGTTGTCTGACGTGAGAGAAGCAGAGAGAACGATTGCAGATTTGCAAGTGGAAAAAGAAAAACTAAACAATTTGGTCATCGAGAATGCTCGCAAGCTTGGTTACGTTGAGGCTTCCGGCAAGGATGTCATTTTTGTACCTCGCTCAACAAGTACAACGAACTCGACAGGTACTGAATCGTCCTCGGATACAGCAAATAAGTAGAACATTTTGTATCAATCCTTACAAAGTGCTGAAGCAAAAGAGGTGTACCGATGGTAAAAAGAATAAAGATGCGCACGCTGCTTATAGGGGGATGTATTACCCTCTTTTTTCTTGTATTAATAACCCGAATCTTTTTTATTCAGGTTGTTAATGGCGGTATTTGGCAGGAAAGAGCAGCTGGATTGGTTGAACGCGAACAAACCATCAAGGCGAGTCGCGGGACAATCACAGACCGCAATGGTAACATTTTGGCGACGGATGCGCCTGCATACACGGTGTCCGTTAACCCAAAGATAATTAATCAACTTGGGATTGAAGATGTGGTCACTAACAAATTATCTAGCTTATTGGGTAAAAGCGAGAGTGAAATGCGCGCACTTGTAACAGCGAAAAAGCAAGATGGGACATTCTTTCAACAACGTGAAGTGCGAAGTGAAGGGTATAAAATTAACCCTGATTTGGCTACCAAAGTAGAAGAATTTCGCAAAGAACTGAAAGATGACTACAAGGGTCAAAATGCGATTGTCATGACACAAGAGTCGAAGCGATATTATCCGGAAGAAACGCTCGCCTCTCATTTGCTGGGATACATGAGCCGTGATGGGAAGGCTGTTAATGGACTTGAAGTCTCCTATGATGAACAGCTTACAGGTACAGATGGTTATCTGAACTACCAAAATGATGCCAAAGGGTACAAGCTGCCTGATTCCCAGGACAACTACCTTCCACCGCAGAATGGAAGCAACTTAAAGCTGACGATTGATGATACAATTCAGTACTACATCGAAGATGCAATGAAAGAAGCTGTTGCCCAGTACAATCCACTGAGCATGACTGTCATTGCAGCAGATCCTAACACCATGGAAATCTTAGGAATGGCCAATTGGCCGACCTTTAATCCTAATACGTATGCGGAAACGCCGGATCAGAAAAATTTTATCAACCATGCGATACAATCCATCTATGAACCAGGATCTACTTTTAAAATTGTTACTCTGGCGGGTGCGGTTGAAGAGAAGCTGTTTGATCCGAATGCTACGTTTGAATCCAAGCGAGTCTATATTGGTGGCTACCCAATCAGTGATAACGGTCACGCCTATGGACGGATTTCCTACTTGGAAGGTGTCAAACGTTCAAGTAACATTGCGTTTGTTAATCTGGGTTATAACATGCTTGGCGGTGAACGTTTGCGTCATTACATAGACCAATTCGGTTTTGGTAAAAAGACGGGCATTGATCTGCCGAGTGAATCGGCTTCACCAATCAAGCCGCTGGTTTATAAATCGGAAATTGCCACAGCAGCATATGGTCATGGTCTTGTACAGGTAACACCAATCCAGCAGGTAGCAGCCATTTCGGCAATTGCCAACGGCGGCAAACTTATGGAACCGCATCTGGTGAAGGAAATTATTAACCCGAATGACGGTACATCAGAAGTAATCAAGCCGAAGGTTGTTCGTCAGGTGATTTCCAAGGAATCCTCCAAACTGGTGAGCGGTTATCTGGAACAGGTTGTAGCTGACCAAACGATTGGTACAGGGCGCAATGCTTATATCGAAGGATACCGAGTTGCAGGTAAAACGGGTACTGCTAGAAAAGTAGTGAACGGGGAATACAGTAAATCCAAAGACGTCGTTTCGTTTATCGGATTTGCACCCGTTAATAATCCCAAAATCGCGATGTTGATTGTAATTGACCAGCCAGATGGTTCCAATATTGGCGGAGGTACTGCAGCTGCTCCCGTATTCAAGAAGATTGTGAGCCAGACTCTTCAGTACATGGGAGTTCCCAAAGATACAGTAAAGACCACTGACAAAAAGTCAAAAACAACGCCGGTCGTTCAAGCTAAAGCTCCTGATCTGTCAGGTAAGACAGCCAAACAGGCTAGAAGCCAACTATTGAACGCCGGAATTGCCTATGAGACGCTTGGTCAAGGTGAAAATGTCATTCGCCAGTATCCTGTGGCAGGTGCAGCCATGAATCCTGGCCAACGAATCTACCTGTTGACCGAAGAAAGCAGCAAAATGAAGATCCCTGATCTGACCGGCGAATCACTACGAGATGCACTTGAAGTGCTCTCCCTCATGAAAGTGGGCGTGACCGTTAAAGGTGAAGGATATGTGGTGAAGCAAACGGAGCAGGTGGCAGGCGAACAGAGAACGGTTGAGCTTGTGCTGCAGACGGCCAAAGCGGCAGTTACCGGTATAGCAGATGAAGCTCCCGAGTCTTCTGATCCAGCATTAGGGGACGAGACTAACAATCAGGGAGAAGCTGATGGAACGGCGAACACCGAAGAAACAGGCAAAACCGATACTACAAATCCACCTTCAAATGAGACAAAATCATCTGATAACACATCGGATGGGGCTTCGCTTCCATAGAGATCACAGACAGCTTGTTCTAACCCCCGGTTGTCCTGAATATTCATGAATTGAACACAATCATGATTTTGGGACGAGTGGGGGGATCTTTTCGTGAAGGGGTCAAGCGTAAATCTGCGGCGCAGGTTGTTATGGAGTTTAGTGATTTTAGTTCTCTTATTCTCAGCCTTGGTGATTAGGCTTGCTTATGTACAGTTAGGGAAAGGGCCGGAACTATCTGCGAAAGCGGAAGAGTCCTGGCGGCGGAATATTCCTTATTCAGCCAAACGGGGAGAGATCCTGGATCGAAATGGAACCTCTCTCGCCTACAATATAACCACACCAACCATTATGGCGATTCCTGCCCAGGTGAAGGAAGCGGAGACAACAGCAAGAGCACTGGCTCCTTTGCTGGGGATGACCGAAGAGAAAGTGCTGGCAACCATCAAGAAAAGAGAACTAATTGTACGACTACAACCCGGTGGCCGCAAAATTACGATGGAGAAGGCTCAGCACATCCGTGATTTGAAGCTTCCGGGTATCGTTGTTGCTGAGGATAATAAACGCTTTTATCCTTATGATGATCTGGCGGCCCATATTCTTGGTTTTACAGGCATTGATAATCAGGGCTTAACGGGTGTAGAGAAAAAGTATGATGATAAACTGAACGGTTTGAATGGCAGTGTGTCCTACTTGTCCGATGCGGCCGGAAGGCTAATGCCGGGCTCATCTGAGAAGTATGTGGAACCGAAGGATGGTCTGAACCTCAAGCTGACTATTGATAAATCGATTCAGTCCATCATGGAACGCGAGCTGGATCAGGCTATGGTCAAATTCCAGGCCAACTCGGCGCTTGCCATTGCAATGAACCCTAAGACGGGTGAAATCCTTGGTATGGCCAGTAGACCCGGATATGAACCAGCTGATTATCAGCAATATCCGGCCGATGTATACAACCGGAATTTACCGATCTGGATGACGTATGAACCAGGCTCAACGTTCAAAATTATTACGCTTGCAGCAGCACTTGAAGAGAAGAAAGTAAATCTGACGCAGGATCAGTTCTATGATCCCGGATTTGTTGAAGTTGGAGGCGCTCGCCTGCGTTGCTGGAAAAAGGGCGGTCATGGAAGCCAGACCTTCCTGCAAGTTGTGGAGAATTCCTGCAACCCTGGATTTGTTGCACTAGGTCAGAGACTGGGCAAAGAATCATTATTCTCCTATATTAAAGACTTTGGATTCGGCACCAAAACAGGCATCGATCTGAGTGGTGAGGCCAGCGGGATTTTGTTTAAACTGTCACGGGTTGGACCTGTGGAGCTTGCGACCACTGCTTTTGGTCAAGGGGTATCCGTTACGCCGATTCAGCAGGTAGCGGCTGTGTCAGCAGCTATTAATGGTGGTAAACTATACAAGCCATATGTTACAAAGGCTTGGGTTCATCCGGAAACGGGTGAAGTGATGGAAGAGGCCAAGCCGGAACTGGTTCGACAAGTCATCTCGGAAGATACGTCCAAGCAAGTACGTGAAGCACTTGAGAGTGTCGTTGCCAAGGGTACGGGACGTCCGGCGTTTATTGATGGATACCGGGTTGGCGGCAAAACGGGTACAGCCCAGAAGGTAATTAATGGACGTTATTCCTCTACCGAGCATATTGTATCTTTTATCGGTTTTGCTCCGGCGGATGATCCGCAGATTGTTGTGTATACTGCGGTGGATAACCCGAAAGGAATTCAGTTCGGCGGCGTGGTTGCTGCACCGATCGTACAGAACATTCTAGAGGATGCGCTGCATTATATGAATGTTCCGGTTCGGAAGGATCAGGTAGCCAAAGAATACAAGTATGGAGAAACGAAAATCGTGACGGTTCCCGATCTGACAGGAGCTACGGTCGAAGACCTGTATGAGGATCTGAATATGAACTTTATGCTGGCTAAATCCGGCAGTGGGAAATATGTCATTAACCAGGCTCCAAAGCCAGGAGCGCGGGTTGATCAGGGTTCTACTATACGGATCTATATGGGTGATGTTCTGAATGATATTCATGATCATACCAAGGAGGAAGGACAAGAGCCCTGATGGGGCTCTTGATCACCACCGCAACAAAATGCACTGAGTTGCGTTTCATTAATTGGCTGTGTTGACGATATTAATGATTACAGAGAACTGTTGAAATTGAAGTAAACTTGGAAAAAGTGAGGTTATTCATGTGCTTTTAAAACAACTTTCATCATTGCTGACAACCGCCCGTGTCATAGGCGAACCAAATACAGAATGTCAAAACCTACAGACAGATTCTCGCCAGGTACAACCGGGAGATCTGTTTATCTGTCTTCCAGGGCATACAGTTGATGGACATGACTATGCTGAGAAGGCTGTAAACGCTGGAGCTGTTGCTCTTGTTGTGGAACGAGAGCTGGATCTGCCTGTTCCGCAGTTGCTGGTAAAAGACAGCCGTTTCGCCATGGCTGTACTGGCGGATTCCTTTTTTGACTCGCCAAGCCTCAAGATGAATATGATTGGTGTAACGGGAACTAACGGAAAAACAACGACTACCTATTTAATTGAAAAAATCATGAGTGACTTTGGTCAAAAAACAGGATTAATCGGGACCATTCAAATGCGGTATGACGGGCGCACGTACCCGATGTCAGGCACTACACCGGAAGCACTTGATCTGCAGCGCAGTCTGAATGATATGGTTCAAGCTGGCACGGACTGTTGTGTGATGGAAGTTTCCTCCCACGCTTTGGAGCAAGGTCGGGTGAAGGGGACGGAATTCCGCACGGCTGTATTTACCAATCTGACGCAGGATCATCTGGATTACCATCATTCCATGGAGGAATATCGCGGAGCCAAAGGACTATTCTTTGCACGGTTGGGTAACGGATATACCGCAGATGCTTCCAAGCGCAAATTTGCAGTGATCAATGCAGATGATCCAGCTGCTGCCTATTTTATATCTGTAACTGCAGCTGAAGTCATTACATACGGCATGGAGGAAAATGCGGATGTTCGCGCATCCCAGATCTCAATTACCTCGCAGGGGACTTCTTTCCATGTAGATACATTCAGAGGCAGCACCGATATTCGTTTACGCATGGTAGGCAAATTTAATGTGTACAACGCAATGGCTGCCATCGCTGCTGCTCTGGTTGAAGATATTCCGCTGGAGGAGATCAAACGTAGTTTGGAGACGGTGCCGGGCGTAGATGGACGTGTTGAGGCTGTTGACGAAGGACAGTCGTTTGCAGTCATTGTTGACTATGCTCATACACCAGATGGCCTGGAGAACGTATTGCGGACGGTGAAAGAATTTGCTGAAGGCCGTGTGATCTGTGTATTTGGATGTGGTGGTGACCGAGATCGTACGAAGCGGCCTCTAATGGGTAAAATTGCAGCGAAGTATAGCGATATCGTATTTGTCACTTCCGATAATCCGCGGACAGAAGATCCCGATCTGATTCTCAAGGATATTGAACAAGGCTTGATTGAAGATGCCATTCAACCTGACCGTTATACGATGATTGTGGATCGGCGCCAGGCGATTCATGAGGCTATTGAAATGGCAAGCCCTGCCGATGTAGTATTGATTGCGGGCAAGGGGCATGAGACCTATCAAATTATCGGCACAACCAAGACGGATTTTGACGATCGGATCATAGCGAAAGAAGCGATAAGGGGCAAATCCAATTGATAAAAAGAACAATGGCACAATTGGCCGAGATGTGTGGAGGAACACTAACTGACGTTGCTACTTATGGTGATGTTGGTGTTGAAGGTGTATTTACAGATTCGCGTAAGCCGGTTCAAGGCAGTCTCTTTATCCCTCTTGTTGGCGAAAGGTTTGACGGACACGAATTTGTGCAAACATGTGTAGAGAAAGGCGCTGCCGGGGCTTTATGGCAAAAGGATCACGGAGTTGCACCTCAAGGTGCTGTGATTATTGTGGAGGATACTCTGGTTGCATTACAGGAGCTTGCGTCTTCCTATCTAAGAGAAAACAAGGCCTCCGTTGTAGGCATTACAGGCAGCAATGGAAAAACAACAACAAAGGACATTGTGGATGCCATTCTCTCTACAACGTTCAAAGTGCATAAGACCCAAGGTAACTTCAATAACCATATTGGTTTGCCACTTACCGTACTTAGCATGGAACCGGACACTGAGATCGTAATTCTGGAGATGGGCATGAGCGGCCGGGGGGAGATTGAAGAATTATCTTTAATTGCCCAGCCGGATGTCGCAATCATCACGAATATTGGAGAATCCCATCTACTTCAACTGGGATCTCGATTGGAGATTGCTCGGGCAAAAGTTGAAATTGCTGATGGAATGAAACCAGGTGGATTGTTGATATATAACGGCGACGAACCATTGATTGAGCAGGTTCTGGCAGAGCCAGCGACTAAGCTGCCTGAAGGACTTCAGCGGTATACATTTGGCTTGCAGACGGATAATGATGATTATCCTACTGGAATTATGAATGTACAGAGTGGGGTCGCTTTTACCACCAAGCAGTCTGGAGAGAGTGCTCTTACACTGCCATTATTGGGAACACATAATGTGGTCAACTGTCTTGCTGCATTAGCGGTTGCCCGTCATTTTGGAGTGGCTGCTGAACAGATTGTAGCAGGACTGTCACGTCTGAAATTAACCGGCATGCGCATCGAGATTATTAACGGCGTCAGTGGTTTGACCATGCTTAATGATGCTTACAACGCTAGTCCAACCTCCATGAAAGCCGCTGTGGATGTGCTGGAGGGCCTCAAGGGGTATCGGATCAAAGTCGCCGTGCTCGGTGATATGCTAGAACTGGGGCCTCAGGAGCATGAGCTCCATCGGGGAATCGGTGAATACATTACACCCGACAAAATGAATATGGTGCTGGCTTACGGCCCTTTATCTGCGAGTATCGCAGAAGGAGCAAGACAAAACATGCCAGCAGAAGCCGTACACACTTTTGAGAGCAAGGAAGCATTGACCCGATATCTACTGGAGAATCTCCAATCCAGAGATGTTGTCTTGTTTAAGGCCTCCCGGGGCATGAAACTGGAGGATGTGGTCGAAGCGCTAAAAATAGCTCCATTACAGAATAGAGTAGACTAGAGGGGTGAACCCATGGATTTTCAGGTATTACTGTTAACAATCGGTGTTTCATTTATTTTGGCGGTGATTGCTGCACCGCTCTTAATTCCATTGCTGCGTCGAATGAAGTTCGGACAGCAGGTGCGGGAAGATGGGCCACAGAGCCATCTGAAAAAAAGCGGAACACCTACAATGGGCGGAGTAGTTATTTTACTCGCGTTCACATTGGCCTTTTTGAAATTTTCAGCGGTCAAAAATACAGACTTTTACGTCCTGCTGGTGGCTACACTCGGCTTCGGTCTGATCGGTTTCCTGGATGACTACATCAAGATTGTATTCAAACGTTCACTAGGGCTGACGGCTAGACAAAAGATGATTGGTCAGTTGTTTTTCAGTGCAGTGATGTGCTACTTACTGATCCAGAATGGACACAGTACAGCCATATCGATTCCGGGTACATCAGTCTCCTTCGACTGGACGGGATGGTTCTACTATCCGTTTGTGGTATTCATGATGCTTGCCATCACGAATGCAGTTAACTTTACCGATGGTCTGGACGGCTTGCTGTCCGGCGTGAGCGCCATCGCATTTGGGGCATTTGCCATTGTGGCGATGCAGGCAACATCAATGCCAGCAGCAGTATGTGCGGCGGCGATGATTGGGGCGGTACTTGGATTCCTGGTATATAACGCACACCCGGCCAAAGTGTTTATGGGAGATACAGGCTCACTCGGAATTGGTGGTGCGATTGGTGCCGTCGCCATTGTGACGAAGACAGAACTTCTTTTTGTCATCATTGGCGGTATTTTCGTCATCGAAATCCTGTCCGTTATCATTCAAGTAGTATCTTTCAAAACTCGTGGCAAACGCGTATTCAAAATGAGCCCGATTCATCATCACTTTGAACTGAGTGGCTGGTCGGAATGGCGAGTTGTCATTACTTTTTGGGCGGTAGGCGCCATTTTGGCCGCTCTCGGACTTTATCTCAACAAGGGGTTGTAAACAATGAATCATCCTGAATCATATCGTGGACAACAAGTGGTCGTGCTTGGACTGGCCAAGAGCGGCGTGCAGGTCGCTAAAGTACTGGACCGTGCCGGCGCAATCGTTACAGTTAATGATAAAAAAGAGAGAGAACAGTGTCCCGAAGCATCCGAATTGGAGGCTTTGGGAATTTCTGTTGTATGCGGTGGACATCCGGACGACCTGATTCATAGTGATGTGAAGCTTGTAGTCAAAAATCCGGGCATTCCTTATCAGGCGCCTCCTGTGCAACAGGCACTTGCCTTAGGCATAGAAGTGGTGACTGAGGTGGAGGTAGCTTACCATTTATGCGCTGCGCCTATGATCGGGATCACGGGCTCCAACGGGAAAACAACCACAACAACGTGGGTAGGCAACATGTTGGAGCTTGCCGGTTTGAAACCAATCGTTGCCGGTAATATTGGAACGCCATTGTGTGAGGCGGCAGAGCAGGCTTCTGCGGATAACTGGATGGTGGTGGAGCTTAGCAGTTTCCAACTGAAAGGCACATCCGATTTCCGTCCGCGTATTGCCAGTTTGCTAAACGTGGCGGAGACTCATTTGGATTATCATGGGGACATGGATGATTATGTGGCTTCCAAAGCCAAATTGTTCTCCAACCAACAACCGGAGGATGTGGCTATCCTGAACTGGGATGATCCGGTATGCCGCGGACTAGTTCCATATATCAAAGCAAGACTCCTCCCATTCTCGCTGACAGAGAAGCTCGAAGCAGGGGTATATGCTGATCCTCCTTACGTGGATGGGGAAGAGGATGATGTGAAGCGCCAGGTGATCTATGCAGACGGTCAGGGCAACCATCATGTCATTATTGATGTGGAAGACATCGGAATACCAGGACGATTTAATGTGGGAAATGCCTTGGCAGCAGTAGCTATTGCTGTATCCGCTGGAGCCGATCCATCTGTGCTTGCTGCGCCTCTGGCTGACTTCAAGGGGGTTGAACACCGTCTTGAATATGTACTTGAACATAATGGAGCGGGCTATTACAACAATTCCAAAGCGACCAACTCCAAAGCAACCGTAATGGCTCTGAACTCCTTCAAGGAACCGGTCGTGCTCATTGCCGGAGGACTGGATCGTGGTTCAGACATGATGGAATTGCTGCCATTATTCCAGGAGCGGGTGAAAGCTGTGGTTGCTATTGGAGAGACACGTGAGAAAATTGCCAAGGTCGCGGAACTGGCGGGATTAAAGCAAATTAAGGTCGTCGATAATGAGGAGGACGCTGCCCAAACGTTAACCGCTGCCGTGCAGGAAGCTTCACAGTTTGCAGCTCCAGGTGATGTGGTCTTGTTATCACCGGCATGTGCAAGCTGGGACATGTTTCCTTCCTATGAAGAGCGGGGACGCATTTTTAAAGAGGCGGCGCATAACTTGTAAGTAGGGGGGTGGAAAAGCCCCTACTTCCATGCAAGGGGTGGCCTCCTGATGAAACAGACGCGACCGGCGCCGGATTTCTGGCTCCTAATTTGTATTCTGGCATTGCTTGCCATCGGCATTATTATGGTATACAGTGCGGGCTCGGTGCTTGCTTTTCATGACTATGGTGATTCATTTTACTTTGTCAAAAGACAGCTGCTGTTCGCCGGACTTGGACTTGCTGCCATGTTTGTTACGGCAAATGTGGACTACCGGGTCTGGAGAAAGTATGCAAAGCCTATACTGATTGCCTGTTTTATAATGCTGATTGCGGTGCTGATTCCTGGCATCGGAGTGGTTCGCGGAGGAGCACGAAGCTGGTTGGGCATTGGCTCATTCGGCATACAACCTTCGGAATTCATGAAACTGGGTATGATCCTGTTTCTGGCTCATTGGTTAAGTAAGGAACCCGGCAAAATCAAAACGTTTACGACGGGGCTTCTGCCGCCGCTCGGTTTGATTGGTTTGGCCTTTGGTATTATTATGCTTCAGCCCGATTTGGGGACAGGCACAGTAATGCTGGGTGCATCAATGCTCATTATTTTCACAGCAGGAGCACGGATGAAGCATCTCTTGCTTCTTGCCCTAGGCGGTGTAGCGGGATTTGCCGCGTTGATTGCGGCAGCTCCTTACAGATTGCAGCGAATAACGGCTTTTTTGGATCCGTGGTCTGATCCACTTGGCGCCGGATATCAGATTATTCAATCTTTATATGCGATCGGCCCGGGAGGACTTGCCGGCTTGGGGCTAGGTATGAGTCGGCAAAAATACAGCTATGTACCCGAGCCACAGACGGATTTTATTTTTTCCATTTTGGCAGAAGAGCTTGGCTTCATTGGTGGAATGATTGTATTATTGCTGTTCCTGGTCCTGGTATGGAGAGGGATGCGTGTAGCCATGACGGTACCAGATGCTTTTGGCAGCCTTCTGGGCGTAGGTATTGTGGGTATGGTGGCTGTTCAGGTCATTATCAACATTGGCGTTGTGATTGGGCTTATGCCAGTTACGGGGATTACACTCCCACTCATCAGTTATGGTGGTTCCTCTCTGACCTTGATGTTGACAGCGTTAGGCATATTATTGAACTTATCCCGTTATGCGAGGTGAATGTACGATGCGAGTCGTTCTAAGCGGCGGCGGTACCGGTGGGCATATCTATCCGGCCGTTGCTATAGCAAGGCAATGTGAGGCGGAGAATCCCGACTCGACATTTTTATATATCGGTGGTACCCGTGGACTGGAAAGCAAACTGGTGCCACAAGAGAATATTCCGTTTCAATCGATTGATATCACAGGTTTTCGCCGGAAATTGTCCTTTGACAACGTGAAGACTGTGATGAGATTTTTGCAAGGTGTACGTAAAGCCAAGAAAATGCTCAAGGAATTCAAACCTGATGTTGTCATCGGTACGGGGGGCTATGTGTGTGGGCCTGTCGTATATGCAGCAGCCAAACTAGGTATTCCAAGTGTTATTCATGAGCAGAATGCCATTCCCGGGTTAACTAACAAGTTCCTTACTCGGTATGTGGACACGGTAGCTGTTAGTTTTGAGGGTTCGGAGAAAGCATTCTCTGGAGCCAAAAAGGTTGTGTATACCGGCAATCCAAGGGCTACAACGGTAGCTCAAGCCAGCCGTGATCGTGGATTTGCGACATTGGGTGTACCCATGGACAGCCGAGTTGTTCTTGTGGTTGGTGGTAGCCGTGGTGCGAAAGCAATTAATAAAGCCATGGTGGATATGGCACCGATGCTGGCCAAGCTTGAAGATGTGCATGTGGTCTACGTGACTGGTGACTCATATTTTGATGAAACGCGTGAAGCGATCCGCAGTTCCCTTGGAACGATGCCAAATCATCTGCATGTGTTGCCATACGTACACAACATGCCTGAGGTTCTTGCATGCACGTCGCTGATCGTAAATCGTGCAGGGGCATCGTTCCTTGCCGAGATTACATCTCTAGGTATTCCATCCATTCTGATTCCGTCACCTAACGTGACAAATAATCATCAGGAGGCGAATGCTCGTACGCTTGAGGGTGGCGGTGCATCACTTACGATGCTGGAGAAGGATCTGACAGGCCAGGCGCTATATAAAGCGATTGCTGGAATTATGAATGACGAAGCGGCGCGCAAAAGGATGGCGGAAGCCTCCCGGCAGCTGGGGAAACCTGATGCAGCCGAAGTGCTTGTGAGCGAGATTCGGCGTCTTGCTGTAGGGCGTTAATGTGCGTTTTGGGCGATTGTCACACACACGGCGGGACTGACATAAGATACCCTATAAATCGTGACAATCGTTCCATGGCGCCGCAACACGGCTTGCAGCAACGAAAACTGCCGTGCTCATCGGTTTTGAAGTAAAGGAGGATATTAATATGCAGCAGTGGATATCGTTACTATCCCAGAACAATGTCGGCAAAGTTCTTGAAAACGAGCCGCTAGCCAAATACACCACATGGAAGATCGGCGGTCCTGCAGATGCGCTGGTCATACCGGAAAACAAGGAGCAGATGGTCAATCTCATCCAATTGCTGCACAAACATCAGATCCCATGGATGCAGCTTGGACGGGGTTCAAACATGCTAGTGTCTGACAAGGGAATACGCGGAGTTGTCGTGAAACCGGGAGAAGGTTTTGATTATGCCGAATTTCACGAGGGCGGGGTAACTGCTGGAGCGGCACATTCCTTTGTTAAACTCAGTGTTGTTGCTGCAAAGAAAGAGTGGACCGGTTTGGAATTTGGCAGCGGAATCCCCGGAACAGTCGGCGGAGCCGTATATATGAATGCTGGTGCCCATGGATCGGATGTGTCACGGATATTTCAATCCGCTGAGATTGTACTGGAGACAGGGGAATTGGTACGTTATAGCAAGGAGGACATGGAATTTGCCTATCGCCACTCTGTTCTGCATGACCGGAGAGGCATCGTGCTGGAGGCTACATTTGAACTACAGCAGGGAGAACGCAAAGTCATTTCGGAATCGATGGCGGCCTATAAAGACCGCAGACGCCGTACACAGCCACTGCAGATGGCGTGTGCTGGCAGCGTGTTCCGGAATCCCCCTGGTGATCATGCCGCCCGCCTGATTGAAGCAGCGGGGTTAAAGGGTATGACTCAGGGAGGCGCACAGGTATCCACCATGCATGCCAATTTCATTGTCAATACAGGCCAAGCAACAGCAGAGGACGTTATCACCCTAATGCAGCAGATTCAGAACACTATATCATCTCAAAACGGTATTAACCTGGTACCGGAAGTCTTCGTAGTGGGTGAACGGTAAACCCCGGAGGTGATACATTGGACAAATTGGTGATTGAAGGCGGGAAACCCCTCTCAGGATCCATACGCATCCATGGAGCAAAAAATGCCGCTTTACCGATCATGGCCGCAAGTTTGTTGGCAGACGGAGAAGTTACGCTGCACAACGTTCCACACTTGCTGGACATCGAAGTGATGCTGTATATCCTGGAACGACTTGGATGCACGTGTCGGCATGAACAGGGAACAGTGACGATAGATACATCGTCCATCCGGTCATATGATGTGCCTGAGGATCTCATGAAGCAGATGCGTTCTTCCATTTTTTTGATGGGACCATTGCTGGCTAAGTTTGGGCAAGTATCCGTGTACCAGCCAGGTGGCTGTGCCATTGGGGAACGTAAAATTGATCTTCACCTTCGGGGCCTTGAGGCCCTCGGAGCTTCGATTGAAGAGCTGGATCAGCAGATCATATGCCGTGGGCGCAAGCTGGTGGGAACAGACATTCATCTGGATTTCCCCAGTGTAGGAGCCACAGAAAATATTATGATGGCTGCCGTTACCGCTGAGGGTACAACAACGATATTTAATGCAGCCAGAGAACCAGAGATACAGGATCTGCAACATTTTCTGAATGCGATGGGTGCACGAATTATCGGTGCTGGAACGGATACGATCACCATTAATGGTGTGGAGAAACTCAAGCCTTGCTCTTATGAAATTATACCTGATCGGATCGTTGCAGGAACGGTGATGATTGCAGCCGCAGCAACGAGAGGGAATGTAACGCTTACACACTGCAATCCGGCCCATCTTACTTCCCTTATACATGTGTTGAAGCGTACTGGTGTTCAAATCACAGTCTGCAATGATATAATGACGGTGAGCTGTATGAGCCGTCCCAAATCAGTAGACCGCATTGTGACTTCTCCGTACCCTTCATTTCCAACAGACCTGCAGTCGCAAATTATGGTGCTGCTCAGTCTGGCCGACGGTTTCAGTGTGATGAAGGAAACGGTATTCGAGGGCCGGTTCAAACATGTGGATGAGCTGAATGTCATGGGAGCCGATATCTCGGTAGACCTGAATGCAGCATTTATCCGTGGCGTTCCCCGATTGTACGGGGCTACAGTGGAAGCAACCGATCTGCGTGCAGGTGCAGCACTAGTTATTGCTGGCCTTGCTGCCCAGGGAAAAACGGTTGTGGAGCAAGTGCATCATATTGATAGAGGGTACGATCGTATCGAGAAGCTCTTTCAGAGTCTTGGAGCTTCGGTTGAGCGACAGTCCCCCGTTTCGAAGCAGCTGGATTTTGCCAATTAACGTCCTTTGAGTCCCCTTCTTAAGGGAAGGGGGCCGGAGGCTTTGTGGAGCGCGACCTATGCCTAAAAGTCAAATTCCGGTTCTGAAGAAGAATCGGCCCAAACGAAACACAAGCCGTAAAATTGTTTTTATTCTCTTACTTCTTTTTATTGTATTACTTGCTGTACTTTTTTTTCGTTCTTCGATGAGTCGGATTTCGGCAATTGAGATTACGGGTAATGTATACACAACGACTTCAGAACTGCTGGAGAAAAGTGGGCTGAAGGAGGGCGAACAGTTTTTTGGGACAACCTCTGCTGATGTGATTGAGCGACTGAAAACGATCAAGGCTATATCAACCGTAACTGTGGATAAACAATTTCCAGGGACTATTCATATCAAGGTGCAGGAATATCCAACGGTTGCGTATGAACTTGGTTCTGACGGTACGCTAAAAGCCATACTGGCAAGCGGGACAAGCTTAACGGTCCCTGCCACCATTGGTGTTGCGGTTGAGAAACCGATTTTGACCCAGTGGAAGGCGGATGATCCGCTCAAGGCTAAGCTGAGTGAAGAGTTGGCCAAGATCCCGAATGAACTAACGACGGATATTTCAGAGATTATTCCGAATCCTACACCTTCTTTCCCGGATCAGATTCGGATGTATACCAAGTCACAGTTTGAAGTGATTACAACCGTTTCTCTATTGTCCGATAAGGTAGAGTATCTCAACCAGGTCATTGAGACGGAACGTCCAGGGAAAATCACGATGCTGGAGGCCGATACGTACGTGCCTTTCATTCCGGATAACCCGGAAGAAGATGCTGAACCAGGAGCAACTCCCTGATTTCCGCCTTTATTCGGTTGATCAGTATTTAAAACCAGGCGGGATCGGGGTTTAGCCCCTTTTATCCAGTGAAAGTTGTTCTTTCTGAGACGAAGAAAAAATGATACACTTGAACTTATGGCACTTGAGTTGCCTCCTTCTTTTTTCTTCAAGGTTTTATGTCTCGCAACCAGATCTTGGCACCCAAAAAAATTGTAGAAAAAAGAGGGAAAGCCTAAAGTGTGTTGAATATATTTTAAGAGTGTTTAAACCCGAACGTATTTTACTATTTGGAGTCAGGAGGTGCCACAGACTTGAGCAACAATGACATCATTGTTAGTTTGGACATCGGTACATCCAAAATTCGCGCTATTATTGGGGAAATGAATAATGGAACCTTTAATATTATTGGAGTTGGATCTGCCGACTCGGAGGGAATTCGCAAAGGTGTAATCGTAGATATCGATCAGACGGTGCAATCGATCCGCAATGCAGTGGATCATGCAGAACGTATGGTAGGTATTCAAATATCCGAAGTGTATGTTGGAATCTCGGGAAATCATATCGGACTGATGAGCAGTCACGGTGTCGTGGCAGTGTCTAACGAGGATCGTGAAATCGGAGAAGAAGACATGGAGCGGGTGTTGAAAGCAGCCGAAGTGATTGCGGTTCCACCGGAACGGGAAATTATTGATGTTGTCGCCAAGCAGTATGTTGTAGATGGCTTGGAGGGCATACAGGACCCCCGTGGTATGATTGGTGTTCGTCTGGAAGTAGAGGCGACCATCATTACGGGTGCAAAAACCGCGATACATAATCTTTTGCGCTGCGTGGAAAAAGCGGGTTTGAAAGTAAGTGATTTGGTACTCATGTCACTTGGAGCAGGTCAGCTGGCATTGTCCAAGGATGAAAAAACGATGGGTTCCGTGCTTGTGGATATCGGAGCAGGGGCTACAACCATCGCCATCTTCGAAGAAGACAGTCTCGTTGCCACTTCAACGCTGCCTATTGGCGGGGAGTTTGTAACGAATGACATTGCCTATGGTCTGCGCACATTAACAGATCAAGCCGAAAAGGTAAAACTAAAATATGGCTGCGCATGGCTGGATGATGCTGCTGCGGATGTCATGTTCAAAGTAACACGGATCGGCAGCAACGTAGACAAGGAATTCTCTCAAGAGGATCTGGCGGCTATTATTGAACCGAGGGTTCAAGAAATATTCCAGATGATTTCTCAAGAAGTGAAGCGTCTTGGTTACAATGATCTTCCTGGAGGTTATATACTAACGGGAGGTACGGTCTCTATGCCGGGTGTTCTGCAGGTAGCTCAGCATGAGCTTGCTGCTTCGGTACGAGTTGCGGTGCCGGATTATATCGGTGTGCGTGACCCTGGCTTTACTAGCGGAGTCGGCATTTTGCACAGTGTAATCCGCAGTTTGCGTATTCGTCCCTCGAGCAACAACGGCGGTGGAAATAACAACAACAACAATAATAACAACAAAAAACCGACCAACCGTCCTAAGCCGAATACGGCCCAGGAATCGGAGCAGAAACCAGGTCTGTTCGAACGGCTGAAAAATATGTTCAGCGAATTTATATAAAAGGTTGAATCCATTTCATACAATTCTTGAAGCCGTCTGAATGCGCTGGTTCTAAAATAAACGCTTTCGTTCGTCGATATATGAAATTGATTCGGTTCAATCAAAAATTGGACGGGCCATCCATGCACATTGAGGGGGAGATGGAATAATATGTTGGAATTTGATTTCGAGATGGAGAGCTTGGCTCAAATTAAAGTCATCGGTGTAGGCGGCGGCGGAAGCAATGCAGTCAACCGAATGATCGAAAACGGTGTACAAGGTGTAGAATTTATTACGGTAAATACGGACGCTCAGGCGTTGCACCTCGCGAAATCCGAGCATAAATTGCAAATCGGTGATAAATTAACCCGTGGTCTTGGCGCTGGTGCCAACCCGGATGTAGGTAAAAAAGCAGCGGAAGAATCCCGTGATTTGATCATGAACACCTTGAAAGGTGCAGACATGGTATTTGTTACAGCGGGTATGGGCGGCGGTACGGGTACAGGTGCGGCTCCGGTTATTGCCGAAATCGCCAAAGAGTGCGGCGCACTTACCGTGGGTGTAGTTACTCGCCCGTTCACATTTGAAGGACGTAAACGTTCAAGCCACGCAGAGCAAGGTATTGAAGCTCTCAAGGAAAAAGTGGACACGCTGATCGTCATTCCAAATGACCGTTTGCTTGAGATTGTAGACAAAAAGACACCAATGCTTGAAGCGTTCCGTCAAGCAGATAATGTATTGCGTCAAGCCGTACAAGGTATCTCTGACTTGATCGCTGTACCGGGTCTGATCAACCTTGACTTTGCAGACGTTAAAACGATCATGCACGAGCGCGGATCTGCGCTGATGGGTATCGGTGAATCGACTGGCGAGAACCGTGCTGCAGAGGCGGCACGTAAAGCCATCATGAGTCCTTTGCTTGAAACATCCATCGAAGGTGCACGTGGGGTTATCATGAACATTACGGGTGGCATTAACCTGTCCCTGTATGAAGTCAATGAAGCAGCTGAGATTGTTACGTCAGCTTCTGATCCGGAAGTGAACATGATCTTTGGTGCCATCATTGATGAGGATCTGAAGGAGGAAATCAAAGTCACAGTTATTGCGACTGGCTTTGAAGATAAACCTGCTTCCCCACCACCAGGACGTAAACCCGCTCCAGCAAGTGAGCCTGCGGATAACCGTTCCCCGAACTTGCGTCCGTTCGGAAATCAGCCGAGCAATGATCAGCTGGATATTCCGACATTTTTGCGCAATCGTTCACGTAATAATAACAACGATTAATACGATAATAGATTTCATTGAAGACCCGGTGCTCCTGATGGAGCAACCGGGTCTTTTTTGTTTTTTTTATTATCCTATCACATCGTATTGAACAAATTCTGAACAACTGCTCTGAGTAATTCCGACAAAAAAAGTTGGAACGATCCCCCCATGATTAGACAGACTTTGAAAAGTGAGCTCCTTATACTTGTGAATATGCTCATGAATATCGGGATAACGTTATTTCGATATGTTGCGCGCAGGCAGGTGAAGAATGTGGTTGTATATGTGGATCTTATTTTTTTGACGAACCTGTGTATTGACGGTGCGCTCATCGGACTGACGGCCTGGATGCGCAAAACGAAGCTGGTCTGGTGGCGATGGTTGCTGTCCGCGATCGTGGGTGCGCTGTACGTTGTCATGATGTTTGTGCCGGAGTTTGATTTTATGTTCACCTTTTTGATCAAGTTTGGATTGTCTCTGGTGATGCTGAGTATTGCATTTGGGTTTAAGGGTCTTCAGGCATTTATGAGGACCTTGGGTACCTTCTATGTAATCAATTTTGTCGCCGCTGGGGGAATTCTGGGTGTGCACTACATGCTGCAAAGCTCTGGGGAATTGTTCAACGGCATTTGGTTTACAGCATCAGGTGGAATGTCTTTTGATTTGAAAATTGCCTTCTGGTTCACGTTTGTCGTCTTTTTTGCCGTGCTTTTTCTATTCAAAGCCGTGCAGAGCTCCAAAAGAAAAACAGACCGAATGACAACGTACTTGGGTAAAGTGGAGGTTTTTATTGATGATGTGACTATTTCTTGTACAGGCCTTCTGGATACAGGAAATCAACTTACAGACCCCCTTTCACGTATGCCCGTCATGGTAATGGAGGTATCGCTATGGCAAGACATGCTGCCTGCTGCTTGGAAGGGCAGGTTGAAGGATGAGGCGCCGGACAACCTTATCATGGAGCTCGATCAGGAGGACTTCCACTGGCAGGATCGTTTAAGGCTTGTACCCTATCGAGGTATTAACAAAGGAACTGCGTTTATGCTGGCGATGAAGCCAGACCGGGTGAAGGTAACGATGGATGAGATGTGTTATGAGACGACAAAGGTATTAATAGGGTTGGACGGGGGCGTATTGTCATCCGATGGAAAATACCAGGCCGTGATTCACCCTGAGCTTGTGCAAGACGCTGCTTCTGCGCAGTCTACGGCTATCTCTGCGGGAGCAACAGAAAAGCCGCTGAATGTGGTATAGGAGGAACGTACATGCTTGTAAAATGGAAACTGGTGGCGCAGCTGCAGTACTATCGTTTATTATTTCTGCTTGGTTTGAAAAGTGAAGAGATTTATTATATCGGAGGCAGTGAGGCACTACCGCCCCCGTTAACACGTGAAGAAGAAGAATTTCTGTTGCAAAAGTTGTCTTCTGGAGATTCCGCGATCCGTGCCATGCTGATTGAACGGAACCTGCGACTGGTAGTCTACATCGCACGCAAATTCGAAAATACAGGTATCAATATCGAGGATCTGGTCTCCATCGGTGCAATCGGTTTGATTAAAGCCGTTAATACGTTTGACCCGGAAAAGAAAATTAAGCTGGCAACCTATGCTTCCCGTTGTATCGAAAATGAAATTTTGATGTACCTGAGACGTAACAGTAAAATTCGTACAGAAGTTTCTTTTGATGAACCACTCAATATTGATTGGGATGGAAATGAACTATTATTATCCGATGTACTCGGTACTGAGAACGATACAATCTATCGGAATATCGAAGAACAGGTAGACCGGAAGCTTTTGCATAAAGCATTGGAAAAATTAACCGAGCGGGAGCGAATGATTATGGAGCTTCGCTTTGGCTTGACGGATGGGGAAGAAAAGACACAAAAAGATGTCGCCGATCTGCTTGGAATCTCCCAATCCTATATCTCTCGTCTCGAAAAAAGAATCATTAAAAGACTCCGCAAGGAGTTCAACAAGATGGTATGAACAGGAGCATTTTTCATAATGGGTATTAATGGCAAGGATGCCAAGTGCGAATAAAAAAGCCTACCCCGGAGATAATGTACATTAATGTTTCTCCTTGGGAGGTAAATCACGATGACCCGAAACAAAGTCGAGATTTGTGGCGTGGACACCGCAAAATTGCCTGTCCTCACCAACACAGAAATGCGGGAATTGTTTCATTCCCTTCAGCAACACCATGATCGCTCAGCAAGAGAGAAATTAGTGAATGGCAACCTGCGTCTCGTACTCAGTGTCATTCAGCGCTTTAACAATCGGGGAGAGTTTGTCGATGATCTGTTCCAGGTTGGATGTATTGGCCTGATGAAAGCCATTGATAATTTTGATTTATCCCAGAATGTCAAATTTTCAACCTACGCGGTGCCGATGATTATCGGTGAAATCCGTCGATACCTGCGCGATAATAACCCAATTCGGGTATCTCGCTCATTGCGGGACATTGCTTATAAAGCACTTCAGGTGCGTGACAGCCTGACGAATAAAAATTCCCGTGAACCGACGATATTCGAAATTTCTGAGGTACTAAATGTGCCGAAGGAAGATGTGGTTTTTGCATTGGATGCCATCCAGGACCCGGTTTCGCTCTTCGAACCGATCTATCATGATGGTGGAGATCCGATCTATGTGATGGATCAGATCAGTGATGACAAAAACAAGGATGTGTCCTGGATTGAGGAAATTGCGCTGCGTGAAGCGATGCATCGTCTCGGTCAAAGGGAGAAAATGATTCTGTCGATGCGGTTTTTCGAAGGAAAAACCCAGATGGAAGTGGCTGATGAAATTGGTATTTCCCAGGCGCAGGTATCCCGTCTGGAGAAATCAGCGATACAACAAATGCAGAAACATGTGAAGTCGTAACACGGGGTTAGCGAAGAGGCGATTAAAGGGAGGAATATTCCTTTGATCGTCTTTTTGCTTTTTGGATTTCGACATCAGAGAATCTGGAATTGTTCCATTGCCTTTCCTTCGAAAAAGAGGACATTTTTCGCGTATGAAACATATATTGTATAGAAGTGGAGAACGGGCAGAAGCGGATTAATCAGGGGGCGGGACCAAATGAAAGTGAACACAGGTGAAGCGGTGGGTAGCGGGATGAAAATTT
Organism: Paenibacillus sp. LK1; assembly: GCF_002750415.1. NCBI lineage: Bacteria > Bacillati > Bacillota > Bacilli > Caryophanales > Paenibacillaceae > Paenibacillus > Paenibacillus sp. LK1. The sequence continues at coordinate 154,392 of NZ_PEII01000012.1, forward strand.
CGGATTTTCAAACCAAAGATGTTATTAACATTACGGATGGAAAACGTCTGGGTCAGATTAGTGATTTGGAATTGGATCTGAAGCAGGGCCGAATTGAAGCGATTGTTGTGCCAGGTTACAGTCGTTTTATGGGGCTGTTTGGCGGGGGGACGGATCTGGTTATCCCTTGGAGAAACATTGTGAAGATCGGTTCGGATGTGATTTTGGTTAAAATGGATGAAATGAAGGAAACTAACTATGATGAGCGCGACCGTGAAGCCCGCTTGTATGACGAACAGAACGGCCGGATGGACCGGGTGGAACGTATTGAACGTTTGAATCGTAACCAGCGCCGAACGATATAACCGAGACAGAACGGGGTTCATTTGGTACACTGGAAGTTGTGAGGTGAGAAGATGGAACCGTTTATTTTGGATAAGGAAATACGGTCGGGAAGCCAGAACTCAAATTGGGGTCCTGACCCGTTGTTATTATATGTGGAGCCGTGGAAATTGCAGTTTAAGCATATGAAAGCCGGTTTTACGACAAGGCAGGGTGGTGTCGGAAGCACACCTTACGCCAGTCTCAACTGCGCCTATCATGTGGGTGATAATCCGGCTGACGTGCTGAATAATCGCAAACTTGTGGCTGAAAAGCTGGGTTTCCCTTTGGAATCTTGGACTTGTGGAGAACAAGTACACGGTAAACATGTGGCTGTAATCACGGCTGAAGAGCGGGGCAAAGGTTTGCTGGATCGACAGTCTGCATTACAGGATACGGATGGGTTGGTCACTAATGTGCCTGGTGTGCTGCTGACTTCCTTTTATGCAGATTGTGTACCCCTTTATTTCTATGACCCCGTACATCAAGCGGTGGGGCTTGCTCATGCCGGATGGAAAGGTACAGTTGCTGGTATAGCTGAGTCGATGGTCGAAAAGATGGAGCAAGAATATGGAACTCGCAGACAGGATATCCATGCTGCAATAGGTCCCTCCATTGGGGATTGCTGTTATGAAGTGGATGAAGCGGTTATGCAGCATGTACGGGTTTGGCTGGACCACTCCTCGGGTAATGATGAATACAAGAACTCTGCATCCAATCAAGTATATCGACCTGCCGCAAATGGCAAAACGATGTTAAACTTGAAAGAATGCAATCGACACATTATGATGAAAGCAGGAATATTGCCGGATCATATCGAATGTACAACTTGGTGTACAAGCTGCAATCCCGAGCTATTTTTCTCGTATCGTAAAGAAAATGGCATTACCGGGAGAATGGCGAGCTGGATTGGGCTGGAAGAGAGGTGACCCTCTGTGTCATTGGAGGAGCGTATACAACTAGTAAATCAGAAGATCGAAGCCGCGTGTCAGCGCAGTGGCCGTCAACGTGAAGATGTGAATGTGATTGCTGTCACGAAATACGTCTCACTTGAAACAACGGGAGCTGTGCTGGAACACGGTCTTGAGCATATTGGCGAAAACCGCTGGCAGGATGCACAAGCGAAATGGGAAGCATTCGGTCAGCAGGGAACCTGGCATTTTATCGGTCATTTACAGACGAATAAGGTGAAGGACGTCATCGGTAAATTCCGTTACATACATTCACTGGATCGTTTGTCCCTGGCCAAGGAGTTGGATAAAAAGGCGGCGTCTCTTGGCATCCAGGTGGAAACATTATTGCAGGTGAATATTTCGGGTGAAGAAAGTAAGTATGGCTTGCAGCCTGAACAGGCGAGTTCCTTTTTGCGTGAAATCAGTTCGTTCAACAACCTGAAGGTCATCGGCCTGATGACCATGGCACCCCATGAGGAAGATCCAGAGCTTACACGTCCCGTATTCCGCGGACTGCGTGAGCTTAGAGACCATTTGAATGGACAAGCTTTGACAGCGGAGCCATTGACCGAGTTGTCGATGGGCATGTCCAATGATTTTGAAGTGGCGATTGAAGAAGGGGCAACTTGGGTTCGGCTTGGATCGATTCTCGTAGGAAAAGAGGAGGGTTCGCAATGGGCGTAATGAATAAGTTTATGAATTTCCTCGGGCTTCAGGAAGAGGAAGAGATTGTGGAACGTGAGCGTATGGCGGCACAAGAGGAACATGATCCTGATCAGCAGGAAGCTGAAACCTCAAGTCTCGATAAACGTAGAAACCAAAGGGGTAATAATGTGGTGAGCATTCATTCCCAGAAAAATGTTAAAGTCGTCCTTTATGAACCGCGTTCTTATGACGAAGCACAGGAGATTGCTGACCATCTGCGCTCCCATCGTACAGTTGTCGTTAACCTGCAGCGGGTACGTCAGGATCAGGCTTTGCGCGTCATTGATTTCTTGAGTGGCACAGTGTATGCACTGGGCGGCGGTATTTCAAAAATTGGCGGCAACATTTTTCTCTGTACGCCAGATACGGTTGAAATTCAGGGTTCAATTACGGAAATACTGGCTGACAGCGAGCAAGATTATAACAGAATGAGGTGAGCCACTTTTGTATCAGATTGAAAGCGTGTTGTACACGTTATACCAGATTTACTTTTACATGGTCATTGTCTACATATTGATGTCATGGCTTCCCAATGCACGGGAGAGCTTCATCGGTGAATGGCTAGGTAAGTTTGTAGAACCATATTTAAGACCTTTCCGCCGATTTATTCCGCCTTTGTTCGGTGTGTTGGATATTTCACCGATTGTGGCGTTGATCGTTCTTCAACTCGCGCTTAATGGGCTGATCTCCGTCCTCCGATACTTTGTATATTAAGGTAGGGTGAACATAGATGAGCGGTGAGATTTACGAGCATTTTAGTCATGATGAGCGGGATTTTGTGGATAAAGCCTCAGACTGGGTTGAACGGGCAGGTAAGTATCATGACATGAAGCTAACTGACTTTCTTGATCCCAGGCAGGTCTTTATTTTACAAACACTTGTGAACCGTCGAGATGATGTACAGATTCGTCTGGATGGTGGTTATGAAACAGCTGAACGTAAGCGTGCGCTGATTGCACCGGATTATCGGTATCTGGACGATGAGGATATGGGTATGCAGGTGATGAGCATTACGTCTGACGATCAGAAAATCAAAGAGCTGGAGCATGGGGACTATATGGGTGCCCTGCTCGGGCTTGGCATGAAACGTGGCAAGATCGGTGATATTCAAGTGCTGGAGGACGGATGCCATACGGTGGTGGCGTCGGAAACCGGCGCTTTTTTATCGCTTCAACTGAATCAGGTGCACCGGGTACATGTGTTTACGGAGCTGTTGGCACTGGATCAGCTGAAATGGTCCGAGAGCAAACTGGAGACGATGGATATTACTGTCGCTTCACTGCGTTTGGATGGCATCTGTGCAGATGTGTATCGGCTTAGTCGCAGTAAAGTTCTCGTTCCGATCAAGGCTGGCCGCTGTCGTGTGAATTGGAAAGTGGAGGAAGATCCGTCCAAAGCGCTGAAGGCAGGAGATGTGGTATCCATTCAAGGATTTGGTCGATTCAAGGTGATGGAACAGGATGGATTGACCAAAAAGGGACGCTGCCGCGTAAAAATCGGCAAATTTGCCTAAGAGTGTTGCAGGAAAACCCGCTTTCTTGTCGAAATGTTTAAGGTAAAGGTGCAAAAAACATTCGGTGTTTCCGATATACATTAAAGTGCAAAGGTTGATATGACCGCCAAAGGATCAGAGTCTGATCCTGCATTCCGTATTCGTGCCAGGATTGGGCATCACATATACGGCCCCTTGGGTGGAACCCATATGCTGCAAACCTTCTCATTCCGGGAAGGAACTTTTACAGGAGGTGGACAGCATGCCATTAACGCCGCTGGACATACACAACAAGGAATTTTCCCGACGTTTGCGCGGGTATGACGAGGATGAGGTCAATGAATTCCTGGATCAAGTCATCAAAGATTACGAAGGCGTCATTCGCGAAAACAAAGAGCTGAGTAATCAGTTGCTGTCCGTTCAGGAGAAGCTTGATCATTTTGCAACGATTGAAGAGACGCTGAGCAAAACGATCATCATTGCGCAGGAAGCTGCAGATGATGTGAAGAACAATGCGAAAAAAGAAGCACAGTTGATCGTGAAGGAAGCCGAGAAAAATGCGGACCGGATCGTAAACGAATCTTTGTCTAAATCACGCAAAATTGCTTTGGAAGTCGAAGAGCTGAAAAAGCAGGCGTCCATCTATCGTGCCCGTTTCCGTACACTTGTGGAAGCACAGCTTGAATTGTTGACTCAGGATGGTTGGGAAGCGCTGGAGAGCCGGGAGCAGGAAGTCCGTGACCGTGAGCGGGAAATGAAGGAAATTTATTAGTCTATCCGCCTGGTTGACTTTTGCCTGTAAAGAGGCTATAACTATATTCATAATGAATAGTGATTCCATGACGGGTTCAGTACGTTATGATCTCATCCCTCAGAGAGTTGGCGTCTGGTGCAAGCCAATGGATGAGTTATAGCCGAATATCTCCCCGGAGAAGTGACGCTGAAGCGGTGAAGGATTGGCCGTGTGTAAGCGAAACCGTGAGCCGAACGTTACATTGGCACCCTGCTGTAGTTAAGCGGGGCATAAGCGCTGTTGATGACAGAGCATACCCAATTTATATTGGATGTGGTTTGTGATGAACAGAATTAGGGTGGTAACGCGAGCATAACCTCGTCCCTTTCCAGGGATGAGGTTTTTTTGTGTCCAAAAAAAGGCGAACGCCCATGAGGCCTGAAGGTGCCTCAAGGAGAGAGCCCACCGCCGGATGAGCGAAGCGTCCGGCAACTCCCTTCTCGCGGGTAAGGCCCTGCGGCGTTCCCGAAGGGGACAGCCGCATGAGGGCCGACTCCAACATAGACACCCTCGCCAACGCCACCGTAGCTCCCGCCAAAGACAACCCATTCCGGGTGTCCAGAGGGCGGAGCGCCTATGGGGTCCCCCTTGGTAAGGGGGATTTAGGGGGATTGAAACGCTTTTTGTGGACGGTCCACAACTATATCTCGAAAGGAAGATTATCATGCAACGAGTTGACGTCAAAGAGAAAGCACGTGCCAGAGAACTACGCGTGTTAAACAAATGGAAAACCGAGAATACATTCAAAAGATCCATCGAAAACCGCGAAGGTAAGCCGAACTTCGTATTTTACGAGGGACCGCCTACAGCCAACGGTAAACCACATATCGGTCACGTACTGGGACGGGTCATCAAGGATTTCGTGGGACGTTATAACACGATGAAGGGTTACCGCGTCGTTCGTAAAGCAGGCTGGGACACACATGGTCTGCCTGTAGAACTGGGTGTTCAGAAAAAGTTGGGCATCTCCCACAAGTGGGAAATCGAAGATTATGGCGTGGAGAAATTCATTAACGAATGTAAAGCGAGCGTGTTTGAATACGAACAACAATGGCGCGATCTGACCGAAGGTATTGGTTACTGGACAGACATGAATAATCCGTATATCACACTTGATAACAATTACATCGAAAGTGTGTGGAACATTCTGGCGACGATTCATGAAAAAGGCCTGCTGTATCGCGGTCACCGCGTGAGTCCTTACTGTCCGTCTTGTCAGACTACACTTAGCTCCCATGAGGTAGCGCAAGGTTACAAAGACGTGAAAGACCTCAGTGCTACAGCCAAATTCAAGCTGAATGACAGCGGCGAATTCGTGCTTGCCTGGACAACAACGCCTTGGACATTGCCTTCACACGTTGCACTTGCCGTGAACCCGGATATGGACTACTCCCGTGTTCGTCAGGACAACGAAGTGTATATCATGGCGACTAATCTTGTTGAGAAAGTCATGAAGGATGCCAAAGGTGAATATGAAATCATCGGTGCCTTGAAAGGTTCTGACCTGGTTGGCAAAACGTATGATCCTCCGTTCAACTACGTGCAGGCTGAGAAAGCAAACATCATCCTGGGTGCAGGTTTTGTAACCGATGCAAGTGGTACAGGGATTGTACACATGGCACCAGCACATGGTGAAGATGACTATCGTGTATGTCGTGAGAATGGCATCAGTTTTGTGAACATGGTGGACCTGGAAGGCAAGTTTGTGCCAGAGGTAACTGATTTTGCCGGACGTTTTGTTAAGGATTGCGATATTGATATCGTAAGATACCTGTCTGAAAAAGGACGTTTGTTCAGCAAAGAAAAATATGAGCACAGTTATCCGTTCTGCTGGCGTTGTGATACACCACTTCTGTACTATGCAATGGACAGCTGGTTTATCCAAACAACAGCAATCAAGGATCAGTTGATCGCCAATAACAGTGAAGTAGACTGGTACCCGGGCCACGTTCGTGACGGGCGTTTCGGGAAGTTCCTTGAAGATCTCGTAGACTGGAATATCAGCCGTGACCGCTATTGGGGAACGCCATTGAACATCTGGGTGTGCGAAGAGACAGGTGAACAATTCGCTCCGCATAGCATCGCTGAACTGCGTGCTCGTGCAATTGGCGACGTGCCTGAGAATCTGGAGCTGCATAAGCCGTATGTAGATGACGTCAAAGTCATGAGCTCTTGTGGCAAATATGAAATGAAACGCACACCGGAAGTGATCGATGTCTGGTTCGACAGCGGCTCCATGCCGTTTGCCCAGCAGCACTATCCATTTGAAAATAAAGAAATATTCGAACAGCAATATCCGGCAGACATGATCTGTGAAGGAATTGACCAGACGCGTGGCTGGTTCTACAGCTTGCTGGCTGTATCTACACTTTTGACAGGCAAAGCGCCTTACAAAGCAGTTATGGCAACAGGCCACGTTCTCGATGAGAACGGACAGAAGATGTCCAAATCCAAAGGTAACGTTATCGATCCTTGGGAAGTTATCGAAGAATACGGTACAGACGCATTCCGCTGGGCATTACTGTCTGACAGCGCACCATGGAACAGCAAACGTTTCTCCAAAGGCATCGTGGGCGAAGCGAAATCCAAAATGGTGGATACGTTGGTCAACACCCATGCATTCCTGACGCTGTATGCTACGATTGATGGATTTGATCCACAGGAGCATCCATTCAAGTTGTCTTCACACAATCTGGACCGCTGGATTTTGTCAAGACTGAATAGCCTGATTCTCGTTGTAGAAAAAGCGCTGTCTGTTAACGACTATCTGAACTCTTCCAAAGCCATTGAAGCGTTTGTAGATGAACTCAGCAACTGGTACATCCGTCGTTCACGTGACCGTTTCTGGGGTAGTGGATTGACAGAAGACAAACTGGACGCTTACCGTACACTTACCGAGGTGCTGGTGACTACTGCCAAGCTCGTGGCTCCATTCACACCAATGCTTGCAGAAGATATCTATCTGAACCTGACTACCGGTGAGAGTGTGCACATGGATGATTATCCGGTTGCCAATGAAACGCTGATTGACTTGAATCTGGAGCAGGATATGGAGACAGCACGCCGAATCGTGGAACTTGCCCGTAATGTCCGTAACGAAACAGGAATCAAGACACGTCAACCGTTGTCCGAACTGATTGTTTCTCTGGATAAAGGCTTCGATCTGGCAAGTTATGAAGAGATCATCAAGGATGAGATTAATGTCAAAACTATTCGTACCGAGCATGATGATGCGGATTTCGTTGATTTCACTTTGAAGCTGAACCTGAAGGTAGCGGGTAAAAAATACGGTAAAAACGTAGGGTTCCTGCAGAATTTCTTCAAAGGAATGTCAGCAGATGAGACGCGTAAAGTGGTGACAGAAAATCTTCTGAACGTTGTTTCTCCGGAAGGCGAAGAGCTGCAAGTGACGGGGGAAGAACTGCTGGTGGAGAAACAAGCCAAATCCGGTTTTGCCTCGGCATCCGGCTATGGTCTGACGGTAGCTCTCAATACGGAGATCACAGCAGAACTTGAACAGGAAGGTTGGGTCCGTGAAGTCATTCGTGCAGTTCAAGACACACGGAAGAAGCTGGATCTGCCGATTGAGAAAAGAGTACGTTTGACGCTGGATGTAGACTCTGCTTTACAAGAAGCGATTAAGGCTTTTGATCATGTGCTGCGTGAAAATGTGCTCGTTACCGAAGTTACCTTCGGAACGAATGATTCAATGCAGCGCATTGAAGCTGGAGGCAAAGCCATCGGTGTTTATATCGAGGGGTAATACTGTAATTCTCACGTAAGGCGTTCCTGAAGAAAGGATTGCTCTGTCAGACTTTAACGGGGACAGAGTAACTCTATTTCAAATAGGACAGTATATAGAGACAGACATGCCAACGAGCCTCAGATGCAGGAGATCAATCCTGTGTCCTGGCTCGTTTGGTTTTTCAGCAAATGGGCAATGATTTCTATTGTGCAGACATTCTATATACATCAAAGGAACTGAGTAAATTATGAACGAACAGGATACCCAATCGCCATCTAATTCAGAATCCACGACGCATTCCAAGAATGCGGAGGACAAGATTGAAGAACTTCACAAGCTCACTAACCGGCTCGCGAATGAACTTGAACGTTCACGAATCGCACAGTATACGGAATTACTTAACCGGCCGTGGAAGCTGATCGGACTTAATCTGTTGTCTGGCGCCGCAAGGGGCGTGGGGATTGCCATCGGTTTTACTTTTTTTGCAGCAACGATTATTTACGTGTTACAAGTGCTAGGCGCGCTTAATCTGCCCATCGTGGGTGATTACATCGCAGATATTGTACGGATTGTGCAGCGACAGTTGGAATTAAACACTTATTAGAGTACCCGTAGGTTAATACGTGTCATCTGACTCGATATCCGGTTCTAACAGACCTTCTCCTTCACGGTTCTCCAGATACTGTCGATATTGCCGATTGCGCACGATGGACACGTCATGACCGTAGATATCGGTTGCAACAAAGCTCTCATATGCCTCAACGCATCCCTCGACTTCGTCAGTGGCTTCAATCGCCATAACGTCATAACTGTCGATGTCGCGTCCCTCAGCCATAGCGGGAGTATTGGAGGTACCCCAACTTTCAACAATCTGCCATGCGTCTTCGCCGTCAAAACCGTTCTGGTCATCACGTTCATCCAGGCTTGTGCGGCCAAAGGCAGGGGCGAGGAATTCTTCCTCGACAGGGCGATTTTCGGAAACAACGGTTTCCGGTTGATGCTTTTTGCAGTATTTGGTGTAAGGAACAGCTTGCATGCGTTCATAGGGGATAGGTTGCTGACAGACGGCGCAAGTTCCATAATGACCTTCTTCGATGGAATGCAGGGCAGAATCGATGCGCTCCAATTGAAATTCATCATGCTCCAGCAGGGAAATATCCTTTTCGCGATCATACATCTCGGTAGCTACATCACCCGGATGGTTGTCAATCGGTGATAATTCGCCTGTCTGAAGCTTCATGGAGTCACCAAGACCATAATGTTCGTTCTGCTCCAGTCTATGTTCAATATCGCGCTTTTCAGTTATCAATTGGGAACGTAAGGATTGCAGTTGTTTGGCAGTGAAATGTGACATCATTTTCCCCTTTCTGTTCCGTATGAACTCCGGATTTAACTCTGTTGTAGGATGTACCATTTGGTGCAGAATTACAGAAGGGAAATGTTATCTTTTTTGCCATGCAGGCTGCGGCTAACCGCGTCGTGGACGATTTCCAAACAGCTGTGCTACAATGAACAAGTCTGGCGTAAAGCCTGGTATCGTTTGGAAAAGACAAGAACGGAGTGACAAACAAACGTGGTGTATTATATCCTCGCTTTTATCGTATTTTTAGTCGATCAGGGAACGAAGTTCCTAATTGCAACCCGGATGGAACTTAGAGATGAAATTCCGGTGATTGGCAATTTCTTTGTCATCACATCACATCGTAACTCAGGTGCAGCTTTTGGTATTTTACAGGATCAACGCTGGTTCTTTATTGTGGTTACACTGGTTGTCGTGGTGGCTTTGGTTTGGTATTTGCAAAAGGTAAAAGATACTCCGCACAAATTGCTGCCTGTAGCGCTTAGTTTGGTGCTTGGGGGGGCTATTGGTAACTTCCTGGATCGGGCTTTGACCGGAGAAGTTGTCGATTTTATCCAGCTTAATTTTGGTAGCTATACGTTTCCCATTTTCAACATAGCCGACTCGGCGATCTGTATCGGTGTGGTATTGATTATTGTAGAAACGTTGCTTGAAGGACGGCGCGAGAAAGCAGCCGCAAAGGTCGAAGGGAATGAACATCATGAGTAAATTGCAAAATGAAGAACAGACTAACGGAGACACATCAACGCATGACGATGAACTCTTGAATGGCAATGATCGTATGGAATGGACGGTTGCTGCTGAACATAATAAAGAACGAATTGACAAATATATTACAGAATCCATGGATAACGTATCGCGCTCCCAAGTTCAATTGTGGATCGGAGACGGATTCGTAACGGTGAACGGGGCTAAAGTCAAAGCTAACACCAAATTATCTGAAGGCGATCTGGTAGAGCTTTGGATCCCTGAACCGACGACTGTAGAGATTATTGCTGAAAATATTCCACTTGAAGTGGTGTATGAAGATAGTGATTTGATCGTTATCAACAAACAGCGTGGCCTTGTTGTACATCCAGCACCAGGACATACGTCAGGAACACTTGTTAATGCATTGATGTATCACTGTAAAGATCTCTCAGGCATTAACGGCGAACTGCGTCCGGGTATTGTTCATCGGATTGATAAGGACACATCAGGTCTAATTATGGCTGCCAAAAATGATCGTGCTCACGCCTCACTGGCCGCTCAACTCAAAGAACATAGTGTGAATAGACGATATATTGCACTCGTTCATGGGCATCTTAGCCATGATCAGGGTACGATTGATGCACCGATTGGTCGAGATACCAATGATCGCAAAATGTATACCGTGACAGAGCGTAACAGTAAACATGCGGTCACGCATTTTACCGTCACCGAGCGCATCAATGACTACACGTTGTTGGAGCTGAAATTGGAGACAGGGCGTACCCACCAGATTCGTGTTCACATGAAGTTTATAGGTCATCCGCTTGTTGGAGATCCGACGTATGGTCGTAACAAAGGAATCAAAATGCAGGGACAAGCCCTGCATGCCGCGATTCTCGGTTTTGTACATCCAACGACTGGAGAATACCTTGAATTTACAGCTCCGCTTCCGCAGGATATGGAAGATGTTCTGGCCTCACTGCGTAGCCGCTGACAGCTCGAGAAAGTACAAATGTTCGGATAATTTGTCCATGGTTTTGAACGCGCAAATGCTTCATATTAAAGTGTAGAAATTTGCGTCAAATGAGGAGATGAACAAAATCATGAGTATCGATAAATATCAGGAAACGTACATTCAGACTAATTTTGCCGACCGTATTGGCGGCTCCAACTATGGTAAAGACACCAACATCTATAAATTCGAGAAAATCAAACGTGCCAAAGCTTCGGCTAAAAAAGATTTTCCAAATGTAGAACTGATTGACCTCGGCGTAGGTGAACCAGACGAGATGGCAGATGCAGGCATCGTAGCTGCATTGGCGGAGCAAGCCTCCAAACCTGAGAACCGTGGATACGCGGATAATGGTATTCCTGAATTCAAGGAAGCGGCAGCTGCTTACCTGAAAAATGTATTTAATGTTGAAGGTATCGATGCATCAACTGAAATCGTGCATTCCATCGGCTCCAAGCCAGCTTTGGCGATGATGCCTTCTTGCTTCATTAATCCAGGTGATGTAACGATTATGACGGTGCCAGGGTATCCGGTTATGGGTACACACACCAAATACCTGGGTGGCGAAGTGTTCAACATTCAATTGACCAAGGAGAACAACTTCCTGCCAGATCTGTCGGCTATTCCGGAAGATATCGCGAAACGAGCGAAACTGCTCTATTTGAACTATCCGAATAACCCAACGGGCGCGAGTGCTACCGTAGAGTTCTTTACGAAAGTGGTTGAATGGGCGAAGAAATACAGCGTAGTCGTTGTACATGATGCTCCATACGCAGCATTGACTTATGACGGCAAAAAACCGTTCAGCTTCCTGTCCGTACCTGGTGCGAAGGATGTGGGCGTAGAATTGCACTCCCTGTCCAAGTCCTATAACATGACAGGCTGGAGAATTGGTTTTGTTGCAGGTAACCCGCTTGTTGTTAAAGCATTCAGCGACGTAAAAGACAACAATGACTCCGGTCAGTTCATCGCGATCCAAAAGGCTGCTGCTTATGGATTGAACCACCCGGAAATCACGGAAAAAATCGCCGAGAAATATTCCCGTCGTCACGACCTTCTGGTAGCTGCACTGAACGAGCTGGGCTTCCAGGCTGAGAAACCTAAAGGTTCCTTCTTCCTTTATGTTGAAGCTCCAAAAGGTATTGTCGGAGGCCGCCGCTTTGAATCAGGCGAAGACTTCTCCCAGTTCCTGATCCGTGAGAAACTGATCTCTTCGGTGCCTTGGGATGATGCCGGTAACTTTGTTCGTTTCTCCGTTACCTTTGAAGCTAAAGGGGAAGAAGAAGAGAAACGTGTTATCGCTGAGATTAAACGCCGCCTAAGCGACGTGCAATTCGAATTTTAGTTTAAATTCACATAATCATAATGATGTAATGTAAAGAAAGAAGAGACCGGAAACGGTCTCTTTTTTTATGCAAAAAAATATAAATTCTTCCTGTAATCCCTTTACAAAATTATACAAGCAACATATGATTAGATCTTTACGTTATTTATATAAGTCAGAAGTTGCTTTTGAAGGGAGTTATGGAAATTGTTATCATCACGTACCAGTACCGTGTCTACACCTGCTGCAGGGACAGGAAATACCATTTCAGGATTGCTAAAATTATTGAGACCGAAACAATGGACCAAAAATTTGTTGTTATTTGCCGCTCTGCTTTTTTCTTTTGAGGAAATTCGGACGGAGACCATTCTATCGACTTTGCTAGGTTTTATTTTATTTAGCCTGGTTGCAGGCTGCGTTTATATTTTAAACGATTATGTAGATCGCGACATAGATCGTCAGCATCCGGTGAAGATGTTCCGTCCCCTTGCTTCTGGACAGGTCAATCCGGCTCACGCCTTGCTGTTTGGAATACTGTTATTGATCTTTTCGCTCGGGACAGCCTTTGTAATGAACCCGTTATTCGGAGTGTTATGTATTGTTTATTTCCTTCTGAATGTCTCGTACTCATTTGTACTGAAACATCTCGTTATTTTGGATATGATGACTATTGCGGCTGGGTTTGTACTTCGTGCGATTGCGGGCGGTGTGCTGATCCATGTACCATTTACGCCGTGGTTTCTCATCTGTACGATGCTTTTGTCTCTATTCCTGGCTATTGGCAAACGGAGGAATGAACTTACTCTGCTTGAGGGAAATACCGGTTCACACCGTAAAGTATTGGATAATTATTCGATTACGTTATTGGATCAGTTCAATACCATTGTCACAACGGCGACCATTATCAGTTATTCGCTCTTTACGTTCACATCCGATCGCACCATTCATTTAATGTGGACGATTCCTTTGGTTATATACGGCATGTTCCGTTATCTGTATCTGATTCATATGAAGAACCAAGGGGGTTCGCCTGATCGAGTTCTATTTGAGGACAAGCCCATCTTAATCACCGTTGTTTTGTATGTCATCAGTGTTGTTTCTATTTTCGCTATTTTCGAATAAAACTAGAGTCAAAAAGCTAGAGGGGGATCAGGGTGAAAAGCACGAAAGTTGCCATCTTTGATATTGATAAAACGATTATACGCAGAGATTCCATGTTTCAGTTTGTACATTACGGCGTTCGGCGTTACCCATGGCAGGTATGGAGATTGCCTGTAATTGCATTTCATACTGCGTTGTTCAAGGCTGGTCTGATGACCGTTGAGCGTGTCAAACGTTCCTATTTTAAGAGCATTGAGCGCATGTCCGAAAATGATCTGGAGCATTTTTTTGATACACGATTGCGTACGGCTATTTTTGCAGAGGCAAGTGTAGAGATGCAGCACCGTAAGGAAGCAGGCTATCATGTATTGCTGGTGACCGCATCTCCGCATGCCTATATGAAATATTTTAAAAATTTCCCTTGGGTGGATCATGTCATTGGTACCGATCTGGTTCGTCACTCGAATGGCTATACTTGTAGGATTGAAGGCAGCAATTGCAAAGGGGATGAGAAGGTTCGCCGTATTCAGGCCTATCTGGATGAGAAAAAGATGGTGATTGATTATGATCAATCCTGCTCTTACTCCGACTCCTTATCCGATCTTCCAGTGATGCAGTTGGTGAGTCAGCGATACTTTATTAACAAGCGCGTGCCAGAGATGGAGGCATTGTCGTGGGGGAGATAAAAGGGCGCCACACAGGCAAGCTGTTGATGCTTGTCTCCGCTTTTCTTACAGCGACGGGACAACTGTTCTGGAAGTGGGGTCTGACCGAGTGGATCTATCTGGGCATCGGCTTTCTATGTTATGGGCTGGGTGCCATTTTGATGATCAAGGCTTTTGCTTTGGAAAAGCTGTCTGTGGCCTATCCTTTGATGTGTGCCAGCTATGTGTTTGCGCTGATCTATGGTTACTTTTTGCTAGGAGAAGAAATTACGGTGCAGAAGCTGGCCGCTGTTGTGCTGCTTGGAATCGGGGTGACGTTGACCAGTGTTGATCGATAGCTGGATGATTGCTGTATTAATTGCAATGACCCTGTGTGGAGCGATGGGGGGAGCGGGTTTGAAAGCCTACGCCACCAGCCGCAAAAAGCTGCATGTTCTAATGGGGCTAGGATTTTACGGTACAGGTGCGCTGCTGAATATTGTATTGTTGAAATTTCTCCCCTTAACGGTTGTGCTGCCTGCCAATGCATTAACGTATGTGTGGACGCTCATTATAGCGCGCTTTGCCTTTAAGGAAACAGTGGGTCCTTTGCGCTGGATCGGTGTCGCTTGTATTATGGGCGGGTTGTGTTTATTGGTTTTCTAGAATAATTGAAACTGGATGTGAACGCATGAAATTTTTGGACTTCATATTTTATAATCGCAGGACCAATTGGACGGCATTTTGCCTTTTTGCGGGTTTTGCTCTTTTTTACGCTCTCATGAATGGGCCTTACGTGACATACATAGCGAATCATGCCGAGCTGCTTGGCTCATACACGCCATTTAGTACGACGCAGTTTCCACTTAATTTATTTAACTTCGATCCTTCCATGTATTATGGAGATAACAGTTCTTCGGTAATTCATCCGTTAATTTCATTTCTAGCAGTCGCGCTTGAAGCAGGTGCTCAACTGTTGGGCGGAAATTGGTTCTTTCTTGTCCTGCAGTCCCTTGTGAATGCAGGTTCGGTTGTGCTGGTATTTCTGTTTTTGAATCAAAAAGATAAACAAATCACCACACCGTTACTTTTCGCAGTACTGTTCGGTTTCAGCTCCTATCTGATGTTTACCGCGTTGATTCCGGATTCGTATCCGTACGTACAGTTTGTTATCCTGTTCTCTGTGCTGTATATGCAGTACAACCGTGAACGCAAAGATGTCCGTTACATCCCGAATGCGCTGCTGGCATCCATCAACTTTGGACTGACATCGACGAACATTGTACCGCTTGCGGCCGCCATGTTTTTTAATTTACGTACGTGGCGTAACAAATCTGGTTGGAAAAAGTATATCGGGATTATGGCACTGGCTGTTGCCTTCATTGTAGTATTGACTGGGATACAGTACATCGCGTTTGGCGGTCGCAGTTGGGTCAGCAATTGGTTGCTTGGTATTCAAAATGGGGGAACAAGCTATGCCACTCCATTTCAGTTCGCAGTTCATTGGAAGGCTCTAAGCCTGCTAACAATTAATCCGATGCTGTCACCGAAAGTGCATTTGCTGGACCCGGGCATGGTCGCGTTTGTAACGGATCTATCCCGTTCTAATCCGATCTATGTTCAGCTCACGGGTATTTTTATTCTGCTGCTGGCGCTCACGGGGTTTATTAAAGGGATACGTGAACGGGAAGTGTGGACTCTTGTGCCATACATTCTGTTTGCATTTTTACTTCATATCGTTGTTGGTTTTGGGCTTGCGGTATTTCAATACGATATGTACCTGTATGCAGGACACTATCTGTTTGCGTTTTTCCTCCTCGGTGGGGGCTTCGTCATCGGTCTCCGTCCGGGGCTAGGTAAAAAAGTGCTAATAGGCTTGATCATGTTATGTATTCTCGTCACCGCAGGCAACAACATCTATCGGCATGTAGAAACATTAACAACCATTAAGCAGTCCTATGATCAGTTGGAACAGGAACGTACAGTGAAATAATCAGAGGTTTTAATTATCTATATAATGAGACAAGGCCATTGGACTGTAGATCCAATGGCCTTGTCTTGTTTGGCAAGATTCATTCGATATGTGCATGTTGGTTTCAAACAAAAGACCCACTGCATTCATTACGCAGAGGGTCTCAGGGACACTTTTAAGCAATGATTTTGGTCTTCTTGGCATTCTCGGCTGAACGTTTGGTGAGACTGCTGAGTGGACGTTTCAAAGCGAGTGCAATGATGAGACTCAGCGCGATAAACATGCATAACCACAGAATATCCTTAATGGCAGTCGACCACAGGATGCCGCCGACCGACTCACGTAGCAGGCTGATCGCATACGTGAAGGGCATGAACGGATTCAATGCCTGGAAAAAGGGCGATGTCATACTGATCGGAAACGTCCCGCCGGAGCTTGAGAACTGGAACACCATGAAGATGATCGCGATCCCTTTTCCGATATTCCCAAAAACGGACAGTAGGGTATACGTTATGGTGACAAATACGGCACTCACCAGCATGGCAAATAGGACAAACCACAGTTTATCTGCGACATAGGTGCCGAGGATCAAGATATCTCCCAGGCTGACACAGATCGCCTGAAGCAATCCAATCGTCAGGAAAGTGGCAAGACGTCCAAGATACAACTCGTATCCCCGGAACTTGCCTTCTGGATTCTCAGCTTCGGCACGAAGCAGGGAAATCAGCAGCGTTGAGCCTACCCACAAGGACAGCACGCCATAAAACGGTGACATGGCTGATCCGTAATTCGGAATCGGGTAAAGCTGCTGTTCCTTGATTTGCACCGGACTTGCTAGGAAAGCACTTTCTTCTTCAATGTCGCCGCGCAAAAGCTTGGCGAGCTCGGCAAACTGGTTATTGCCTTCGACTTCTCTAAGTTTGTCTGCTGCCTTGCTGATGGCACTTTCCAATGCAGGCAGATCATCACGTACCAGCGTGGCAACACGATGTACTCCTTGTTCGACCTCCGGAAGCTGATTTTGTACAAAATCGGATGCCTTGCTTATCTGTTTCTCAGCATTGGGCAGATCGTTCCGAACAAAATCAGCCGCTTCATTCAGCTTGGTCCCCAGCTTGGGCAGATCGTTTCGTATTAATGAAGACACTGTGTTCAAAGCTTGGATAAAGCCTTCACTTTTATTTGCGAGCGTCTCTGATATCTCATGAATCTTAGATTGTATTTGGGGCAGTTCGCTCTGGATTTTTGTCAATTCAGTCTGCCCAAACGTAATGCCTTCTTTGGCTGATGCAAGAATGTCCGCAATATCCGGAATTCGATCTCTTGCTCCCTGTAGTGTATCTGCTGAAGTGGAAAGGATAGACCTCAGCTTATCCGTACCAGCCGCAAGAGCCGGCGATATTTCGCTCTCGTAGGTGTTCATGAAATTCCCAATGCCGCTGCTAATCTCCTTGGAGAGAGCATTTAACTGGGCGATGACGTCTGCGGGTGGAGTTGTATTGCGACGCAGAGCATCACTGATAATCCCAGCCAGGCGGATTTGCAACTGAAGTTTATCTGAAATGGTGTTCAGCTGCGTAATTTTATTAGCAAGTGGATGGCTTGGAAGCAAGTTGTCGATTTTGCCCAGTAGTTCTGCCATACTGTCGACGAGTTTTACCGCAATCCCCAAGCGGGCAGCGATCCGGTCCAGATCTTCTGCTGTTGGCAGTTTAGTAAGATCCGTATTCTGCAATTGCCCAAATACGTCTGACGCAGCGTTTGCGATTTGTTGCACCAACAGCAGGTTTTGCCGGATTGCCGGGCCTATGGCCTGAAATGCTTCTTCACTGGAATCCACAAACCGATTCAAGCCTTCGGCCAGCTCAATCCCGTTACCAGCGATTTGGGATACTTTGTCCAGATCTTGCTCAGCGGCGGTTACGATAGAGAGAGCCTTATCGGTTTTATCCAGGGCCGTTTGGATGACACTAGATACCTGACCAAAGTTCGCATCCACTTCTTGAATACGTTCTACGGCTTTTTGAATATCGGGAATCCGCCCCTGAATAGCCAACACCTCGGATGCCGCATCATTAATTTGAGGCCAATACTCCTGTACCTTGAGCACATATTGTGCAGCTTCATTGATTTCGGGTAGTTTTTTTTCGATTTCGACGATCTTTTGAGCATCTTTTACGATACCAGGCATGGCTTTTTCTACTTCCAGTACCTTTTGACCTGCAGCTTGTATATCCGGAAGATTTTTCTCAAGCGTGAATATGCCATTCTCCATCTTGCGCAAAGTTGGAAGCTGGGCATTGATCTCAACTCCGGCTTCCTTCAATTTGGTTAGAACAGCCTGACTGACGGCTTCCGTGAAATTTTCATTGATTTGTGTTGTAATCGCAGATACACCAGAGCCTGTGATTTTTGGAGCGATGGCATTAACCTTCTCGTTAACGGTATAGATTACCTCTGGGCGCTCCAGCTTCCCGTCAACGATACCTGTAATTTTGGTTGAAAAGTCCCCAGGAATGAGCAGGCTTGCATAATACTCTCCTGTTTGTACACCACGATCAGCCTCAGCCTGGTCCACAAAAGTCCATCCCAGCTTTTCGTTCTGTTTAAGGCTGAACACCAATTCGTCTCCAATATTGACGTTAGTTCCTGCAACAGTTGCACCCTTGTCCTCGGTTGTCACCGCAATTTTAATTCCTTGGGTGTTACTGTACGGGTCCCATACGGACTTCACGTTGACCCAGTCATACACCCCGGGTAGTAAAATAATAGCCACAATTAGAAAAATACCTGTGGGAACCTTCAAAATATGCAACCAGTCTGTTTTGTAAACTTGCCAAATGTGACGCATAACTTCCTCCTAAATGTAAATAAATGTAGGTCTTATCTTATTTCTATGTCGCGTATTTGTAAATCCTTATGTATATCGGCTTTATTGAAGCATCAATGAATTGTTTCATGTTTATAAACTTTACCCATTTCACTGGGGACTAATGCAGAGCCTTCATGTATTCCGTGTTTCTGGACGTTGAACTCTAAAATTAGAAGAGATGGATCATATTGAAAATGCCTTCAGAACTTAAAATAGTTATGACAAAACTCATTGCATGTTCCAAAGGGGGAGAGCTTTGTCTCAACTTGGATTATAGTCAGAGGATTATTTTGGTTGTAAGGTTCTCTGCAATTTCCTATGGATAAATATACAGAATTATTGTATAATTATGAATAACGAATGAAATGTGATGTGTTTGGATGTTTTTCAGCCGAACTGCTGATTCTAGTTCTAAAGGGAATACAGTAGTGGAATTTCGCCTGTGATGTTGAGGTGTTGACAGAGGGTTGTCTTTCTGTCATAATTCATGAAGACAAACGGACATATTGAGTATAGAACCCTGTGAGGTCCTTCAATATGAACGACATGAATAGCACCTTTAAATCAGTCCCGTGAGACTGGCAAGGTAACGTGAACGATACATCGTTTTTTTGCTGCGGCAAATGAAGCGATGCATCCCGAGAGTAAACTTTCTTCAGAGCGGTCTGAAGTTCGGAGACTCCTTGCCAATAAACACGGCAAGGAGTCTTTTTTGTTCTCCTCGTCACGGGGCCATGATCTGAAAGGTAAATCCTGAGGAGGCTGAACGCATGAGCACAGAGACACATGTCATTATGGATGAAACCGCGATCCGCCGCGCATTAACACGGATTGCCCATGAGGTTTTGGAAAAAAACAAAGGCATTGAGGGCTGTGTACTGATCGGAATTCGAACACGGGGTGTATACCTCGCAGAACGGATCGCCGCCAAGATTGAAGAAATCGAAGGTACACCGATCCCTTGGGGAGAACTCGATGTGACCCCTTATCGCGATGATCGCTTGGATGAGAATAAAGCGAATCGCAAGGAACTGTTGACGATGACACCTGAATCACTTTCGATTCATAACAAAAAAGTGATTTTGT
Organism: Paenibacillus sp. LK1; assembly: GCF_002750415.1. NCBI lineage: Bacteria > Bacillati > Bacillota > Bacilli > Caryophanales > Paenibacillaceae > Paenibacillus > Paenibacillus sp. LK1. The sequence continues at coordinate 174,501 of NZ_PEII01000012.1, forward strand.
TCGATGATGTGCTTTATACCGGACGGACGATTCGCGCAGCGATGGATGCCCTGATGGACTGTGGAAGACCACAGAACATTCAGCTGGCGGTTCTCGCAGATCGCGGACACCGGGAACTTCCGATACGACCTGATTTTATCGGCAAGAATGTGCCAACTTCCAAATCAGAGGAGATCGTGGTTGCGCTCATGGAAACGGACGGACAGGACGAAGTCAAGATTATTCAGAACCGGGGGGAACAAGCATGATGATTACACAACCAGCATTGAAGGACCGGAGCTTGCTTGGCCTCAAGGAACTTAGTCGCGATGAGATCGAATCCATTCTGAACAGAGCAGCACACTGGGAAGCGCAGAAGGAGAAACTGGTTCCTGTACTGGAATCCCACTTCGTAGCCAACATGTTCTTCGAGAACAGCACGCGTACTCGCTTCTCATTTGAGATGGCGGAAAAACGTCTGGGTGCACAAGTACTGAACTTCACGGCGGCTGCATCAAGCGTGGAGAAAGGTGAATCCATCTATGATACGGTACGCACACTGGAGTCCATGGGCATCGACGCAGGGGTGATCCGATTGAAACCTTCGGGGGTTCTGCAACAACTGGCTCAGAAAGTGAATGTTCCACTGGTGAACGCTGGAGATGGGAATAACGAGCATCCTACACAGGCGCTGCTGGATCTCTACACGATGCGGAAGGCTTTCGGTGAGCTGAAAGGTTTGCGTGTGTCAATTATCGGAGACATCCTACACAGCCGTGTAGCTCGCTCTAATCTGTGGGCACTGCAAAAGTTTGGTGCAGATGTGCGCTTCTGCGCACCGCAAACGATGCAGGCACCGGAGCTCGCAGAACACGCACCTTATGTAGGTCTGGAAGAAGCTCTCGATGCGGATGTAGTCATGATGCTCCGAGTTCAACTGGAACGTCATAAACATGGCTTGATTACTTCGGCTGAGGATTATCGCGAACACTATGGATTGACGGAAGAACGGGCGTCACGCCTGAAACCAAGCACAATCATTATGCACCCTGCTCCTGTGAACCGAAATGTCGAGGTGGATGACGCGGTAGTGGAGAGCGCAGCATCGCGGATCTTCCCGCAGATGGCAAACGGTGTTCCAATCCGCATGGCGGTCATGGAACGTGCGATGAAACTGTAACAGGGTCTGGCTGTGGGTCATAGGCTGACGGGACGGAAGTTCTTATAGAGCAATGTGAGGGTACACGATAAAGAAAATCATCCGGCTTATCTGGCAAGTCGGACAGAACCGAAGCGGAGGGCAATTATGCTACAGATTATAAAGAACGCGAACATCTTGAATCAACAAGGGGAACTTGAACGGAAAACGATCATTATAGATGAAGGAAAAATTCAAAAGATCGCTGGAGTGGAAGACGAAGCGGTACTGAAAGCAGAGCAATCAGCGCATAGCGTAACCGATGCTTCAGGCAAACTGGTCATTCCCGGTTTGATTGATATGCATGTGCATCTGCGTGAGCCTGGATTCGAGCATAAAGAGACGATCGAGACGGGTGCCCGTTCGGCAGCACAAGGCGGTTTTACAACGATTGCATGTATGCCGAACACAAGACCGGTAACCGACAGCGCGGATGTCGTTAAGCTGGTTTTGGATAAAGCCAAAGAAGCCGACCTGGTAAAAGTACTGCCTTATGCAGCTATTACGAAGAACGAGCTTGGACGTGAGCTTACGGATTTCGCTGCATTGAAAGAAGCGGGTGCGATTGGATTCACGGATGATGGCGTTGGCGTACAAAACGCTCAAATGATGAAAGATGCTATGAACCTTGCAGCAAGCATGGATATGCCAGTCATCGCTCACTGCGAAGACGACTCATTGGTTGTTGGCGGATATGTGACAGAAGGCGAGTTTTCGAAGCGTCACGGTATCAAAGGTATCCCAAATGAATCTGAGGCCATCCACGTAGGCCGTGATATCCTGCTTGCAGAAGCAACGGGAGTTCACTACCACGTCTGCCACGTAAGTACGGAGCAGTCGGTTCGCTTGATTCGCCTGGCGAAGTCCATCGGTATTAAAGTAACTGCTGAGGTATGTCCGCACCATCTGGTATTGTCTGATGAGGATATCCCAGGTATGGATGCCAACTGGAAGATGAACCCGCCCCTTCGCTCACCACGCGATGTGCAAGCTTGTATCGAAGGTTTGCTGGACGGAACGCTGGACATGATCGTTACCGATCACGCGCCGCATAGCGAAGAAGAAAAAGCAAAAGGCATGGAGCTGGCACCTTTCGGCATCGTCGGATTCGAAACAGCTTTCCCGCTGTTGTACACGAAGTTTGTGGAAACAGGGCTTTGGAGCCTAGACTTCCTCGTGAAACGCATGACAGCTGATCCGGCACGGGTATTCCGGCTGGATACTGGCAAACTGGAAGAGGGAGCACCTGCGGATATCACGATGATTGACCTGAACGAGGAAAAAGCGGTTGATCCTGCAACGTTCGCAACCAAAGGAAGAAACACACCATTCACAGGCTGGAAGCTGAAAGGCTGGGCCACACAAACATGGGTGGACGGCAAAAGCGTGTGGAATAATACGGTACAACAGTAAAACGGCACCTTGCTGAACCGCTACATCAATTACATCATCAGGTTTTGAATAATTGATCAAACAACTAGTCTTCATAGCTTTAAATTAACAATGTATAGACCAGTAACAACTTTACAACTAACTCGAGGCAGACCATGCCGAGAGTCAAACATACGAAACAAAGAAAAGTTGAATAATGATTTTTGAACTTGGACACGAACGTAACTGCGGAGTGGGCAGAAAGAACCCGAAGAAGCAAAGCGTTCGCCTTTATCACCGGATTACTCCATTTGAAGAATGGGATCAAAGTAATCCGGGGATAACAGCGATCAAAGGGTTTTCTGCCCACGAAGCCGCACCAAACGTAACGTCTCCCAGTTCAACTCAAAGTATTCAACTTTGATAAACACAGAGGAGTGAAATGGGATGCAGGCACAGGCAAGATTATTGTTGGAAGACGGCACACTGTTCACCGGGAAAGCGTTCGGTGCTGAAGGTGAAACAACAGGTGAGGTCGTTTTTAATACGGGAATTACAGGCTATCAAGAGGTGCTTTCGGATCCTTCTTATTGCGGTCAAATCGTAACCATGACGTACCCACTGATTGGTAACTACGGCATTACGCGTGACGACTTCGAGTCGATTCGTCCGTTCGTACACGGTTTTGTGGTACGTCGTCATGAGCCAACACCAAGTAACTGGCGTGCGGAATACAGCGTAGACGATTTGCTTAAAGAGTATGGCATCGTAGGAATCAGCGAGATTGATACACGGATGCTGACTCGTCGGATTCGTCACCACGGCACAATGAAAGGAATTCTCACAACAGGATCGAAACCTGTGGAAGAGTTGCTGGAGATGATGGGAGACACCAGCATCGCTGAGCTGCGTAATCAAGTTCCTATGACTTCTACTCAACATGTTTACAACAGCCCGGGAACGGCTGAACGCATTGTATTGGTTGACTACGGTGCAAAAACAGGGATTTTGCGTGAACTCAGCAAACGTAACTGTGACGTTGTCGTAGTTCCGCATGATGTAACAGCGGACGAAATCCGCCGCATGAACCCGGATGGCATCCAGTTGTCCAACGGCCCTGGGGACCCGAAAGACGTTCCTCACGCGGTTAAAATGATCAGTGAACTTCTCGGCGAATATCCGATCTTCGGAATCTGCCTGGGTCACCAACTGTTCGCACTTGCGGCAGGAGCCGACACAGAGAAGCTCAAGTTTGGACACCGTGGCGGAAACCACCCGGTTAAAGAACTGGAGAGCGGACGTTGCTTCATCACATCTCAGAACCACGGTTACACTGTAAACGAAGAATCCGTGAAAAATACGGAGCTTGAAGTGACACATATCAACAATAACGATAAGACCATCGAAGGTCTGAAACATAAAAAATTCCCGGCGTTTTCCGTTCAGTACCACCCGGAAGCAGCGCCAGGACCATATGATAACAGCTATCTGTTCGACCGCTTTATCGAGATGATTCGGGAACACAAGATTACTCACCCGCAACAGCCGCGTCAAGCCGTACTGGCAGCCGCAGTGAAAGGAGCACAATAACATGCCGATTAACAAAGATCTCAAAAAAATCCTGGTGATTGGTTCAGGTCCAATCGTCATCGGTCAAGCGGCCGAGTTCGACTATGCCGGTACACAAGCATGCCAGGCACTGAAAGAAGAAGGCGTGGAAGTTGTACTCATCAACAGCAACCCGGCTACGATCATGACGGATACCAACATGGCTGACAAAGTATACATCGAGCCAATCACACTGGATTTTGTAACGCAAATTATTCGTCAGGAACGTCCAGACGGTTTGCTGCCTACCCTTGGCGGTCAAACAGGTCTGAACATGGCTGTGGAACTGGCACGTGCCGGTGTGCTTGAACGTGAGAATGTTAAACTACTCGGAACTCAGCTCACTTCCATTGAGAAAGCGGAAGACCGTGACTTGTTCCGTGATCTGATGCGCGAGCTGGAACAGCCTGTACCTGAGAGTGTAATCGTAACTACACTTGAGGAATCACTTGATTTTGCGAATGAGATTGGTTATCCAATCATCGTCCGTCCAGCTTACACGCTTGGCGGAACAGGCGGCGGAATCTGTGCCAACGAAGAAGAACTGCGTGAGACAGTCGTAGCAGGTATTCGGTATAGCCCGATCGGTCAATGTCTGGTTGAGAAGAGCATCGCAGGCATGAAAGAAGTCGAGTATGAGGTTATGCGGGACAAAAACGATAACTGTATCGTGGTCTGCAACATGGAAAACTTTGACCCGGTAGGTGTTCATACAGGTGACAGTATCGTTGTGGCACCAAGCCAGACGTTGTCTGACCGTGAATATCAAATGCTGCGCTCAGCTTCCCTGAAAATTATCCGTGCCCTCAACATTGAAGGTGGATGTAACGTACAGTTTGCGCTTGATCCGCACAGCTTCCAATACTATGTTATCGAAGTTAACCCACGGGTAAGCCGTTCTTCGGCACTAGCTTCCAAAGCAACGGGATATCCAATTGCTAAGATGGCTGCCAAAATTGCAATGGGTTACACACTGGACGAAATCGTGAATCCGGTAACGGGCCAAACATATGCATGCTTTGAGCCAACACTGGACTATATCGTGAGCAAAATCCCACGCTGGCCGTTTGACAAGTTTATCTCAGCGAACCGCAAACTGGGTACACAGATGAAAGCGACAGGCGAAGTTATGGCGATTGGCCGTACATTCGAAGAGTCAATTCATAAAGCTGTTCGTTCCCTGGAAATCGGCGTACACCGTCTGTATCTGAAAGATGCCGAAACCCTTGATGAAGAAACGCTGAACGAGCGTCTGGTCAAAGCTGACGATGAGCGTATCTTCCTGATCGCTGAAGCATTCCGCAGAGGGTATACATTGCAACAGCTTCAAGATCTGACGAAGATTGACTGGTGGTTCCTGGATAAACTCGAAGGGCTGATCCGCTTCGAAGATCGCATTCGTGAGGAATCCGAATTGTCCTCCGAAACCTTGTATCAAGCGAAGCGTCTTGGTTTCACAGACCGTGCCATTGCTGAGCTGCGGGCTGAAGGTCAACCAGGAGGTACGCTAACGAAAGAAGCTGAAGTCAGAGCACGTCGTGAAGAGGAAAACCTTCGCCCAGTCTACAAAATGGTAGATACATGTGCAGCTGAATTTGAAGCAACAACGCCATATTACTACTCTACTTACGAAACTGAGAATGAAGTCATTCCTTCAGATAAGAAAAAAGTAGTTGTGCTTGGTTCCGGTCCAATCCGGATCGGTCAAGGGATTGAGTTTGACTACTCAACAGTACACGCAGTATGGGCTCTGCAAAAAGCAGGCTATGAAGCAGTTATCATCAATAACAACCCGGAGACCGTGTCTACGGACTTTAATACATCAGATCGCTTGTACTTTGAACCTCTGTTCTTCGAAGATGTAATGAACGTTATCGAACAGGAACAGCCTGTAGGTGTTATCGTACAGTTTGGTGGCCAAACGGCAATCAACCTGGCAGCACCACTGCGTGCCGCTGGTGTAACGATTCTCGGAACAGATCTGGAAAACATTGATGAGGCAGAGGATCGCAAGAAGTTCGAGCGTTTGCTCTCCCGTCTGGAAATTGCACAACCAAAAGGAAAAACAGTCATTTCGGTAGATGATGCGGTTGAAACGGCTCAAAGTCTGGGCTACCCGGTACTGGTTCGTCCTTCCTATGTACTCGGCGGTCGTGCGATGGAGATTGTGTACTCCGATGCAGAATTGCTGACATATATGGAGCAGGCGGTTAAAATCAATCCGGAGCATCCGGTCCTGATCGACCGTTACATGATGGGTAAAGAGGTTGAGGTTGACGCGATCTGTGATGGTGAAACGGTATTGATTCCGGGGATCATGGAGCATATCGAGCGCGCAGGGGTTCACTCCGGCGACTCCATCGCGGTTTATCCGCCACAGCACCTGTCCCAGGATCTCAAAGAGAAAATTGTAGAGATTACAATCAAGATTGCAAAAGAACTGAAAACGATCGGTTTGGTTAACATCCAGTTTGTTATCCATAAGGGTGAAGTGTACATCATCGAGGTGAACCCGCGTTCATCCCGTACAGTACCTTTCCTGAGCAAAGTAACCAACATTCCGATGGCGAACTTGGCAACACAAGCCATTCTGGGCGTGAAGCTGAAAGACCTCGGATATGTGGACGGTCTGTGGCCTGAATCGGATCATGTTTCCGTAAAAGTTCCGGTCTTCTCCTTCGCGAAGCTGCGTCGTGTGGAACCAACGCTTGGACCTGAGATGAAATCCACAGGTGAGGTTATGGGTCGTGACCCGAATTACGCTAAAGCGTTGTTCAAAGGTCTCATCGGTGCAGGCATGAAGATCCCAGCCACCGGAGCAATCGTGGTAACGGTAGCCGATAAAGACAAAGAGGAAGCTGTTCCACTGCTTGAAGGTTTCTATAGACTGGGATACAAAATCATGGCTACCGGAGGTACGGCAGCTGCGCTTGAAGCAGCGAACATTCCGGTGACGACGGTAAACAAATTAAGTGAAGGTTCGCCGAACATTCTCGATATGATTCGCAGCGGCGAAGCAAACTTTGTGTTCAACACGCTGACCAAAGGCAAAACCCCGCAGCGTGACGGATTCCGTATTCGTCGTGAAGCGGTAGAGAACGGCATTGTATGTATGACTTCACTGGATACGATCCGTGCCCTGTTGATCATGCTGCAAACGATCAACTTCTCCTCTGAGGCTATGCCAGCTCTTGTACAATAAATAAGACGATTTGTCACTGATCAAGGACATCAGTCAGCCTTCGGGCTGGCGGGATGTCCTTTATATCGGGCAAAAACGGAAAAATCAAGCTTTTGGAAGGAGCGCTGGAATATGAATCACCCGAATTTCAACGAAATGGCTGGTCGTCTGATGGTTGCACTCGATTATCCGGGAGCAGAGCAAGCACAGGAATTGGTACAAGCTTTAGAAGGCATTCCCTGCTATCTGAAGGTGGGCATGCAGCTCTTTTACGCCGCTGGTCCGGACTTCATTCGTGAGTTGAAGTCAAAGGGGTACTCGGTATTCCTTGATGTGAAGATGCATGATATTCCCAACACGGTTCGTGGGGGTGCTGAAAGTATCACCCGTCTGGGAGTGGATATGTTCAATGTGCATGCAGCTGGAGGTACAAGCATGATGCGTGCTGCCCGTGAAGGTGCAGAGGCGGCTCTGGCTGCTGATCCTTCTCTTCGCAGACCTGAGATTATTGCGGTTACCCAGCTGACCAGTACCAGTCAGGAAACGATGAATACCGAGATCGGCATCCAGGGCAGCGTTGAGGCAGCAGTAGTCCGTTATGCAGGACTGGCCCATGAGGCAGGTCTCGATGGCGTCGTTGCTTCCCCGCTGGAAGTACCGGCGATCCGCGCAGCCTGTGGCAGTGATTTTCACACGGTCACACCAGGCATTCGTCCAGCAGGAAGTGGACTCGGAGACCAGACTCGTGTCCTGACGCCAGGTGAAGCCATTGTCAGAGGCAGCCATTACATTGTTGTAGGCAGACCAATTACGGGCGCTCCCAATCCGCGTGAAGCGGCAGAAACCATTTTGAAGGAGATGTTGAACGCATGATCGAACTTACTGAGATTCCTAACCATATTGCTTCCCAACTGTTGAAAATTAAAGCGGTGGCGCTGCGTCCGCAGCAGCCATTCACCTGGACATCCGGCATCAAATCACCAATCTATTGTGATAATCGTCTAACGATGTCTTATCCCGAGATTCGTAACGACATCGCTGAAGCTTTTGCTGCGATCATTCGTGATCAATACCCCGATGCAGAAGTCATCGCAGGTACTGCAACTGCGGGTATCCCACATGCTGCCTGGGTGGCGCAAAAGCTGAATCTGCCGATGGCTTACATTCGCGATAAAGCCAAAGGACATGGCAAAGAGAACCTGATTGAAGGTCTGATCACTGAGGGGCAGAAGGTTGTTGTCATTGAAGACCTGATCTCGACAGGTGGCAGTTCAATCAAGGCCGCTGAAGCAGTACGTGTAGCTGGGGCCACTCCACTGGTAGTACTGGCGATTTTCAGCTATCAGCTGGACAAAGGCATTAAGGCTTTTGAAGAAGCGGGAATTCCGCTGCAAACTCTGTCCAATTACACAGCTCTGATGGATGTAGCTTTGGCTGAGGGTACAATCCAGGAAAGTGATTTTGAACTGCTCAAATCCTGGCGTGAAGATCCTTCTTCATTTGGTAAATAATATCATTCACACCGGATTGAAAGGTTTGCTTGTGAACGGTATCAAAATTGTAATGATTGCCGCCATAGAGGCAAATTCATCGAATATTCAAGAGGCATCCCGCTCGTTGGGGTGCTTTTTTCGTTTGTTCATCAAAATATTAACTTTTTCACGGGAACGTTGTAAAAAGCTTGTAACTTTTAGTTGTGATCCGTCGTTTATAATGCAGTGTAGTATGGAATAGATTTCTATTTTTAGTGTCTTGATGAAGTGAACGGGATATGAAGAAAGGATGAGCGTGATTGCTGGCATGAAGAATTTATTTTCCAAAATCAGACCTGCCAAGAGCCAGTCAGGCGAGGACAGTGCAGTCGGACAAACGGAGCATAGGGAACCAGTCGGGCAGGAGGAATCGGCATACATAAGTGAACCGCAGAATACATCCATCGATCCGCACGACATAACCAGTGAAACAAGCCAGGAGGAAGTTGCGGTTGCAGCAGCTGAACCTGAAGTGAAGTCCAAGTCCTCCAAGAAGGATCTGTTGCCTCCATATGACGGACCTGTGCTGGAGGTTCGCAATGTTCATCGCAGTTTCCAGACGGGTAGCCGTATTATTCATGTGCTCAAAGGCATCGATATGGAAGTGAACCCACAACAGCTGGTGATGTTGAAAGGGCGGTCAGGTTCAGGGAAAACGACGCTGCTCAATATGTTGGGTGGGCTGGATCAGCCATCAAGTGGAGATATTCTGTTCTCCGGCCAGCCTCTTCAGGATTGGGGCGACCGGCGGCGGACCGCTTTGCGGCGCAGAGAAATTGGTTTTATTTTTCAGGCGTATGCACTTATGCCTTTGTTGTCTGCCTGGGAAAATGTAGAGCTGTCGCTGCGCATGGCGGACGTGCCGCGTTCGGAATGGAAGGACAGGGTAGGTCATTGTTTGGATCTGGTCGGACTAACCAAACGGGTCAAGCACCGTCCATTCGAGATGTCCGGGGGAGAGCAGCAGCGGGTGGCCATCGCCAAGGCGATAGCCCACAGACCGAGATTATTGCTCGCGGATGAGCCGACAGCAGAACTCGATTCCAAAATGGGAGCACAGGTTATGGCTGTATTTCGCAATATTATTGAAGTTGAACAAGTAACGATCTGTATGACTACACACGATCCTACGATTTTGGAGGTTGCGGACCATGTTTATGAAATGGCGGACGGCAGATTTATCAAGTAAAGGGGCCGCTCCGAAGAGGGGGAAACGCGCAGCGCTTATTGTGCTTAGTGCGATAGTGGCTGCAACGATGTCCGGCTGCTCTTTGCTGCCGGCTGAGACAGAGGAAGAAGTACTTCCGCCGATTACACCGCCCACGATCTCCAAGAAGCCGGAATATGAAGTTCGGACGGAGACGTTGGAGAAGAAAGTAAGCGGAAGCGGCAAGATGATGAGCCAGCGGGAGGAAAAGGTGTATTTTACGCTGGACGGTATGCATATCAAAGAGTTGAATGTAAAACCAGGGGATAAAGTGAAAAAAGGTCAACTTCTCGCTGTTCTTGATGTAGAGAGCGTGGAGAAGGAAATCCGGGCCAAAAACCTGCAGATTCGCAAATCGGAAGTGCAAATGAAGGAAACGCTTCGCAAACGGGATGAGATGGACCCGGTAGAGTTCGAAGAGTCCACGATTGCCTTTGAAGAGCTACGTCAGGAACTCGCCGATCTGGAGGATCAGTTGGGTAAAGCCACTTTGACCGCTCCATTCGGTGGAACAATCATTGCTGTACAGGTGGAGAAGGGCGCGGCTGTCAAAGCTTATGACCCGATTGCGACCATAGCAGATACATCCAACCTGGTTGTCGCAGCTACGTTTGCCAAGGAAGATCTGGAAAAGTTCTCGGCTGGCATGAAGGCGGATGTGGACATTAATGGCGCAGGCAAAGTGGCTGGCAAAGTCAAAGTGATGCCTGTTGCCCAAGCATCGGGAAGTGGAAGTGGTACTGGCGGAGGTTCAGGGGAAGGCGGAACGCCTCCAGCAAAAGAAAGTCTGGATCAATATGTGATCGTCTCGCTGGCGAAAATGCCGAAGGGTGTTGAACGCGGTACACCTCTAACGGTGTCAATTGTCACGCAGCGTACAGAGAACGCGATTGTCATTCCTGTATCCGCTCTGCGCTCCATCGGTTCAAGAACGTACGTACAAGTGGTGGAGAGTGATGGAAGCAAGCGTGAAGTGGACGTAGAAGTCGGGCAGCAGACATCCACGGATGTGGAGATTCTGAAAGGTCTGACCGTTGGACAGAAAGTAGTGGGCCGCTAATGGGGCTGCCATTGCTTCGACTGTTGTTCCGCAAGATGTGGAACACTCGCTGGATGACGTTCAGCACACTGATCGGACTGATTGTGGCGGTAGCGTTCACCGTTAGTATTCCAATGTATGCCGATGGTGCGCTGAAGCGGGTCGTGGCCCAGACGCTGCAGGATAACAGTGAGGGACTGCCAGCCGGCTCGTTGCTCATGAGTTACCAGGCACCTGGTGGTGTGAAGACAGACACACGTGGTCTGGAAGAGGTGGATCGATATATTCGTGAGGATGTGCCTCGTGACATCGGATTTCCTTTTCATACGTATGTGAACTCCCGTTCCATCCGCAGCACGGAAGTGAACCCGGAAGACCCAACGAAAGTGGATGCCAGCCGGGTCCGCAGCATGAGTCTGGGTACGATGACAGGCCTGGATGCACAGGTTAATTATTCTGCGGGAGTGAAGCCGGGCAACCAGGTCAAGGACGATACGATTGAAGCGGTTATGCTCGAAGAGGGTATGTATCGTAACGATCTGCATATCGGAGATGTTCTGGAATATCCGATTTACAGCGGTCTCGATATTACGTTGCGTGTGAAGATTATAGGTTCTTTCAAAGCCGATGATCCTAGCAGCCCGTATTGGGTACAGGGATTTGACGGTATGATGAATGGACTATATGTGGATGAATCGGTATTTAATAATGTTTTGTTAAAGGAAAAAGGGATCCCTCTTCAGAATTCACGTTGGTATTATGCATTTGATCTGAAAGAGATTCAAACGAGCCAGCTCTCGGGATTGACCTCTGTGCTGGAAAGGCTGGATATCGATCTGTATCAGCGGTTGAAGGATACGAAAGTGGACATCACCTTCGGGGATCTGTTGAAACAATTCCGTAGTCAGAGTCTGCAATTGCAGACCATGCTGTTCACATTGGCAGCACCGATGATTGCGATGGTCTTTTATTTTATAGCCATGAATGCTAGACAGTCACTACAAAAGCAGGAAAGTGACATCGCGGTTCTTCGCAGTCGCGGAGCTTCTGCCCGGCAGATCTTCTCTCTTTATCTGCTTGAAGGTATATTCCTGGGAGCGATTGCTCTTGTCATCGGCCCGTTTCTTGGATGGTTTATGGCGAAAAGCATCGGTTCAGCGAGCGGATTCCTGTCGTTCGTGGATCGGAAATCCATTCCAATTGGAATATCAAAGGAAGCCATCCTGCTTGGCCTTATCGCCGTGTTAGTGGCAATCATAGCCTCGCTCATTCCGGCAGTAACCTATGCGCGGGCCACGATTGTATCGGCTAAGCGTCGGCAAGCACGTACAGATCGTGCGCCGGTATGGCAGCGCTGGTTCCTGGATATCGCGCTGTTGGGGCTCGCCGGATATGGATACTACTTGTTCTATGAACGGCAAATGTTGACGTTCCAGACCGGAATGACGACAGATCAGCTTCAGGTGCAGCCGTTTCTGTTCTTTGTACCGGCACTCGCGATCTTTGCACTGGGACTGTTCTTCTTACGGTTGTTCCCGTGGATTTTGAAGCTGATACAGCTGATTGGGCGTAAGTTTCTCCCGGTTCCACTGTATCTGACACTGACGCAACTTTCGCGTTCATCATCTTCTTATTATCCCTTGATGATCCTGCTTGTATTGACACTCGGACTCGGTGTGTATAACTCGGCGGCGGCTCGTACCATTGATCTGAACTCAACCGAGCGTACATTATATCGCTATGGTTCGGATGTTATTATGCAGACGGTATGGGAAGGCACACCTGAGGTTAAGCCAACGGGTTCCGGACAAAACGGAGGTTCAGGCGGTGGACAGGGTGGAGGAAACGGTAGTGGTGGTTCTGGAGGCGGCGGTAACGGTGGTGGAGGTGGATCAGGTGGGGGCGGTGGTACTTCACAACCCACGAAGATGATCTATTCCGAGCCACCTTTTGAAGTGTTCCGCAGCCTGAATGGTGTCGAACATGCAGCGAGAGTGCTGCAAACGAAAGGCAATATTATTGTCTCTGGCAAATCAGGTGGACAGGGAATGCTCGTGGGGATCGACAATGTGGATTTTGCCCAAGTGGCGTGGTTCCGCAACGATCTGTTCCCGGCTCATCCTTATAAGTACCTTGACTTGCTTGGAAAATATGAAGGGGCCGTATTGATCTCTTCCAAATTTGCAGACAAATTCAAGCTCAAAACCGGAGACCTCGTCTCCATTGGTGTACAGGGCCAGGCGATTGAATTTGTGGTCTTTGGCATTATACCTTACTGGCCTGCCCAGTACCCGGATCAGATGCCGTTTTTCATTGCCAATCTGGATTACATCTATGATCAGGTGCCTCTGATTCCATATGAGGTCTGGCTGAAAATGGAGCCGGATGCCAAAGTCGCTCCTTTGATGGAGAAACTTGCAGCTGAAGGCATTGAGTTATCGTCTGTGCGCGATGTGCGTACAGAGCTGGTATCCCAGGGCAAACATCCGTCAAGGGGGGGAGTGTTCGGCATATTGAGTCTCGGATTCCTTGTGTCGGTGATTATTTCCCTGATCGGATACATTCTGTACTGGTTCTTCAATCTATCCGGGCGTGTAGTACAATTCGGTGTTCTGCGGGCAATGGGGTTATCCAGGGCGCAATTGAGCGGTATGTTGCTGCTGGAGCAGGTGTTCACGGCGGGTCTGTCCATCATTCTTGGTATTGGCATTGGTCAGGTATCCAGCCGTCTGTTCCTGCCCTTCCTGCAAACGACAGATAATGTGTCCGCACAGGTACCTCCGTTCCGAATTGTATTTGAAGAGAAAGATATGTTGCAACTGTATGGCGTGACCGTGGTCATGCTGATCATTGGAGCAACGATGCTGCTGTGGCAAATCCGCAGGCTGCGTGTTCACCAGGCAGTCAAAATGGGAGAGGAGAGGTAAACGTGATCCAATGCGAAGGACTTGTCAAAATTTTTAAATCCAGCGATGTGGAAGTCGTTGCCCTTCAAGGTCTCAATCTGACTGTCAATCAAGGTGAAATGATGGCCATTATCGGTAACAGTGGTAGTGGTAAATCCACATTGCTCAACATTCTGGGTGGACTTGATCGTCCAACAGCTGGTACAGCCGTTGTCGGGGATTGGGATTTGCTGAAAATGACAGATGCCCAATTGGTGGAGTACAAACGTCATACCGTAGGGTTCATTTGGCAAAATAACGGCCGTAACCTGCTGCCATACCTTACAGCACTGGAAAACGTGGAAACGCCCATGATTTTGGGAGGCAAGAGAGATCGCGCCTATGCCATGCAGCTGCTGGAGTGGGTTGGACTGAAGGATCGCATGCACAACAAGCTGCATCAATTATCCGGTGGGGAGCAGCAGCGGGTGGCAATTGCCATCTCGCTATCGAATCGCCCCAAGCTGCTGCTTGCCGATGAGCCAACAGGTTCGGTGGATTCAGAGACATGTGATACCATCATGGGCATTTTTCGCAAAATGAACAAGGAGCTCGGGGTCACGATTGTAATTGTTACTCATGATCTAACCCTTGCTGGTAAGGTGGACCGCATCGTGGCGATTCGGGACGGTTTGACTAGCACCGAGTTTGTGAAACGCAATCCGAATCTGGATGACGAACATGGCTTATCGGAGGCTGGAGCCCCGGATATTCATGAAGCTTTTGTCATTATTGACCGGGCGGGACGTCTTCAGGTGCCCAAGGAGTATCTGGAGGCGCTGTCCATTGATAATCGTGCCACATTGGAATTTGACGGTGAACGTATTGTCATTACACCGCCAAGATAATTTTAGAGGGGGAATTGGGAGATGAAGAACAGGTTTTGGGGAAAACGGGTGCTAGCCGTGCTGGCTACAGCCAGTCTGGCTTTGCCGCTGCTTGCGGGTTGTACAGCGAGTGAGTCCAAGGATAACGAGCAGCGTGTACTGCGTGTAGCGACGTTATGGGGGGGGCAGGATGACAGTTATTTCCGTCAGCAGTTTACCGATGCTTTTGAACTGACACATCCAAATATAACGATTGAAGTTGTACCAGCGGTAGATCAGGGCAGCATGTATGGGTATGGTAACCAGGAAGAACAGCAGGACATTCCGGATACGATGGAAAGCTTGAAGAAGATTATGACAGGAGATAACCCGGTAGACGTCATCGTGGCTGATACGGCGACAGTCAAGTCGTTAATTCAGGAAAACATGGTGAAACAACTGGACCCACTGATGCAGGAAGACAAGTTTGATACTACGGATATTGTGCCAAGTGTTCTCGAAGGAATCAAGGATTTGGGAGATCAGAGCATCTACGCTTTGACGCCAACGTTTTCCTCTTCAGCTTTGTTCTATAACAAGGGTATGTTTGAAAAAGCAGGCGTTGAGCCTCCAACGGATAACATGACTTGGGATGATATTTTCAACTTGGGTACACGCCTTACCAAAGGTGAAGGAAAAGACCATGTATTTGGTTTCTCTTTCAGTACCTATCAAGGCGGTTCTCCATACTATACGATGTCGCAGTATTATAACTCTTTGCAGCTGAAAATTTTTGATGACAAAGCGGAGAAAATGACTGTAGATTCTCCTCAGTGGGAGAAAGTATGGAGCACGATAAGCAAACTCGCCTTAGATAAAGTCATCCCTAAAGGAGACGAACCGCAGGATAATCAGGATGAGAGTGGACGTTATAATCCGCTTCAGGGTGATCTGTTCCTGAGTAGCAAAACAGCCATGGTGATTGGAGATTACAGTTACATTAATCAATTGATTGATGCCAATAAAAATGCGGATAAAATGAAAGGTTTTACGAAGGTAGACTGGGATGTTGTCACTCCTCCAGTGCATCCGGAGGCTCCTGAAATTGGAGGCAATATTTATCTGAGCAACCTTATGGCCATTAATAGTTCAGCTCAGAACCCTGATGATGCGTGGGAATTGATCAAGTATATGAACAGTGAAGATTGGGCGAAGATCAAAGCGCGCAGCAGTTACGAGATGGTTTCTCGGAAAAGCTTCATTAAACCGAAGGATGGTTTGGATTACAACATTCAGGCATTCTATACATTGAAACCTGTACCTCCGACTAATACGAACTTGGATAAAATGTATCAAAAAATGCCGAACCTGTGGCAAGTAAGTGATAAGGGTATGGAATACTTCAATCAAGTTCTTGCGAACAAAAAAACACCAAAAGAAGCGCTTGGTGAATGGGCAGCCAAAGGGAACGAGATGCTGGAGAAATTGAAAAAGAACCCTAAAGCCACGTTTCAATAAAAGTTAGATGATCTTGTAATAAAATCATAGATGCAGCCGCTGGAGATTTATATCTTCGGCGGCTATTTTTATGGAATTGGGGTATTCTACAAAAGCAGGGATAAATGATGACTTCAAGAAAGGACGAGTGGAATGCACTGGGTATATTTCAGCAAATTGTATGCAACAAAATTTCAGGCAGGGTGTCTTGCAAAACGGATGGAGCAGGATGGGTGGATTTATGGCCATAACGAGCCGGCTGAAGTGGAAGTATATCGTTCAAAAAAGGGGAGATATGGTGTACGCTTTATCCCCTAAACATTACCCCTTGACTTAATGGGTAGGTATGGTGTATATTAATTAAGTCGCTGTTTTAATATTTCTTACTGACGCGGGGTGGAGCAGCCCGGTAGCTCGTCGGGCTCATAACCCGAAGGCCGCAGGTTCAAATCCTGCCCCCGCAATTTAGTTTTACTGGATGATTCACAGCCATCATCTGAACGTTATACATTTTTGTTCAGGGCCCTTAGCTCAGTTGGTTAGAGCGGTCGGCTCATAACCGATTGGTCACAGGTTCGAGTCCTGTAGGGCCCATTCTCTCAAAACCCTTGCGTAGCAAGGGTTTTTTTCTATTGTTACAAACTCAAAATAAATACTAACTGAGCCTGGAACAAGCCTGCAAAAGCCCGATGGTGATCATCATCATTCTTTGCTGTTTTATCAAGGCTTTTTTATTGTGTTCTCCTTTAACAAAGAACCGGTACTACTTTAAATGATAGGCGCGTACAAATAGTGTAGTTAATTTGCGGTTCAAAGAGGAGGGATGGTTCGATTGCCAAACTCTACAGGATTGATTTACAATTCACCAACAGGTGCAAGTATGGCTACTCAGATTCTTGTAACTTGTTTAAATGATTCACTTAATATTCCTGTGAATATCGAGATTGAAGCGTTTAAGTGGGACACTACTCAGAATGCCAGAATTCCAATTGGGCACGATTTATTTCAATTAGGACCCCAAGCTTCTCGGACCTTGATTTATGCGCTGAATGGTGCAGCTTTTTATGAAGTCCAAGCGGACTACTTTAGTGCTACGAGTACGATCATTCATGTGTACGGCATTGATTCTACGGGTGAGATTATTCAACGCGTTTTACAGTCTGAAATGATATGGGTTGACCGATTTACGAATATTCCTTAACTTACGAATTGGAGGTGAGTGGTTTGCCCGTTGTAAATATTACAGGAGCACTTGGTGGAAATCAGTTCGAACCTTCTATAGCTACCAACGAATTGCTTCCCAATATCATGTGTGCGGTTGCAGTAGATACAAGTACAGGCCCTACGCTCATTGGGTTTTACCGTTCAATTGATACTGGGCAGACATGGACAACGACAATTTTGCAGCAACCAGCCGGATATGCTGGCGCCGAAGCACCAACAATTGATTACACATTTCCGAGTACTTTCATAGTGACAGTCCATATATTTAACGGTGATAATGACGGTACAATTATTAGTTACACGTCCCTAGATGATGGGGTGACTTGGACTCCTCCCGTGTTTGTGAACAGGGGATATGGTCTTATCGTTCATAATGATGAACCGTATATTGCAGTGGATCGAACACCTGGAAGTCCTTATCGGGGCAACGCGTATGTGGGGTACACACCTCTTGCTACCTTGGCATCGTCCATTTTTTTGCAGAGATCATTAGATCAGGGTACAACATGGCAGACTCCAAGCCGAATTTCAAGCCCGAGAGGTTTTCATGATAGAAGTGCTATAGCTATAGGTTTTACAGGTGAGGTATATGCAGGATATATTACTACGGGTCCGGACAGTCCGTACGCTTTACTTCGCATCTCGTACGATGGAGGGGCTACGTTTCAGCCACCTATTCAACAACAATCCACGTTGATCGCTTCTGTTGTGCCTGCACCATCTCCCTTACCTGTCACGAATTATGCTTTTCGAGTTCAGACGAACCTGGGCTTGGGAGCTGACATATCCAATGGAACCTTTAGTGGGACGGTCTATGCAACCTGGAATGATGCGCGGAATGGATACACCGACATTTTCCTATGCAGTTCACCGGATGGGCTTCTATGGTCAGATCCCGTTAGCATTACCGGAGCACCTGCTGGATCACAAAATTTCTTCCCCTCCATCACCGTATCGCCATTCACAGGAACTGTAAGGGTTATTTATTATTCCAATCAAATTGATGGGTTTCTTTTAGATGTGTTTGTGGCTGAATCGTTTGACGGAGGAGCAACCTTCGCAAATCGCAGACTCACGACGACTTCATTTAATCCTAATGGCAATTCCTCTACACCTACAGTATTAATTGGTGATTATATCACCGCTACAACGTATGCTCCCGATAATTTGGCAGCAGTTTGGATGGCAACCACACCGCCCACTGGAAAATTGGACGTTTATTTTGGAAGTTGATGAATTCCAAGTTATGATGAGAATATTTCAAATAAACAACGGTAAGAAAGCTCTGTTGGCACAATGCTACGGAGCTTTCTTTGACAGGCTCATGTGAACGAACTTGCAAACGAAACTGATACCATAAATATATGGTATCATTGTTAAAATATATGTTGTAAAGGTGGTGACAACTTAAAGTTATGAATGGTGCTAGTGCTGTCAGTTTTGTAGGGATTTTAACTATATTTATTTTCATTGGTTTGGTTGGTCTGATTTTATATGCTGTGTTTTCTATGGCAATAAAAAGATCTGGTTTAAGAGAGGAAATCTCAGGTTTGAAACAAGAGATTCGATTATTAAAAGAGAAATTGGAGAAAAACGAGCATAAACTTGAATAGTTATTCTAAAATGACGAATATCCAAAATTGAAGATAGTATATTCAATCAGATTGAAGCCGCTACTTTGCAAAATTTGAAAGATAAACGATAGAGGCACTTCCGTAGCAATACGGGCAGTGTCTTTTTAGTGTGCCCTTTTTTCAGAATATCAGTGTCTGTCCATGCCATATAGGAAATCTCACATATACTATCATATTCCAAACAATAGGAGGTAGATTTCATGAGCCAATTTATTGATGCGAGAACGTCCCAGAATGCTAGTTTGGCGAACTCCATTGCAATACCGATTCTTGTTACTAATACGCCACAATTATTTGGCCAGATTGGACTTGTAACTAGCGCGGGTATTGGTGCTAATCCGAGGGTGCAATTCAAAGGAACCGTTTCAGTTCAACTTCCCTTGGCCCTCGTTGGAATAACGATAACGATTGTCAGAGGAACCTTGGCAACGGACCCTGTCATCTATTCTGCAACGTCTACGTTCAGCTTGAGCATTCTGGCTCCTCAGATCATTACGTTCTCTGCGGATGATTTCAATCCACCAGTCACACCTCAATTGACGTACACTGCATTCGTCAGCTCTAACTTGCTGGGTACGATTCGTGTAGGTCCAGAGAACTTTGATGGAGTCTTGTATTCGGACTAAACTTTGAGCGCCCTTGCCAACAGTTCGTTATAAATGAAGCATAAATGTATTAACGAATATGGCCTACCTTGAGAAAGGTAGGTTTTTTCTATTTTACAGGAGTGCGGTTTAGCACTTCATTGGATCAGGCATCGTTTATGATATAATGCGTTAGAGATTAAGGGAACGGTCTATGAGTGCATGGAATTGTAAGTCCAAAAAGTCGATGAAATTATGAATGGAAAGCAGGTTTTCAACCAATGATGCAAAACGAAGGACAACGATTCCGCTTCAGTGAAGCTCCGGTATGGGACTGGCAGCGGGCATACTATGAACAGAAAGGACTGCACGCTTGGACTGAGAATCAGGTTCCGCAATATATTACGAGTAACCCCATGATTGCAACGGCGTATGCAGAGATGATTTTTGGTTTTCTTCAAGATCTCGCCAACAAAGGAAAGACGGCTGAGACGGTGATCATTCTGGAACTTGGAGCGGGCGTAGGCCGCTTGGCTCACCAAATTCTGCTCAAACTGACAGAGTTGAAAGATTTTGCAGGCGTGGAGCTGCCTGCTTTTCGATATGTAATGACCGATCTGGTCGAAGATAATGTATTGGGCTGGAGAGAGCATCCGTCTATGCAATCCTTTATTGACCAAGGAATACTGGATTTTGCACGTTTTGACGCGATACAGGACACTGAGTTGGATCTGGTAGTGGCGGATACAGTTATTCGACCAGGCGATCTGAAGCAACCTTTGCTGTTGATTGCCAATTACTTTTTTGACAGCATTCCACAGGAATTAATTTATGTCGGTGAGGGTGAGATATATGAGTGTGACGTACTCGTCCAATCTCCAAAATCTCCTCTTCATTCGGAGCCTGCCGAGTTACTGCAAAACATGATACTGAGTTATGAATACCGCCGTGCACCTGAGTACAGTGCAGAAGACTATCCCTATCAAGGGCTTATCGCTCTGTACAAGGAAGAGTTGGAGGATTCGCACATTATGTTCCCGGCAATCGGTCTGTCCTGTCTCGAACGATTAAACAAGTTATCTGAGTCGGGATATGTGTTGATTACTGCGGACAAAGGGGACCATCGACTGGACAACTGGAAGTTTGCTGAGCCGCCTGAATTCGTACTTCATGGGAGTTTTTCTTTAACGGCGAATTATCATGCCATTCAATATGTATTGGAAGGGCAAGGAGCCCACACTCGCTTTACAACACATCATTACAAGGATCTGAACGTTGGATGTATGTTGATGGTGGACGAACCGTTAGGGTACGTGAACACACGGCTGGCGTATCACCGATTTGTTGAACGTTTTGGACCCGATGATTTCTTTAGTATGAAAGAATGGATGGATCATCAGGTAGAGCGAATGGAACTGAAGCAGATTATACCGTTCTGGCGTCTGGGCGGATATGATGCTGAGTTTTTGATTCATAGTGCCAACCGAATTTCGAACCTTCTACCGGATGCAAGCGATGAGGAAATGCTTGATATTCAGTCTGGAATCCACATCATGTGGTCTTCATATTATGTAATGGAGCGGCTAGGAGATGTGGCATTCCTTGCAGGTCAGTTGTTATATGGGATGTACATGTATGAGGACGCCAAGCGGTTTCTGGAGCTGTCGTTAGATGCTGATTCGAGTAAACAGGACTCAGCGGTGCTGTATGACTTGGCCGTGTGTTGTTATGAACTTGAACTGGAAGAAGAAACACTGGCTTACACGCGGAAAGTACTGGTTTTGGAACCTGATCATGAAGAGGCAATGGATTTGCTGAAAAGCTTCGAATGACTATAAAATATTGAAACTTACTTCTCTTCATCGTATTATTAGGATGATCACACAAAAATTTCCTGTATACGGAAGAGGAGATGAGTACATGAAGAAGGTTCTGACCAGTTTGCTTTATCCACTTGCGGCGGTTGTGGGAGCGTTGGGCACGAATTCAGCTGCGGCTGGCGATATGGTACTTTTTGCGAAAGATATAGCTACAGATCGAGGTTATGACGGGCAGGAGATTTATGATAGAATTGAACACAGAAACTCCTAACTACATATCATTTAAACTGTAAAAGTAATTGTTAGATTAGCGTTATTCCAAAGACAATTACTCTTGAAGCGAAGTGTGATGAGCAGGAATCCTGCCTGTACAGCAGCCTTTAAGCCGGTTTCGTACCTGATACAGGTATGAACCGGTTTTTTTCATGAATGGGGGATAAACGTTGAAGATTATTATTGGACAACCCAGGTTGGAACAACAATTGCTGCAGCTGGAGGCGGAATTGAAACAACATCCAGAAGTGGATGTGTTACTCTTTCCTGAGGGCTACTTGAATCAGAATGTGGAAGAGACTAGACGTCTGGCGGCTGTATATGGAACGATGATTGTGTCAGGTCATCGCAGGTTGGATGAACGTCCCAAGGACCGTGCCATCATCATTAACAAAGCTGGGGAGACTGTATTGGAGAAAGCCAAGTATACCGCTGCTGAGGTCGTTAAGGAACAGGACTGGACCATAAGCACATTGTTATGTGACGAACTGGTGCTGCAAGGATTTCGCAATGAGAATATTGGCAGAGTGGATATCATTATGCATTCCATTGGTGTGGGGATGTTCAGTGAAGAGCAGTATATAGAGTGGATTGAAGAAGCACGGTGGATGGCGATACAAAATCAATGCATTGTTATGGGGACCAGTCATGCGGACGGTTCATATCGTGACAGTGAAATTTCAATACCAATCGCCTATTGCATTGCCCCGGATGGTCAAGTGGTCTTGGCGTCCAGAAACGATACGCGTACTCGTTTGATTGTCCTGGAGAAGCAAAATACAGCAGACCTCTATCGTGAAGTATCAGGAAATCATGTGAACATTCAAGTCATTCCTTTGGCATCATTCAACTGACAGAATACACAATGATTGGGCCGGTTAGCTTGCCGTATAGCCCGGTCATTCTTATTCGAATCAACATATGTTATGGCATACCTTGAAATTTAAAGGAGGCCAATCAAATGAGTCAAGTTGGATACGGTTGTGGCGGCAATGTTGGTGGATTTGGCGGATGGACTTCCACAAGCGCAATTCTCGTACTCTTCATCCTGCTCGTAATCATCACTAAATCTTTCTGGCTGTAAGCCACTGTAGAACAAAGTGAGATGATGGTTACGTGAATGCTCCGCTGAGACTTCAGCGGGGCTTTTCTGCGTTTCTATGAAAAAAATGATATGATGAAAGAGATTTGACAACCGAAAACAATGTGCTTAAAATCACATAAGAGACTAATAATAGAGATTGAAGGGATAGCAATGCCGTTTATTCGTTTTAAAGGATTCACAGGACCCCAACTGGAGGAAGTTGTACCCCGTATCACGGAGCAATTTGCGTTAATTACCAATATTCCGCGGGAGAGAATGAAGGCAGAACGTCATGACGTACAAGCCCTTACTCCTTCTCCGGCTTCAGTAGAGATCTTGATGTTCCAACGTGATCAGGAGATTCATAATCGGATTGCTTCCTCAATGCAGGTTATTTTGGAAGAAGCGGATTTGCCTGATGTGCATATTTTCTTCAATATACTGTCACCAGCGTTGTATTATAAACATGGCAAACCGTTGACAGATTACCGATTGGATTGAGAATAAAATGGCTGCTCCGATGATATTCGGAAGCAGCGGAGACGAGCAGATGTGTGCTCGTCTTTTTTTGATTCAATCATTTACTCTTTTATTCGATTTAACCGGAAAGAGCAAAGGGAGGAAATGATGAATAAGGCACCGCCAATCAAATACACCAGCCGAACCCCCATTTGGTCAGCGATCAGACCGAAGACTACCGTAGATATGCTCATGGCAGTGGATAGAACAATCCCATGCGCTGCGTATACCTTGGACAAAAATTCGACGGGCACACTACTCTGAAAAGCAGTTTGCTGTGCAATATCGCGGATCTGATAAGCAGGACCCATAAGCACACACAATACCAGAGCAAGCCAAGGAAGGCTGTTTAAACCGTATGCGATGGTCAGCAAGCTGAAGAGAAGAGAACCTATGGTCATACTGGAGATCAGGTGCTTCTGTATACGAGAGGCCAGGGCAATGGCCAAAATTCCCCCAACAATGGTGCCGGCAGAATAGCTGGAGTTGATAAGTCCCCACCAACCTTCCTCTTGGCCCAAAGCTTCTTTCACAAAAGCAAGCGTGATAGCGCCGATCCAGATGGAGCCTGCAAGTCCTTCAACCAGGTCCATGAACGTTATCAGGCGCAACGACCGATTTTTCCAAAGAATAAGCCAACCTTCCCTTAATACATCCCATCTGGAAGTCGATTTCTCGACTTTCTCCTGAATATCGCGGGTAAGTGAACTGATCGTAATCATTAGCAGCAGGACAGCCCAGGATAAGCTTGTAGCCGCCCAGAATGTTTGTGAAGCGCCCCAGTGCATCACGATGAATCCTGTCATCGCATATCCAATGATCGTCACGGTCTGAGTAGAGAACGAGAGAAAACTATTCGCCTTCACCAGATCTTCTCCTTGAACCAATCGTGGAGTTAATGTGTTTATTAATGGAGATTCCCATCCATCCAGGAACGAGAGGATCGCTGTTCCCACAAGCAGGAGAGGAATGTGTGCAGTGAGATCGGTAAATGCAATGGCGATTCCGGTAATCATCAGTGTTTTGGCTAAAGGAATGCTAATAATCAGCTTGGAGAATGCGAAACGGTTCACAAGCAGTGGTGCAGTAAACCCTGCGACGATACGCGCTGACATTTGAATGAACGGAAACAACGCAGCGTAAAGGACAGACCCGGTCTGACCGTAAATAAACGTCGTGATAACCATGATATATATAACATTAATGAGAGAAAGCAGCGTTTTGGCAGCCCAATATGGATAAAATGCGATGTTCATGCTAAGGTGTCCTTTCCGCAACGATAATTATATATTACGAGGATCGTTGCAAACGCACCACAAACAAAGTTGTCATTTTCCCGTCATTGAAGCAGCAAAAAGCAGCTGTCCCAAGAGACAGCTGCCATTCTGATTTCTATAATTCAAGCCACAACGAGCGTAAAAGCGATAAGCAGCATCAACAGACTGGTCATTCTGGTCATCGCCATATATGGTCTGCTGGGCTCAGCTTCTCCCCGGGAAATCCAGCCATAACGCAAATACCAGCCAAATTTCGGGAAGCACAGATTAATGATACAAAGTGTCATGAATATAAAAAAGAGGGTTCGCATACCCGATCTTCCTTCCTCATTTACATGACCGGATTAAAATTAACGTTTACGTCTTGTGAAAAAGAAAACAAGCAAAATAATAATAATGACGATTAATAAAAATTTCATAAGTGACCCTCCTGATGACATGATAAGTATTTGTGAATGTATTTATCAGATATTACCCAAGGAACACATGACTTGAATAACTATGTTACAATTAATTATATTGTTTTTATATAATCACATACCATCGGGTTATCAATAGCTGAATAAGGAGTATGAATACAACAAAGTTTGGTGAGATGAAGGAGGAAGCATGACTAAATACAATCAACTCGCTATACAATGGGAATTTATTATCTCTAAAATTAAATCTTCCGTGACCGTAGTCGATGCCACCTTGCCTGATTTTCCGCTAATGTATGTAAATGAATATTTTAGTGAATTAACCGGATATAGTGCAGAAGAGTCGATTGGACAGAATTGTCGGTTCCTGCAAGGGCCGGATACGGACCCGGAAACCGTACAGCATATCCGCGAAGCGTTGAATAAGAAGCAGTCAATCAAGACGGAGATTCTGAACTATACGAAGCATGGACAGAAATTCTGGAATGAACTGAATATTGATCCTATTTTCGATGATTCAGGGGAATGTTTGTTTTTTGTAGGGATTCAATACGATATTTCAGAGCGGAAATATGCTGAGCAGCAGTTGCGGATGGCAGCTTCGCTGACAGAAATGAACAGTAGGGGACAGCTGGAGTTCATTGGGAAGTTAAACCATGAACTTCGCACACCGCTGAACGGGATTATGGGCATGATCGAACTTGTCGGCATGGGTGACAACAGTGAGGAGCAGAAAGAGTACCTGGAGCTTGCGCGTCAGTCAGGGGAGGCTCTTCTGAACATTGTCAACAATAGTCTTGATATGGCCAAGCTGGGCAGAGGGAAAATGAGAGTGGAACAAATTGAATTTCAGCCGCTGAAGCTGATTCAACAGATTATTAAAACGCATGAACCTGCGGCGCAGAATAAACAAATTCGTTTGCTCTGTCATGCGGATCTGACTACTCCTGATGTACTCACGGGTGATCCTCTGCGTCTCCGACAAGTGTTGGATAACCTGCTCAGTAACGCCATTAAATTCACGGAACAAGGTGAAGTGCAATTACAGATGGATGTTGAGGAGCGGCGAGGAGATACCGTTATTCTGGTATTCACTATACAAGACACCGGAATTGGTATTGCGGACAATAAAATCAATCAATTGTTTGAAGCATTCACGCAGACAGACATCTCTCATGCACGCAAATTTGGCGGCAGCGGACTTGGACTCACCATCTGCAAAGAGTTGCTCGAATTGATGGACGGTCAAATTTCGGTGGAGAGTATCGAGGGAAAAGGAACGAAGTTTGAGGTAACCTTGCCTTTACTTCGACAACAGGCGATTCCTAACGTGGGATAGTTTATGCAGAACAGCCGTGAAGTGTCGGCTGTTTTTTTATGTTTTTTATATTGTTTAGCGAACTGGCGTTCTGGTATAATGCAAGTGTTGAATGGGGGAGAAACAGCATGAGTAAAAGACGCAGAAGCAGAAAGAGCAAGGGCAGGCAACGATTTAAAAAACAGATATTGACGCTGGTGGCCATGTTAATGGTAGCTCTCTATGCATGGGTTGGGGGAGAATGGTCTCTGGACATACCGTCCCAATTTGGGGGAAACAAGGGGAGTGTAGATCATACTATCACATTCCCGGCAGAGCGCTATCCCGAAACGGCCAATCATATCAAGACAGCAATCAAGGCAGGACATTCGGATGTATGCACCATTGATCGCAGTGGAGCTGAAGGTAATCGGGATTTATCTCTCAAAGGTGTTCCGGTCAAGAAGGGGAAAGATCGGGATGAATGGCCTATGGCGATGTGTGCAGAAGGCGGAGCGGGTGCGGATATCCAATATATTAGTCCCAAAGATAATCGTGGTGCAGGCTCATGGGTGGGAAACCAACTAAGTACATATCCGGATGGAACTCGAGTAAAGTTTGTGGTGAAATAACGACACGCTGTGAATGTGAAAGTAATCGATACAGATATGCCCTGGGGCTTTGAAAGAGTGTGGCATACCGTAAAAGGCAAAATAAAACCAGACGTTGATGCGTCTGGTTTTATTTTATGAATGACGAAATAAACACGTCTAGTTCACGTATAAATACATGAAGTACTTGTTCTCTGTTTACAGATCAGCCGTACACAACTGCATTCCACTTAAATGATGAGAGCGGATAGTTAACAAACGAGTGACTTGTTCCACTTCGTCGAATGGAATCCACAGGCTTCCG
This sequence comes from Paenibacillus sp. LK1, assembly GCF_002750415.1. Lineage (NCBI taxonomy): Bacteria > Bacillati > Bacillota > Bacilli > Caryophanales > Paenibacillaceae > Paenibacillus > Paenibacillus sp. LK1. The sequence goes on from NZ_PEII01000012.1 coordinate 201,910, forward strand.
TGGACGGTCCGTAAGGAAAGAATGGAAGCATCGGCTGTACGTTCCGGAAATCCAGTTACCGTTTGCCCACTTGTATTACGGACAATAATTTGTTGTTTGCGCCGAATGGCAATTTCTACCTCTTTTTTCATATGTCATTGCTCCTGGTTATGGAATAGTAATCCGATATGTCAATAATTTCAATGGTTAATTTGTCTTCTTTATCTAGTCTATCAGAACTAGGTATAGATTTCCAGATCAGAAATTATATTTTACATAGGTGTAAGGACTTATTACATGTTTTCCGTTTTTGAAGAAGCAGCCAGGGGTTATATAAGGGTAAAAGGAGGGGGACGCATAATGACACAATTGCTGATCGGACTTGTACGCACGGAGCACGAAGCCATTATCATGCTGAATAAATTGAAAGAGGAAGGCATAGCAGATAAATATTTGGGCGCGGTAGCCAAAGAACAGGTCAATCTCGAAATGGTAAGTGAGAAAACTGGTTTGCCGCTACCTCTGAAGGGTGCAGGAACAGATGGAGCATTAGGCGTGCTTAAAGGGGTACTGGCTGGTCTGGGCAAGCGGATGGATCAGACGATGTCTATTGGAAAAGCGGTACGCAAACTTGCAGGCAACGAGATTGGAAGTGAGACGGATGATCTGGTGCTTACCTTAACCGAAGCAGGTGTCTCCGAAGAAGATGCTAATTACTATGAAGATTGGCTGGTACAGGGGCATATCCTGGTAGTTGTGGAATGCAGCGAGGAAGAGGCAGCCCGAATTGCACCTATTCTTCTTTTTTAGTTTAATTTAAGCCTGATTTTAGGTTTCTTTAATGTTGGGGAGGTATTCTTATTTCACACCTCCCTTAATATAGATGGTTTAAAGAAAGTTCGGGACCGCAACTCGAACTTTCTAGGCACTGCTCGCTAACGCTGGCAGTGCCTGTTTCATTTTTTTTTGGATTATTTTATGTTAAGGTATTGCAAAGCTATAAATTTCATGGTAAGATATTTCTTGTCGCCAAGAAATACATACCCATGCCGGGGTGGCGGAATTGGCAGACGCACAGGACTTAAAATCCTGCGGTAGGTGACTACCGTACCGGTTCGATCCCGGTCCTCGGCATCCTAAGAAAAGATCGCATGACACTTGTTAAACAAGTTGTTCATGCGATCTTTTTTTGTTTGAAAATTTTAATTTTTATCACTTTCTGCTGTACCATTCAGTTCATAAACATTAAAAAACGATAATACATATCAGATGACGCCTATGGGGCTGCCCATTATGAATTCCCAGGATCGATGGTGTATACTATCCGTAGGCATAAATTACCTTTAACTTTGAACTTGAATAACTCAAGGTTGCATAACAAACTAAACAATTTAATGGACGGAGGACTCGACCCATGTTGAAACAGCTTAAGCCCTATAAGGTGCTACAGGAACGTAGAATCGAAGAGTTGAAGTCAGATGCGTATCTCCTGGAACATCAGAAATCCGGAGCCAAAATTGTACTCTTATCCAATCAGGATGATAATAAAGTGTTCAGTATCGGTTTCCGTACTCCTCCGGAAGACAATACAGGTGTAGCTCACATTCTAGAGCATTCCGTACTTTGTGGCTCCAAGAAATTTCCGGCTAAGGATTCCTTTGTTGAATTGCTAAAGGGTTCTCTTAATACATTTCTGAATGCGATGACATATCCAGATAAAACGATTTATCCGATTGCAAGCCGGAATGATCATGACTTCCATAACCTGATGGATATTTATCTGGATGCGGTACTCCACACAAATATTTATGATAATGAAAAAATATTTTTGCAGGAGGGTTGGAATTACAACCTGACCTCAGCTGAAGATGAGCTAACCTATAACGGCGTTGTATATAACGAGATGAAGGGTGCGTTTTCTTCCCCGGAACGGATTGTGCGCAGAGAAGTCCTGAATTCACTTTTCCCGGATACTACATATTCCTGTGAATCAGGCGGATTTCCTGATGCCATTCCCGATCTGACTTATCAAGGCTTGCTGGATTTCCACTCCAGATACTATCATCCGTCCAATAGCTTCATCTATTTGTATGGGGATATGGATATGGAAGAGAAATTGCAGTGGTTAGATGAAAACTATCTGAGTGAGTATGATCGAATTGAGATTGATTCTGCCATTCAGCTCCAGCCTGCATTCGGACAAAGAGTGGACGCAGTTAAGACATATTCTGCCGGAAGTACCGAATCAGAAGTGGATAACAGCTTTTTGACCTATAATGCGGTTATTGGAACAAGTCTGGACAAGGAATTAAACATCTCGTTTCAAATTTTGCTGTATGCACTGCTTAACGCTCCAGGAGCGGTTTTAAAGCAGGCTTTGCTGGATAAGGGCATTGCAAAAGATGTGTATGGTACGTATGATGACAGCCTGTATCAGCCCGTGTTCACCGTTGGATTGAAGAAGAGTAATCTGGCAAGCAAAGAAGATTTTCTGGGGACGGTAAAAGAGGTGCTTGAGCGTGTGGTGAAGGAAGGTTTTGATCCAAAAGCGCTGCTCGCAGGTATCAATTCCTATGAGTTCAACCACCGCGAAGCGGATTATGGAAGAATGCCCAAAGGATTAATCTACGGTTTCTCCTCATTGCAAAGCTGGCTGTATGATGTCGATGCGCCATTTACTCATTTGGAAGCAAATGACGTATTCGCCGAGCTCAGAACGAAGATGACCGAGGGTTACTTTGAGAAGTTGATTGATACGTATTTATTGAAAAATACACATACTTCTTTCGTTGCTGTCACGCCGGATAAAGGATTGAACGCACGCAAAGAGGAAGCACTGAAAGCACATCTGAAATCAGTTCAGGCGGGACTGAGTCAGGAAGAGATTCAGCAGCTCATTCAGAGAACCGAGGCTCTCGCCGAGTACCAGAATGCACCGTCAACCAAGGAACAACAGCAGGTGATTCCGACGTTGTCGATAGAGGATATTGAACCGAAAGCATCCACGCTGTATCAGACGGTAAATCAGGTCGAAGGTACAACGGTACTGCACCATAACATCTATACGAATGGAATCGGTTATCTGAGACTGTTGTTCGATATTAAGGAAGTCCCACGGCGTTTGCTGCCGTATGTTGGATTGCTGAAAAGTGTGCTCGGTTACGTCGACACTCAGAATTTCTCATTTAATGAATTGTCGAATGAAATTCACATTCATTCCGGGGGTATTCATAGTGGCATCGGCACGTATGCAAACGCGCATGAGCACCGTGATTTCAAGGCTACGTATGAATTCAACGCCAAAGTACTGTATGACAAACTTGGATTTGCTTTTGACATGATCAAAGAAATTGTGTTTACGTCCAAATTTGATGATTCGAAGCGTTTATATGAAATTATTGCCCAGTTGAAAGGCAACTTGCAGCGCAATCTGATCAGCGGAGGGCATTCAGCGGGAATTGGCCGTTCTACCTCTAAACATTCGGCTGTCGCAAACTTCAGGGAAGCAGTTAGCGGCATCGCTTTTTACCAGTGGCTTGAGGAGCTTCAAGCGAACTTTGAGGCAAGAAAAGAAGAACTGTCGACCAGCCTTCAATCGTTGACTAGCTTTATTTTCAGACCGGAAAACTTGCTTGTAAGTTACACTGCAGATGATCAGGGGTATGCGGGCTTGGAGAAACAGGTATCCGATTTGAAAGCGAAGCTGTTCACCCAGGACGTTGCCAAAGAAAAAGAGGCATTTACACCTGTGCATCACAAAGAAGGATTCAGATCTCCATCTGAAGTCCAATATGTCGTTCAAACAGGTAATTATATCGATAAAGGGTATTCGTACACCGGCTCGCTGCGTGTCTTGCAGGGGATTCTATCTCTGGATTACTTGTGGAACAATATCAGGGCCAAGGGTGGAGCATACGGCTGCATGTCAGGTTTCAGACGTAACGGAGACAGTTATGTAGCATCGTACCGCGACCCGAATCTCGAAAAAACATACAAAGTATATGAAGAGATGCCGCAATACCTGAAGGATTTCAAAGCAGATACACGGGAAATGACGAGATATATCATTGGCGCCATCCAGGACCTCGATACACCAAGAACGCCTTATGGCGAAGGATCATTCTCTCTGGAATGTTACCTGTCTAATGTCACCGAAGCCGATCTTCAGAAAGAACGGGATGAAGTGCTAAGCACAACAGAAAGTGACATTGTAGGTTTTGCGGAAGTGGTATCCGCCATATTGGAACAGCAGCAGCGCTGTGTTATCGGTAATGAAAACAAGATTGAAGACCAGAAGCAATTATTTGACGAAACTCTTGATTTGATCAAGAACTAATCGAATAATGCATCAAAGTCGAAGTGTGAAGTAATAAACATCTGATCCCAAAGGGCGCTTTTATGAGCTGTAATAGCTTATAACTGTCGCCCTTTTCTTGTTATACAGGCGGTTCTCTTCTAATCCACTCTGATGGATCAGCATCTGTTGAAAATTTAGGTGACGGCGAGCATATTATAGATCTTTAACGTGCGCAGATCTTCCTTAGACATTTTTAGCTCGTTATATAACTCCTGATTCTCAGGCAAGGGCGTTCGAGAGAATAGCATTTTTAAAGCGATGGGCATAAAGGGGCGGAAGGAAACACCTGCCATCAATCCCCACTTTTTCTCAGACTCCTGAAAAGATGCCAGAATGTTAATATACAGATTCTCCAGCGGTGTAGCCTGATTTTTCAGAATCAGCGTGGTGAGTGTGTCGTAATGCTCGGTGTGGCCCCAATACATATTTTCGCATTCTTGGTAATTTTCAAAATTCTTGACGTTCATATACATCACGGTTCGATAACGATTCGCGTCCGACTGTGCCATCATGTCAATGACACAACGAATGAGGCTGTTATTGCGCCCGTCATAAAAATACGAATAAAACCGCGTGGAATTTTTGAAAAAGCTGGACGGTACCGTATTCATAAGAGGAGAGGCTTGCTTGGGCTCGATATACAGCAGCTGCTCCACCTGAATGTTCAATGAATCAGCAATTTGATGCAGCGTGACCACATCAAGTGTAATATCACCGCTCTCATATTTGGACAGAGTAGCTTTACTTTTGTGAATCTGATCCGCCAGCTGCTGAACCGTTAATCCTTTCCATTTGCGAAAATTACGGATTTTCTTGCCCACTTCTTTGTTGATGGTGTTCATATCGGATCTCCTTCTTTTAAGTTTCTTAAGAATATGAGAAAAGGTGAAACCCCTTGGTAAAATCAATCTATACGAAAAATATAACACTTTTTTCATGAAAATACCTATTCAGAAGAAACATTAAGATCAATTTGTTTCTTCTGAATAGATTGTATTGCGTTTGATGGAACTTCTGAGCCATGAAATAATGTATCTATAGAACCTCATCCCAGGATGGAGATCAGAGAGAAAGAGGCGCAGAAGGCTATGAAATATGATTTTGATGAGATTATTGATCGCACAGGAACCAATGCCATGAATACGGATGGTTTCCGTCAATATATTTTTAATGCAACAGAAGATATGAAATTTCCCTTTAAGGATGAAGAGTTTATTCGCATGTGGATTGCAGATATGGAGTTTGCCACACCTCCCGAAATACGGGAAGCAGTTAAAGAACGTTTGGACCGGAAAATTATGGGGTACTCCCAGGTGTTCGATCCGGCATACTACGAAGCTGTCTCCAACTGGATGAACAGATACTACGGCTGGTCTTTTCCCAAGGAGCATCTGGAGACATCACATGGGATCATTCCTGCTCTATATGAATTAGTTGAATATATTTGCAAACCGAATGAAAAGGTGTTGATTGTGACACCCTCCTATGGTTATTTTAAATCGGCTGCAGAGCATAATCATCTTGAACTAGTTTGCTCAGATTTGATCAACGAGCAGGGACATTATTCAATAGACTTTGCAGATTTTGAAGCCAAAGCCAGTGATGAACAAGTCACGTTATGTATTTTTTGCAATCCGCATAATCCGTCTGGACGCGTATGGTCAACAGAAGAGTTACAACGTGTGGGTGAGATCTGTCTGAACCATAACGTGTGGGTAATATCGGATGAAATTCACTGTGATTTGCTGCGTACAGGTAAGAAGCATACACCTCTTGCCAAGCTGTTCCCGGATACGGATCGAATCATTACCTGTATGTCTCCAAGCAAAACGTTCAACATGGCGGGCCTAATGTTCTCCAACGTGATTATTGCAAATGAAGGACTTCGAACGATCTGGCAGAAACGGCATTATGGATTCAAAAATCCGCTGAGCATTGCTGCAACACAAGCGGCTTACGAACATGGCGACGAATGGCTGAAACAGCTGAAAACGTATCTCGACGAAAATTTTGCCTTTGTGGATCAGTATGTGAAACGTTATCTGCCACAGGCAGTCTTTCATATTCCGGAGGCTACGTATCTGGCATGGATTGATATTACGGCATACATCCCCTCAAATGTAAACCTGCCTTTATTTTTCGCTGAACAAGCGGGGGTATTACTTGAAGATGGGCATATGTTTGTAGCTAATGGAGGCGGGTGTATCCGTCTAAACTTGGCATGTCCGCGTTCGGTTCTTGAAGAGGGACTTAGAAGAATAAGTACTCTATTGGTCAATAAAGATGAAGGCGTACCCGTTCAAGTCTGAATAGTACAGAATCAAAGCGCATCAATTTGCAGCGTTAGCTATTCCATTGTCACTCTGAATTAACGTTAGTTATACAGGTAACCTATCCCCTGATGTACACTTCTGGTCTGCTGTCCCCGGTTATGTTAAAATGGTGGATAGTCTATGAGTCGTAGGATGCGGCTCACGCAGGTGGCAGTTCGTTATGTGGACTGCACGGATATGTATTCATCAGGGAAAGGAGCCTTTACATATGTTTGAAAATGATTGGGACACGGTACTTCAGGAAGAGACTGAAGCCGAGTATTTCAACAACATTCGTTATGCACTCGCCGCCGAGTACAAAACACAGACCATCTTTCCACCCAAGGAAGATTTGTTCTCGGCTCTTAAACTGACCCCGTATCATAAGGTCAAGGCCGTTATAATCGGTCAGGACCCTTATCACGGAGCAGGTCAAGCTCAAGGATTAAGTTTCTCGGTCAGACCGGGGGTGCGCATTCCTCCTTCTTTGAAAAATATATATAAGGAGCTTCAAGCGGATCTGGGTCTGCCGATTCCGAATCACGGATCGCTGGTTCATTGGGCAGAGCAGGGCGTGCTGCTGCTTAATGCGGTTCTGACGGTACGGGAAGGACAGCCAAACTCCCATCAGGGACTGGGATGGCAGACGTTTACAGACGCTGTTATCCGGGCATTGAATGAACGTTCAGAACCGATGGTATTTATGCTTTGGGGCAGTCATGCCCAGAAGAAAGGGGCATTCATTAACCGGGATAAACACCTGGTGTTGGAGTCTACGCATCCAAGTCCGCTTGCAGCACATCGTGGTTTCCTGGGCAGTCGTCCTTTTTCCAAAGCCAATGAATTTTTGACCTCCAAAGGTATTGAACCGATTGATTGGACGATACCGGAAAACTAGACAAACGGGGGGCGATGGCATTGCGACATTGGGTAGGACGGAAAGTAGCCGTATATCGTGCAACCGGCATACGAGAGCCATTGAAAGGAACGCTGGTCGAGTGGGATGAAGAAGCGGATTGTGTACGAATCGGACCCAAGCGGATCAAGGTATCGTTCGACAATATCGCAATGATCCGGCCTCTGCCTGAAGAGAGCCTTCCCTTGAAAAAAGCGCGATCCGAGGTGCATAAGGTTGGATATGTGATGAAAAAGGCCGTGCAATTTGAAAATGCCATCTATTTCAAATCACAGGTTATGATTTGGCGTCGGGCCAAAATTGTAGCATTATCCACAACGATTATACGTCATGATGATGATCAGGTTGAGCTTGCAGACGGCCGGATACTTCGCAAGGACAAGCATATGTTTGTGGTACGCTCACGACGTGGAATACGATAAGTCCATTGATATTTAATATTCATTTCATGCAAAGATCATATGGATTTAATGTTCGACCTTTATAGTAAACAGTAACAACCCCTTCTAAATGATGTGTACTAATTATGGGAGCCCGGCCGGCTGCAAACGGTCGGGTGTTTTTTTGTCTATTGGTTCTGTTAACCTGTTGTACATACCCATAACATTCATGTTATATATTATTAAAATAGATAAATTGAACTAAATATTTATACGAGAACGTAGAGAGTGTCATCGAAGTGGCAAGTGTAAATATTCTTAAGTTCAATCTAAAAGATCATGAGAAGGAGTGAAACCCATTGAAACGTATATGTGTTTTTGCAGGCTCCAACCCGGGAAATCACCCCGATTACACACAGCAGGCTATTAAATTGGGTAAACAGATCGCCGATAATGGGTACGCACTCGTCTATGGCGGTTCATGTATGGGATTAATGGGTGCAGTCGCGGATGCTGCTCTGGAGCAAGGTGGAGAAGTAATTGGTGTCATGCCAACTGGATTGTTCCGAGGAGAGGTCGTACATGGAGGTCTTACGCAGCTGATTGAAGTGGGAACGATGCATGAACGCAAGGCAACGATGGCTGAACTATCCGACGGATTTGTGGCTCTTCCTGGTGGTATGGGTACATTTGAAGAACTATTTGAGGTTCTTTGCTGGGCACAAATTGGCATTCATCGTAAACCCGTCGGTTTGTTAAATGTAAACGGATATTATGAGCCGTTGATGAAAATGGTTGAGCACAGCGTGCATGAAGGATTCTCCAATACTTCACATCTCAGTCTATGGAGTCTTGAATCTGATCCGGCTGAACTGTTGAACCGGATGTCCTCCTATATTCCGGCACAATTGACCCAGAAGTGGTCTCAGCTTCAGGATAAGTAACTACCCGCTCCAGCGGAAAACTTTCCGATGTGCCCAAGCAAGTTCCCTCTCCAAACATAGTCTATAGTGTACTTTCTTAAAAGAGGGGAGTGTCACTCATGAGCGAAATCAAAGGCACAGGTTACGGTTACGGATACGGCGGCTTTGGCGGTGGAGCATGGACATCAACAGGCGCGATTCTGGTGTTGTTCATCCTGCTCGTTATCATCTCTCGTACATTCGTACTGTAATTCGGTCAGCCATTCCGGGACAGTGACATAGTTGCTGAAGCAATGCCCGGTGAAGAAATGGCCTTTCCAAAGAGACGTCGGTACGGTCGGCGTCTCAGGGGAACGGTTTTTTTGTCTGCAAAAAAAGAACTCCGCCTCTAGGGAAAAGAGAGACAGAGCAGGGCAAGAGAGGTTAGACCGTTACCACAGTATCACCCGGCAAACTGAGTGTTCTCCAGGCAATGTATAGTCCAATAGCAGCCGCAATAAGAGCAAGGATGGCAGCGATAAAAGCCAACTTATCCAGTTGACTCTGTTCATTAATAACAGATGATTGATTACTTGTTTTGTCGGGAACAGACAGCCCTCGAACGGATGCCTTTTTCATGTATTGGCGTGGTCCGGGGGGCGTTCTTGTTTTGCTGCTAGGTTTGCCGGATCTGCTTTTGGCAGAAATTCTGGGTAAGGGAGCTTTTTTGGAGGAAGATTGGGAAGATACAGATCTATTCTTCGTTAGGGGTTTCAATGGGCGACCTCCTTACAGCGGAGTGCAGTTGTCTATGACTGATACTATATTATGTCTGCGTTACAGATTGAGTTCACAAAATGAGTGAATCCCCAGCCCCCAAGATGTTGCCCTATACACGGACAGAGCATACAATTAAACGCTCTGTTAATACAGGTATGACAAACTGCGTTTATAGTGATAATCATAGAGTTAATGTTGAACTCAGGAGGCGCTGGAATGAAAAGATTTGAAAATATTGCCCATAGGGGAGCATCCGCCGTATGTCCCGAGAATACGATGGTGGCCTTTGAACGCAGCTTGCAGCTTGGAGCAACAGGCATTGAAACAGATGTCCAGCTTTCCAGTGATGGTAGACTTGTACTGATACATGATGAGACGTTAAGTCGCACTGCTGGAGCAGAAGGCTGGGTCAAGGATAAATCAATTGAAGAATTGCGTACTCTTGACGCAGGAGCTTGGTTCCATGCCGATTTTGCTGGAGAACGCATTCCATCTTTGGAAGAATTATTTGATCTGGTTCGGGGAAAAGACATTTTACTTAACCTGGAATTGAAAAATGGTATTGTTAGTTATAAAGGAATGGAAGAAAAGTTGATACAAGCGATTCGGGATTGGGACATGGAACAACAGGTTATTCTGTCCAGCTTCAATCATGCTTCGTTAGTGAGATGCAAACGTCTTGCCCCGGAAATTCGCACAGCAATTCTATATATGGAAAAGCTGTACCGCCCATATGATTATGCGGCCAAACTGGAAGCTTCTGCTCTGCATCCCTACAAGCTGGCTGTAACACAAGAAGAAGTTGCTGCTGCACTGGCTCAGGAAATTGCAACACATCCGTTCACGGTGAATGATCCTGCCCAGATGCAGGAACTGATCGACATGGGTGTAATGGGAATCATTACGGATGTGCCTGATGTCTTGGCAGCATTGATTGCGGTGCATAGTCGTTAATTCATTTTAATAACCAAGGTGCTGCATTGGAGTTCTTATACTCCATGCAGCTTTTTTTAGTACAAAAATTCATTTATGCAATAAACATGTCCCATTTGTCCATTGCCAGCGACAGTTAGTTGACATACAATGGTCTATGGGAATGAGAATCAATATCAATATCAGTTTTGTATTAATAGAGAGGTGAATGTTATGTACATAGGATTTGTCTACACCACTCATAACAAGGGTGGGGGCATATGAGTTCGAAAGTTTCACCGGCAAGTCAACCTACGGAATCACCGACAGCCAAAATCCACACTCGTCCCTGGGCTGCCACATTGATCCTGACCGGGGGGATTCTACTGCTCGCGCTGGGTATGGCGTTATCCATTTCGTTTGGGGCCGCAGATATTAAGCTGGGCGTTGTATGGGAGGCCATTTTTAACTTTAATCCTGAACTGACTCCGCATCAGATCATATGGGAGATTCGGTTACCTCGTATTCTTGGGGGAGCGATGGTGGGTGCCTGCTTCGCAGTAGCCGGTGCGATTATGCAGGGGATGACCCGTAACCCGCTGGCAGATTCCGGTTTGCTCGGACTGAATGCTGGCGCGGGATTTGCGCTTGCTGTCTGCTTTGCCTTTTTCCCAGGCATGCCATATATGTATATCATTCTGTACTCCTTCGTTGGTGCAGGACTGGGGGTTCTGTTGGTCTACGGTTTCGGTGCAGCTTCTAAATCCGGACTTACACCTCTCCGGCTCGTTCTGGCGGGGGCGGCAGTGTCTGCGATGTTATCAGCACTCAGTGAAGGGATTGCACTGTATTTCAAAATTGGACAAGACCTCGCTTTCTGGACAGCTGGCGGTGTAGCCGGGACGAAGTGGTCCCAGTTAGAGGTCATGTTCCCTTGGGTTTTGGCGGCGCTTATTGCAGGGATTATTATCTCTCGTTCCATTACGCTGCTTAGCTTGGGAGAAGATATCGCCGTTGGATTGGGTCAACGTACTGGCTTGATCAAGCTGGTTGGTCTGATTGTTGTCCTGATCCTCGCGGGTACAGCCGTGTCCGTGGTGGGTGCTGTTGGTTTTGTAGGTCTTATCATTCCCCATCTCACACGTAAATTGGTTGGGGTCGATTATCGCTGGATTATTCCATGTTCCGCAGTGATGGGCAGTCTACTGCTCGTATTCGCGGATCTGGCTGCACGTATGATTAACCCGCCATATGAGACGCCAATTGGCGCCTTGGTTGCCCTAATTGGGGTACCTTTCTTCCTCTATCTGGCGCGTAAAGAAAGGAGGACTCTGTAACGATGGAATCCTCAACTCTGGTTGGAGCAGAACGCAAAAAGAGAACAAAAAGCACCATTGTCATGATTGTGCTTGGTGCGTTGATTATTACGGCTTTTATTATCAGTATGAATACAGGGTTCACTCGGCTTTCTCCGCTTGAGGTTATGCGGACCTTGTTTGGCGGTGGGACTGCTAAGCAGGAACTGATCTTGTTTGAATTCCGTTTGCCGCGTATCGTCATTTCAGTTCTGGTTGGTGCGGGACTTGCGCTATCCGGTTGTATTCTACAGGGGGTATCCCGAAATCCTCTGGCTGATCCAGGAATTCTCGGTATCAACGCTGGAGCCGGATTGGTTGTTATGTTGTTTGTTTCCTTCTTCCCGACAACAACGGCGGCTCCCGTATTTTTGCTGCCAATCCTGGCTCTGATCGGTGCAACGTTTGCTGCATTTTTGATTTATGTGCTCTCTTACAAAAAGGGAGAAGGTCTCATGCCTACGCGCATGTTGCTTACAGGGATTGGTGTAGCGGCAGGAATCAGCTCAGCCATGATCGTACTAACACTTCGGCTCAGTCCGGAGAAGTATCAATTTGTGGCCACCTGGATGGCAGGTAGCATCTGGGGTTCCAACTGGAAATTCGTAACGGCGTTGTTGCCGTTTCTCATTGTCCTTGTGCCGCTTGTTCTGTATAAAGCCCGTGTGCTCAATGTACTGAACCTGGGTGATCAAACAGCGAGTGGTCTCGGCGCACCGGTGGAGCGTGAAAGACTGATCCTGCTGGCTGCTGCCGTGGGACTGGCCGGATCATGTGTATCCGTCAGTGGCGGCATTGGTTTTGTGGGTCTAATCGGCCCACACCTGGCACGTCGTCTCGTGGGACCAAAACATCAGTTCCTTTTGCCTGCATCTGCATTAGTCGGATCATTGCTCGTGCTTGTTGCAGATACGCTGGGACGCGTAATTTTGCAGCCTTCAGAGATTCCAGCAGGTATTCTGGTTGCCATCATTGGTGCCCCGTACTTCCTGTATCTCTTGAGCAAAACGAAATAGAAAGCAATCATGTGGTATGGTTGCTATAAGGAGGACTTCAGTCCATGCTTCGCCGTTTCTTTGCCTATTACAGGCCTTACAAAAAGCTGTTCATTCTGGACTTTAGCTGCGCGATTTTCGTAGCTCTGCTGGAACTAGCCTTTCCGCTGGCAGTTAATAGAGTCGTGGATGACCTTTTGCCAGGGGGACGCTGGGACTGGATATTATGGGCATGTCTTGCCCTGCTCGCGATCTATCTATTAAACTCGTTCCTCAACTTTGTTGTTACATACTGGGGACATAAGCTTGGTATTAACATAGAGACCGATATGCGTAAAGCGCTCTTTAATCACGTACAGAAGTTATCATTCCGTTTCTTTGACAATACCAAAACCGGACACCTAGTCTCTCGTATGACCAATGACCTCATGGATATTGGCGAGATTGCCCATCATGGTCCGGAGGATGTATTTATCGCAGTAATGACGCTGATCGGTGCATTCAGCATCATGATGAGCATTAACGGAAATCTGGCTGTGTTAACATTTATCATCGTGCCGCTCATTATTTATCTATCTTTGTATTTTGGCAGCAAGATGTCCAAGGCATTTAGCCGAATGTTCGGGGATATAGCAGATTTCAATGCACGTGTAGAAAACAATGTAAGTGGTATTCGCGTGGTTCAGGCTTTTGCTAATGAAGAGCATGAAAAAGCACAATTCGCTGTAAACAACAGCCGTTTCCGTCAGACCAAACTGATCGCGTACAAAATCATGGCCTGGAACTCTTCCATCAGTTATATGCTGATGAAGCTGGTATCCCTCTTTGTGCTGGTATGTGGCACATGGTTTGTTATTAATGGCAGTATGAGCTACGGTCAGTTTATTGCATTTATTATGCTGTCCAATGTGTTTCTTACACCCATTCAGAAGATCAATTCCGTTATTGAGACGTATCCAAAAGGGATTGCAGGTTTCAAACGTTATACGGAATTGCTCGATATGGAGCCGGACGTTGAAGATCGACCGGGTGCCACTACAGTATCTCATCTGCGTGGAGATATCCGTTATGAGCAGGTGACCTTTGGCTATTCGGACCAGGAGCCTGTTCTTAAAGGGATTGATCTGAATATTCACGCCGGCGAAACCGTGGCCCTTGTAGGACCATCCGGTGCAGGGAAAACAACGCTGTGCAGTCTGCTGCCTCGTTTCTATGATGTGCTGGAAGGTCGCATCACGATCGATGGTCAGGAGATTCAAGACATGACGCTGGATTCATTGCGCAGTCAGATCGGAATTGTTCAGCAGGACGTGTTCCTGTTTGACGGAACAGTTCGTGAGAATATTGCGTATGGCAAGCTGGATGCAACAGAAGAAGAAATCTGGATGGCAGCTCGTCGTGCACAGATGGAAACACTGATCACTTCCATGCCGGAAGGAATGGATACGTTAATTGGTGAACGCGGTGTGAAACTGTCCGGCGGACAGAAACAGCGTTTGTCCATTGCGCGTATGTTCCTGAAAAATCCTCCGATTCTAATTTTGGACGAAGCTACATCTGCATTGGATACGGAGACAGAAGCGGCGATCCAGCAATCCCTTGCGGAATTGTCTGAAGGACGGACTACCCTGGTTATTGCCCATAGATTGGCTACGATCAAAAATGCGGATCGCATTATTGTTGTTGCCGAACAGGGAATCACGGAGCAGGGCAGACATGAGGAGTTGCTTCAAGCGGGTGGAGTATACAGCCGTCTGCATTATGCACAGTTTGGTGCCTGAACGTAACTGAGCGTTTGTGGAAGCAATATAAGAAAGCTGTATATAAATTAAAAATTAACGCCTTCATCTACTCATTATCCTGAGTAAGCGAAGGCGTTTTTTTTTTGTATTTTTTTATATCACGTTATGCCTGTTGGCGGGAGCAGCAAATTACGTTTACGTATCTAAGTTAGTGGATGCTTTAAAATACGTGGCATGACTTTGAGCAAACGATCTCTGGTGATTGGGTCATCGAAGTTCCATTTTGCGTTTGTCGTATACGTGTGTGCACGGACTGAGGCAGGTAAATCAGCCCAGCTGGTCTGTTCGAGAAGTTGTCGCAGATGGGCGTCATGACGACGGGGGCTGGAGGTTAATACGAAAAGGCGGTCACCTGCATAATCAGCAAGTTCATGCTTCTGAATTTGGAGAAACCGAACCTGGTTCTTCATCAGTGAGGCCACTCTCTCGGGAGGGGTGAACCCAAGAGGATGATAGAGTGTTAGTGGAAATCCCTGAATCCCCATGACATACCATTCTCCTTCCAAATCAAGCAGTACAGTGGCTGATTCTTCCGTTCCGGTTTTTCTGCCCAGCCGTCTCCACATCTGTTCGTGTTTCTCTTCATAATGAGCAATCCATTGTTCCGCTCTCTGCTCTTCACCCACGTGCTTCGCAATACAGCGCAGCTGCTCGGCGGTATTACTTGCAGGATTAATCGTTAGTGTTGGCGCCACCTGTTCAAGCAATTCTTTCATCGCATCTGATCGATGCTCATAGATAATAAGGTCAGGCTCCAGACCTGCAATAACCGAAGCACTGTTGATCACACCGACATCTTCAATCAGCTGTAATTGATTCCGGTACACGACTTGATGACGGATAATGGTGAGCTCTGCGCCAACAGGTCGAATGCCCAGTGTCAGTATGTGTCCGACCATACTGCCCATTGTGACAATTTTGGGAGAGTGTGATGTCGATTTGGATGGCACAAGCACAAGGTGATCAGCAACGGGTTGAGTCGATGGAAAGGATGGAACAGCTGCATGCTCTGAGTCAGATGGTGCCTGTACGGGACGAGCAGGCCATAGGTTTTCCGAGCGAGTGTCAGGAGAAGTTATAGAAGCGTTCCAGGTGGATTTAAAACTTCTGTCGCTGCGATGCTGACGAACATATTGTTTGGGTGAACATCCCGTCATCTGGCTGAATCGCCGATTGAAATAGTACTCATCGCTGAACCCTACACTGCGAGCGATCTCTCGTAAAGGATCATCTGTACGCATCAACAGGGTTTTGGCCTGTTCGATTCGTAACCGGGTAATATAGTCCAGCGGTTTATACCCCGTTATGCTCTGGAAGCGTGAACTATATTGTGAACGTGCCATACCGGCTTGTGTTGCAAGTTGTTCAACTGTAAGTGATTCGGTATAATGTTGCCCGATATATTGAATGGTGGCACGCACCGATTCATCCGGATGGGGATTTTTGCGAACGGTCTGGGCGTTTTCCAGCAAAAGCACGATCAATTCCTGTACAATAATCTGTTGTCTGAACTGTTGCAGCTCATCTGATGTGTACTCTTCCAATCCAGCATGTTGTTCAAGCAAATGAACATATTGAGCGAACGGCCGAATAGGAATCGGTTGCCCGTAAGGAAAAAGACTGTTCAAAGCAGTTGCTGGTTGATTGCAGCCTCTGGCAAATACGTCAAAAGAGATATGGATTCCGTCTAACTGTTCGTCGCCGGTTAATTGAATCCGAGTCCGGGGATGCAGGAGCAAGGTGGTTCCCTTTTTGACGGGCACAGGGATGTCCTGTATATATAAAGTTCCTTTTCCCGATGTAAACGAGAGCAGAGAATGCTTTTCAAAAACGGAGGAGTTGTTTGATGTCAGCAGATTGCTGAGCAAATGGGATCGAGAGTTGGCATAGGATAAAGACAGAAGTTCCGAAGTATTCTGGGCCGGTCGTCTCAACACGGAATCCTCTTTTCATGGCGTATTTATTGAGAATAGTTATCAATTATAGTTGATTGTATATAAAGAATCGTTTTTTTTCAATGGCAAATAACCGGAGGGCTCCTGTGTCCAGGGAATGCTCCGGTCATAAGTGGAGGGCAATAGTATTTCTGCAGTTCATGCTGCTGTGGAAAATGATTTATCCAGAGGAACATCACGCTTCGGGAATGGTTGTGTTATTTACCTAGTATTGAAGGCAGCTCGTCCATCAGTCGTTCTTTGGTAATTGGATCATCAAAGTTCCATTTGGTATTAAGATAGTAGACTTTATTATTTTTGACAGCCGGGATGGACTTCCAGATATCGGTCGTCATGATGGAGTCACTGTTATTCCGCTCTTCCTCTGACAGATCCGTGAGCACAAACAAGTATTCTCCTGCAAATTCCGGCAGCAGCTCGCTGGAGATATTGGCAAATGGTTCATTTTTATCAATCAGGGATTCTTTTACTTTGGGAGCAGGGGTAAACTGCAATGTATCATACACCGTTTCGGCAAGTGCGCTGTTGCCCATTACGTACATGTCTTTGCCAAGCTGGAGAAAGACGGATGCGGTAACACCTGTGGGCAAATCAAGCTGATTGCGTACTTGCTCGAATTGCTCTGCATAGGTTTCGATCCAGTCCTCGGCGGCCTGCTCTTTCCCCAGAATGTCACCGAAGACTTTCACACGTTCATTGGTTGACAGACGGTCATAGGTTACTGTCGGAGCAATCTTCGACAACAAGGTATATTGGTTCTCTTCATAATAACTGCCGCCAGCATCCAACAGGATCAAATCAGGACTTAGTGAAGTGATTTTCTCCAAATCACCTTGCAAGTCGCCTACATCTTCAATGCCATCCAGTAATTCGGGATACGCGATCTGGTCACCAATAATCCCCAGGGCCGCTCCTACAGGTTTAACATCCAGGGCGAGCAAGTCTCCAAGATCACTGCCTGTGAAAATAATACGTTTGGCGTTAACCGGAATCTCTACCGTGTGGCCCAGGGAGTCGGTGTAACTTTTGGTTTCACTTTGTCCGGACTCCGCTTGAGTTGAGGTGGTAGACTCACCTGATTTTGCTTCAGCGGTTGTAGTGGATGGTTCTGCTTGGCTACCACAGGCTGATAACAGTGCTCCAATCAGGGTAATCATGAGTGTAAGGGTACCGAGCTTACGTGTTGCTTTCATCGTTTGAATTCCTCCCGTAACTGGTTACTTATTGGATAATGATAATCATTATCAATTTAGTTCGAATGTGATCAGTTTATCGAAAGCGGGATGGCAGTACAATGGACAAACAGGCGGAAAACCTTTGTACAAAAATAGAAGAAAGTGAAGAGAGGAGACAATCGCTATGTTCTATATTTTCATAACCTGGTTAGTATTGATTTTATTGCTGATTATCCTGGTTCAAGGCGTACAAAAGAATTCCAAAGATAGAGATAGAGGGGGATCTGTTTCCAAACGTTGGGGCGGGTGGTTCATCGGACTTTTTGTTGTAGGCAGCGTCCCATTGGGTTATGCGTTATATACGGAGTTACGTGGAGGCTATATAGGGGCTAATATCGGCTTGGGGCTCGCTCTGTTTTTTATCTGGGGATACTGTGCAATTTTATTATGTGTGGCATTAGTGATCTGGGGAAGGTATGGGTATAAGCAGTACAGAAAGAAGTGATTTTGTTGCCCTCATGTTTATGATAAACCTATGTTCGCATGCAACTATAAGCATATATTGAACGTTGAAATTAGAAATAGGTTTAAATAAGGGGGATTTACATATGTCCCATCTTCATCGAGTTCTGATATCGCTTTCGATCCTGATCGTATGCCTTCCCGGATGCTCGGGATATAAAGATTGTAATTCAGTGCAAACTCAAGCGAATACACCAAGTGAAGATGGATTCACTGGTTATGTGGTTGCCCGCGAAGGCAATTCCATTCTAGTGGTTGATCCTGCATATGAAGACTTCGGTGCGAACAAAGGAGAAAGTCGGTATTATACGGCAAAATGGTTCTCCAATGCGCCTAATCCGCAGATCGGCTCCTATGTTGAGATTTGGACGGATGGCAGCCCGGAAAATCAGCCCTATCCCGGGCAGGCCAGAGCGGAAGCGATTGCTGTATCTTGCCCGGCCACCCCAGATGGTGCTCATATGAGTGAGGCGGATGCTATCCGGGCTGGATTGTACTCATCAGACGGAGAGCAAGTACGTATTCCTGTAATTGAGAATGTCGATTTTAATGAGGATATAGGAACATGGACCATTCGTATGAGAGATGCAATGTCAACGTCGAATGCTCAGGATCCAATAGAAGTAAAAGTAGAAGACATTGAGCCAGTAGGGGAGCAAGAGTAAGGATGTAGGATTTCAATGTTGGATGAAAAGAGGAGATAGGTCTGAATGTTAGAGAATGGCTTCCCCGCGACAAACATGATTATGAAGCGGTGCGTAAGTTAAGTGAATTAAGTAATGAAGAGTTGAGAGATATCATTCCTGAGCTTATGGAGTGGTTGCAAGATGGGAATTGGCCCATTGCCAGATCCGTAGAAGATTTACTTTTAAGATTTGGAGAAGAACTTATTCCTCATATTCAAAATGTATTTAAAACCAAAGATCCACAGTGGGAATATTTTATGCTTACTGGTTTAATCAGAAGATTGCCTTCGCGATATCTAATAGTTTTGAAGGTTGATTTGGAAAGAATTTTGAAAAATCCTACAGAGGATGAGATGCTTGAGGAATTGGATGAGGTTATAATACCATTGCTGAATAAAATACAATAACAAGCCAATAAGAAGCGTATTTTTCATTTTGTGATTCAGAATAGTTCATACGAAGCAGCAGTGCAAACAACCTTGAACGGCACAACCTTTCAGGGTTACCAAGAAATCAAGGAGAAATTTGAGTTCAGCAGATTGTAGCGTGGAATGATTTGATGATGTGGAAGTTTATTGAAAAAAAGAAGGTGTGATTTTTATTTTGTATCAAGGAAAGTCAAGAAAATTCATCATTGTATTGTTATCTTTGTATACTTGTTTAACATTGTATTTCTTATTCCTGGGCTTCGATAGAAGCTCGGCCAGTACTGATCAGGGCTGGCGATACAGCTTAACCCCTGAAGGAATTCCTTTACATTTTCCAATGGGGAGAGATTTTAAGATATGGTTTTTTGAAATGGGGAACTTTGTAGCATTCATCCCCTTCGGGATGGTCATTCCGCTCCTCTTTCGCTGTGGGTTTATTCGCTTTATCAGCATATTCATTCTCTGCATTACGATGTTAGAGACATTGCAAATGATTTCCCGTTTAGGTGCGTTTGACATAGACGATATCCTGATTAATACTTTAGGGGCTGCCGTTGGATATGGAGCACAGCGGATAGTAAAGCATCATCGGAATACATTAAAAGGACTTATTCGAATCTTCCTGACAGCGATTATTTTTTCAATAAGTACGATCACTGTTGTTGGCGGCCTCAATCATTATTTAGATAATGTTGACGGAAAAAGTGTTGCACTGAATGAAATTGTTTCGAGCGATGGGGCTGTAGTATGGGATGAAGAACTCTCCAGTTTTAAAGTAGGCCAAACCAATGTCGAGCCTCAAATCAATCTGTACAGTAGAGAAAAACAAAAAACGAATGAGTTTTCATATCTCTTAAATCAAAAATACAAAAATATGAAAGGTTATTTCGCTATACCGGACGATGTTGTCCGAAGAGCAAGCCATGAGACTATAACAGTAAGCTTTATCGCCGATGGCACAGAAATTTATTCTTTGGTTGTATCAGCAAACAGTGGGGAGAACCATCCTGACTCTTTTCAAACTCCGTTAAAGGGAGTTAATGAACTGACTATAAAAGTAATATCCGATGGTTCAAATCCGGTGACCAATATAGTGATGTGGGACATTACACTGACAGAGTCAAACACAGGGCAAAAGTTCATCAACAGCATTAAATCCATGTTTTAATATATCAATAATAGCCCTCGATCCTGCCACTGAAGCAGCAAGATCCGAGGGCTTAATCCATTTTCATGCCATATCAACAACAACTAATACATCCACTACAATAAAGCTTCCTTAATCCGCAATATTTCCTGCCATCTTCAGACGACGTGCAATTTCCTGGAAGTCTTCCTGCGATATACCTGGTGCGAATTCTTCTTCCACTGCAGGAGCTTCCGGAATCGGGTATCCTTCAGGGACGCCTTGAATGACTTCCAGCGGTTGTCCATCTTCAGGGTGTGTCCCTTTCCAGATCTGACTGATCGCAGTAAAGTCTTTATCACTATAGGTATACAGCTTGGTGTGTAGGCCTTTTTCTTCGTATTTCCACGCTTCGTTAAAGGATTTGTTGCTCAGGGATGGAATCGGCACCAATTTGGTTACATTCACTCCGGTTGCGATTTCAAGCGCTTTAGCATAAGCGACCACATGCACACCACCACGTACCAGCAAATAGCCAACAACTGCCCGGGCTGCAGGGTGATCGGTCATTTCATAAACTTTCATTTTATGTGTACGTGCTCCGCATTCGAGGAAAAAGTTATGCAGCAGATCTTCAACCAGATTACCGCTGTTGAAGACATTGGCTCCTGTCCAGGGATTGCCCATGGAGTCGAAAGGCATTGCTCCCTGTGCGCCAGCCAGGAAATGATAGGAGAGACGCGCATCCTTCACGGAACTAAGTGGTGTATCGTCAGGCTCTTTGTACTCAGTGGAACCTCTGAGGCACTTGTTAATGCCATGAGACACAAGCTCTACATGACCTAATTCTTCCGCGGTGATACTCATCACCAGATCGTAGAAGGGTTTCAATTTTTCTTTGGAACGAAAATTAAACGATTGATAGAGGTAATTGTTCAACGTTGACATCTCTCCGAATTTACCACCCAGCAATTCTTGTATTGCTGCCGCTGCATTCGGGTCCGGTCTCTCGACATTGGGGATTTCAATTGCGATTTCATCCATACGTTTGAACATTCGGGTGTAACCTCCTCGAAATGATTGCTCAGAATAATGAAGTGATGCTGTCATGGCCTATTACACGTTTATCGAATACGCTAAACCCATAATTTTGCAAATGAGGCTTAAGGCGTATGTAATTGAGTCTACATTTGTTATTTCCAATCCCGTGTTATTTATGTACAATCAGGACGAATGAAGTTAAGTATGGTAGTCATTATCTGAATTAATGAAGGAGAAACTGAGAGTGCGCAAAAGTTGGATTATGGTGGGATGGGGTGTCCTCCTGCTTGTCGTTTTTGGATGTAGCGATGTGACGGCAGCATATGCAAATTATTCGAGTGAGTTGGATCAACAAAGAAAAGACAAGCTTATAGAAAAGTACGGTTTGGAAAAGCCGGAAGATCCACCACCGCGAAATCTTTTATTGGATGGTGACTGGGGGATAAGCTTCAAATCACCAATAGAACGGTATAAGTTGTCGATCAGTACGATTCAATTGCTCCAGCAACCGATTACGTTTATCATTCGTCTACTGGTGTAAAATAAACTTCTACAGGGCAGGCTAACGTAAACATTGCCCCAAGGAGTGAATGAAATGAGAATGCTCATCGTAGCCCTAATGACAGTGGTACTAAGTTTAAGTGGACTAACAACCAGTTCAGCAACTGCGATTCCGGATTATGCGAAGTGGGGAATCATTGCAGTGAAAGAAACACAAACCAAGTACAACGTGGACATTTTGGATTACAAACATATTGGCCGCACTTCGTTAACAGCAGACCAGTCCCGTGAACAGTTCAAGTTATGGGTACGTAATAAAGACGGTAAACAATTTGCTGTATTTGTGAATGTTGATTTTAACCCGTCTACCCAGCAGCTGAAAAAAGTACAATTCACGGAATCGGATCGACGTTAAACTGAAGATGATCTGCATAGCAAGGCAGGATAGGAACCAGACTTCCCTATGAAAGGGAGTGAGTCTGGTTTTTTTATTTCAAAAAAATCCTTTTTTTAGTTATTGAATAAAGAACTTATGTTCGCATATAATAAAACAAACACATGTTCTTATTGGAGGGATGATTATGCTAGGGAAATATATTGGTCAGATGGTGGAACTCGTCTACATGGATCGTGCAGGGCATATTACACAGCGGCAGATTCGAATCAACAGTGTTCGGGAAGGGAAGATTAGAGCATCCGCAGGAAAAGAGGGGTCACCCCGAACATTTCTGGAACAAGGTATTCTGGCATGGCGTCCCGTACTCCATAAGGAAGGGAAGGAAGAAATATGCTAAATGATTTTGAACGCAAAATTTTGCGGATAATTGTGAATTATGCAGGCCAGCGGCGCAGAGTGCCACGAATGGATGAGCTGGAGAATAAGACGGGAAGAAGCAAGGCGTTCATTCATGAGTCACTGCTGGAGCTTGAGCGCAGGCAGCATATTGTATGGGAGAACAAGTCTACGCTCGAAGGTATACTCATTTTGCAAGCATGGGAGCAGGCACCACAACCCATTCGCAAAAGCCAGCCTGCTGGCGATGCCGTGAAATATTTTACCGAATATTAAAACGTAAAAAACGCCAACCCGGAATGCCGGATTGGCGCCTTGTTAGGCATCGTAACATCTATTAGAAGATAGGAAGTTGATCAAGGTTATTGGTTGGGTCGCCGTCTGCGTCGCCGCGAATGTACATTTCGCCGTCTTTGCCTTTAAAGACGTTCACACCTGCAATTGCTCCTGCTTTTACTTCTGCCAGTGCCTGTTGGTAATCCAGCACACGTCCAGATGAAGTTTGGAACGCAGTCAGATCGCCGTCACCATTTTTTTGAACTGCTGTGAAGCTTTCGCGTGTCGTTTGATCCATGATGTCACACTCTCCTTATCTGACCAAATAGGAATCTGGTTACCTCTTTAGCCTGTCCGGATCAAAAAAAAGTATGCATAACATAACTTCATATCGCACGCAGAGGATATCTACAAGCTCTTTTGCATACGAACATGCAGAATGTCTGCATCATAAAAAGGCTCTTCCGAAATCACTTCATATCCGAGCTTTTCATAGAACTTCTGCGCCTGGCATTGCGCGTCCAAAACAGAGTAGGCTAATCCCAATTCACGTGCCCGTTCTTCCATGGCTAACAGCAACACACGTCCATAACCGAACGCACGATGAGATTTGAGTACAGCGATGCGCTGCATCTTGGCGGTATCCTTGGTGTAATAGATCAGGCGCCCCGTGGCTACAGCCTGTCCATCTTTACTCAACAATACGTGATGCACATCAGGACTGATAATATCATATTGATCAATCTCAATGTCAGCAGGCACCTGCTGCTCGATTACAAAAACATTATTACGAATATCCAGTGCTTTCTGGAGTTGTTCTTCAGTTGTTACATAACTAATCTCAGCTGCCAATTCCATACCTTCTTTCTGCTCTACGCTATCAGACTGAATTATACAAAAAAATGCTTTTCCTGTATAGTTAAGTCTGGAACATACTGGGAGAGGAGGTGCGAACCATGGGTATGGCGGGAGTGATGGCAATCACACTTTTGATGTCGGCCGGAATGATTGCTTTGTTATATTATGTGACCAAGAAGGCATATTCCAAAAAGTGGGACGAAGATGAGTGAAATGCGACATCATGTTCCTCAGGGTAAGACTTCAACATTGCCTTGTGGGGAGTAAACGTCATGCACAACAGACTTAGAATACACATCCAGCCAAACGGGCAGGTCATCATTAACCTCATTGGGTACTTTCAACTGTTGGAATTGTACAGTGTGTTCATCCCGTTCCAAACTACAACCGACAGAAACGTATATTAATGCAACAAGCGCAATCAGACAGGCTAAGTTTTTGGCTATGATAAATAAACGCAGTTTACGTTCTTTCATGTTCCTCATATGGAAGTCACCTCGTCATCAAAATGGTAATCTTTCCTTTATTGTGCACCAATTCGAATAAAATATTACCAATATAACGATTGACAATGAACACGGTTACTTGGTATGATACTGTTACTTGATTGGAAAACAATTAGATATCATGATCTGTTAGCTCAGCTGGGAGAGCACTATCTTGACAGGGTAGGGGTCAGTGGTTCGAGCCCACTACAGATCATAACAAAAAGTCCTTGCGCAGCAAGGGCTTTTTTCTTTTGTCTAGTTTTTTTGAGATGACATGATGAAGCCTTGGGGGACAATTGGGGGACGAAAATTAGAAGAAATAAGCTATATCCTTCGCTGCGCTATGTTCACTAACTCTTCTGCAAATCAGCAAGATTCTGTTTACCCCAATCGCAGAGAATCTCCAGCACAGGCATCAGCGTTAATCCTTCACGAGACAAAGAGTATTCTACTTTTGGCGGTAATTGTGGATACTCTGTACGGATAATTAATTGGTCGGCCTCTAATTCTTTCAGCTGAGAGCTTAGCATTTTATGCGTAATGCCTTCCAAGGCTCTTTTCAATTCTCCATATCGCAATGTTTCTTTTTTCCATAACCAAAACAAGATATGCATTTTCCATTTTCCGCCGATCAAGGACATGGCATGTGAAAATGGTTTAACGTTTACTTCCTCAGCAGTTTCCATATTCCACTCTCCTTTTAGATAGTATCTACCTTTTAAGTGCATACTATACTCTTTTTTACCCTACTATACAATAACTCATGAAACAGAGACAAGGGCGAACAAGCCTAATAAAGGGAGAGAATATATATGGAAAATAGTAATCGTAATTTCTTGCAGCCTTATACATTTGCGAATGGTTTTACGCTAAAAAATAGAGTGGTCATGGCACCGATGACAACGATGTCCAGTTTCTTCGACGGTTCAATTACCAATGATGAAGTCGATTATTATGCCGAACGAGCTGGTGGCCCTGGTATGATCATTACGGGTGTTGCATACGTAACTGAAGGAGGAAAAGGCTTCGAAGGTGAGCTATCCATCGCAAGTGATTCTACAATCAAAGGACTGTCCAAAATTGCAAGGGCCATTCAGAAAGACGGAACGAAAGCCATTGTGCAAATCTTTCATGCAGGGCGCAAAACGAACTCCAAAACGCTAAGAGGTGTTCAACCCACCAGTGCGAGTGCAATCGCTGCCGCACATCCAATCGGCTCGGAGACGCCGCGTGAATTAACACCTGAGGAAATCGAAAGCATTATTAAGGACTTCGGCAGGGCAACCTTGCGGGCCATACAAGCTGGTTTTGACGGAGTAGAGCTTCACGGGGCCAATACGTATCTGTTGCAGCAATTTTTCTCCGTCAATTCCAATCAACGATCCGATCAGTGGGGTGGCAGCTTTGAAAATCGTATGCGATTTCCGCTGGCAGTCATTCAGGAGGTTGCATCGGTTATCGATGCCCATGCGGATAAACCTTTCATCCTCGGTTATCGGATTTCACCGGAAGAAATTCATATGCCGGGCATCCAGCTCAAGGACTCCTTGGCGTTTGCCCAGGCTCTGACAGACACGCGAGTTGATTACATTCATCTGTCGATGGGAAGTTACAAACGAACATCATTAAATCACCCCGATGACAAAGAGCCGATCTTAACTAAATTCGTCCGGGTTTTGGATCACAAAAAACCTCTGATCGGTATCGGATCGATTGAGCGGCCGGAAGACGCAGAAGAAGTTATCAACGCCGGGGCAACTTTGGCTGCACTCGGACGGGAATTGATTCGCGAGCCGAAATGGGTACAGAAGGTAAAAGCAGGGGACCTTGGCAGCATTCGTTACCAAATTTCTCCGTCTGATATGGATGAACTGCGTATCCCTTTGGCAATGCAGACTTATCTGGAAGGTTCGTTTCGGGAGGTCATGCACTTTACTACCGACAGTCAGAAAGGGACTGACTACCAGAATTCACTTGCACCGATGGAGGGTTTTGAAAAGAAAATGTAAAAGTTAAACTAAATTAGATAGATTCAACTTTCGGATCATTAATAGTTATTTATTAATTCCGGAGCAACCATTTCCTGCTTTTACATGAGGGAATGGTTGTTTTTTTTATTTAATAATAATGATTTACAAACACAATTAAATTGTGTACAATCTAATTGTTAGCAAAATAAAAAGAGATATCATCTTTACAAAATAAAATTTAAACATACAGAGGAGACAATACTCATGAAAACATTATACGAAACTACAGTTATCAATACAGGTGGACGTCAAGGGATTGTGCAATCGCCGGATAACGTATTTATGCTTGATGTCGCTGCCCCGCCTGAACTGGGAGGCAAAGTAACGACAGCTACGAATCCCGAGCAATTGTTTGCAGCAGGATACAGTGCTTGCTTTAATTCAGCGCTGGAGTTTCAGTTGAAGAAACACAAAGTCGAAATTGAGAGAAGCACAGTATCGGCTACAGTTATGCTAGTAACGGACCCTACGGATAATGGTGTGAAGCTGGAAGTTGAACTTGAAGTTAAAATTGAGGGTCTGGATGAAGAGACAGCACAGAAATTTGTCAAACTTGCTCATGACTACTGCCCATATTCCAAAGGCATCAAAGGGAACGTTAATGTTACCGTGGGACTAGCCTAATCTTTGCCAGGGCGAATAAAACGGTTTTGTTCTGGACTTCACTATTGAAGTCTGAAGCATCTTTCTAAAATAATGTTCAACATACTGAAGGCCTCCGAGAAATCGGAGGTTTTTTGATATGTTTTTAATTCTTTTTGCGATATACAAAAATAGATAAAGAAATCGATCACGATTGAAATATACCCATATGGGGTATATTATAAGAGTAGAAAACGAAAGTTCAAAGGAGTGCAACTCATGAAAAAGTATGCAATGATATTGCTGACTACGTTGATCACGGGCAGTCTGATGTTAAGTGGATGTGGCAAGAATGCTGAGCAGCATAATAGCAGTAGTAACAGTCATACAGCGAGCACAGGAGAGATGCACCACTCGGATTCGGGAGAATTACCGGAAGGGCTTCATGAAAAGAAAAATCCAACATATCCTGTGGGCAGCCAGGCCGTGATGAGTACGGACCATATGGCTGGAATGAAGGGTGCAGAAGCGACCATTGTGGGAGCCTATGAGACAATAGCGTATACAGTCTCGTATACACCAACCACAGGAGGAGATACTGTGAAAAACCATAAATGGGTCATCCAAGAGGAAATTCAGGACCATACGGATCAACCGTATGCAGCAGGAACAGAGGTTGTGCTGAACGCTGACCACATGCCAGGAATGAAAGGGGCTAAGGCAACGATTGACTCCGTTGAGCAAACGACGGTATATATGGTTGATTACACCCCGACCACAGGCGGAGATCCGGTGAAGAATCATAAATGGGTCACAGAAGAAGAATTGTCTATTCAATAATACTTTTCAAAGAATAATCAAATTCTCACTCAATTATGGGTTATACTGGAACAATAAGATTAAAGTTGCTGGAAAGGGGAATGTATATGATGGACTTCAGCAAGCCGCCCCATGCCTCCGAATCACATACACACAAACAGCGTCATGAAGAAAATGAACAACAGCTATTAGCCGGAGGGAAAAGCATTTGGTGGGAAATCAGCAATTGGCTAATTCTCGGTGGGATACTTGCGGTGATCTTCGTATTGTTTAAATTCGTGTTCTAGAAAAAGAGAAACATTAAAACTTTGGATAAGGGCCATATTAAATGGGCTCTTTTTTTTACGCTCGTACATATAAAATTATCAAGAATAACAAATGACAAAAATAATTATTTGTCATTTGTTATTCGGTATGTTAATCTAATTTCAACGGAGGTGACTAGGGGATGGTGCAACCATCTTAATCATATGGATAAAGACAAAACTTCTGAATTTTTAACCAAGGAACAAATTATCGCAGCAACGCAGGAAACTCTCCGGCGCTTCGGTGTTGCCAAAACATCTGTTACGGATGTCGCTAAATTGCTTGGCGTTAGTCACGGTACGATTTACAGGCACTATAAAAGCAAGAAAGAATTACTTGAAGGCGTGACCGCACAATGGCTCGAAGATGAGATTATCGCGCCTTTGACGGCAATAGCTAAGGATCAGAGTTACAACGGTGAGGGAACACGTCATTTGAAAGTATATATAGAAGTGTTAATCGCTCGTAAACGTCATTATGCCGAATCCGATGCAGAGTTGTTTGAAATGTACGCACGGGTAACCCAGGAATCCGCAGATATTATCGCTAAACATGTGCAACATCTTGTACGTCATCTGAGTGAGATTATCCAGCAGGAGAATCATTTCCAATTTAACAAACCAGATGTGGTTGCAACTGCGATCCTTCAAGCTACAGCTCGTTTTCATCATCCGGCACATGCCTATGAATGGCAAAGCCCTACAATTGATGCGGAATTTGCACAGGTGTGGTTGTTGATCGAAAAGGGATTATTACATTTGGAACAAGAGAGGGAGTAATTGTAAATG
This sequence comes from Paenibacillus sp. LK1, assembly GCF_002750415.1. NCBI lineage: Bacteria > Bacillati > Bacillota > Bacilli > Caryophanales > Paenibacillaceae > Paenibacillus > Paenibacillus sp. LK1. The sequence continues at coordinate 230,974 of NZ_PEII01000012.1, forward strand.
AAAAAGCTAACTGGTAAAGTGGCCGTTGTAACAGGCTCATCCCGGGGGATCGGACGTGCTATAGCTGAGCAACTCGCTGAAATGGGCGCGGATGTCGTCATTAACTACACGAGTAGCCCCGACAAAGCAGAGCAGGTTGCAGATATTGCTCGCCAAAAAGGAGTTCGTGCCATTACCGTTCAGGCTGACCTTGCCCGGAAGGAAGATGTGGAGCGTTTATTTTCCGAAACGATTAACCAGCTTGGAAAAATCGATATTCTGATCAACAATGCAGGCATCATGAAGACAACTCCTTTGGCAGATGTGACTGAGGAAGAATTCGATCAGCAGTTTGCGATTAATGTAAAAGGTACATTTTTTGCTTGTCAGCAAGCGTTGAAACACATGGAGGACCAGGGCCGAATCGTTAACTTCTCCACTTCTGTAACTGGACAGATGTTTCCGGGATACAGCGTGTACGCAGGTACCAAAGGAGCAGTTGAACAGATTACTCGTCAGCTTGCGAAGGAATTTGGCTCCAGACAAATCACTATTAATGCTGTTGCACCAGGTCCCGTGAATACCGAATTGTTTTCTGTTGGGAAGACGGAGCAGCAGCTCGAAGGAATGCGTAAAATGAATGCATTTGGTCGTCTGGGTGAACCGGAAGACATTGCAAATGTGATCTCATTCCTCGTCAGTGAAGAATCGCAATGGGTTACAGGACAGACGCTACGTGCAAACGGCGGTTTCATTTAAGGATATCATGCACGAAGTTTACCCCTTTTGACACACAACCGGGCGAATCCCCATATGATGCATTACATCAGCAAGCAATTGGGGAAATGGGGAATCCGGGATGGCAAAAGCAAAGGGAAAAAAAGCTCCCGCGTTAAAGAGTGACAAACTTCGTGTATCCATGAAATTGGTTACTTCGGATGTATGTGAGCGTTGCAAGACCCCCTGTACACGAGGAATGGATTATGCAGCACGGATGCGAACCGATGGAGCTGTGGGCAAGGGCGTACCTTGTATATTAACTCGTCATACTTCGTAGTTAGCAGCATAATAAAATTGACCCAGAAGAAGTTCGTATAATTACGTATTGCCAACAACTATACTATAGGGGCGTCCTTTAACAAGGAACGCCTCTTTTTGATCGTTCCAAGGGGTGGAAAATATTCTGGATAAAAAATGAAAAATGATGAAAAACAGCGCAACTTTGTGGATGAACCTGCAGTATAAATGTACAACAGCTAGCAGCAGGGGAGGGAATATTGACGGAATGAAATGGAAAAGAATTTTGCTGTGTGTCACAGTATTCTCCTTGCTCGGCGGGTCTTTATTGTTTGCAGATTCAGTGAACGAGAAGATTCGGGTTCTCATTAACGGCAAGGAAGCAGCTGACGGTGGTTATCTGATTGACGGAACGACCTATGTACCTGTAAGGGAAGCGGGCGGAATCGCCAGATGGGATAGCACAAACAAGAGAGTAACGGTTATCAAACCGAATGTACATATTTTTCTCTTCAAGGGAGATACCGTGTTTGGCAACGTAAACGTGGGTAAGTTGAAATTTAATGTGTTCTCACAAGTCGACAGTTTGACGACGGATATAGCTGCCGTGAAGGTGACGATTACCAATCCAAGTGGTGAGGTTAAGGATATTCAGTCTCAAGAGCTCAAGACTCAGAAGGATAACTTCTGGTTCCGAACGTACGATTTTACGTATGATTTCAGCCGGGCTGGCAAGTACCAAGTCGGTTTTTATATTAAAGAAAATGCAAATAGTAATTATGTGCTGGCAGCCGAGAAAATCATTACCGCACTGAACGATTGAAGCAAAAATAACCTTGGCGGTTAAATTGACCTGGACCATTGAACATGTTACGATATGCAAGGTTACACAATTTCTATTTATAAAGCGAGGTATATCAATGAGCGATCACACACATGAACACGGCGATGCCTGCGGATGCGGTCAAGACCACGACCACGACCACGAGCATGAAGAAGTTCTTCTGACACTGACAGACGAGAACGGAAATGACGTGGAAATGGTTCTGGTGGAGACGTTTGACGTGGAGAAGCATGTTTATGCGCTCCTGCTGGAACGTAACAATCCTGAAGCTGACGGCATCATTCTGCGTATGGAAGAAGAAGACGAGGAAATGGTGCTCTACAATATTGAAGACGAAGAAGAGTGGACCCGTGTTGAAGCGGCGTACAACGAACTCGTTGCAAGCCAAGAATAGTCATCCTTTTGGAATAAAACAAGAAGGCTCCTTGATCACAGGGGGCCTTTTGTTTGCTTTTTATTAGGTGTATATGCTATTTTTTCTTGCCATAGGGACAGTGAATAGGTGGGAAAATGCAAATAAGACAGCGATCATAACACAAGGCAGGACAAGTCTGTGTGGAGAAAAAAATAAAAAGGACCAAGCACCCCGCTTGGTCCTTAGAGATCGATCAACCTCATGAAGAGGTGGCTGTTCTAGAAAATCGCATCTGCTTCCACGATGACTTTTACATTGGTTACGCTACGGTCTTCAGGTCCTTTTACAGGCAGTCCAACTTCAACATGATCAATGATGTAGTCGATGTTTTCCTGAGTGATAACCTCACCTGGCAGCAGAATCGGAATTCCTGGTGGATATACGTAGATGAATTCCGAAATAATCCGACCTGCGGATTCCTTGAAAGGAATGACTTCGGTATCACCATAGAACGCATCACGTGGAGTCAGCATCAGCTGTGGTACATCTGGAACCTTAACCACCAGCTCATGGGCTGGATTCACTTGATAATACGTACGGGATAGATCCTGCAGGGCGTTCAGCAAGATTTCTACGGAGTCATCCGTATCTCCCGGCGTGATGAGGCACAGAATATTATACATATCACTGAGCTCCACCTCGATTTTGTAATGCTCACGTAGCCAGTTCTCTGTTTCGTAGCCTGTAATTCCCAGGTGGCGAACATGAATGGTTACTTTGGTTGGGTCGTAATTAAAGGTAGCCTCTGTGCCCAGCAGCTCTCTGCCGAAGCAATACAGTCCGTCCATATCATTAATGGAGCGTCTTGCAAACTCAGCCAAATCAATGGCCTTCTGTGCCATCTGATGGCCATTCAGAGCCAGATTACGTCTCGACGTGTCGAGCGAAGCCAGCAGGATGTAGGAAGTCGACGTTGAAGTCAACATACTCAGAATAGTTTGTACACGTTGCGGATTCACATAACCATTCTTCGTGTTCAGATTGAGTACAGAACTCTGAGTCATCGAACCACCCAGCTTGTGTACACTCGTCGCAGCCATATCAGCCCCGGCGGCCATGGCTGAGAGCGGCAGATCTTCATGGAAATGAATGAGTACGCCATGCGCTTCATCCACAAGTACTGGGACCTGATAGCTATGCGCCAGTTCAACAATTTCTTTTAGATCGGTACATACACCGAAGTACGTTGGGTTAATGACGAGCAATGCCTTGGCATCGGGATGACGCTCAAGGGCACGTCGGATCGCGCCTGTAGTGACACCGTGATCGATTCCTAGATTGGCATCCTGCGCAGGAGAGACGAACACGGGTTTCGCTCCTGAGAAAATGATGGCAGACATGACCGATTTATGCACATTACGGGGCACAATAATCTTGTCACCCGGTTCACATACGGACAGAATCATGGTCATGATGGCACTGCTTGTGCCTTGTACACTAAAATAGGTATAATCGGCTCCGAAGGCATCGGCTGCCAGAATCTGCGCTTCCTCAATGACACCGGTTGGCTGATGCAAATCATCTAGCGGTGCGATGTTAATCAAATCTATGGAGAGGGCATTATCGCCGATAAATTCACGAAATTCGGTGTCCGTTCCCAATCCTTTTTTATGTCCCGGAATATGAAATTGCACCGGATTGAGTGCCGCGTGATTTTTTAAAGCGGTAAACAGCGGCGTACGGCGGTGATCCATCAGTGCTGTCACAACCTTTCCTAATTATAATTTGTAAGAAAAACGTCTTTCGACGTAAATTCTATGAAGACAGACCGCATGTAGCGGATGTTTTTCTTGCGATCACGGATTTAGTTCAGCTTTGCTGATAACTTATCATTTTGTAATCTCAAACAAATTTGAGTATAGCAAATTAAGAACCGAATGCAAGCAGTATTGCTTGACAATTTTTCGAATTGCTGAGATTTGGACACATCCCCGAGGGTTACAGTAAGGATAGGAGATGGGCAAGCAAGCATCGAAAGGGGAAAAAGAATGCAAACCAATACAAAACCAGCCAAAATCCTGCGATCACCTTTCTTTATAGCCATGTGGCTAACGCTTTTTCTAGTTGAAATCATCAAGGGTGCTCTGCTGGTCGCTATTTTGCCCGTGTATATGGACAATATTCTGGGCTTGTCAGCTGGCGTAATAGGTGTGGCCTTTGCCCTTCAATATTTGGGAGATAATCTGTTCAGGGCTCCCTCTGGCTGGGCAGCAGAACGGATCGGGTTCCGCGCGACAATGGTGACGGCCCTAATTTGTACATTAGTAGCTGTAATCATGATTATCTTTTTCAAAAGTGCATTTGGCCTTGCCATGGCTTGTCTCATTCTTGGAGTTGGTACGTCACCCCTTTGGCCTTGCGCCATGACGGGCGTGACCGCGATGTCGGGGCCGCAGAACAAGAACGGTACAGCCATGGGTGCGCTGGAGATGGCGGCACTTGGAGGAACTGGACTTGGGCCGATCGGCATGAACTGGCTATTGGAGCGGACGCATCACGACTATCGCACCATTTTCCTGGTGTTGATGGGTGTTGCAATTCTGGTTATTCTGGTCGCTTTGATTCTGCCCGGACGTGTCGTTGTTGAGGGTGAGCATGCGGAAAGTGAGACTAAGCGGACAGATATGAAATATCCGGCTAAACCGAATATTCTTACGCCTTTCATCCGACTCAAAAACAGTGTCCAGGGCACATTGCAACGGGTACGCAGTACACTTAACGTGAATCCGCTCGTATATCCTGCACTGTTCATGCAGTCCTTTGTTATTGGTCTGCTCAGTCCTGTGATTACGCTATACACTCGCACAGATCTGCACATCTCGCCCAACCTGTACAGCTTGTTGTTGATAGCCGGTGGAGGGATTACGGTCATTGCACTGCTGCCTGTAGGGAAAATGGTAGACCGGTTTGGCACGGCACCGTTCCTGAACATCGGTTTTTTAATGGCAGCAGCAAGTCTGTTTGCTTTTTCTTCCATTACGTCTATTCCTGTTGTGTTCGGCATCGTCATGCTGGTTGGTGTCAGCTATGCGATGATTCTCCCGGCCTGGAATGCATTTGTAGCCACATTGATTCCCAAAGGAGAACGCGGAGCGATCTGGGGTTTCTTCCTGACCCTTCAGGGATCAGGCATGGTCGTAGGACCGATTGTATCCGGACTGCTGTGGGATCACATTAGTCATCCTGCTCCATTTATAGGAAGTGCTGTCGTTATGGCTGGACTTGCCGTTGTGCACTATGTGTTATCCCGTAAACCGTATCGTACAGCTCCTGCTAAATGATGCGGTGAAGCCTGGTAAGGTTGATCTAATAAGAAAAGGGAGTTCCGGCAACCGTACAGGTTATGGAACTCCCTTTTTATGTAGCATAGTCCATCTATTTAGCTAACGACGTGAAGATTATTCTGCCCGCCGTAGTAGTCAACTTCGGGAGCTAACTGTTCACGGTACTCCATGTCTGCTTAAGACATAGACATCTTATAGAGCGGCAGCAGTGTTTTGAACCTTGAACGAACTGTTTCCAGGAACTTGTCCCGATCTGCAGCCAGCGGATCATTCCGATCAACTCGCAGTCCGCACATGACCTCTGCATACCTCCATTTCGCATCCGTTATAACATGAAAAACGGGGGCTTGCCCCTGTGCATCTGCGGAAAGCTGCGATCCTCCGGATCAATCGGTGAAAAATAGTCAAATAACCAAGTACCCTTACATAAAATGAAGTATAAAATAGGGTAAGCCGATTGAGTAGAAGCGATTGAAGAAGATGGCCGGAGCATCTCCGGTACAGATGGAGGGAGTGCCGTGAATAAGAGTTATGAAGTTGAATATTGCAATCTGGAGCTGCGGTTCAACCGTCGGCATATCCAAAATTTGATCAAAGACCTTATTCGTGAGGGGTATTCACTATATTGGAGCGAGGACGAATCCTTTTTTATTCTGTCAGTCCGCACCGGACGCAAGCTGGTAAAGCTCCGTTTTCAACAGACGCGCAGTGGGAATTACAAAATGACGGGAGATTATATTATTAAGGATGCAAAACTTGCGGAATGGTTAGAGAAGCTGATTGGGGATACACGTGGGCATGCCGTTGTGAAACGCTTTAAGGATCAGCAGATGACCGTGGAAAATATTTTGTTCGGTGAAGTCATTCGTCTCGTTGAAGTATCCGGGTTCAAACAGCGTGTTATTTTTCAAAAGGAACCTGCGCCGACGGCGGAAGAGATGGAAGAAATGTTCCTCTCGCGCGAAGGTGAGGAGCGACTCATGCTGCTGCGCATGGAAGTAGATGATGAACTGGAGCGTCTGCATGCCGCCATTCAGACGGATAATATCGAAAAAGCAGATGCCTGTCGTAAAGTCCTAAAGCAGTTGTCAGGGTACATGTTGATGCTGGAAGGTTGAAATATAACGCTGTATTTATGAAAATACGATGAACACCTCAGGTAATTGGGGTGTTTTCTCGCTGTGCGACCATGGTCCGGGGTTCACTTCTATGCGTAAAACCGTTAAAATGGGGGTATTGTTGAGAATTCATTCAATAAAATTAATTGGAGCAAAGGATGGAGGACCAGATGGCGAAACAACAGATCGGTGTCATTGGACTTGCAGTAATGGGCAAAAATTTGGCCCTTAACATTGAAAGCAGAGGTTTCACGGTATCGGTATTTAACCGTTCCCCGGAGAAAACCAACGATCTTCTGAAAGAAGCCGAAGGTAAAAACCTGACAGGCACATTCTCTATTGAAGAGTTTGTGGCATCCCTGGAATCCCCGCGCAAAATCCTGATCATGGTACAAGCTGGTTATGCAACCGACGCTACCATTGAACAACTGCTTCCTCATTTGGATGAGGGCGACATCATCATTGATGGCGGTAACGCATACTTCCCTGACACACAACGTCGCAGCAAAGAGCTGGAAGACAAAGGCATTCGCTTCATCGGTACAGGTGTATCCGGTGGGGAAGAAGGCGCTCTGAAAGGCCCTGCAATTATGCCAGGTGGACAAGAGAGTGCGTACAAGCTGGTTGAACCGATCCTGACAGCCATTTCGGCCAAAGTCGGTGACGATCCTTGTTGTACATATATCGGACCAGATGGTGCCGGACACTATGTAAAAATGGTGCATAACGGTATCGAATACGGAGATATGCAGCTGATTGGTGAAGCTTACCACCTGCTCAAATCCGTGTTGAATGTGTCCGTTGANAAAAATGGTGCATAACGGTATCGAATACGGAGATATGCAGCTGATTGGTGAAGCTTACCACCTGCTCAAATCCGTGTTGAATGTGTCCGTTGAGGAGCTTCACGCCATCTTTACAGAATGGAATCAAGGAGAGCTGGACAGCTACTTGATCGAAATCACAGCAGACATCTTCTCCAAATACGATCCAGAAACGGGCAAACCAATGG
>NZ_PEII01000013.1:0-206465 GCF_002750415.1 Paenibacillus sp. LK1
TTCGATTCCCATCACCCGCTTCATGAATCATTGAAAAGTCTCTGTATATACAGGGACTTTTCTTTTATTTATAGAAACAACACCTCATTATAATACCAATCTTCCCTATATTCGTTTGATAAGTGAAAGAATAACTCAAACCCCTTTATTAAATTCTGCTATAAGAATCAAAAAATTATAAAAACACTCTTTAATTTATTGCGTCACTGTGATAAAGTATACAAAAGCTTGCTTTGCCGGTCATGTTTCTTTATGTTTCGTCTGGTTTGTAATAATGGAAATCATGCAGATACGAATCCATTCAGGTGCAACGAACATTCCAAGTCTAACTGTATATTTATGAAAAATTAAGAATAGGTATGAGTTATTCGAGTAATGAAAAGTACGTGAAAAAGGTATCATGCGACAGCATTTGACCATTAATCGAAGCAGAACAAGAAAATGAATAATAAAGCGTGTTTTTGTGCTGTAAATCAGGGTAAATCCCCATTTTTACTAGTAGAAAAATAAAGATTTTCGTACCATTTTATTGTATGATGTTATGAAGGTGTCAAATTTACGTGTACGAATGGAACGATCAGATGGGAGGATAAGCATGACTGAAACTATGGTAACCGCCAGCAAAAGCCAATCCAACAACCTGCTTCGGCGAGACGTGCGGTTCCTGGGCAATATACTCGGAGAAGTTCTTGTCCATCAAGGAGGCACGGAACTTCTAGATATCGTTGAGAAGATTCGGGAAACGAGCAAATCGTTGCGTGCAGAGTTCTTGCCAGAACTTTATGCAGAGTTCAAAACGATGATCCAGGAATTAGACTCAGAAAATCGCCATCAGGTGATTCGAGCTTTTGCGATTTATTTTCAATTAGTTAATATTGCTGAACAAAACCATCGGATCCGGCGTAAACGGGATTATGAACGTTCTGCAGGGGACGCTGTGCAGCCTGGATCGATTGAAAAAGCAGTACAAGATCTGAAGGAACGTGGACTGTCTCACACGGAAGTAGAGGATATTCTAGAAGATTTATCGCTGGAATTGGTGATGACAGCTCATCCAACCGAAGCCATGCGTCGGGTTATACTGGACATCCACAAACGGATATCCGAAGATGTCATGTCACTTGATAATCCTACGCTGACGTTGCGTGAACGTGAACAGTTGCGGGAGAAGTTGCTGAATGAAGTCATTACACTATGGCAGACTGATGAGCTTCGTGACCGTAAACCGACTGTGCTTGATGAAGTACGGAACGGAATGTATTACTTTCATGAAACGTTGTTCCATGTACTTCCGGATGTATACCAGGAGCTTGAACGCTGCCTGAATAAATTTTATCCTGACCATGACTGGCATGTGCCGACGTATTTGCGGTTCGGTTCCTGGATCGGTGGAGACCGGGATGGAAATCCTTCGGTAACTTCAGATGTAACATGGCAGACACTGTTGATGCAGCGTAAGCTCGCTTTACGTGAGTATCAACGGATTATGATTGAACTTATGGGACATCTCAGCTTCAGCACGAACATCATTCACGTATCGGATGAGCTGGTGCAGTCGATTGAGCAAGATCGTAGTTGTGTAACGTTGAAAAAAGTGGACATGTGGCGGAATGAAAAAGAGCCATATCGCATTAAATTGGCTTATATGATTGCCAAGCTGAACAATGTTCTGGATGAGAACAAAGTAGGACAGCCTGACCGCTATGACAGCGCTCAAGGACTGATGGATGATCTGATGATTATCGATCGCAGCCTGCGTCATCACTTTGCAGACTATGTAGCAGATACGACCATTCGTAAAATGATTCGTCAAGTGGAGTTGTTCGGATTCCATACAGCTGCATTGGATGTGCGTCAGCACAGCAAAGAGCATGAAAATGCGATGTCGGAGATTTTGGCCAAGATGAACATCGTAGAAGATTATGCTCGTTTGACGGAAGATGGCAAAATCGATTTGCTGGCTCGTTTGCTGGATGATCCTCGTCCGCTGACTTCCCCTTATCACCAATACACTGAGGGGACCAAAGAAACTCTGGATGTATTCCGTACGATCAAACGTGCTCAGAGTGAGTTTGGGGCCGGCTGTATCACAAGCTACCTGATTAGTATGACCCAAGGAGCAAGTGATCTGCTTGAGGTTATGGTATTTGCCAAAGAAGTAGGTTTGTTCCGCAAAGAGCATAACGGTGAAGTGGTATCTACGCTTCAAGCGGTTCCATTGTTTGAAACGATTGATGATCTTCATGCCGCTTCGGAAATTATGGAGAAGCTGTTCAATCTTCCGGTATATCGCGCAAGTGTGAGTGGACGGAATGAACTGCATGAAATCATGTTGGGTTACTCGGACAGCAACAAGGATGGCGGGGTTGTTACAGCCAACTGGGAGCTGCGCGTGGCGATGAATGCTATCACCGCTGTTGGGAATAAACACGGCGTTAAACTGAAGTTCTTCCATGGTAGAGGTGGAGCGCTTGGACGTGGGGGTATGCCTCTCAACCGTAGTATTCTTGCTCAACCACCACACACCATTGGTGGGGGCATCAAGATTACAGAGCAGGGTGAGGTTATCTCTTCCCGTTATTCCCTTCAGGGAATTGCATACCGCAGTCTTGAGCAGGCTACATCGGCTTTGATTACAGCTGCACTAAACGGTCTGGAGCCGCAGGAGTCGGACTCAGAGCGTCAGTGGGACAGCATCATCAAAGATATTTCTGAAGTATCCCTGACAAAATACCAGGATCTCATCTTCCGTGATCCAGACTTCTTTACTTTCTTCAAGGAATCGACACCGCTGCCTGAGGTTGGGGAACTGAATATTGGTTCACGTCCATCCAAACGGAAAAACAGCGACAAGTTCGAGGACCTGAGAGCGATCCCTTGGGTATTTGCCTGGACCCAAAGTCGTTATCTGCTTCCCGCATGGTATGCGGCAGGAACTGGACTTCAAAGTTACTATCAGGATAAAGAAGAAAATCTGGTTGTCCTGAAAGAAATGTATGAAAACTTCCCATTCTTCCGTACACTAATTGATACGGTGCAGATGGCTGTTGCCAAAGCAGATCTGGTTATTGCGAAGGAATACTCGGCCATGACTTCCAATGTGGAAGCACGTGATCGCATCTATGGTCAGATTGAATCTGAATTCAAACTTACCAAAGAGCTGATTCTGAAAATTACGGGAGAAGCTGAAATTTTGGATGATGTACCGGTGATTCAAGAGTCGATCCGACTTCGTAATCCATATGTCGATCCTTTGTCCTACATGCAGGTCCAACTTCTGAGTGAGCTCAGAGACATGCGTGAGCGTGGCGAGGATGACACAGAGTTGCTGCGTGAAGTGCTGCTTACAATTAACGGCATTGCTGCAGGACTTCGGAATACGGGCTGATCATTAACCTGCTTAACAATATATGAAGTGAATTTTCCAGCCATATAGATAGTAAAAGCTTAATTCTTTCCTCAGCTTGAGTGAGAGATGAAACGGGACTCCTTCGGGAGTTCCCGTTTTTACTGTTTTTGGCGGTTATTTTCCGGCACAGTCTTGATTTTTGACCAAAGTTGATTTACGATTTGATTGGTGAATTACAAGTGTGGACGGGTATCAGAAGGCGGAAGACCCATCAGCATGTCTGGGGGAATAAGGGTGGACAATTTGGAGAACAGGCTTGTTAAGCTGGTACTGAAGGGTGACCAGCGAGCCTTTGCAGAAATCGTTGAATTATACAAGGACAAGCTGTTTCATCTGGCATACCGGATGCTGAACAATCGTCATGAAGCTGAGGACGTTGTACAGGAGACGTTTTTACGTGTGTTTCGTAATATGGAGAAGTATGATCCGAACCAGAAGTTCTCAACCTGGATATATCGGATTGCAACCAATCTGTGTATTGACCGCTTACGGCGGAAGAAACCTTCTTATTCATTGGATGCAGAGCTGAATGATCAGGAAGGATCTGATGGTTATGCAATGCTTCCAAGCGATGATCGTACACCAGAGAGTGAAGCACTTTTGTCTGAAACACAGACACTAATCCGTGAAGCGATTGACAGTTTGCCGGCCAAGTATAAATCAGTCATGATTTTGAGATATTTACAGGACTTGTCGCTACAGGAAATCAGTGATGTGACAGGTATGCCCGTAACAACGATTAAGACTCGTGTTCATCGGGGCCGTGATTTTTTGCGTAAAAAACTGGAATACAAGTTGTAAATGTAAAACGTCTGTATTTTGGGCGAAATTATTTGAAACATATCCGAAACGGATGCGTATGTAATGTATGCAAGTCTTATGCGTGCTTTTTGGCAATGCAAGGACTAAGTGATCTAAGAAAGGATTGGCTCTCATATGGATTGCAACTCGGCCGTCTCTTTAATGCATGAATGTTTGGATGAGTCGTTGTCCCCGGCCCAGAAGGTTGAACTGAAAAGTCACCTTGTGACCTGTCCGGATTGTCGCATGCGCTTTAAAGAGTTGGAACAGACGGAAATGCTACTCTTTGCCATGAAACACTATTCACCGTCTGCCTCGGATGAGCTGACCAATCGAATTATGAATGCTCTGCCCCAGCCCAAGAGACAGCAAGTATGGCTCAAATGGGTCAAAGGACATCCCGCGCTGACGGCGGCAGCCTTCTTTTTGGTCGTGATGCTCTTTAGCGCCTGGAATTTCTGGAATCAGAATAACGAAATGGTCGTTAAGGGAAATAATTTGGACCAGATCGTGATTGAAGGAAACACGGTTATTGTTCCGGAGGGCAAGTCCATTGCTGGCGATCTTACGATAGAGAATGGAACTGCTCAGGTGTACGGTGATGTGAATGGCAATCTAACGGTCATCGACGGACAGTTGTATCAGGCTTCAACGGCACATATTTCCGGTCAGGTGAAAAGTATTGATCAGGCGCTGGACTGGTTCTGGTACAAAATAACCAATATGGTAAATGAAGTGGCTTATCGCTAAAACAGGGTAAATTCTTCAATGGTATATACCAAGCAGGGTACCTCCAGATTGCTGGGGTACTCTTTTTTTATCTGATAACTTTGTAATTTATGGGATTTGTGTTGTTTATGCGCAGTTTGTGACTCCCGTAACTTGCAACATGAACGTTAACGTTATAACCTAGATACTAAAGAGAACATACTACTACATATAGATAAGCTTTTTGCATAAATCCAAAGAGCGTCTTTCAATCAGCAAAATATAGATGGAAATGATTCTGTTCGTCTTTACGCTGGTTAGATCAGAGTGCTCGTTTCTGGCCAACTTTTGTACCTGAGAGTGAGTCTGAATGGATTATGCAAATGCGATAAAGGATTAATTAAATCCTAATGGGTTAATATGAGAGCAGGGTTTACTCATCAATGGGGATAGCGGGGGCTGGCTTATGAATTATTTTGCTGACTTAACGTGGAAAGAGTCCATTAAGGACGTTATCGATATATTGATCGTTACCTATATTATGTACAAATTGATTTTGCTTGTGCGGGGTACCCGTGCAGTTCAGTTGCTTAAAGGCATTCTGTTCCTTGTAGTGATCTGGGCACTAAGTACGTGGCTAAACCTTTATACGCTCAAATGGCTGATGAACCAGATGTTTACGTTTGGTGTCGTTGCGGTCTTTATTATCTTTCAACCGGAACTGCGCCGTGGTCTGGAGCAATTGGGTAGAGGTAAACTGTTTGGACGCTCGGCAGCAGCAAGTGATGAAGAATTAACGGTTTTAATTGGTGAGATTATTAAGTCCGTAAATTATTTGTCACGACGTAAAATTGGTGCATTGGTTGTATTTGAACGAGAAACAGGTCTGAACGATTACACGGAGTCCGGCATTCAGATGCAATCTCTGGTTAGCTCAGAGCTGATGATTAACATTTTTATTCCGAATACACCGCTCCATGATGGAGCCGTCATTATACAGGGCAAACAGATTTCGGCGGCAGCCTGTTATTTGCCTTTGTCCGAGAATCCGTTTATTAGCAAAGAGCTAGGAACGCGTCACCGTGCAGCAATTGGGATTACCGAGGTTGCAGATGCGATCTGTTTGGTTGTTTCGGAGGAGACGGGACAAGTGTCGCTTGCGATGAATGGACAGGTTGTTCGTGATATTAAGGAAGAATCATTGATTGCCAAACTGTACGAAGAACTGCGTCCAACATCCAATCTGACTAAAAAGAATGGTTGGACTACCTTCTGGAAACGGAAGGGGGGACGTAAAAATGGATAAATGGTTCAATAACAACAATTTTGCCAAGATTCTCGCTTTAGCGGTGAGTTTGTTGCTCTGGTTCATGATACATCTGGATGAAGTACCAACTACGCCAACGATCACGACAGGGACAACTAATAAGGTTGTGGAGCGTACTGTGCCTGTTCAGCCTTATGGACTCGACAGTAACTCCTATGTACTTACTTCATTAAGTACGGATGAGGTACGTCTGGAGATTAAAGGGCAGCGTTCGATGTTAACTTCGATTTTTACGAATGATGATTATAAGGTGCTAGTGGATCTTAGTCAGGTGAAAGATGGGTCCAATACGTTACCGCTAGTACCCGATCTGCCTTCCGGGGTTGAGGTAGTCAGCATGGAGCCTTCCATGGTTACGGTCAACGTGGAGAAATTGGGCACCAAATCCTTCAATGTGAATATTGTACCCGAAGGAGAACCATCCGCCGGATATAACGCTGGAACGCCCGTTGTTGAACCTTCAGGTCCAGTTAAGGTAACTCTGCCGGAAGGGCAGCTTGACGCCGTAGCGAAGGTTCAGGGCAGTGTGAGCGTGAAGGATGCGAAGGATGACGTAACGCAGAAAAAAGTGAAGCTTCAGGCATACGATGCCGAAGGCAAGGTCATTGAAAATGCGATTGTTACACCAGAAACCGTTGAAGTCCGTATTCCGGTCAGTCAGCCCTATACAACTGTGCCCTTAAGAATCAAATATTCGGGACAGCTGCCGGAGGGAATGGTGCTCTCCACGGTTGAACCAAGCGTGAAAGAAGTCTCGGTTTACGGAACAGAGGATGCGCTTGCGGGTATACAGTCCTACGACCAAGTAACCCTTGATCTTACACAGTTCAATGAGCCAGGAACGTCTACAGTTAACGTGGACTTGACGCCGCCTCCCGGTTTTGAGAAAATCGAGCCTAGTTCGATTCAGCTTAAGGTGACGGTATCGCCTTACGATGAGCTTCAGGAGACGACCAAAGTCTTTCCGAACGTGCCCATTACGCTTACTGACGCGGGGAGCGGGCTGGAAGGGACACTGGTGACTCCCAAAAGTGGCGGCTTGAATATTACGCTTAGAGGTTCTTCCACGATGCTTGAAGGTCTAAGTAGTGATGATATCAAGCTGACTGCGGATCTTGCTGGACTTGCGGTAGGCACGCATGAAATAAAGCTTGAGGCTGACTTGCCTCGTTTTGCCAAACTGGATGAATCATCAGTTGATCTGAGCGCTACCGTCAAAATTAGCGAAAAGGCTGATGATACGACGGTTGCTCCCGGCGAGGATCCGAATGATGAAGGAACGCTGGGGCCTGATCCTTCACCAGCCGAAGTCGAGAATGGAGATACCGAAACTGCTCCTGGAGAAGAAGAAACAGAATCGAATACGGACAATCAGGAGCAGAGCCAGCAGGGGAATACCAGTCGAGGTAACTCCAATAACAGCGGTAGCAGTAATAGTGGCTCCAATCCGTAAAGAAAATGTTCAGATCAGAATTTTAAAAATAACGTTTATGCTCTTATATGATGCGAATAGAAGGAGTTAGATCATGGGGAAATATTTTGGTACAGACGGCGTAAGAGGTGTTGCCAATAAAGAATTAACGGCGGAGCTGGCTTACAGCATCGGACGTTGTGGTGGTTATGTGCTTGCAGGCGGTGTGGAAAGACCGAAAGTGGTTATTGGTATGGATACCCGAATCTCGGGCCTTATGCTGGAATCCGCACTGGTTGCAGGTTTGCTGTCCATTGGCGCCGATGTAATTCGTCTGGGTGTTGTATCCACTCCTGGAGTGGCGTATATTGCTCGTCTGCTGAAAGCCGATGCAGGGGTAATGATCTCGGCTTCTCACAATCCGGTTGAGGATAATGGAATTAAATTTTTCGGGGGAGATGGCTTCAAGCTGTCCGATGAGACGGAGAACCGGATTGAAGAACTGATGGATGCAGAAACGGATCAATTGCCGCGCCCAGTAGGTGGTGGTTTGGGGACCGTTACTGTGGATGAAGAATCCCGTTATCGCTATTTGGACTACCTGAAAACAACGGTAAATGAATCGTTCTCAGGACTCAAAATTGTTCTGGACTGTGCTAACGGAGCAGCTTATGAACTGGCACCCAAGTTGTTCAGAGAACTTGGTGCAGAAGTCATTGCCATTGGCGCTGAGCCTAACGGCCTGAATATCAATGAGCAATGCGGATCAACTCATCCGGAGCATTTGAAACAAGAGGTGCTGAAACATAATGCGGATCTGGGCCTTGCTTTTGACGGGGATGCGGATCGTCTGATTGCTATTGATGAGACAGGAGCTGAGGTTGATGGTGACTTCATTCTGTGCATCTGTGGTGATGCGATGAATCGTGCAGGCAAGCTGAAAGACAGTACCGTGGTATCTACCGTAATGAGTAACATCGGATTCTACAAAGCAACGGAGAAACTGGCACTGAAAACAGCTAAGACTGCTGTGGGTGACCGTTATGTGATGGAAGAAATGCGCCGTGGGGGTTATAACCTGGGTGGAGAGCAATCCGGTCATGTTATTTTCTTGGATTACAACACAACAGGCGACGGCATGCTGACAGCGATTCAGCTTGTGGACACGATGAAGGCTTCCGGTAAAAAACTGAGTGAACTTAAGGCGCTGATGACCCAGTATCCACAAGTATTGGTGAACGTGCGTGTTGAAGATAAGAGTAAATACGAGGGCAATTCCGCGATTGAGCAAGCCATTGCTACAGTAGAGCAGCATCTGGGCGATAATGGACGTGTACTTGTTCGTGCGTCCGGGACCGAATCCCTGATCCGCGTTATGGCGGAAGGACCAGATAAAGATGAACTTGAACAATTCGTATCTCAAATTGCAGATGTTGTGCAAAAAGAACTGGTATAGGACCTGATCTATAGGCCTTCCAAACACGGTTGTTTCAAGGGAATCACTGTCTCATAAGGTTTAATCTAACAGGGTTTATGCCATACAAACCCATATTCCTACGTCCCGGCCTAGTGAGACCATGGGTCTGTTTATCCGGTCGGGATTGTGGGTAAATATGCCGAAATTGTCACAGGTACTTTGCTCCATTGCAAAATGAACCTGACGTGCATATAATGAGTGGAGTCGTCATTCAGACACAGAAAGTGAGGATCGTAAGGTACTAGTTACACAAGCGCCAGAGCTTGAAGTTGCGCGGGAAGGATTTTGATCAGTACTAATCTTGAAACAATAAAGATGTTACTGAGCAAGATCGACGGCAATCAAGCTGACGAGGTGGAGGTGTTCGGATTGTTCGGCGGGGACCTCCCGGTGATGCACCAGAGCCGTAAACCGGATTGCGGAAAATGGATGGGTGACTGTCCACACAACGCGCCGGTAGGTGCAAGATTCAACTAAAATTCAAATGAATGTGCGCGAAGAGCGTGAACAGTGCGCGGACGGGAAAATGATGTACATTCATGATTGCATCTAATAACAGCTTATGACTGCGGAGCGGCAAGAGGCTGCTCTGATCATTGATAATTGAATAATTGAAAGTTTTCATGATACGTTAGGCAATCATTTTCATTTTTTCGATATGCCGTGCCAGCCTGTTTCTCTTCGTGACACAGTATTCATATACAAACGGAGGAAATAAACTATGTGCGGTATTGTTGGATATATTGGTAATAAGAACACTCAATCGGTATTGGTCGAAGGCTTGAAGAAACTCGAGTATCGTGGTTATGATTCTGCAGGTATCGCGGTATTCACACCGGAAGGTCTGCAAATCACGAAAGCTCTTGGTCGTCTTGCGAACCTTGAAGCTAAGCTGGATGGTGCACCACTGGTAGGTAATGCCGGAATCGGACACACACGTTGGGCAACTCATGGTAAACCATCTGATGAGAACTCTCATCCACACACGGATGGAAGCCAGAAGTTCTCTGTTGTGCATAACGGTATTATTGAGAACTACCTGGATCTGAAGGACGAATTGATGGCTCAAGGTCACACGTTCACTTCCGAGACAGATACTGAAGTTATTTCTCACCTGATCGCACGTGAATACAATGGTGATATCGTTAAAACAGTGCAAAAAGTGATCACGTTGTTGCGTGGCGCATTCGCACTAGGTGTATTGACAGAGCATGAGCCTGAGAAACTCGTAGCTGTGCGTCAAGCAAGCCCATTGATTATTGGTATTGGTGAAGGCGAGAACTTCATTGGTTCCGACATCCCGGCAATTCTGGAACATACACGTAACGTGTACATTCTGAATGATGGTGAGATGGCTGTATTGACACATGATGCTGTCGAATTGATGACGATTGAAGGTAACTTTATTTCTCGGGAAATGATTCGTGTCGATTGGGATGCTGTAACCGCAGAAAAAGGCGGATTCGAGCACTTCATGCTGAAAGAAATTCATGAGCAACCAAAAGCATATCGTGATACAATGCTGGGTCGCATCGATAATGAAAGCAAAAAGGTTCAACTTCCTGAGTTGAAAATGACTGAAGAACAAATTAAAAATATCCGTAACGTTCAAATCATCGCTTGTGGTACAGCGTACCATGCAGGTCTGGTTGGACGTACAGTGATTGAGCAATTGGTACGTATTCCGGTTGAAACAGATGTTGCTTCAGAATACCGCTATCGTTCCCCGATCGTAAGCAAAGATACACTTGTGATCGTGGTGAGCCAATCTGGTGAAACGGCTGATACACTTGCTGCACTGCGTGAAGCACAGTCAAATGGTGCACATGTACTCGCCATCACTAACGTTGTAGGTAGCTCCATTGCACGTGATGCAGACGATGTGATTGCAACACTGGCAGGACCGGAAATTGCAGTAGCTTCCACCAAAGCGTACACTTCGCAATTGATCGCGTTCAACCTGCTGGGTCTGTACCTTGCACAAGTTCGTGGCACACAAACAGCAGAAGAGATTGCTCACACGCTGGCAGCAATGCAAGCATTGCCTGAGCAAGTTGAATCCATGCTGGAGCAAGCGGAAGCTATTAAAGGATATGCAGAACAAATCTCCAAACATGAACATCTCTTCTTCATCGGCCGCGGTCTGGACTATGCAGTAGCACAAGAAGGATCGTTGAAACTGAAAGAGATCTCTTATATTCACTCCGAAGCGTATGCTGCGGGTGAGTTGAAACATGGTACGCTCGCATTGATCGAGGACGGTATCCCTGTCATTGCTTTGGCAACGCAGGAGAACGTTCTGGAGAAAACTGTGAGCAACATCAAAGAAGTGAAAGCACGTGGCGCAGACGTACTGGCAATTACGTACGAAGAGCACGTAGCACCATTGCTGAAATCCGTTGACCAAGCGTTTGCGATTCCTAAGACGTTGCCACTGCTCAGCCCGGCTCTGTCCGTTGTAGCATTGCAATTACTGGCATACTACGCTTCCCTGGCACTAGGTCACGATGTGGATAAACCACGTAACCTGGCGAAAAGTGTAACGGTAGAGTAAGGGATTGTTAATTTCTTATATTATATAAGTTTATATTAAAAGGGTCCTGATGACAGTTGTCATTAGGACCCTTTTTTGTTATGAACCTTTCCATTATGAATCTAACGTTAAAATTCCTATGTCGAAATCAGTAGAGGGCACATTTATGAAATCCTTTGACTGAAGCAAAGTTTATAGGGTAAGCACTCTTGTTATAGGGGTCGAACAGAAATTTTATCTATTTCTCGAATGGAATTAATTAATTTTCATTGTTATATGAACATAAATCTTTAATCCAGAGATAATACATCTTAAAGACTCTCTGCACGATTAGTTTTAGTTTCTAATGGTAATACCCACGAGCAACAGGATAAATTGAAATGAGTTTAAAAAGGTGCTCATAATTAGAGTTTTCCATTTTCATGTTTGTTTTAGAATTTACTATGGTTACGCCCAAGTCGTAATCGTTTCAACTGGGAGACGATAGGAAGGGTAGCCATCTTTGGCTGCTTTACCTATGGAGATCAACATCACGGGCTGGAAACGCTCTTTATCTAGTCCGAAGGCTTCAGAGATCTGGTCTTTATCATAGCCGGCCATAGGGTTCGTATCATAGCCATGGGCACGGGCAACGAGCATGAGTTGCATGGATATGAGACCTGAGTCAATGAGATTAATATCACGTAGTTCGGATGCGTTTATGTTCGCATAATAAGGTTTTACCTGTTGCATTTGCATATCCATGATGTCTTGTGGCATGTATCCAAGTTCCACTGATTTATTGAAAATCTCTTCCATGTATTCAACGTTATTGGCATCGTAAAACACGGCAATGACAGCCGAGGACGTTAGTGCCTGTGTCTGGTTAAAAGAGGCTAGTGGTGCAAGCTTCTCTTTGCCTTCAGCACTGTCGATGACAAGAAAACGCCACGGTTGCATGTTAATCGCCGAAGGGGCACGTGAAGCTTTCGCCAGTATCTCTGTCATCTCCTGGCGGCTGATTTTGACTTCAGGGTCGTAGACCTTAACGGAATGGCGCTCCAAGACGATGGTATCAAAATCATTTGTTTTGTTGAATTGGCCGGTAATTGTATTCATATGGATATCTCTCCTCATATCTAATATTGGTGAGAGTGGGTTATGGGGTTACCTCAATCCGTCTCACTATGAGGATTGTAAACTATGAAGTATACTTTATAGCAAGAAAAAGAAACGAGGGCGATCCATATGAAAATTAGTGAAGTAGCCAAGAGTGTAAACCTTCCGATATCCACTATTCGTTATTATGAGAAGATAGGTATTATCACGGATGAACATATACTGAGAGATAAAAATAACTATCGGGTATATGCCCAGAGCATTATTCAGCATCTAGAAGTAGTTAAACAATGTTTAGCTGTTGGTTTTACGATCCATGAGATCCAATCTATGATCTCTAAACAGGGATTTTCAAGTAATGAACAAGCATGCGTTATCCAAGCGAAAATAACAGAAATTGAAGAGGCACAGAAAAAATTAGAGAATTCCAAACAAAATCTGTACGATATTCTTAAGGCGGATATCACTTGTGAGGATGGTTTTGGTAAGTATTGAGCCGCACGTCCCTCTTGAGCTTTTCATTCAGTACACTCTAACATCAAATCGAAACAATGGAATACAGACCATCCTGTATACGTAGCCTACCGGGTTGCCCCGTTGCAACCTTTACCTCTGTGGCAAATACCCCGGGCATACGTCCGTCTGGGAACCAGGGCATCTCTTTGTCGATGACAATAAACATACCTTCTGCGTCACCGATCGGGGCAAATTGTTTTCCGTCTCCGGCAAAGGGTTCAAGGTGATACTGTCCATTCATTTTGCTTATGGTATCGGGTACATCATCGACAGGCAGGCCGATCTCGCTAATGCATAGCAGATGCCTGGAATCAAAGGTTTCTTCGACTGCATTATCCAACGAATGGTGTGCGATGAACTCCATCAAATTCCCACTCGGGTCATAGAAATAGAAAGCAGTCGCATCCCAGTATGGGAAATAGAACTCATCTTTATCGTCCTTGGAAAGCAAAGGGATGTTTTGATCTTGAACCCATTTCTTGGCTTCAGCAAGTTGGTTTGTCGGAATCGTAAATGCCACATGATAGAAGGGCTTTTCCTGATCAGGAGCGTGCTGAAATGAAAGGACCGAATTTCCTGTGCGGAACGATACGGATGATGCACTCTCATCCAGTAGCTCCAACTCCAGTAACGTACCGTAAAACTGCTTCATGGCCTCCATTTGATGGGTGAACAAGTTAACCTCTTTTATTTGCATTCAATTCACTCCCCTCTGGACTTATCCTTGATTAAAATAATCAATGGTTTTCTCAATAAATGCTTTGGCAGATTGGGTCAGATAACGGTCGGACCGATGAATGATCTCAAAGTGACGGTAGGGGGCATCGTCCGTAATTCGGATGATGCGTAGTGTCGGTTCATTCATTGCCTTGATCAGTGGATAGGGCAGCACTGTTCCGCCAACGTTAGCTTTGACCAGACTAATAATGGAGGTCGCCGAACTTGTCTCCATGATTGTATTTAAGGTAAAGCCATATTTGCGGCAATAGCCATCAACCAGTTCTCTGCCTGTGAATCCTTCCGGAAACATTACGGTCTGAATATCGCGCAATTCCTTAATTCCAATCTCATTTCGTTCAGCCCAAGCGTGGTTCTCCGAAACGACGAGTACATATTCTTCGCTGCACAAAGGAATGCGGACAAGACGATCATCAGAAATCGAAGTGAGCTCGATGCCGATGTCGACTTCGTTATCCAACACTTGATTCAGTACATAAATCGAAGAAACAACCTTTAATTTCACCTTGGGAAAATGGGCATGAAAATTAACGAGTAATGGAGTAAGACGGTAGTCCAAATCGGAGGGTAGGACACCAATCACCAGCTTGCCTCGCTGATCATTGCGGAATTCAGCTAATGCATCTTGGGTATTCTGTAAATGCCGAACCATTTGTACACAGTGCTCTAGAAATAGCGTTCCCGCCTGCGTCATCACAATCTTTTTGCCTACCCGGTCGAACAAGGGAACGCCCAACTCATCCTCCAACGCTCGAATCTGTTGACTCAAGGTAGGTTGAGAAATGCCGATTTTATCTGCTGCACGTGTAAAATGGAGTTCCTCACAAACGACGATAAAGTTCTCCATTTGGCGAATTTCCATATGCTTCTCCTCATATCATTGGTTTTTATAATCATTTTAATAGAAACTATTGTATTGTTCAATCATTGTAATACTTCTATACTAGTCTTGCACCACAAAAAGATCTACAGCCTGGATCATTAGTGAATGCAGCTATATAACAATACATGAGGTGATCCATAGTGAAACTATTTTATATCGTTCTGGCGCTTATTCTGGCTTCATTGAATTTGCGACCACCCATTACATCCATTTCACCACTAATGAGTACCATACAAAGTGATCTAGGTATTAGCGGAATTACTGCAAGTCTGTTAACTACGCTTCCCGTATTATGTATGGGTATATTCGCTCCATTTTCCGTAAAGCTGAGCAGGAGGTGGGGGAATGAGGGCGCGATTGTTTTGGCATTAATCCTTATTGGAATGGGTACGGCATTGCGGTTGTTTGTGGGTGCAACGCCTCTGATGATGTTTACTTCATTTCTATCCGGTGTAGGGATTGCATTGGCAGGTCCGTTGTTGTCCAGCTTTATCAAGCAGTACTTCCCTACGCGAGTTGCTGCCATGGTGGGGCTTTACTCTACAGCAATGGTCGTGGGGGCCAGCTTTAGTGTTGGATTATCGGTTCCCTTTCAAAATATCCTGGGAGGGTCGTGGAGGGGATCGTTAGCGATTTGGGCATTGATCGCCGTCATTGCTTTGCCCGTCTGGATGAGATTAGCCTTGGTAGCACGAAAAGATCGACAATCGGGGCAGATTTCTACTGTGAACGTTGAAGCTCTTCCAGTGAAAAATAGTCGAGCATGGGTGCTGACGTTGTTCTTTGGACTGATGGCAGCGATCTTCTATTCATTGACTGCATGGCTTGCGCCTGCGATCCAGAGCCAGGGATATACGAAAGAGACTGCCGGAAGCATCCAAACGTTATTTACGTTAATTTCATTGCCGTCTACGTTATTCATTCCAATGCTCGTTCACCGTTACCAAAGACGTGTGTTCTGGCTTGTTGGATGTGCGTTAATGGAGTTGATAGGCGTCTTAATGCTGAACCTGTCCGTCAGTCCTTGGTTGGCTGCGATCCCACTCGGCATTGGTGCCGGGGGACTGTTTCCGATCGCGCTGATGCTGCCCATTGATGAGACGAATAACGCTCAGGAAGCAAGCGCCTGGTCAGCCATGACTCAATCGGGCGGTTACATTCTGGGCGCGCTCGGTCCACTGGCGCTCGGTTGGCTCCATGATACCACGGGCAGCTTTGTTCAAGCGTTCTATGGTCTGGCTATAATCATCGTGCTGCAAATCATAGTTCAGTTGGCGATAGGCAATAAAAAAAGCTCTCCAGCAGTTCATGATAAATCAGAGTCCAGAGTTTGACGAAAAAAGATGGATATCGATGTGCAAAGAGGTCTCTGGAGGTATCATCTTCATGCTGGTTCCTGTTGCGGGCACACATTTCAAGTGGTTAGTTGTTGGCGGTAGTTAAATGTGGTCGAGCAAATCCAGATAGTGCTGTCGTAAGGATTCCTTTAGGTGATCTGGCTCCAAGATTTTAATGGACTTGCCGAAGCTTGCGAGATAGCGAATGATGAACTCAAGCTCATGGTCTTCATACGACCCGACTAAATAGGCGTATCCAGTTTGTCCAGTATCAGTTCCAGATTCGTTAATAATCCGCATGGATGGAAACTGTTCTTGCTGGAACAGCTCAATCCCGGCTTCATTGATCAGACATTTAAATGGGATAGCGCTCTCTGATGGTTTCCATAACGAGTGGGTATCCTGTAGATTGAGTTCATTAATATGTGGTATAGGTTCGATGTCTGTCACCTCAGACGAGGTGATTCGGTCACATCTGAACACACGGTAGGCCTGTTTATCAAGATCATACGCCTGGCAATACCAGTAGCCTTTCATGGCATAGAGGGCGATGGGCTGAATGGTGCGTATGCTGGGCTTAGTTTTAACGGGATTTGAGCTGTTATCTGGGTTAATACTACTGCTGCGAATATGTTGATACGTAATCTGTATCACTATATTCTGAACAGCGGCCATTAATAGAAATTCCAAATGCTCACTATCCCGGATTTGCTCGGTGTGTCGAAAAGAGACCCGATGCTGGATTTGTTCAATATCCTGTCTCTGGTTTTCGGATAGGGCACTTAGAAACTTCTCGTGAATGGAACGAAAAGAGATCTGAAAGGGCAGGTTGGTAAAGCTGCGTAATGCCTGCATCGCAAAGTAGAGAGCATGAAGCTCACTCGTATTAAACGAAATGGGGGGCAGCTGCATCTGCTGAAGCAAACGATACCCGCCATAACGTCCATATTCGACATAAAAGGGAGCACCGATTTCCTCCAATGACGCGATGTCTCGTAATGCAGTTCTCTTGGATATCTGAAACTCCTGCATGAGATCTTGCAGGGTGAAGTGTTGTTTTTGATTGATAAAGCGCAGCATCTGGTTCATGCGTTCTGATTTTTTCATAAAAAAACCTCTCAATGGTGCCATGGATTGGCACCTTTATTCGTTATAGTAAACAGTGTAATCCAATCAAACGAAGGAGGCAATACAGATGAATTTTGAAGTGATCCCGTTTCTGTCGATGAATGGTGATGCTGCGGCAGCCATTGCTTTTTATGAGAAGTACCTGGGGGCTAATGTGTTATTCAAGAAAAATTACAAAGAAATGAAGGAAATGAATCCAGGGTTTGAGTATCCTGAAGGGCAGGATGAATATATTACACATTCGGTACTCCAGATCGGGGTAAACAAATTGATGATTGCTGAGGAAGAAATGGATACGGGTCGACCGTGGCAGCTGGGAAACAGCACGTCATTATGCATTCAATCGAAAGATAAAAGTACGATGACAGAGCTGTATAATTCGCTGGTACAACATGAGCAGGTTAAGGTGCTGGTGCCTTATGAACAAAACGAGTTTAGTCCGGGGTATGGAATTGTCCGTGATCCGTTCGGAATTGTCATTCAGCTCTGTGTGACGGTGCATGATTTTTAATAACAGTAAAAATGAATCCGTCATGAGCCTGAAGGATAAATATCCTTTGGGCTCATTTTGAATTCTTTAGAAGTTGTGGTTTTCTACTCCCTAAACTTTCTGCAAACGGGTAGCGTCCAGCTTGGCAAGACGTTTCATCACTTTCTTCAGCATAACGGAGGCTTTGACACGTAGAGGAAGATCGTTGGATATTTCGATGCTGTATGAACCGGCGAGAATCTGCTCTTTGAGCTCGGCAACCGATGCACATGGACGAACCAGCACATTGAATACACTACCGTATTGCAGACACTGGTGGGTATCGCTTCCGGCAGTGACGGGTTTACCGAGGGACTGGGCGAATGGTTCAACCTGCCCGCGGCACGTCTCGATGCCGTATTGGTACATATCCTTGGCGTTCAGATCAAAAGCATCCAAACGTCCCAACAAATCACGGTCCAACTGATACAGCGGGGTGGACTCGCGGAAAGGGTGTGCGCCAATTTTGAGCAAAGGCCAGGCTTCGGCCATATCCAGCAACTCGGCAAAAGGAATGAATGAGCCCTTGGCTGTATATGGTTCCAGGCCGCTGCGGACGGCAAGGATATGTTCTTTTTGGCCCACCAGCAAAATATGTCCTGTCTCCTGAATATCCACTTCCATGCCGGGAAAAATGCGCAGTCCATCTGCCTCGTAGTACTCTCCGTTGTATGGATAGAGACGATCCAGCGTCTCATAGACTTCGTAGAAGTTACGGGTGTTAAAATGTTCAGTGAGTGCGAGGGCTTCGAGCCCGCTGGCCTTGGCTTCGTTGACCATTTCGGTGAAGTAATCAACCGAGAAATCAGAGTTTTTGGATAATTTTCCGTGAGTATGAAGATCAATGCGCATAGAAGACACTCCTTTATTCCATGAATGGTTAATGGTATGAATAGTTACAGTATTTTATTTTGAATTATAGAATCTTGTAATACCCGCCGACCCAAAACAGCAGTGCAACATAGATTGCCGATCCGGCGAGAAATCCGAGGTCACGTGAGGTGATTTTCAGATGGGCGAGCTTCAGGCGTTTGGATTCGGGATGCTTCATCCCGTACGAAAAACCGCGTGTCTCCAGTGCTTCCACCGTTGTGCGGGAACGTTTGGCGGTAGCCAGCATTAGCGGGAAGAAAGACACAATGAACAGCTTCATATAGTAGACAACGAGTCGCCAGTAGAGCCATCCGTGCCGGGAGGGAACCTGACCCCGCAGTCTGTAGGACAGCATGATGTTGCGGAATTCACCGAACAGCACCGGCAATATGCGATAAGCATAAGAGAGGCTGAAAGAGAACGTAGCAGGCATGCCTAGCGCAAGCAACCCATCACCAATCCGTTCTGGGTCCATGCCGGAAAAGACGGTGATACTCGCTAGCGAGACGATGGACAGCTTCAAGGTGAGCAGCAGCAGGGGGAATGCAGATTCCAGATTGCCGCCGAAGAACAGTGAGATGATAAACATCCACCCGACCTGGCCGATTAATCCTAGGCAAAGAATGATAATGATAAAAGGAGCGGCTCTGGACAGTATGGTGGTCGTCACCATCAATAGAAACATGCCGAGCAGTACAGTCCCGTTATGAACAAACCAGGGAACGATGGCAAAAAAGAGATACCAGATCAGCATGGCACGGGGATCAATCCGCGACAGGCTGGCATGTCCGCTGCCATATACAGTATTCATCAGCTCAAGCTGAATGCGTTCAATGGATATTTTGTCAAACCAGTTGCGGACAAGCTGCATGATGCATATCCTCCTTGGTGAGTGATTGATTCAACAGGCTATCAACAAAAGCCTCGGTTGTTGATGAAAGTGTAGGCAGTCCCATACGGTGGGAGAGCTCCATGATCTGTGTAAGCGCAAGTCCGGAGCGGCGCAGAAGGGATTCATCTGCAAACACGTCGGCAGGTGTGCCGTCTGCTTCCACCTGACCATTGTGAAGCACGATAACGCGACTTGCCCACTGGGTAACCAACTGCATGTCATGCGTGGCAATGACGGTTGTTCGCACATGCTGATCCAGCTCATCCAGCACACCTATCAGTTCCTCGCGAGTGGCAAGGTCCAGATTAGCGGTAGGCTCATCCAGCAGCATAAGTGAAGGCTTCATGGCTGCACCGATCGCAAGTGTGACACGCCGCTGTTGTCCACCACTGAGAAGCCGGGCATCCCGCTCTTTCAGCGGAGTAAGCCGGAAACGCTCCAATACATGTGCAATTTGCTGGTCAGCATCCGGGATGCGACGGTTCTTCAGGAAATACGCGACTTCTTTGCGGACACTGTCCTCGATAAACATTTCGGAAGAGTTCTGAAAAATATAGGCGACTTTCCCCGCCAGCTGCTCCAAAGAGGAACGGTGCGTAACTTCGCCCAGAACACTGACACTGCCTTCCTGAGGTAGGCTAATGCCAGCCATCATCTTCAGTAAGGAGGATTTGCCGGCACCATTATTGCCAATCAAGGCAATCCGTTCTCCTTCATGGAGTGAAATATTAACACCACGAATGACTTCATGTTCTTTTTTGCCTAGTCCTCTGTAACGTAGTCGGGTTTGATGAAACTGAACGATAGGAATCAACGGTTCAGCAGTAGAAGCAATCGTTAGGCGCTCGGAATTCACCATCTGATTGGGAACGTCGTGTGCCAAGTTTGAATAGGATGAAGGTTCATTTTGCAAAGAACCGAATGGCATGGATGGGTAGTGCTCGGCAAAATAAACCTTTGCTTCTTCCACAGTAATTGGGAAGCGTTGTCCTGAACTTGAGGGGGCCGCATTTGTTCTTTCTCCCTGCGATAATTCCGCAGCCTGAACAGCTGCCCGTGTCACCTCAGGAGGCTGAATGCCAAGCCGCTCCAGATCGGTAATGCGATTCAAACCTTCCTTGACGGGAAGATTCCACAAGACTCTGCCTTTGTCCATCAGTACCACATCCGCGCAAAAGTTGGCGATAAATTCAGTATGGTGTTCGATGACGATAATCGTCTTGCCATATTCCGTATTCAATTTCGAAAGGCACTCATAGATAAGTCTTGCATGCTGCGGGTCAAGCTGTGAGACAGGTTCATCCACGATCAGGATATCCGGGTCGAGCGACAGAGCTCCGGCCAGAGCGAGCAGATGTTTCTGCCCACCACTCAATTCCCAGATGTATCGGTTATGAATGGCATCCAGACCACACATGGCAAGTGCGCGTTCACCGAGCTCCCGATAGTTGGGC
This sequence comes from Paenibacillus sp. LK1, assembly GCF_002750415.1. NCBI lineage: Bacteria > Bacillati > Bacillota > Bacilli > Caryophanales > Paenibacillaceae > Paenibacillus > Paenibacillus sp. LK1. The sequence continues at coordinate 21,115 of NZ_PEII01000013.1, forward strand.
AGTCCGTAATTGAGTGGTGCAAAGCAAGCCTCGTCCAAGACGGTGGGTCGTACGAGCTGGTTGTCGAAATCCTGATAGACGTAACCAATCTTTCTGGACAGGTCTGCAACACTTCGGCCTTCGGCAGGCATGCCGAGTACATGAACTTCACCGGAGAAGTCCCCTGTGTAGAATTGAGGAATAAGGCCATTAAACAACTTGCAGAGGGTGGATTTGCCGCAACCGTTGCTCCCGATAATGGCTGTAAAACTACCTCGTGGGAGTTCGAGCGAAGCTCCATTCAGTACAGGCTCTTCCGAGCCAGGATACGTAAAGATGACATTTTGAATGGAAATGGCAGAATCCGATGCGGGAACAGAAGCTGATGTGGACATTTCATTATGCATAAGGGCGATTCTCCGAACCGGGTACCGTTTTATTTTTGCTCCGTTTAGCGCGCATGATCAGTAATGTCACCACGGCAACCAATGCAGCAGCTCCGATACTAATCCATATTGAAGCCGAACCATATTGATCTGCATAGTCCGTCTCCCAAACAGCGAAGTTGATATCCATTTCGGATAGAGATTCCGCACCAAAGGCAAGTGCAAGCAGCAGCACACCAATCAGGATCAGTTTCGGACGGAAGAAGCCGATACCTTCATATTTCATCCCTGGATTACGAGGTTTGATGCCGAGCAGTGGTTCAATTTTGCCATAGAGCAGGGGGACGAGATACAGCGTAGGCAGCAAAGCGAACAGGATGCCTGAGAACAGTACGTCATTCAGAAAGCCAACCCCTTCGATCAGCACAACACTTTCCGCAAGTCCAGGGACGGCATCCAGCTGCTCTACACCAATCCACACTTTACCGATATCCACCAGTGAACTGAGGAACTGATGAATGATGACACCTGTCATGGCTGCAATTCCGACCTGTCTGCGATTGCGAGGATCACTGACCATACGTCCTGCGACATACATGGCAAAGGCAAAGGTAATGAATTTCTCCAGCTCGCCCAGTCCGCCAAATTGCCCCAGCATCAGCTCACCGAAGATCACTTCGCCAAGAGCCGCACCAAGTGCAGCTATCATGGGGTGGAACAAAATGCAAAGTGTCAGCGGAATGAAGGCAAAGTACTCAACAGACAATTCAATCGGTCCAAGCTGGAGCTTGGGAATAAGCTCTGTGAACATGTTGGACAAGCCGTACAGTGACATGGAAAGCACAAACACCATCATTTTCTGTGAAGACGTCAGCGTATAACGCTCAGTCATCTTCTTCATCGTTACATACCTCCCTGAAAGTTGGTGATCATCATAGCCACAGTCTAGGGGCAGAGTATTAACGGGAGAGAAGACATTTGTAAATCAAATGTAATTTTTATTACACAATCTGAAATTAATGAAAAAAATATTACATACATAACCCACTTCTTATTCTCTCAACTGATATACTGAGTGCAGAGCGAGAAAAGGAGTGCATACGGAATGAATTTGTTTACTCATAAAGAACAGCTATCGCCAGGCCATCTGAAAATTGCTGATTTTGTTGAGCGGAATCCGGAAGAGATTCTGTTCATGACGGAACAGGAGATTGCCGACAGGCTGGGGGTCAGTATTGCGACCGTATCCCGTTTCTGGCGGGCGGTTGGATATGATAATGCCAAAGCGTTCAAAATCCGGCTTCGTACATCCGAAGACACTACACCTGCCCTCAAATTAAATAAAACCATATCCCGCATGGATACAGACAGCCTTCCTGTTCAGTTACTGGAGGCCTCTGTCAGCCATTTGCAGGAGACGTTGTCTCATATGAAGCAGGGGGATCTGGAGCACGCAGCATCCATCCTTGCTGAAGCACGAAGAGTATACGTATATGCTCCAGGGCCCTCCGCTGGTTTAGCGGAATTATTGTCCTTTCGGCTATCCCGATTCGGATTGACGGTCATCCATCTCGCCGGAGGTGGTCATGAATTATTGGAATCACTGATGCACATGCAGCGGGAGGATGTTGTGCTGCTGATGTGTTTTACAAGACTCTTGCCTGAAGCAGAAGTCATTCTGGATTATGCCAGAGACACAGACAGCAAAGCCGTACTTGTAACAGATCGGGAAGACTTGTTATATGGATTGGCGACGGAGTTATCTTTTTATGTCAGCAGAGGGGAACTTGGCGAATTTCATTCCATGGTTACTCCGCTCCTGTTAATGGAGCAGCTGGTGCTGGCGGTGGGATTGAAGCAGAAGGAGCAGGCGCTGTCCAAGCTGGAACGGCTGGCTGATCTGCGGAGTCGGTACGGCGACAAATTGCCGCGAGGTTGATGGATGAAAATAGTAGCGTAATACACAGTGATGACTACAGATAACATCAAAGGTATGGAAGGTTATACCATAATTAGGGGCGGTTAAACCGTCCCTTTTTGTGTTAGCATTTGTTTATGAAATATAATGTTTAGACAGTTAGTTTATTGGGTATAAAAAGGCAAACCGTAACCGAATTGTTATAAATTGATTTGGGAGTGATCCAATTGACTGCAATTGGAGTATACAATAATAGAGTCGTCTCTATTCAGTTGAATACATAATTGCGATACAACAGGAACTGCCAAAATGAGAACGGTTTAATCATGGGAAGAGTCAGGAAGTGGGGATCGCTTTGCCTATAGTAGATGTAGAAAATAAAGATGTTGTCACCGATGCATTGGTCATTAAGGCGATGGAGAAAAGTCTGGCTATCATTCGATTCGATATGGATCGCCGGGTTACGTATGTAAATGAAGTCTTTGCCCAGACGATGGGCTATACCGTAGCAGAGATGTACGGCATGCAGCATGAGCAATTTTGCTTTGACGAATTCGCGAAGAGCCCCGACTATAGCGCGTTTTGGAGCAGTATATTTAACGGCACCAGCTTCCAAGACAAGGTTGAACGCAAGGATGCAAAGGGAAATCCCGTATGGCTTGAGGCGACATATATGCCTGTCTATGATGAGTTGAATCAGAATATTCTGGGTGTGTCCAAAATAGCTACCAACATCACAAACCGTCAAAATAATATTTCAGCTGTAGTTAACGAACTGAAGACGATGTCACATGATCTGAACGAACATGCTGATATCGGCATTGAGCGAAGTCGTGAGCTGATGTCCAGTATCACATATATATCTGAAGTTTCTGCCCACAACCGAGCGACACTGAGTCATTTGCAAGAACAGGCTCGTTCTATTCAGGGAGTTGTTAAAACGATCCGCGAAATTGCGTCGCAGACTCAGCTGTTGGCCCTGAATGCTGCGATTGAAGCGGCACATGCGGGCGAATATGGGCGCGGGTTCGATGTTGTAGCCAAGGAAGTACGCAAACTATCGGCTATGGTCGAAAATTCCATTAATGAGATTCGGGATAGTGTGAATGGGATAACGAAAGAGATTACGAACATCTCTGGCGGAACACAGAAGGTTGAGGGATACGTGGAGCGAAGCCAGCAGCAGATCGAGGTAGCGCTGAATGATTTTACAACCATTGCGGCGTCTGCACACCTACTGGATGAAAAGGCGCAGCACGTAACCAAAATCGTTTAGACAAGGTAAATCCATACCTCATTAGGGAAGCGGGTGCCAGTAGTGGCATCTGCTTTTTTGTTGTTCTAAAAAACGGGAATTATTGTGAGCAATCAGGGAAACAATACTCAATGTTACCAAGAAAGTCTAGATAATGGGGTGAAACCGGATGTGGTCGAAAATACTTGCTTATTTGCCGGAGTGGCCGATGTGGGGACAGGCCTTTTTATTATTTTTGATACCGATATTGTACATGAAAGGGTATCAGTGGTTGCGATCATCCTTAAAAAAAGGGACCTTTTCAAATAAAGATCAACAAAATCAGGATGCATCAACCAATTCTTCTTCGGACGAAGAGACTGGAAATTACGCAAATATAAGGCTGACCGGGGACTATGCTAAGGATCTGATTAGTGTAAAAGCAACGTTTGGCCAGAACTCAGATGTACGTATACGAGAGTTTATGATAAGAGGAACGAATACACCCGCAGCTGTCATCTTCGTGGAAGGGTTAGTTGATCATGATCGTTTAGATACTCACATCTTCACGCCCCTTATGATTAGGGGGGTTCCCGATACAGAGCGGACTATATTTGAAGAACCGAAAGATGAATATGAGCTCAAGGCTTACGTAAAAAGTAGTCTTTTGCCTGTTGGTGAACTTCAGGAAGCGGAGACTCTGCAACAAGCGGCGCAAGCGGTTCTTAACGGCAAAAATGCTCTATTTGTTGAAGGAGTGGCCAGTGCTCTTCTTGTTGGCTCAGCCAAGGGGAAAAGTCGTAGCCTTGAAGAGCCGGTATCTGAGGCACTGCTTCGCGGGCCAAGAATCGGTTTTACCGAGCGGTTAAGTGATAATACCGGAATATTGCGGCAATTCGGAGGTAACAATGAGTTGTTTATGATCAAACATCAGGTGGGAGCCAGAGTTAAGAGGGATCTGGTTATTGCTTATATCGCAGATATTGCCAATGCCGATCTGGTCACTGAGGTGGAAAAACGAGTCCAGAACCTGGACATGGATATCATGCTTGAATCCGGTTATGTGGAACAACTGATTGAAGATGATGAATTGAGTCCTTTTCAACAGATTCAGAATACAGAGAGGCCCGACCGTGTAGTCAGTGGGTTGTTAGAGGGGCGTGTAGCTATTTTACTGGATGGGACACCATTTGCATTAATAGTGCCATCGACCTTTAGCATGCTGCTTCAATCTCCCGAAGATTATTACGAGCGCTGGATTCCGGGGACGTTTCTGCGTATGCTTCGTTTCTTGGCGGCTACGATTGCACTGCTAGGACCTGCTTTGTATATCTCCTTTATCTCATTCCATCCGGGTCTTATTCCGACCAAGCTAGCTTTAACCATTATTCAAACTAGACAAGGTGTGCCTTTCCCATCTGTTATTGAGGCGCTGATTATGGAAACCTCGATTGAAATTTTGCGGGAAGCAGGTATTCGTCTACCAAAGCCAATTGGACCAGCTATGGGTATCGTAGGTGGTCTAATTATTGGGGATGCCGCAGTGCAGGCCGGAATTGTCAGCCCGTTTCTGGTTATTGTTGTGGCAGTCACTGCGATTTCTTCGTTCTCCATCCCTACATATAGTGCCGGGATAACACTTCGTATATTGCGCTTTGTAGGAATGTTCAGTGCGGCAATCTATGGATTGTTTGGGGTAGTCATGTTTTTCTTGTTGCTCTGCAGTCATCTCGTTCGGTTAAAGAGCTTTGGAGTACCTTATGTCACTCCGGCTGTGCCTTACAGCCTGTCGGATTGGAAAGATTTCTTTATTCGAGCACCTTTAGGAATGATGAAGAAGCGTCCAAGTATGATGCATCCAAAAGACCCTGATCGCAAAAAGTAGGCATATCGGATATTCAGGAGGTGAACCATGAATCGTAAACAAGACCAACTGACGACAGTTCAAGCTGCAGCCTTTATCATCAATTACATGTTGGGTGCAGGGATCCTCACACTTCCTCGCACCACGGTGACGGCTGCAGGTACGCCTGACGTATGGATTTCAATAATATTGTCCGGTCTGTTAGTTATGTTAATGGGTATAATCCTCGTAACCCTGTGCCGACGATTTCCAGGAAAGACCGTTTTCCAATTCACTGAAGAAATTACGGGGAAGTGGTTTGCTTATATCTTGGGAGTAATAATCATCGCATATTTCATTACGATCTCTGCCTTTGAAATCAGGGTGATGGCTGATGTCACCGGTTTATATTTATTGGAGGGAACACCGGCATGGGCCATTGTCATGGTGTTTATGTGGATCGGTTTTTATCTGATCTCAGGTGGTGTCAACTCCATGGCTCGCTTGTATGAGATCATTTTGCCCATTACGCTAATTCTTTTTGTGCTGGCTATTTTTCTGAGCAGCAATCTGTTTGAAATCAATAATTTGAGACCTGTGCTGGGAGAGGGGATTATGCCTGTTATTAAGGGACTTAAGCCTACAACTTTAGCGTATACAGGTTATGAGATCATGTTTGTAGTAATGGCTTTTATGAGAAATCCGGAAAAGGGAAAGAAGGCCATGGTCTGGGGAATCCTTATTCCTATGGGCATCTACTTTATCACCTTGGTGATGGTCATTGGCAGCTTATCCATTGAAGGTATGAAAACAAGAACATGGCCAACCCTGGACTTGATGCGCAGCTTTGAAATCGAAGGTTTGGTCTTTGAACGTTTTGAATCCTTATTGCTTGTAATCTGGATTATGCAGATTTTCTCAACTTTTACCATTACCCATTATGCTGCTTCTCTAGGATGTTCGCAATTGTTTAAGAAAAAGCAGCTGTCATGGATGCTCATTTTGCTTCCCATTATTTATATCATTGCTATGCTACCAGAGAATGCGAACGACACGTTTAAGCTAGGCGATGCTGTCGGATATGTTTCCATATATTTGTTTGGTGTTGTACCACTTTTGCTTCTTCTTTTGAGTATGATCCGAAAAAAAGGAGGAAAGTACAATTGAGCAGGTTCAGAAGGCAATTTACTATTTTGTTCACGTTGTTGCTGCTAGTGTTTACATCAGGGTGTTGGAGTAGTAAAGAGATCGAAGATCTAAGTGTGTATGTGGGTCTGGGACTGGACGTGGCTGAAGAGTCGAAATTTGAAAAGAGTATTAATGCACAAGGAGGTCATTATCCCAAAAACAACAATTTTACAACTACCGTACAGATCGTTCCGCGGATTGGACCCAAACAGGCAACTCAAAAAAGTACCGGTGCTTCCGAGGGACAATCTTTTTTGAATGAAAGGTTAACTGGAGATTCTCTGTTTCAGATCTTTCGTCAATTTGCTCTAAGAAGAGACCGTCCGCTCATTGGTCATCATTTAAAAGTCATTGTTGTTTCCCATGAGTTGACCAAAAAATATAGCTTGGAGCAGTTACTTGATTTTATTTTGCGAGATAATGATATCCGTCCCAGTTCCCTTGTTCTGGTGAGTCATGGAACAGCCTTCGAAGCTCTTAGCTCCATAGAACCTGGGGAAATCCCAGCCTTTTATTTAAAGGGAGTGGTTGCTAACTCGTACCGTTCCAATAAGATCCTCCCTCCTGTATCTCTCGCGAAACTTGACGGGAAAATGCAATCAGGAGCAAGCTTTGTGCTGCAGAATGTCATTACAGCTGAGGGGGAACATAAATTTTCAGGGGCAGAGATCTATAAAGGAGAAACGAAAAAGTGGATTGGCTCCTTTAACCAGATTGAGGTTGAAGGATTGTCCTGGATCACAGGGGAGGCTCAAGAAGGAGCTGTGAAATCGTACGCTTCACCTAATGGGCATACGGTGACTTATGAAATCAAGTCTACCAAGAGTAAGATTACTCCAATAATCCAAGGTAATAACATTTCTTTTCATGTAAAGATTGAATCAGAGGGCCAACTCATGGAAGATTGGAGCGCTCCAGAAATCCCTTCAACAGACAAGTACATTCAGGAATTGGAGGTAAAGTTTGCTGATACAATAAAAGAACAAATACATCAAGTTATGAGCAAAATGCAGAACACCTATCGGGTGGAAGTGGCCGGATTCGGAGAGCAGTTACGGATCAAACACCCGAAGGTGTGGAAAAAGGTCAAAGAAAATTGGGATGAAACGTTTAGTCAAATTCCTGTGACATATGATGTGAAGTTGAATATTAAAGATTCCGGTTCATCGACGGATTAAAAAAAGGAGGGGGAAGTCCGAATTCCCCCTCTTGGAATGTTATTCTTTTGCCTACGTTACTCAATAACCAACATACGAGGGGATGCTTCACGAATATCTTTGGATGATAACCAGGAGCCAAGAGCTGCTGCGCCAATGCTTAGGAAAGCGAACAGAATAATGCCTCCCCAATTTAAAATAAGTGGAAGATGTACAATGCCATATCTAGAGAGAACCGTCTCAAGTAGCATAGGTAGTACATACACACCTACTACGGTACCCAGTACCGCTCCAATAGCGGACAAAATCGTAATTCCCAAAGCAACCGACAATCGAATACGACGAGATGTCACGCCAATGGATTTGTAGATTCCGTACGTTCTGCTTTCTTTGCGGATACTGATCCGGCAGGTACTGAAAATAATGATGAATGTAGCAAGGATAAACAATAACCCAATTAAGCTCATGGGATAGACGAGGATGTCAGCGGCTTCTGCATAGACCGAATCGAGCAGTGTTTTTTGGGTTACGACTGAAGCGGAAGCTTTGAATTGCTCATTTAATTCCCCTGCAACCACATCTGCTTGAGCTGGATGTATTAAATTGATGAAAATGGCATCGAAATCACCGTAAGACGGGTTCACCGTTCTCATGGCATCAATGGTAATCCGACCTGATACGGACATGTTGGAGATCGCTTGATAGATTCCGGTGATGATGAAAGTGCGTTTTTCTCCCTCAATGTAAAGGTCTATGAGGTCACCGAGTCCTTTATTTAATGTCTTAGCGACACTTACACCAATGGCAACTTCATTCGCTTGACGAGGATTATCTCCTTTTAGCGTCTCAAACCCAAGCTCCTGATAACTTCCGTCGAGTACACTCAGATATAGGCTGGTGGATTGGCCCTGCATTTCTGATGTAGACTCTGAACTAACTACTCCGGTAATGTTTCCTTGCCAACCCACAGTTCTAATCCTCGAGTCTTTTCCTAATACTTGCTTCAACTCAGCCTGGGGAAATGTATTTTTGTTAACAACTACAGCTGCGATATTGGCATTGTCATAACCCCATTGAGCGGCAGTCTGATAAATTCCAGTGATGCTGGTCAATAGAACATACCCCAGCACCAGTACGGATGAAGCCATCGTAGTCAGCAGCAGCATCAATACAGAACTTTTGGTGTTCTTGATCAAATTGCGGATTCCGATGACCACGGCTACAGGCAATTGGGCAAAACCAATCCAGTTACCTAGTGGCGAATTTATTCGGTTTGCCAAGCGAGCATGATCCGTCTCTGACATTCCATAGCGGATGGCCAGCACCGGCTGAATGCTGCGTGTTTTTTTGGCATACAGAATGACGAATAATATTACCAGTGCAAACAGGCACACACCTACTAACATGGTTTCACTAATTCCGTTAATCGCAATATGACGATTGCCTACCTGAAGGGAAGACACGGAGATATTAATGATAAATTTCGATACCACCACGCTCAGTGCGAGGCCTGGGAGAATGGCAACAACGGATAGAAAGGAGTACTGGATAACATATGTACCTATGGTTCTGCTTGAAGTGAGGCCCAGTGACTTGAGAATACCGATCGTTTTATAGTTGGCCAGAATGGCATCCGAAATCGTGAATCCGATAGTAATAAGGGCGATTACAAGCATAACAGTACCTAGGAATATCATGATGAATCCAATAATCTGATTGATGATTAGATAGAAAGAGGAGATGCTCTCGAATTCCATCTTGGTTTCCAGGAAAGGAGTTCCCATCTCGCTCGCATAACGTTCCCAATAGCTTGAATTGGTGCTGTAATCGTTGAAATGGATACCCATCATATAATTGTCTTTACCCGCGATTGAATCGAAATCCGTTTGATAATCTGTGGGATTCATCCATACGCGTGCTGTGTTGGTGAAGGGGGCTCCATATGGCACATCGACCACAATGCCAGATACCTTCAGATCGAGTGTGCTGGAACCTGTCTTGAAGCCTATCGTATCTCCTGCCGAGATATTGTAGGCATTAGCCAATGAAGTGGGAATCCAGACCGTACCTCGCTCAGGAATAGCTTTTGAAGTTCCGTTTGAAAAAATGAGTTCATCCACACCCCATGGGGGTGGAGGGGTGTTAAGCATGTAAAGATATACGTTGGGAATATCCGTATCCTTAAAGGCGATGCCTGATAATGTGCGATAGGTCAGCAATGGAGATACTTCGATTCCTCCCTGAGCAGCCCACCATTGATGTGTTTCGTTGGGATCATTCAACCCTTTCTCAAACGTCAGAATCTGATGAGATCCATTGGTTTGATCATGCATATCTTTAAATTGATTGCCTGTGTTGGTCAGGATGATGACTGCCGTAGATACAAGGAGTGTAGAAAGAAGAATCAGCAGAGCGATAAATAGGTTTTGGATTTTACTTCTGCTCAGGTAGGAGAGGCTCAGTTTCAACATGGCAGCCATAAATTACTCCTTCCCCGACACAAAAGCAAAGACCATCGATTCCCGATCATGGATCTGATGTTCGTCATATTTCTCAAACTCCATAATGCCGCCAACCTTACCATCCCGGATGAAAATAAGCCGGTCTGCCCGACAGGCTGCCTTGATATCATGTGTAACCATGACAACGGATTGTCCTTTTCGGTTGATATCCGTCAGGATATCCAACACGGCTTTGCCATGCTCATAATTCAAGCTTCCAGTTGGTTCATCGGCAAAGAGAATATCCGGAGAATTAATTAGAGCACGTGCAATGGCGGCCCTTTGCTGCTGTCCTCCCGAAGTTTGAGAAGGAAGTCGATTGCGCTGACCGTCAATATCCATGGCATTCATGAGTTGAGCGGTTCTTGTTTGTACTTCGTTTTTCTTAGTTCCGGCAATGTACCCCGGCAAAGCGATATTTTCTTTGATGGAAAGGTCGGGGACCAGGTTGATGCTCTGATAGATATATCCGATCCTGCGAATACGGAAGTCGGACATTTCCCGTTCACTATAGGCGTCAATTCGTTGATCCCGAAAATAAACCTCGCCGGCGGTCACATGGTCAAGCCCGCTCATCAGATAGAGTAGCGTTGATTTGCCAGAGCCAGAATTGCCCATGATGACCGTGAAGTCCCCTTCATAAATATCAAGATCGACGTTACGAATGGCATGATATTGTTCACTGCCTGTATTGTACGTTTTACACAAATTCTGTGCACGAATGATGGTTTGTTTCGCCACGAATGATCACTCCCGATTGTAATATAGGGTTCATTCTAAAGGAGAGATATTGATGAAGCCTTATCAAATTATGAATAAAGTATTACAGGCACCATATGGCCAGACTGAGTCTCTTATTCCTCAGCAGATCGGGAGATTAAACTGAAAGATTGTCCCCTGTCCTTCTTTGCTTGAAAAGGAGATATGTCCTCCGTGCGCCTCAATAATGCTTTTGCAGATAGACAAACCTAGGCCTGTTCCTTCGTGAGCGTTTCTGTTTGACCAGGAAGTCTGGCCTTTAAAATAACGTTCAAAAACAAAAGGCATGTCCTGCGCACGTATTCCCTGACCTGAATCAGCGATTGTAACATTGAGTTGGTCACCTTTTAGCTCTACGTTTATACGAATGGCGTCTCCCGGAGCAGTATGCTTAAGAGCGTTTGAGACGAGATTGGATATGACTTGTTCAATTCGAACAGGGTCCATTTGGATTAATACATTTGGAATGTTTTTGGGTGCTTCATAGATCATTCCACTGGTTAGAACAACATGTCCGATCGGTTTTAACATAAGCTCAAAGGCGGGGCTGCTATATACTTCATACGGCTCCACAGAAATCTGCCCCAGCTCCTGCAATGCATGAACAAGCAGGTCCTCGACAAGACGGGCTGTTTTGTCCGTATTGGTCTGCATGACTTTCATATACTCCATCAGAGTTTCTTTATCGGAGTATATTCCTTCCAGAATAGCTTCTATGTAGGCTTTAACTGTTGTAATCGGTGTTTTGATGTCATGAGAAATATTGGTAATGAGTTCTTTTTGCGCAGTTTCCTGCCGGATACGAAGTTCGCTTAAATGCATAATTTCTGTACGCATCAGATCAAACATGGCGTATAGTTCGCTCATCTCATCCATGCGGTTATACTGTATCGGTTCACTATATTTCCCTTTGAGAATGGATTCAGCATGTTGCTTCAACTGATGAATGGGGGAGAGCAGCTGTGTCTTGAATTTTCTCTTCATCAACACCAGATAAATGCCAAGAACCATAGAGGTGATCAAAAGCGTACCCAAAATAAAGAAAGGGAATATCACCGTTTCTTTCACCGTAACCATGGCCTTAGGAATCGTGAAGAGAGCATTGCCAATCTGGCTTCCTTCGGGACCATCCATAACAGGAAAAGCGATGTTAAGCGAATCGTTTCCGTTCGTGGCCTGTACGGCATGATTTAGATCATAATGCAGGGCTGATCGCAGATTGACTTGTTTTCCTTCGGAGGTGGGAGGAGAGGACAGCAATATAGTCCCATCCAATCCAACATAGGAAAGCTCAACCCCAATTTCCTTGACGATGGAAAGAAGATGTTCTCGTACTCTTGTTTCCTGCAGGAGATGAATGTTCTGCTCCAGGTTGAGCAGGATGGGGTTAACCCGGAGACGAACTTGCTGGATCGACAATGTAGACTCAGTCGAATTTCTGGTTTCAAGCAGATTAAGAAATAAAACCAGACTGCATCCGACCAGAATAATCATGAGGATGAATGTTGTTTTGAGCCATCGTGCGGACCATGTGTTCAGTGACAAGTTTCCTCCTCCAATCTTTGCCTATTCATGATTGAATTTGTATCCGACGCCCCAGACGGTCTTCAGAACAGCAGGATGGGAAGGGTCTGCCTCAATTTTTTCTCTTAGTCTGCGAATATACACGGTCACCGTATTTTCATCTCCGTATGCAGCATATCCCCAGATCGCATCCAGCAATTGAGACTTGGAGAAGACCTGGTTTTTATTGCTCGCCAGATAATGCAGCAGCTCAAATTCCTTGGCGGAAAGAGAAACCTCGTTACCGTCTAGGCTAACTTTATAGGCTTTCTTGTCAATTTCCAGGTTAGCCAAACGTAGCAGATCTGTTCTGTCCCGCTCGCTCGCTAAAGTTAAACTGTCATATCGTCTAAAGTGCGCATTAATTCGTGCGAGTAATTCGCTCAGGGAGAAGGGTTTGGTCATATAGTCATCCGCCCCAAATCCCAGGCCGAGTACCTTATCAGTATCACTGCCTCGTGCACTCAATATGAGAATGGGAATGTTGTTTCTCCGCCGAATTTCCCGGCATACATCGATCCCGTCCAGATCCGGAAGCATGATGTCCAGAATAATATAATCCGGCTGCAACATGTCCATCATCTGCAACCCGTCTTGTCCATTGCTGGCCACTGCGGCTTCATACTGATTTTTGGTCAAATAGTCTCGCAAAATGCGCGAAATATCATGTTCGTCTTCAATAATTAAGATTTTACGTTTAGTTTCCATTGAAATCTCTCCAAATAGTAGAGTGGTAGAGTATAAGACTAACTTATGTATGAATCTGTAAGAATACTATATTTTAACTATACAGGTTTGTTTTCGTGAAGTCATGGAATCTAGAAGAGGTTTTTTGAAAGAAAGCAGCCGATTGAAAATCAGCTGCTTTCATCATGAAGAAAGAAGAGGATCGAGCACAACTACACTTATAAATGCTCTAAATCGATGGATTGATGAGCCTGGGATTTGAGATATTCGGCCGGGGACATTCCAAAATGGGATCGGAACACTCTGTGAAAATAGGAATAGCTTGCAAAGCCGCATGTTTCGGCAATATGCTCCAAGGTCATATCACTGTACTTCATACGCTCCAAGGCAGCGTTCAGTCGAATTTCAATCGCATACTGGATCATCGTTTGGCCATAGTGCTCCTTGAACAATCGCACCGCACGAGACAGGCTTAGTCCTGCGTAGCGGGCGGCTTCTTCGAGTTTGAATGTGACAGTAGCATGCTCTTCAATGAATCGTTTCAGCTTCAGTGTTGAGGAAACAGAACGATCCGTCTGGATATTCTCCTTGATGGCCCGATCGATATACAGACACAAACCGCGTAGCAGTGCATCACTCAGTTCTATATTTTCCTCCAGCGGTCCACGGCGTTTCTCCAGGAGCATACTGCGCCAGAGACTGACCAATTTATCATCCAGCCCAATGTGGCTCACCGTGGATCGATGGTGACGCTTCCACCAACTATCAATCCATTCCCCTTCACAGAATAAATAATAGTCTCCGCTGGATAACCTGCCCTCCTTATGAGGTTCTTCTACCACGAGGTGATAATCGTCTCCGGGTTTAAGCAGTAGTAAATCGCCGCCAGTCATCTTAAATTCTTCATCCTGCACATATACTTTGCAAGAGCCTTCGGTTTGCAGACGGAACAGATAAGTCTGCAACTCGCCCTTCATATTATGGTTAAACGCCTTATAGTGATAGGAATAGTCACAGATCAGTACTGAGGTTTCCAAAAGATGTAATCCTCCAAATTTAAAAATTTGATCAGATAGTTCATGTTCTGACGATATTGTATATGTTCATTCTAGCCTGTTTTGCGTTAGGATGATACCAGATAGAGCAATGAAAGCAAATTTGAGAGCAGAGGTGCATCTATTATGAAAAAACTTAATATTGGTTTGCAATTGTTTACACTCCGTGATGAAACTGCAGCAGATTTCCGTGGAACTTTGCGCAAGGTAGCAGAGCTTGGTTATGAAGGTGTCGAATTCGCCGGATATGGTGACATTCCTGCCGAAGAAATGAAAGCGCTATTGGATGAACTTGGACTGAAAGGTTTCAGCAGCCACGTTTCATTACATGCTATGCGTGAAGATCTGCAACAACAAATCGACTACCTCAAAACTATTGGGGCTCAATATATGATCTGCCCTTACCTGATGCCTGAAGATCGTCCAGAGAATGCAGAAGGCTGGACCAAACTGTTCAACGAATTGCAACAATATGGTGCAGAAGCGACTAAACAAGGTCTGATCTTCGGTTATCATAACCATGATTTCGAATTCCACGGTCAGGTTGGCGACGAAAATGCCTTTGATGCAATGTTTGTACAAACGACACCTGAAGCAGTTCAAGTGGAAATGGACGTATGTTGGGTACAATTTGCTGGACAAAATCCGATTGAGTATATCAACAAATATGCAGGTCGTCTGCCGTTGCTTCACTTGAAAGACTTCAGTAAAGACGAACAGGGCCAAATGAAGACATTGGAACTGGGACAAGGTTCCGTTAATCTGCCAGCTGTTATTGAAGCAGCTACGAGTGCAGGTGTAGAATGGCTGATCGTGGAACAGGACGTTTGCCAGAATCCACCGCTTGAAAGCGTAGCCAACAGCCATAACTGGCTGAAGCAGAATTACTTGAACCAATTCTAATTTATTTGTCAAAGGAGACATTTGTACATGAGTAAAATTAAAGTTGCTGTATTCGGCTGTGGAGCCATTGCCGAGCGCAGACATATTCCAGAGTACGCTGCCAATGAGAACGTAGAACTTGTCGCTTTTGCCGATCCGATCGTGGAGCGTGCGGAGAAGATGGCCGAAACTTACGGCGGTAAAGCTTACTCTAGCTACGAAGAATTGCTTGCAAGCGAAGAAGTGGATGCAGTCAGCGTTTGTACGCCGAACTACCTGCATGCCTCGATGGCCATTGCTGCTGCGAATGCCGGTAAACATGTACTGGTGGAAAAACCGATGGCGGTTACTACCGAAGAAGGCGAGCAAATGATTGAAGCTGCCAAGAAAAACGGTGTGTATCTGATGGTTGGACACAACCAGCGCTTGATGCCTCCACACGTGAAAGCCAAAGAAATTCTGGACTCCGGCAAACTGGGTAAAGTCCTGAATTTCCGTACTTCCTTTGGTCATCCGGGTCCGGAAGGCTGGAGCGTAGACGGTGCAGAAAGCTGGTTCTTCCGTAAAGAAGAAGCGATTATGGGTGCCATGGGTGACCTGGGCGTGCACAAATCGGACTTTATCCGTTATTTGCTGGATGATGAAGTATCCGAAGTTGCTGGTTTCATCAGCACACTGCACAAGGAAAACACCAAAGTGGACGATAACGCAACATGCCTGCTTCGCATGAAGAGCGGTGCAATCGGTACGCTGGTAGCGAGCTGGACACAATACAGAGCAGGAGATAACAGTACAGTTCTGTGGTGTGAAAATGGTGTGATGAAGATCGGAACGGTAGATGGTGACGAGGTTATCGTTGAGCTGACTAACGGCACGGTTGAAACATACAAAGTTGGCGCAATGTCTACCAACGAGAAACAAGTACCAAGCGGCGTTATTGACGCTTTTGTAGAGTCGATTGTAACGCAAACACCTCCAAGCATTTCCGGTGAAGAAGGTCTGCGTTCACTGCAAGTGATTCTGGCAGCATTTGAATCCGAGAAAACTGGTCAGATCGTGAAGCTGTAATCGTAAGGATATCATTATCATTACTTTAATTAGTGTGACTATCTCATATTAAAAAGGGGCTTACCTCCAGAGAAATATTTCTGGCGGGTAGTCTCTTTTTATTACTTTTTTCATGACAATCAGCTATACGTATAGAGGACAGCGGAACCCGGTGTTTGGCGATATGGGGGGCATAACGAGCAACGATTCGTTGTTTTACAGATAGTTACTATGTTTGAACCATTAACTGGCATTTCAAAAAGGACTGACCACTCCGCTACATCGCGGAAGAGTCAGTCCCTTAATCTTTACACTTAATTCAAAGCGTATATATCTGTATTAGATACTAGGCTTCACATCACTGCCGAGATCCAGCCATGCTAATTCTTCAGGAGATAGGGTGATACGTGATCCTTCGTCACAGGAGAGCAATTCTGCCTGATTCTGGGCACCTATCAACGCACAGGTTGGAAACGGCTGATTCAATACATAAGCGAGAGCAATCTGGATGGGGGAAGTCTTTTTCGACTCGGCCAATTGTTCAGCACGGTGCAAACGTTCCCAGTTACCGTCACTGTAAAACACACGAACCAGATCTTCATTGTCCCGAACTTCAGGTGTGAATCGTCCGGTAAAGAAGCCACGAGCCTGAGATGACCAGGACAGCAAAGGAAGCTTAGTGCGTTCATGCCATGCCAGTGTTTCTTCGTCTGCCGATACACAGCCGGCCCAGAACGGTTCGTTCGCTTTGGCGAGACTGAGATTTGGACTGCTGAATGTAAAACCTTTCAGACCGTTAGCAGCAGCATATGCGTTAGCTTCCTCCAGCCGCTGCCAGGTCCAGTTGGAGGCGCCGATTGCGCCGATTTTGCCGGATTCAATATGTTCATTCAACGCTTCGAGAATCGCGCCAACAGGGATGTTTGGATCATCCCGATGCAGGGCATAGAGCTCCACATGTTCCGTTTGAAGCCGCTCCAGACTGGTAAGAAGGTCACTGCGGATAGCATCAGCATTAACACGTGGGCCGTTCTGGTCATGATGCGCACCTTTGGTCAAAATAACGATCTCGTTACGGTTACCCCGTTCCTGCATATAACGTCCGAGCACTTCTTCACTTTGCCCGCCACAATAAATATGCGCGGAGTCAACGGTATTACCGCCAATCGCCAGGAATGCATCCATGTTCGTAGCTGCTTTTTCATAGGAATCATGGTAAAAATAATCGGTTCCTTTAATCAATCGGGAGATAGGTTTTCCTGCACCAGCAATTTCAATGTATTCCATAATTCAGTTCATCCTCTCTTCTTATAGTGTAATGCGTGTACGTTCTTCCGCTGAACGAAGGCAAGCTTCAAGTACTTTCATATTGGCTATAGCATCGGATGGATCGAAGCGCAGAGCTTTACCTTGAAGCACAGCTCGTGCCATATCGTCGCCCTGGAAGGAGTAGTGATTGACCTGTGGGACTTCAATCTCCTTACGCTCACCATCAACAGTTACGAAAAAGTTGGAGCTGCGATCCCGATTGCTGATAAAAGCAGAAGGAACCTCAATGATGCCATCCGTTCCAAGTACCTCCAGTGTGTTGCGGAAGGCTGCCCACATGCTGCTGTCAAAGGTGACGCCAATATGATTGTCGAACTCAAGCAAGCCGGAAGCCATCATATCCACATGATCATGTTCAGGGGAGAACATGCCAATGACAGTTGCCGCCGAAGGCTCTTGGCCAAGTATCAAGCGTGCTGCACTGATGGAATAACAGCCGATATCATACAGCGCGCCGCCGCCCCAATCACGCCGAAAGCGAACATTACCTGTTGAGCCTGAACTATTGAACGAAAATGTACTATGAATGCCGCGGATCTCACCAATTTCTCCGCTGGCGATAATATCTTTAATCTGATCATAACGTGGATGATGTCGGTACATGAGAGCTTCAGCGAGATGCACACCAGCGTCTTCGCAAGCTTGCACCATTTCCTGAGCTTCCTGCTCCGTCAGTGCCAGTGGTTTCTCACACAAAATATGTTTACCAGCTTCTGCGGCACGGAGTGTCCACTCCCGGTGCAGATGGTTCGGAAGCGGGATGTAGACCGCATCAATGGAATCGTCAGCAAGCAAAGCTTCATAGCTGCCATAAGCTTGAGGAATGCCGAGTTTCTCAGCAGTTTGTTTTGCTTTTTCTTCATCTCGACTAGCAATGGCAGTCACTTCATTCAACTCGGATTGCTGCAAACCTGGAATAACGGATCCTACGGCAATGCTAGCGCTACCAAGAATTCCCCAGCGCAGTTTTCGATCTGAATTCATTTGTTGTTTCCTCCTATGAATGAATGTATATTGTGATTATAAATAATAGATGGATGAATGAAAATGATAATATATTGAAATGAGTTAACACAATATTGTTTAGAAAAGAGAATGGGCCATGATGAGACAGACTGTACTGCTAACCTTGCAGGATATTCCATACTTTTGTTATCCAGAATCTGTTGGACTTTATGTTGACCACCCTGAGCACACCGTATTACGTGAGGCTGGCGCACTTAACAACTTCAATATTCACTACGTTGCTGCGGGCAAGGGGTACGTGGAAGTGGAGGGAGTAGTGCATGAGCTTCGTGCGGGTCAGGCTGTACTGTATTTCCCGCTGCAGCGGCAGCATTACTACAGCAGCGAAGATGATCCATGGGATGTACGATGGGTTCATTTTTACGGTGAACGGCTGCATGATTATATGATAGAGCGGGGGTTGCACCGCAATCTGTTGTGGACGCTGCGGCAGCAGGCTCCATGGGAAGAAGCACATATGGCCCTACTAAATGAAGCCGAGCAGAACCGGATGCTGCGTCCTGCCCAGCTATCTACCCTGACCTACGCTGTGCTGGCTGAGTTCGTACAGCATGCGGTTCCACTAAAAAGCACACGCACAAGCAAGGCTGAGAGTCGTATCCTTGGACTGCTTCCACAGATGCAGCAGGAGGCATGCCAACCGTTTTTGTTACAGGATTGGGCGGATATGGCGGGTGTGAGTTCGTATTACTTTTGCAAAATGTTCAAGAGTGCCGTGGAAATGACCCCGATGGAATTTATAACCCGTTCGCGGTTGCAGATGGCGAAGCAGTGGCTGCTGGAACGGCCAACGGCCAACATTGGACAGATCGCAGAGGAGGCGGGGTACCCAAATGCCAGTTATTTTAACCGCCAGTTTTTAGCCCATGAAGGCATGACTCCGACCGATTATCGCGGGCTTTACCACAGTTAAAGGTATGTTGTTCGTTTGTTGATTCTGTGGAAATCTTCGACGTTTGACAGAGCGTTCAATCAAGTCTATTATAGATAAATTAAATCCGTATATAATGAGGTGCCCTCATGAAATATTCGAAAGCTACAAACTATGCCCTGCACACCATGCTTTTCCTGGTTGCAACCGAACCGGAACAACTGGTCAGTGTACATCAATTAGCTGAGATGCAAAAAGTATCTCCAACCTATTTGTCTAAAATATTGACCAAGCTGGTCAAAGCCGGCATGATCGAATCGACCTCGGGTGCCAATGGTGGTTATCGGCTTAGCCGGAAGAATCCGGACCCTTCATTTTTGGAGATTATCCATGCCATTGAGGGGCAGGCTTCCTTGTTCGAATGCTCGCAGGATCATAACGAAGGCTGCCTGATTCAGCAGGTGATGGTCCGTGCGGAAGAAGAGATGGAGAGTTATTTGCACAATAAAAAAATGTCTGAGCTGGCTGCCCAGATGAAAGCTGCACATTCCGTATAACCTGAATCGGAGGTCCAGTTGATCCTATAGCTGCGCCTGTTGAAGCGCGAATTTAAAAACCTTTCTCCCCGCTTAAGGGGGATGGAAGGTTTTTTTTGCTGTACTCGGATGAGGATTGAAGTTGAAATTATAAGTCTACAAAGGACTCTGGAAGAGAGCAATACAAGGTATACCCTCGACATCAGAGTGCTTCAACGATAGGAGAAGATAGTTAATATACAAACGTATAATATGCCATTGTACCTAATATAAGTGGAATGGTACAATAAGGAAGAAAATTATTAATACATATTTGCTTACATCTTAGATTTCTGGAGGGACAACACATGAGCCAATCAACCATTACAGAACTGGAACAACTGCTTGCACTGGAAAACATCCGGAACACCAAAGCGCGCTATTGCCGTTATATTGATACGAAGCAGTGGGATACATTAGGTGAAGTGTTCGCTCCGGATGCCGTAGCTGATTTCAGTACAGAAGGCAATCCAATCCCGGTATTAACAGGTCGGGACACCATCGTTCAAGTATTCCGGGATTTGGTGGATGTTGCCGTAACTGTGCATCATGTACATAGCGCCGAAGTTGAATTTGTATCCGAGAATGAAGCCAAAGTCATCTCTCCAATGGAAGATTGGGTGACGTTCCCTGAAGGCAATGACAATAAATCCTTTCACGGATTTGGACATTACCATGAAACGTTTGTCAAAATCGATGGTCAATGGCTCATCCAGCATACCAGCCTGAAGCGTCTACGTCTGGATCTGTTTGAATAGTGTTTGTATTCATATAAATGAATATTGAAACGATGATAAACAAAACCCCAAGAGCGCTATAGCTGCGTCCTCATGGGGTTTTGTTTTGTTCAAGCTGTTACCTTCACTCAGGATTGCATGCGGATTGCTTAGAGTGAAAGTGTCTGACGTTTTTCTTTTGATAATTGTTGTGTGACAACAAGCATGCCTAACGAAAGCAGAACAAGGAGTAGACATACCCAATAGGAATTTCGATACCCCCACACTCCGGCTGTCCATCCCCCGACCAGACTACCAAATAATCTTCCCAACGTGGAAGCATTGGAATAGAGAGTTGATGCATAGCCGGGCATGGACGGAAGCAGATCCTGCATGTAACTGATCCCGATAGCAGAGATAACGGCGACAAAGAATGCGAGCAATAGTTGTCCGGCCAGCAAGTGCCACAGTTCCGTGGAGAACAAAACTATTACATAATAAGCGGCACCCATCAGGGAGCCCCATAACATGAGTGAGCGGTTGGGATATTTTGAGGCGAGCAGACCCAAACCTAGCATAATGGGAATTTCAAGCCCCGCGCATAAACTGGAGATCCAGCCAACTTCCCGGGTTCCCCCGCCCAGATGGTGAATAATGAACAGAGATGCATTCAGGTTATTCATCCAGTGTGCCATATACAGAAGTGTGGTAATGAGAAACGGCATGTAGATTCTTGCATCCTGATGCAATTTTATGTGTATGCCACCCGAAGATGCACAGATAGAAGGAGGCTCGGGAGCTTTTTTTAACAGAAAGAAAAATAATAACGCATTGATCAAAAAAATAAAACACGTTGAGCTGAAAATACCGATGTACCCAATATAGGCAATCAGTAAAGTTCCGAGTAAAGGTCCCGTAATAAACCCCAATGAAAACGCGGAGCGCAGGGTTGAATTGGCCACAGCATGATCGACGTCCGTTGCGGAATTAACCGCTTCTCTTGCAGCTGCGAACAATTGTGGCATAGCGGGAGATCCGAGTGCAGTCAGTACCGTCATATAGATGAATAATAAAGTGAAGTCGTGAATCCACAGATACCCGGCAAATGCAAGAGCATTGCAAATCATGGCAGACACCAGAATTTTTTTGCGAGCCCCTGGTTGATCCGATCGTCTGGCGATCCAGGAACTGAACAGCACACCGGCCATAAGTGTTACTGCAGTGAATAATCCGAATGTTGTGATGGATACTTCGAGGCGGGTTGTAAAGTAGACCGCAAGAAAGGGCGCGCTGATTGAAATAGCCATACCTTGCAACAACATACAAACGAGAAACAGCCGGTATGTAGGGATACGAAATAGTGAATTAAACTGTTGAAGCTTCATGTGCGAAAGACATCCCCTTGATTTTATCATTTTCAAAATATCTATACGATCTGTTTATAATATAAGAATAACAGAGATAAAGTAATACGTATTGATACCTTATAGTCTAATAACAAACAAAAAAGCCAGGGATCAGACTCTATCGGTCCAATCCTGGCTTTCTTATATGAAGAATCTATTATAAGTAAGAACCTATATAACCTGCTTAGTGTGAAGCGATGCTTTTCTTCCGTGACTGCATTCTCAGATACACCTGGGAGAAAACAATGGATGCCAGAGCAACCACAGTCATGCCCCAGAAAATATTAGTATAAGCCGATGATAGTGGCAATTGCTGCATGGCTGTCAATGCGACGCCAGTTACGGCAACACTGAATGCTCCACTGAAGAACTGGCTAAGCTGGAACAGTCCCATGCCTGCGCCTACCTGATCCATCGTCAGATTGCCCGACAACTCATTGGAGACACTCGTTGTCAGTGCAGAGAAGCCTACGCTAAGCAGAATGTATACGGCCATAATGGCATAGATGCTGTCGTCTGCAAAAAGAGCAAACAATCCGGCCGCAGCGAGCAGCAACCATGGTGCGAACTTGAGCAGTTGTGTATTGCCGTGTCGGTCAATCATGCGGCCAATCCGATTGGATAACAGCATAGATACGATTGCACCCGGGAAGATGACAAGCCCGGACTGGGCCGGAGTCAGGCCATACAGATGTGCCAAAATTTGCGGCAATAGGAACAGCGTCGAGAAGTTGTTAATATACGATACAATCCCCAGTGAGCTGAGCATCATATATTTTTTGTTTTTGAACAGAGCTGGTTGCACAAAGGGATCAGCCGCACGGCGAATTCGTAGCCAGAACAGGACGAGTGCAGCCGCACCAACAACGAGGGTTACCCATTCACGTGAAGTCAGGAATAGCAGGACGCCGGTTGTTCCGATTGCCAGTAACAGCGCGCCGAGCAAGTCGAATGAACCCTTTTGTGGCATCTCACTTGGAAGCAGTCTGAAAAATACAGGGATCAGAAACAAGGTTAGTCCGGTAACGATAAACAGATCATGCCATCCTAGGAACTGTGTAATACTGCCACCGATCACAGGCCCGAGTCCAAGACCCAGTGAGCTGGCCGACATGACAACAGCCATGGATTTCCCCCGGCGGTCACTTGGAATGTAACGAGTAATAAGAACGATAGCTAGCCCTGGTACAGAAGCTGCACCCGCAGCCTGAATCAGGCGCGCAATGAGCAGAAGGATAAAATGGTTACTGAAGAAACCAAGAACGGATGCCGCACCAAGCAGTGTAAGACCGGTCGTAAACAGGGTACGAATTGGCACAAAATCCGATAGACGTGAGAACGTGATCGAGGAAATAGCAAAAACGATGGAATAACCGGTGACAATCCAGGAAGAAGAGACGGATGAGAGCATAAATTCAGCTGCAATTTTGGGCAGGGCCAGATTGAACATCATCGTATTCATAACGACAAGCACAACCGTGAAGCCCAGCAGACTTACGATTAACCCTTCCTGTATTCCTGCTGTCCGTTCCCCAGATGATGCAGTTGCGGTGTTGTTCATAAAAACCTCCTAGATTGATGTGTATTTCGCAACATTTCAGAAACGGTGTGTAACATTTGCAAAATGTGGTATAGAGTGAATCCCATGCTTGGCAGCAGGGGATACATAAACGAAATATGTTTGTAAGTTCGATTGGTATCGAACATTAGAAATATATCATGGAATTATGCTAAAATACAATGGATAGTCTGAAAAAAAGGAGACTACAACGATGAAAATTTTGCACCATCCTCAAGTGGAGGATATTGAACTTTCTTCCGTATTGTACGCTTTAAGTGATCCCATCCGTCTTGGGATCGTAACAGAAGCAGCCAGAAATGGTGAACAGCCATGCAGTCATTTTCGTGCACCTGTTGTGAAATCCACGATGTCACACCATATTCGGACCCTGCGGGAAGCCGGAGTCATTCGAGTGAGAGTACAAGGTACACAGCATTTCCTGACACTAAGATCCGAAGATCTGGAAGTGCGTTTTCCTGGTCTGTTGCAGCCTTTGTTACAAGCGGCAGCTCAGTCCGAAATACATGATTCCTAGATAATGTCCTTTCTTCAAGTTGAAGAGGGGACATTTTTTTATGTTTGGTATATTCCATACTGCTGCGACATTCTATGTCGTACCACGTCCTCTATAATAACGGTGAACACACAAACCATATCGAAAAGAGGATCACAAACGTTGGCAAAAACAAAAAGAGGACGCGTCCTGTGGAATCTACCATCCCGAGGAAGAGGAACTTGCCCGGTGTGCAGCAGCACCCGGATTAAATTGTTGTATTCGCAAACGAAAACAGATGGTACGAGTTTGAAAGTATGCAAAAAATGTTCCAAAGCTGTGCAGTCCAGAGTGGATAAGGCAACCGTATAACATAACAGGCCTGTTCTTCGGAACGGGCCATGTCTTTTGGTATAATATAATTACGAAATACGGAATGAGCCAGGGGGCGGGGAAATGAGCAATATGCATCGTATTCACTGGTTTGATGAGCAGATTCGGAGTGGACGTTTTCCGAACAGCAGCTGGCTTGCACGTGAATTTGAAATATCCCGGCGCCAGGCCCAGCGTGATATTGAATATATGGCGATTTCTCTGCGTGCCCCTCTGGTGTATATAGCAAAATATCGGGGGTATTGTTACGAGGATCAGACCTACCGGTTGCCCCATTTATATATGACGGAAGAAGAACAGCGGGTGCTTAAGTATCTGGCGCATCGTTATCGGCATTACAGTTATGATCAGTCGGATGCGGTAAAGCGTGTGGCGCATTTACTGGAGCGTTTTACGCTCGAGGAACAGCAGACAGGAAGCAGTCAGCTTCCGGTGTTTAAAGCAGATCCGCAGCAGCTTCAGTTCTTTGAGATTTTGTCCCATGCGATTGCCGAATCCCGCAAAGTACATATCCATTACAGAGATCATGCCGGAGAACGGCAATTTACTTGGTGTCCATTGAAGATGCTGTCCCAGTTCAACGCCGATTACGTGGTTGGTTATGAAATGGACCCTTTACAGCAAACGGCCATCCGGTTAGAGGGCATGATTCATGTGCAGATGACGAACGAGACGTTTCAGTGTCAGACAGACGGGTTGCTGGGTGCATGGGAAGAGGCGCTGCCTGTCCGTAAACCGTTTGTCGCTGAGATAAGACTGAGAGAAGTGCAGCAAACAGAGCTGTGGCAAGGATATCGGATTCGGGAGAAGCAAGATCAGGTTCACTGGATTGAATTTTATGATACGGATGCTTTCCTACAGCATTTGTTCATTAGCGAGTGGGAGGAACTGTTGTCTCCAACGTGGCTTAGACGAAAGCTTCAGCAAAGTGCGGAAGGCATAATCGATAGGCTCGCCGTACAGCGCAAAGCCAACGTGAATTAGAACAACCATGGAGAGGGGATTTTTTTTGACTGAAGTTGCGTTAGACAACCTGATCATGAAGCGGGAGTCCAAATCGTATGTGGATAGCCTACACGCTGTATTGACCCATGCGGGTCTGTTTCAGGGTTCCAAGTATGTGCTCGCTGGATATACGGGTATGGCATTCAAACTTTCAGTGCATCGCAGACTACTGCCCATGTCGGTTACAGCCTATGGTCAATGGGGAGAATCTCATCGCCCTGGGATCGATAACTTGGGGATATTCACGATCTGGGATGGAGGACGGACACGTCATCCCACATTTGGGTATTACCAGCGGGATGCGGTAAATTGGGTGAAGCGCAGTCTGGATGAAGGCATCGGGGTGATCTACTGGATTCCGGAATTTGGTGTCATTCATGGGTATGATGACAGTGATCGCATCTTTTACGTGCAAGATGGCTGGGGCAAGGAACCACAGATTATGCTGTATGACAATTTCGGATTAAACTTCACCGGGTTTTGGTATTGTCAGGTCTTTGGTGACCAGGTACATATCCCTGAACAAGAGATGCTGTTGGAATCATTGAGATTGGCAATTGAGGATTGGGATATCCCTTATCGTCTACTGCCTGATCGGAATATCGTTTCGGGCAGAATGGCTTATGATGTGTGGGTGCAAGCCCTTCGGGGTGGAGATTACGATGCATCGGGTGCTGCGTATATTTTGGAATCCTATTGCCAGTCCCGAACTGAAATTCAGATGTATTTGCAGGATGTGCGGGGGATATGGCCCGAAATGGACCAAGCCTATGCATGTTATGAACAGCTTGGAGCATTGATTATACAGATGAAGGCATGCATGATTCAGGAACATAACAGAAGGATTATGCAGGCAGACGCCACAGAGAAGCTGGCACAGGTTTTATTGGAAGCGAAAGCATTGGAAGAGCAGGCTGTTGATTATTTTCGTTTGATCTCCTCGAAGTATCCTGATCGTAAACGCAACACTGTACCACGGTGGGGAGCACATTCAGCAAGGTAGGGGGAGGGAGGATAAGGTGATGAGGAGTAAAATACTGCCGGATTTGATTCGTTTTCCACAGACTCAGAATTTGGCAGATGAACAACGATCCTGGAGCGGTGCAGGCTCATACATGGATGCGATGTATCGCATTCTGATGCACAAGCAGTGGACGGATTTACCGCGTCACATGATTGCGGGTATGACCGCAAGTGTATTTCGATTAGTAGTGGATCGGCGTCTAACGACAGAATCGATCTCAGCATACAACTGGATGGCCGAGAACTTTGTAGCTTCTGATTTCATTGGCGTCACGACCGGACAACACGGGGGATTTTCGTTCGAGCCGACCTTTCCGCTCTATCAGAAGCAGGCCCTGCTGGATATCAAGGCTTCTATTGACCGGGGTGTGGGCGCTATTCTGTGGCATGATCAGTTTGTTATTTGTGCTGGATATGATGATGGTGAGCAGATGCTGTTCATTTGTGAGAGTCAAGAAAATGAAGTCATTTGTCTGCCCTATGATTCTTTTGGTCGGAACAGAACACCATACTGGTACTATCAGGTGCTTGAATCCCATACAACCGTAGACATATGGGAAGTGTGCAAGGAATCATTAATTCAGGCTGTGTACAAATGGGAGACCCATGATTACATGCTGCCACCCCAGGATTACGCCTGCGGAGCTGCTACATATGCAGCCATTGCTGATGTCCTACAATCTGGTGCATATGAAACGGATCAAGCTGCCATTGTTTTGCGCTATTATGCCCAATCGAGAAAGGATATGGCTTCCTATGTTGCAGAGCTTAAGCATTTGTCCAGTCAGATGAATCATGTGGTGCAGGCGTACGCGTTACTCGCAGACCTATATGCTCAGATGATGGAGAAGGTTGAGGATTCAACAGCTTGGGATGCGAAGGAACCAGGGCATGTGCTAAGGGTGATCCATCTGATTGAGCAAGCAGGGGAAACGGAACAGCGCGCGATCGATGCCATTAAACTGGCCTTCCCAGAGACGATTGGTAACCGTTTTGAGGATATTGGATTAAGATGAATGGGCAGCGCATGGGTACAAAAAATACCGGATAAGGCTGATAGGCCTATCCGGTATTTTTTGTGTTTTGCCACATCTTAGTCCATTACTCGTCCTTATTTCAACCTGGAAAAGAAAAAATAACCATAATTTCGATTTTGGGGTAATGTGCAGCTCCCTTTGTTCCGAATATTATAATAGATGGTCTTTTTTGGATGGAGGATATTGAAGGACAACAGGGGGCGGGAGTATGGTGCATAATCCGGAAACCATTCAGGAATGTATCGAAAAGGCACGACAGAGGCTCTACCAGATTGCAAACGCTCATAAAGAACTGTGGCATCCGGAGGTCATTCGTCAATCGATGGTTCTGGATGAACTCATTAATCAATATAACAATGCCATTCGCGGAAAATCATCCCGAAGTAAATAACAGCGCGTTATAAACCTCGGGATGAAATGATGCGAATGTATTCAGGTTCAGTATACGAACCCTATTCTTTAACAGCCCCAAGCACAATTCCTTTGACAAAGAAACGCTGCAAGAATGGATACACGAGCAGGATTGGCAGTGCCCCAATAAAGATCTGGGCTGCGTTAACGGTACGCTGCGACATGTTCTGAAGCTGCGTCGCATCAACATTCATATTGGAGAAATCCTGTTGCACGATAATGGTCTGCATTAACGTAGCGAGCGGATATTTGGCTGCGTCATTCATATAGATCAACCCGTCAAACCAGGAATTCCACTGCCCCACCATGGTGAATAGGGAGATCGTAGCAATGGCCGGCATGGATACAGGCAGATAGATGCGGAACAATGTGGTGATATGGTTGGCACCATCGATGAACGCCGCTTCTTCGAGCTCTTTGGGCACGTTACGGAAGAAGTTCATCATGAGAATCAGGTTCCAGACCGCCACAGCGCCCGGCAAAATCAGAGCCCATAGGGTGTTGATCAGTCCCAGCTTCTGAATCAGGATATAGGAAGGGATCAGACCGCCACTGAACAGCATCGTGAAGATGAAAAACCACGCATACAGCGAACGTCCCTTGAAATTCAGACTTTCTTTGGACAAAGGATATGCCGTCAGGATGACCAGTACCATACTAAGCAGCGTTCCGAACACGGTACGTTGCACTGAGATCCAGAGCGCGCTAAGAAAGTTACTGTTACCAAACGTTTTAGTATAGGCATCGACTGTAAAATCAATCGGCCAGAGCGTTACCAGATTGGCGGAAGCTGCCGCTTTACCGCTGAAGGAAACCGCCAGAATGTGGACAAGCGGCAGCACACACAGCAGCGAGACGGCCGCGATGAAGAACAGGTTGAAGCCGTTAAATATACGGTATCCGGTCGTTTTGTGATACACCTTAATTCCTCCTTAGAAAATGCGGTAATTAGCGATTTTGTAAGCCATCCGGTAGGCAGTAATAACGAGGAACATGGCAACAAAGGATTTAAACAAACCAACCGCAGTTGCAAAGCTCATTTTGCCATTCAAAATACCCATCCGGTAAACAAACGTGTCAATAATATCGCCTTTATCATATACAAGTGGATTGTACAGGTTGAAAATCTGGTCAAATCCAGCATTAAGAATATTCCCCAGTGATAGCGTTCCCACCACAATGATCATCGGCACGAGTGCAGGCAGCGTAATGTGTAGGGTCTGCTTAAGCCGTGTTGCCCCGTCAACTTCGGAAGCTTCGTATAGAGCAGGGTTAATGCCCGCAAGGGCTGCAAGAAAGACAATGGTACCAAATCCGAATTCCTTCCATACATCACTGATGACCACGGTTACACGGAACCAGTCGCCATCTCCCAAAAAGAAGATCGGTTCAATGCCAACGGCCGCCAGAACCTGGTTAATCAGTCCGCCTTCGGGGGAAAGCATGTCCAGCAGGATGCCGCCCAGTACAACCCAAGACAAGAAGTGGGGCAGGTATACCAACGTCTGTGAGAACCTTTTGAACGTGGAATTGCGTACTTCATTTAGCAAAATGGCAAACACAACCGGGGCCACGAGTCCGGCCACAATCTTCATCGCGGCAATCAGTACTGTGTTCCAGATGACTTGAACACTATCCGGATATTCGAACATGAATCGGAAGTTATCCCATCCTACCCATTTAGAGCCGGTGAACCCTAGCCATGGTTTGAAATCCTGAAACGCAATAATAATGCCGCCCATAGGCACATAGGCGAACAGCAATGTGAGCAGTACTGAAGGCAGCAGCATCAGATGCAGCGGCCAATTGCGTTTGAAATTCCAGCGGGTACGTTTGCGTGGATTGTGTGTTGCCTGCCGCACCGGCGTATTGGTCGTTAGTGGTTGTTCCATAGCCATCAGGTCCCTCCTTTATATCGTCCAGCCTCTGCATAATGAGGCCAGTCAGCCTCTGCAAATAGTGGAGCAACTGAATTATAACAATGGAAACGGGCGGGCTATAGAACAACATTTCAAGGCGGATGTTGATTTATTAACTTGTTAAAAACGTGTACCGAATAGTGACTCATTTGAAATTCAGTATAGATATGTAAGGGGTTTCAATATAAAATAGGACTTCGATGTGTATCTTTACTTTAATTCGGGACAGGGTGAAGCAATGAAATTTACAGTATTCTCAAAAACAGTTATGCTGCTGGTCTGCTTGCTGGTACCTATCTTGCTGCTCTATACCTACGCGAATCAGGCGAACGTGGACATGATCGTCGAGGAGAAGCAGCAGTCCAGTTTGAATCAGTTCAATTATTTTAGCTCTCAGGTGGATAAAAATATTGAACAGCTCTCACTTTACGGGCTGACTTTACTGCGTGATCCAAGCATTCTACACTATCGTTACATGACAGAATCGACAAGCCAATATGAGAAAAACAGCATCTATCTCGATATTCTCGACAAATTGTCACTATACCAGTCCACGAGCCGCTGGAAGAACGATATTACCATTGTGCTGCCTCAAGCAGAGCTGGTATTGTCCACCATGTCGAACCGGACGGTCTTTAATGAGAAGATGTTGAAGTTTCCACAGCCAGGCCGATGGCAGTTGAACGAAGGCAGCTTCACTTATTTCTTTACGGATAACTACGAGTGGAATGAAAAACCTGTGACCACGGATGTACGAACGGTGATGGAGATTGATTTTGACCCGATGAATATTGTTGCCATGCTGGATGATTTCAAGGAGGCACAGGGAGGAGATCCATTTCTACTCGTCCCGGGCAACGAGCCTCTATTAAATCGTAGTGCGGACCCTGAGCTCGTGGAAGCCGTGATGCGGGACATGCCATTAACCGAATTGGATAGTGAAGGCAACCATCAGCTTGAGGTGGGGGGCAAGAAGTACTTGGTCAGTTATGTGCTCTCCAAACAGCTGAACGGAATCTATGTTAACCCGGTTGTGCTGGATGATTTGCTTACGCCGATGGACAAGAGCCGAAATATGTTTATAACCTCAATTTTGCTGCTGCTCGTGCTCAGTATTGGCGCTGCCCTATTGTTATACCGAAAGGTACAGGTGCCGATACAACGGCTGATGAGAGGTTTGCAGCAGATTCGCAAAGGACAGCTGTCCACACGAATTCCGGTTGATCACTCTCGTGATGAATTCGCTTATTTGACGCAGAGCTTCAATCACATGGCTGAGCAGATTCAGGAGCTGATCGAAAAAGTATACGAGGAACGTATCCGTTCGCGGGAAGCGACGCTGAAGCATCTGCAATCACAGATCAATCCTCATTTCCTGTATAATTGTCTGTTTTATATTAAAAATATGACGCAGCTCGGCAACCGGGAAGCGGTTATTGCAATGTCGCTCAGCCTGGGAGATTACTATCGCTACATCACACGTGATGAGAACGATATGACGACCGTGGAAGAGGAAATCCGGTTGTTGGACAATTATTTGTCCATCCAACAGATGCGTACCAACCGTTTGTCGTATGAGATCGCCGTACCGCAAGAACTGATGCAGCAGCACATTCCAAGGCTGCTGATCCAGCCTATCGTGGAGAATGCAGTCATTCACGGCATTGAACCGATGGAGGGTAGCGGTCACATCGTAGTTACAGGCATGGCAGCACAAGAGCAAATCGATGGAAGGGAATACACACGATACAGTTTGTTTGTCGATAACGATGGTGTTACTTTGACGCCCGAAGAGATTGCTAGTCTTGAGCGGGAAATCAATGAACCGATGGGTGAAGAAATAGGCACGGGTACCTGGAACGTACACCAGCGGCTCGTTACACGATATGGTCATTCTTCAGGGCTTCATTTTGGAGCGATCCCTTATGGGGGTCTCAGTGTGGAAATACGATGGTTTGAGGAGGAATATCCTAATGATGAATCTAATGGTCGTGGATGATGAACATTCAGCGGTGGAATCGATTGCAGCCTCCATACCGTGGAGAGAGCATGGGATTGGGCACGTATATAAGGCGTACTCGGTGAAAGAGGCATTGCAGCAAATGGCGGCACATCAGGTCCATATTATCATCACTGATATTCGTATGCCGGGCTTATCCGGTCTGGATTTGGTGAGTCATATTCGTCAAAAGTGGGAGCGGACTAAATGTATCATTTTATCTGGACATGCATCCTTTGATTATGCGAAGCAGGCACTCCGTCATGGGACAGTGAGTTATCTGCTGAAGCCAGTGCGGGATGAGGAACTGATTGAAGCCGTGCAGCAGGCCTCCGTCCAGATTCGGCTGGAGGGAGAGAAACAGTTGATGCACCAGCGCGCCATGTATTCGGTGAGGGAACATTTACCGGAGAAGCGGGCGGGCTTAATGAAGGATGTACTGCTTGGACATAAATTTGCAGAGAGCGAACTTGTGGAAAAGTTGGAGCAATTGGAGATTGGGTTCCGTCCCCAGGATAAAATGCAGCTGCTGCTTATCCGTTATGATGACCCACAGCCAACGCACAAAGCATTCCGTTTGATGAAATACGCCATCTCCAACGTCGTGGAAGAAATCTTTGGCAGCAGCTATCATCTCTGCCATACAGACGATGCGTATGATGATCTCGTCTTCATGGCAAGTCCAAAACAAGCACAGTCTGAACCCGAACTGCTGATGGGGCGGCTCGGAGAACGGCTGCTTCACAGTGTGAAGCAGTATTTAAACGCAACGATTTCACTGTCAGTCAGCCGGATAGGCCGTTTTCCGGAACAGGTTCCCCAGCTTTACCATCAAGCTGTAAGTGCATTGCGCAAGCAGGCGGAAGCAGGCAAAGGTCTGCATCTCAATGCGGCTGCCGGCTCCCATGGAGCAACATTAAAATCACTTGCGGCGCTGTATGAGCCACCTGGACTGACCGCACTACTGGAAGCAGGACGGATGGAGGACGCTAATCGCAAGATTGATTCGATTTTCGCCGAGTTATCGGATAGTGTGTTCCCGGAGCATGTCTATGTTGCTTTTCACTATCTCGCAGCAGCTTTCTCGTACATGGCTCATCGGGAGGGTAGACAGTTGTCCGATGTTCTTGGTGAGCAGTATCAGCAACTGCTGAAGGACGGCTACGGCGTGTCACTTCGGAGTCTGGAAGCATGGACCCGGAGTGTGATGGAACAATGGGCTCTAAGCACAACCGATACAGGCCAGGAAAGTGGATCGAACATGATCAGACAGGTCCAGCAATGGATTGACAACCATCTGGGCGAAGATCTTTCCTTGCAGGTTATTGCAGGGGAGGTTCATCTGCATCCGGTGTATTTGTCCAAAATGTATAAACAATCAACGGGTGAAGGCATCAGTGACTACATTATCCGTTCCCGAATGGAACGTGCTGTTCACTTGTTGAAACACACGGCTATGAAGATTTATGAAGTCGGTCAGGAAGTGGGATATAACAATACTCCTTATTTCATTCAAGTATTCCGCAAACATTATGGCTTGACCCCGCAGGATTTTCGGAACGGTTAACAAATCAATATGAACATTGAAATTGTGATATATGTTTGCTTCCCCGGCTGCACTATCCTTTTCATGTAAGGGCATTCAAAGTGATTGAGGAGGGGTTTCATGTATAGAAAAATGATGACTGCATTGCTTGCACTGACGATGATTGCCGTAACGGCATGCAGTTCGGGGGCAAAGGAAGAACCATCCAAGGAAGCGGCTACGCCACTTGCGCTGCAAGACGGTAAGTATGAACCTGCGGTTCAGATGAGCTATTTGCGAGCCTGGAATGATGATACAAAGTTCAAGAACGGAGAGACTGCACAGAACAACGTGCACACCAAATGGGCCAAAGAGCGTCTGGGCATCGACCTGACTACACCTTGGGCTGTGTCCGTGACGAATGATGCTTTTTACACGAAGCTTCGTCTTTCCCTGTCGGCTAACGAAGAGCTGCCAGATATCGTCTCCATCCGTGGTGACTACAATCTGGTGCGTGAGTTGATTGAGTCCGGTAAATTCGCCGATGCAGGTGAACTGTTCGATAAGTATGCATCCGACACATGGAAAGGGGCTGCTGAATCCGCACCGGAAGAGTGGTACCCGTACATGTATGAAGGTAAACGGTATGGCGTCCCGATCTTTGACTATGCTTACAACGGAGACCCGGTAATGTTTATCCGTGAAGACTGGCTGAAGAAGCTTGGACTGGAAGAACCAAAAACGATTGATGAGCTCGTTACGGTGATGGATGCATTTACGAATCAGGATCCGGATGGAAACGGTAAAAAAGATACGTACGGTCTGACGGTCGGTATGAAAAATGCCCTCAATACCTGGATGACCGAATCCGGCTGGATCTTCGGAATGTATAACACGATGCCAGGACAGTGGAATCTGAATGCAGAAGGAACACTGGAATACGGCTCGGTTCAACCGGGTGTGAAAGAAGGACTTGCAACGATGAAAGACTGGTTGTCCAAAGGCTATCTGCCGAAGGAAGCCGGCGTATATGATGAGATTAAGGCAGCTGAACTGTTTACAGCAGGCAAAGCGGGAATCATTGTGGGACCACACTGGATGCCAAACTGGCCGATCGATGATGTGAAGAAAAATGTGGACGGTGCTACCTACAAAGCTATTGCCCTGCCAACCGGACCGACTGGCGAGAGCCATCACCACGGTTCAGGTGCTAGCAACGGGGTCGTGTTGATCAACAAGGATATGGAAAACCCAGAAATTTTCTTCACATATCAAAATTATTTGTTTGATAAATTCGCTAATCCAGAAGTGGGTGGGGAGTTCGAACATGGCTTTGCCCAAGGATATGACTTTGATATCGTAGATGGTAAAGTGCTTGGTGAAGCTGAAGTGAAAGATGGGGTATCCCCGCTCAAGTACACAATTACGTATGACGGTGCACGGATTCCAAACCTGATGATGGATACGTTGGCAGAACTCGCTACAGGTAAGGAAGCGGAAACACCTTTCGAGAAAAATACGAAAATTGCCAACAAACCTGAAGTGTTTGCTGCGGCTCAAGTCGTGGTAGCTCATAAGGATGATGCAATCAAGAACAAGTTCACGGGTGCACCTACGGATACGATGAAGATGAAGAAAGATGCGCTCGACAAGCTGGAGAAAGATACGTTCAGCAAAATCATTTATGGTCAAGTTGGCATCGATGAATTTGACGCATTCGTGACTAAATGGAAATCTATGGGCGGCGATCAAATCACAACGGAAGTCAATGAATGGTTCAAAACAGTTAATTAATACCGTGAATAATTCACAAAATGAATCATACTAAAGTAATACAAGAAGGAAGAAGTATTTCGTGAATACACCGGATTTGGGCGGAAAGTCGCCTGAATCCGGTGTTTTTGTTTTGTGTACGGATGCTTAGACATGTAAATAAGAAATTTATCTATTAATTTCTCTGCGTACAACCGTGCGTAAGACTTATTGTTTCGCATATGCGTGAGAGAGTAAGATAATAGGTAATATACGAACATCAATACGTATTTTTAGCATAGATGGTTTGAAGAATGATTTGATAAATGGAAAGGCGGTCGAAGCATGAGTACACTCTATGATCAGGCAATGGAAGAGATGATTGAGGTCATTGAAGAATGGTTTAGTGAACAGATGAAGCGGGATGACCTGGAAAAGGCTGTGAAGCGAACAACGCTGCAAATGGGGATCTTTAATGATATTTTGCTGGATTACAGACCTGGAAGGACCACGGTAGACAGTGTGGATCTTGGATTGGATGAGGGATTGAAATCGAAGAATCCCGGTCCCTTTACGGAAGAACAAGTGCGGAATGAGATCCAGCCCAGGCTTGTAGAAGTGATTCAAGAGAAATTGGACAAGCTGGCGGATACACCGTTGATCGACTATCGGTTTACCTTTCGCGGGAAATTCCCAACGATAGAAGGAAAGCTGCAAGTGAACATACTCGAATATATCAACGAAGAGAAAAGGCAGCAGTTGCTTGAGCGCATTCATACATATGTAGACCAGAAGCTGCTGAAAGGTTCATATCCAACAAAGCCGTTGGAATCCTTTTTTTTGACGCGTCACCTGCTTGATCCGAAATTGTTCCCTGAACTGGACGTAGCGTGGACTATAGCGCAATATGATCGCATACAGGAGTTAAATAAAGGGCGTCAGGAAGCTCTGGCGGAGCATCGCGGTGACATTATTCGTGCGATAACGTCTTGGGCGGAGAATCATTTTCTGCCACAGTACTTTGATGTACAGCCTTCTGCGTACAGCGCCAATGTATATACCCTTAAGCCAGGTGCTTCTTTGGAGGAGGAGGAGCCTCAGAGTGAGCATGGGCAGCATATGGCACAGCCTATCGATCTGCTGCTATATGCAGCCGTGATGATTCTTCGTTATGAGCCTAGTTACAGTAAACCGAAGGGGCTTACTTTTTTGGAACTGGCCAAACAATTGGGTAGTAACCGTGCAGCGCGAATGATGGTGGAAGGTAGCGGAGCCTATGCCAAGGAAGATATCCATTTGAAAAATGAGCAGGTGGAGTGCACCGCGAACGATGTGTTCTCGATCATTACTATCATCATTCGAAAGGAAGAAGCAGCTGCCTACGAACAGGCCATTGCTTT
This sequence comes from Paenibacillus sp. LK1, assembly GCF_002750415.1. NCBI lineage: Bacteria > Bacillati > Bacillota > Bacilli > Caryophanales > Paenibacillaceae > Paenibacillus > Paenibacillus sp. LK1. Next base: position 57,755 of record NZ_PEII01000013.1, read on the forward strand.
TATCACCCGTTTGCTGAAGCAGGGCTTCCCCAAAAGTTACAATATCAAGCTCAAATCCAGCGTGAAGCAATATCTGCCCGTTAAAGGCCTCGCGAAGTCGGATACGCACCGATTTTTTGCAAACGCGCTGGAGTACCCAGAGCTGCGTCCGCAGCTTGAAGAATATGCACGTGCAGCGATCGAAGAGTTCGAATTTTATGCGGATACAGAGGGTGAAAAGAACTGTATGCCAGGCAGTTATGCAACCTTCGGACTTGGATTGGCAGATGAGCGGTATTTCCCGTTGGTTGAATATTACATGGGTGAAGTGGATGATGAGCATCAGTTGGTACAGGATAAATTCACCGTTGCCTTTGCTGAGACACATGGTGTAACGGCCGGTTCCATACCTGCATTAGTTACCTGCCTGCGTCGTTCTACGGATTCCTTGAAGCTGAAGATCCAGCCTGAACTGGAGAATGAGGAGAAGCTTGAACTTCTGGTCCGATCGCTGCAAGGATTGGAAACTTATGAAGTGGAGCATGTGCTGTATCCGATCTGGGGCAAGGTGGAGAAACTTGCAACGCTGGCACGCAAGGCTGAGGGAAGACGGAAAGAATTGCTGTTAGAACTGTTAAAGGCCGCTGGGAAATAAGGAAAGGCCCATGACGGATTTTCAATGTTGATGTGATGTATAACGATACAATTAAGGTGGATGAGTATATGGGGCCATTGAATCGGGATGTATGGGAAGAACTGTCCGCTCAGGAAAAGGAGGAGCGGCTGCGTAATTTGGTCAGTCATTTTCCCCCAGGTATGAAATATGAAGGATTGGAGATATTTGAACGATTCGGTCAGCGAATCGAGACAGGTGTATTTTCGTATGATGCGCAGAAATTTGTGTTTGTGCCTGGTGATCAGGTGACACTTGGCTGGGATCGCTGGCAGGATGGAATGAATGAAGAGACTTCTGCGGATTTGCTGGAGACGGTTAGTGAATATGGTGTGGATGACGTGGATTCTTTTTTAAGTAGCCAGATGTCTCCGGTCAGGGAAGTGCACATTGCTCCCATGCTGGTGGAGTGCAGCAACCATTCCCTTGGTTGGATTGAAGTGACGGAAGCTGAAGCGATGGCGCAAGAGAGTGCCTATTTTGCAGAAGAGTTGGAGAAGTTTAAGTTGTCCGATCTGAACCAGTATGAGCTGCATCAAGAGTTCCGTCTGGTTCGTCAAGGTGAGGCAGTACAGATATTTTGGTTCAATGAAGATTTGACGTTGAATTATTTAATCAATGAAGAAGCAAAAGCGGGTTTTGGTTTGCTTACTGAAGATGAGTGGGAGTATCTGTATGGAGGGGGCTGCCGTACGTTATTTCCATGGGGAGACAGCTTCGACTACACGATGAAATTGAAGCATTTTGGAAGCCTCGAAGAGGTGGAGGGAATTGTGGATGAATCGGCAGAGCCTGACCCTTCTCTAGTAGTTGAGAATGACCGTCCGTATGATCTGGAGCTGCCCAACTTTTTTGGCGTCCAGTTTGCTGGAGATCCCTATAACTATGAGCTCACGCTTGATGCGTCTGGAAAATTGATGCCCAAAGGTGGCGACGGTGGCGCGATGATCTGTGGTGGCAATGGGCCATTGGTTGGGTTTCTACCCGCTGCAGCTGTATACTATCGTGATGGTAATGCAGGGGAGTTGGACTGGGAAGATATGATAGATTATATGAACTATCGGAGAGTGATTCGTTTACCGGATTGACGGCTGTGTTTACAGCAAGAAAATAAGTAGGGAAGGGGAACCAGAATGATAAAAGGACCGGGATTCAGCTGGATAAAACATTTGGGTTTCAATTGGCCCGAATAGATGGTACGCAAAAATCATTCCCCACAATCCCTAAACACAGATACGTCTGCTAGATACAAAGGAACATCCTATCGGCAGGATGCGTTTAATAAGTATTTGGTTTGTTATGCTGCGGAGGGCATTCGTTTCAGTGTAGGTACGCTGGTGTTCTTCTTTCTTAACGTATTTCTCCTTATTCCAATATTCAGTGTTCCGTTCCAATTCTTATATGCTTCTATTCTACTGCCAATTCTAGCAGTTATGAATGTATGGGCCATAGCTCTAATTATCGCGCCCCGTAGGCTGCAACTGAATTATGTCCTGTTTCGCGGAGTGTTTGGGGTCGTCTGTTCATTAGGCTTTATCATTATGGTTCAAAAGTTCGCCTATGGCATGTTGGGATTGACAACACCGTGGTATGCGATTGCTTCGTTTACTTTATATGGTTTGGCCTTATTTCAGTATTCCAAGTTTCATTTGCGCAAACTGCAACAGTCTACCCATGGGGAAAAAGCGCGTGTAAGCGCCCAAATGCCCCTCACTACGTTAGCCCTGCTGACCGGAGCAGGATATATACTGGCTAATATTTCTCTTGCTTTTGTCACGCAACAGACGGTTGTTGTTGTACTTATATGTGTGTATACTATGTTGGCGTTTGTTGTTTTTCATTTTATTATGGATTTGCATCGCTATTACTGGCTGCTGCACCATCGTCTTAAATAGGACAAAACACACATCGAATTTGTCCCCTTATCACTGGAGGATCAGAATGATGTGTGTTTGTTATGTTGTATGATTTTTAGTGTGAATTTTTGATTTTAGCTGCGAAATTATTTCACTTTGTGCACAGATACAGCCATTTGCTCCAGCTGTGTGTGAGTCAATGCATTATTTGCCGAGCTGAGAGTCACATAGCGATCATCCAGTTTGAATGTCAGCATGTTGGTTTGATCCGGTGTGTACCATTTGGCGGTAACGCCGTTTGGCAATTTAACATTTTTACCGTCATAGCTGAAGGAATAGTCTTTAGGCGACACAGTGACATTCATGTGATTGAAAACAAAGTTTACACCATCGCCGCCAGCAGCCACGCTTTTGAATGAATCTCCGGCAATCATGTGTTGTGGTGCGTATGCAGTCTCGAATCCTTGGAATTTGGCAAAGGCTTTGCGGATGGCAGCTGACTGCTCTTGGGTATATTTTACATCAGCGAAGCCCGTAACGCCCTGATCATTGCCTTGCACCTTTTGTACAGATACAGCCACTTGCTGCAACTGAGCCTGAGATAGCTTATGGTCAGGTGAGCTTATTGTGACATACCGATCATCCAGTTTGAACGTGAGCATACCCGTTTGATCGGGTGTATACCATTTGGCTGTGACACCATTGGACAGTTTTACGTCTTTGCCATTGTAACCGTCCGAATAGTCTCTTGGAGACACATCCACTTTCATATGATTAAAAGTAAAGCTTACTCCATCTCCGCCAGCGCCTACATTTTTAAACGTATCACCTGCAATCATCTGTTGAGGAGCGTATGCTGTCTCGAAGCCGTCGAACTGTGCAAATGCCTTTTGAATGGCTTCTTTTTGCGCTGCGCTATAGGTTACATTGCTCAATGTAGAAGGATTGCTTGGAGCTTCGCCGATGATCACCTGTCCTTTTTTACCGTCATACGATACAGGTACATGCAGCGCATCAGCAATGGCACGTACAGGCAGATAAGTTGAATTGTTGTAAGTGATTGGAGCGAGTTTCTTGCCATTGCCATCCGTTGGTGAGTACGCCGCACCGTCTACATTGAAACTGATCCCATGATTGAGATATGCTGAGATTTTCTCCAGTTGAGTACCTGCGAATACGCCCGTTGCTCCTGTTAATGTCATGCCCAGTACCATCATCGTTGCTGCGGATTTCTTCAAGTTTTTCTTCATGTGTATAACTCTCCTTTTAATTGTGTTATTTATAATGGCTTGCTGTCCTTATGGCTTTATATTACCCGCTGAACATATCCAGAATAATTCTGAATTATCTCCAACTTGTAAACATGTGTAAGGATCTAGGCATTTGGAATTTGTTATTTAGGAGAGCATTCACATTATAGATGTTGGAGAAGCAAGGAGAGAGAAGTGGGAGAGATAGTAGATGACTCTGAGCAGGGATATACACACGAAGATAATTCTTTCAGCAGGAAAAGTCTTTACGAACAATTACATACGTGGGTGGTACGTGGACTCTTGGCCATCATATGAGTGAGGGGAATGGTTCGCCAAACCATCCCATATGTACAACGTAACCTTGAATTAATCAAAAAGTTCAAAAATGTACTTTGCTGAGAGTATGCACTATTCAGTTCACTAAATACAGGATGAAACCGCCTATGCCGAGAACGATGGCACCAACGTATACATAGGTAAGTTTGCTCAGATTTTGCTTGGTCCTGCGATCATACTCGGGATTGCTGGTCTGATTCGCTTTTGAATTCCCGATGATCATGGTAGCAATTCCACCGAACAGGGCAATTCCAACAATTAAAATATAGGGCAGCAATGTCATGCGATGACCTCCTTCATTGAAATCAATCGTTCTTTTCATTGTACTTCAAGTTTACCTTGGATGTAAGCTTTTATTGATAAATTAAGGAAAATAAAGTCCTTCACTTACAGTAATTATGCAGTGCTGAAAGGAGTGGTTCACTATAATTTTAAAATTTTAAATTTGAGATAAACCTTGTTGTGGCGCGTATTTGCGGCTTTCCTGGACGGAGGCTGCAATTTTTTTGCCCAGAGAGGTGATCCAGATTGAAGAACCTTGCGTTACACCCTATGAAGACGACGACGAGGAAACAAAGGATAAACAAAACTAACCGAGGAGTGACCACGTAATGAAAATGAAAATGAAGAAATTTATCGCACCCATGCTGAGCTTGACGTTATTGATGCCGGGAATCGCAGGGGCTGCAGCAGCACCACAGACACCAATGACTACAATGAAGGCAAGTGTGAATACACCTGCTGCTGACCTGAGAGCGAGCCTGGATCACCTATTATCCGAACACTTTGCACTCGCAGTAACCGCAATGGCGAAGGCATATGACGGAGCAAAAGATGCAGACGCAGCTTATAAAGCACTCGACCAAAATGCATTGGATATGCAGCCGGCAATCGCTTCCCTTTACGGTGATGCAGGAGCCAAAGAATTCGAACGGATCTTCCGCGCGCATAACAAATATACAGATGATCTTGTGAAAGCAACTAAGATGAGTAACCAGGCTGGAATCAAACAGGCACAGAATAATATCAACGGTTTTGTAGAAGAATTCTCTACATTCCTGAGCACAGCAACGGAAGGCAAATTGCCAAAAGCGGCAGCTAAAAATGCTTTGAAAGTACATGAAGATCTCGTGCAAAAAGTATTTGATGAATATGTCGCTGGTGACTACACCGATGCATACAAAGCTTACCGTGAAGGTTTCAAAGAAATGTTCGATGTGAGTAAAGCACTTTCCACTGCAATCACAACACAAATGCCTGAGAAATTCGAGAACAGCAAAGCGGATACACCAGCAGCTGATCTGAGATCTGCACTGAACCACTTGGCTTCCGAGCACTTCGCATTGTCGGCTCTGCAAATGCAAGAGCAATATGATGGCCGCACAGCAGCATCCAATGCACTGGTTACAGCTGAAGCTGGAAACACAGCGGATTTCAAAGCAGCGATCGCTTCCATATACGGTAATGACGGTGCCAATGCGTTCGAGAAAATTTGGGTAACCAACCACGTGAATGCACAAAGCGACTATGTAACAGCCGTTAAAAACAATGATGCAACGGCTCGTGCAGCTGTCGAGAAACGTATTGACGTATTCACGACGGAGTTCGCGACATTCCTGGATTCCGCTACAGCGGGCAACCTGCCAAAAGCTGCCGGACAACAAGCATTGACTACACATGAGAAGCAAGTACAACAAGTATTGGATCAGTACGCTGCGGCTAACTACGAAGGTTCGTATACGACTAACCGTGAAGGGTTCAAAGTAATGTTTGGTGTAGGTCAAGCCCTTGGTAATGCAATTGTGACGCAATTCAATGATAAATTCCAAGAGCAACCCACTACACCAACAATGCCTGAAACAGATACAACTACCGTATGGATGCAGCTGAACAGCAAAACGCTGAAAATCAATAACAAGACAACCAACATGGACACCACGCCAATGCTCTGGAAAAACACAACCTACATTCCACTGCGCTTCTTGAGTGAAGGAATTGGTGCAACCGTGAAATGGGATAAAAAAGCACAACAAGTAACCGTTATGGCTGGTAATGATACATTGAAGTTCTGGGTGAACAACAACGTTATGGAAGTGAACGGTATGAAGAAAAATGTGGGTGCAACGGTCTTTGTTAACAAAGACGGACGTACACAAGTGCCACTGCGTTTCATCGCTGAGCTTCTTGGCTGGGATGTAAAATGGGCGCAAAAAGATGGCTCGATCACACTGACTAAATCCATGTAATTACTATTTATAAAAGAAGAACGAAAAAAGCTGCCCCATACGGCAGCTTTTTTCTATTGTCGGTTCAGTGCCTTTACCTTCATCATACTTGGTGAACCTGCAATCCAATCTGTATCACATGGACGCAAAAAGGCCACATCAAAATATTCAAATATTTGGTATAATCAAGACAGTCAGAAACCTCGCCGCAACGTGTTATTGATCATGGTTCGGTGGTGTACTGTACATAATCGTAATCACTAGCCCGTTGGAGTCATGTATGTTGTATTATTATTCGGTATGATCAAACAAGAAAAGGGGGTTCAAGCGGATGGACACAGCTTCAAAGCCTGAGCGACGGGCAAAACATATTGATACCCGTCTGTTTATTGCCTGGGCCGTATCAGTCATTGCGACTGGAGGCAGCCTTTATTTTAGTGAGATTAAGGGATACATACCCTGCGATCTATGCTGGTTCCAACGGATCTTCATGTATCCGTTAACGATTTTACTTGGCATAGCCTACTTTAAGGATGATGTGGGAATCACCAAGTATGTTCTTCCGCTGAGTTTTATTGGAGGCGGAATCTCGTTATACCATGTAACGATTCAGCGTATTTACTCGGCTACGGGCAGTTCAGTGGCATGCGGCCAAATTCCGTGTTATACCGATTACTTGAACTGGTTTGGTTTTATCACAATTCCGTTACTTGCACTGATCGCATTTATCATCATTATTGTTATGCTGTGGGGAATTGGCAAAACAGCAAAATCTTCTTCATAAGAAAGGACAGATGATTGATGAGCGGACAAGTCCGTTGGTTCATGCCCTTCATCATTCTGATCCTCCTGACTGTGGGTTGTTCGGAACAGAAGCAGTCCCAGTCAGGTGAGATGCCGGAGATGATCAAGGTGAAGCTCATGGTACCGGACAAGGTGTCCATTAAGGAAAATGTTTCCTTGCAGATCCAGCTTACACAAGGGGGGCAGCCTGTGAATGATGCGGACCATGTGCAGTTTCAGATCTGGAATGAACAGGATGAACCCGAGGCACCATCTCTGGAACAAGGCATGATGAGTGCAGAAGAGCTTGAAGCCAAGGGAGCCATCACCGCGAAATCAGCAGGTGAAGGATTATATGAAGCAAGCTACGCGTTTGAGCAATCCGGAGTCTATATCGTTCAGGTCCATGTCACTGCTGGTGCAATGCACACCATGCCCCGAACGAAGGTAACTGTGGAAGAATAAATCGATAAATACAGCCCGATAATGTTTACGTACAAGCCACTTCCGGCTGCGTCGTTTATCGGGTTTTTGTATGTGTAATTCGTAATTATAAATTTCTCATTTTTATACCTTGACCTTGAAGTATACTTCAAGGTTTATCCTTGATGTATTACAACATGTTGGAGGTAAGTCGATGAGAATTTTGGAATGGATATTGGTCATTGTGACGGTTATTAGCGCAGCTGTCATGTTGATGGCTCCCAAACGTCAGGCAGTGAAAGTGGGTACGTTGTCAGCACTGGCACTGGTTATTCTATTGCATGGGGTAGTCGATCATTTTCGTGTGCAGCTGCTGCCCACCTATATCGTAGCCCTTGTTTTACTGATTGTATTGGCGATTCAACTACGGAAGTCGGGACGCCGTATGCAGAACACACAAAAATCGAAACGTCGTTTGTGGTTCAAAACCATCTTGGCATCGATTCTAGTGCTGGCTCTCAGTGCAGGTTCAATTGTGCTGACGTCGCTTTTCCCTGCATTCACGATGCCTGAACCGACAGGTTCATTCGCCATAGGTACCTATTCGCAGCAGTTAACGGATGAATCTCGGGAAGAGACCAAGACGGCTGAAGCGGGTGATAAGCGAGAACTTATGATTAATGTCTGGTATCCTGTAGATCAGGAAACAGCCAAAGGATTACCGCTAGAACATTATCCTGCCGAGTTGGGAGAGGCGATCAGTCTCGTATTTGGAATTCCACCGATGGTGTTCAGTTATCTCGATACAATTCCCACGCATGTGGTTAAAGGCGCTGAGGTGTCTGCCGCACAGAGCAATTATCCAGTATTGCTGTTTTCACCTGGAATACGCTCTGCACGCTTTCAAAGTATGACCGCGATTGAAGAGCTGGTCAGCCACGGCTACATTGTTGTTGGGATTGACCATCCGTATACCTCTGCTCAAGTGACATTCCCGGATGGACATGTTGCTTCTTATGAGCCGGATCCTGACGATCTAACGTCAGAGGAAGTGTATCAACATAATATAGAAGGTGTTGGCATTCGTGCAGCTGACGCAAGCTTTGTACTGGATACGCTCACCCAGTGGAATAAACATGATCCGAATCAACTGCTCGAAGGCAAGCTTGATCTGGATCATGTGGGTATCTTTGGACACTCCTATGGTGGTGCGACAACAGCGGAAGCACTGGCCCAGGATAGCCGTTTCAAAGCAGGACTCAGTTTGGAAGGCGGATTCTGGGGAACTGTATCCACGACAGCCTTGCAACAGCCGTTTATGTATATCATGTCAGGTGGAACAGCCAAAAGTTTTGACCCGAACGCCACTGCCAAGGATAAAGTGTTTTATCCCGAGTTTGAAACGGATTTGGATCAGGTGATGACAAGCAGTCTCAATGACACGTATTACTTGACCGTGGATCATTTCTTCCATCAGAGTTTCACGGATATTCCGTTAATTTCACCTATCATGTTTGCCAAAGGCATAACACCAGAGCATAATGTGGACATTACAAGATCATATACATTGGCCTTCTTTGACCGTTATTTGAAGGGAGAAGGGCAGCAGCCTTTGCTGGAAGGGCCGTCAGAACGTTTTCCCGAGGCGACTTATGATACCAAGTATACCAAGCTGCGGAACTATCAGGCCGAATAACGTGGAGATGGATGGAGGAGTAGCATGAAAACCATGACAAGAGGAGAGTTAGCCAAACGTACGGGTGTGAGCATGGCAACGCTCCGGTATTACGAGGACAGTGGAATTCTGCCTGCTCCCCGTCGTTCGTCCAACGGATATCGTGTGTATACCGAGGATTATCTGGTTAAGGTCAAATTCATTAAGGATGCTCAATCACTGGGTTATTCCTTAAAGGAAATACATGATACGTTGCAACTGCTCAGCCAGGAGGACATGGAGAGTGAAGCACTAAAAACACTTGTACGTGATCGAATTGAAGAGATTCAGCTGCATATCGATAACCTGCAGCGGATGCAGACACTTCTTGCCGGGTTGCTTCTGACGCCAGAGCATGATATTCACAATTACATTGAATCTTTCCGAATCAACAAGGAAGATGGAAATTCATAAGATAACCCTTAAGCCAATAAACACCTTCGAAGATCATCTCTGACGCGTTTGGCGTGAGAAATATCTTTGAAGGTGTCTTTATGCTTCCGGCTATTTATAAAGATTCAAGCAATTCAAAACAGGCCTACTTCGCGCAGGAAATGGTGCACAATTTCCGTCTGATACTTGATCCGGTCTGATCGGTTCAGACTCCAGCAGGTCTCCACGGTAACGGAGCGGGCTTGAAGCAGGCGAGCTGCGGCTGTTCGTGCTGAACCGGGCAACTCATGCTGCTTCAGATTGAAGTGCCTGTCACGAATGGGAATCGACCGATTCATTCGTCCTATAATTCGTTTGCATACCGGAACAGCCTTGCTGCCTGGATTGGTAATCAAGGTTTGTCCCAGTACCCGTGAGCTGCGTTGGGATAATCCATTGGCTTCATGCAGGTCCAGCCACCAGGCAGGTCCATGTTGACTGGCAAGTTGAAAGACAGCCGAAGCAAGCGGATGTTTGGCTTTGCCAGAAATATGCCGCGGGAAGGTGCGATTTAAATCAGGTTTTCCTCGGCTTTTGTTACGATAAGCCTTCTGATTCACTCGTGGAATAATAATGAGGAGTCCGCGAACCACGTGTCGACGCCCGGCCATGCAGTCATTAGCCAGCTTCTGCGCAGCGGCCATGCTCGCGGTTTCATTTCCGTGAACTCCCGATGTAATCATGATGACGGGTCCGGGATTCGTGCCTCGAACGAGGTAATAGGGAGTGGCGTGTGCACTGGATGCAGCAAGTGTGTGTTTGGTAACAAGCATGACACTTCACCTCCGCTATTACAGTACGTCATGTCCTTCCCGCATGTAACGGCATTTGAACAGGCCCTCATCCAGTTCTGAATAAAATAGGCCAGTCAGTCAGTACACTCGATGAATAATATCCTCGAAATCCGGTTCCTTCATCTCGACATCCTCAATCTCGCCCCATTGTTCGAGCTGCTTCAGAATGTCCATCGTGCTCCACTCTTTTCGATTTACCTCCACAGTGACGATCTGGTTCTCTGCCCCTGTGATCTGAATGGCGGATGATATAGCGTCCGGGATGTGATACGAACCTCGATACGTAACTCGAATAAGTGTTGGCAGACCGATGGTGTCGCGCAGAGAGGGGATGGAGCCGTCATACGTAAGTTGACCGTGATTGATCACCATCACCCGATTGCATAGTTGCTCAATGTCGTCCATGTCATGGGTGGTCAGCAGAATCGTTTTGCCAAACTCTTCATTTAACGTACGAAGAAATTGACGAATGTTTCGCTTTGCGTTCACATCCAGTCCAATCGTCGGTTCGTCGAGAAAAAGCAATTCCGGGTCATGCAGCATGGAAGCTGCCAGATCGGCACGCATTCGCTGTCCAAGCGAGAGCTTGCGGACAGGCGTAGCCCAGAACGATTCCAGATCCAGCAGCTCGGCGAACTGGGCTAATCGTTTCGTTTTGTCCTCGGCACGGACTCCGTACATCTCGGCCAAAATATCATACGAATCCTTCACTGGCAGATCCCACCAGAGTTGGCTGCGCTGTCCGAACACGACACCGAGGCGCCCAACCGTGCGACGTCTTTCCTGGTGTGGATTCATACCACCGAGCAGCACCTCACCCGAGGTCGGATGAAGGATGCCCGTCAGCATTTTGATCGTGGTGGATTTGCCAGCCCCATTGGGGCCGATATATCCAACAAATTCTCCTTTGCCAATATCAAAGCTAATGTCTCGAACCGCTTCCTTGGACAGATACTCACGTGAAAACAAGGTGCGAAGCCCGGAAAACCGGCCCTCGCGTACCACAGGGGTTTTGAACTCCTTTTGCAGATGCCGCGCTGTAATCATAGTCATGACGATATTCTCCTCCTTAGCTACCTGTACTTTGATATTTGGTTAAACCAAATTTCCAGAAACGCAGACTTGCGGCCAGACTCAGGACGGCCACAATGACAATGGCACCAAGAACCCATGCACCTAGTTCGCCGCGAAGCAAATAGAGTGACGGAACATAGTTGACGAAACCCACCGGGATTACGGTCAGTAGAATGCCAGACATCCATTTGGGATACAACGTCAGCGGATATTGGGCAGCCGTACGCGCCGCATCCTCGGTGATGGTTTGCAATTCCTCAATGCGTGTGGTCCAAAATCCAAGCGTTGCCGTGGCAAGCCCAATCGAAAAAAGAATGATGGCACCGGTCAAGATGACGAGCAGTGAGAAGGGGATGACAGTCCAGCTGATCTGTCCGCTATGCATCATGCCTGCCAGAGACCAACAGAGAATAAACCCGCCTTGTAACACTTCACCAGCCATGATGCGGAAGTTTTGTGGCAGTAAAGCCAGCAATACGGGCATAGGACGGGTTAACAGTTGATCGAGTTCGCCGCCGACCAGATATTTTTCCAAATGATGCACTTCGTTGCCAAACGTTCGATATAACGTCTTGGACAGGGTCATGATCGCGAAGAGGTAACCAATCTCATGAAGGGACCAGCCTTTAATGGCTCCGAATTTGTGCAGCACCAGAGCAACCATCAGAAACTCGGAGATTTGAATCAATGCGGCCAGAACGGAGGCCATGACGAAATTGAACTTGTATTGCATCCGACTGCGGATGCTTGTTCGAATGAGCATTTTATATAAAGTGAACCAGGAAGTTGTTTTCATCCGCCCTGCACCTCCACTTTACGGCGCAGTACCTGGGTGATCGCCAGACAGACGAATGTCATGAGGACGCACCAAATCAAGGTTCCCCATAGTAAGGAGCCATTTTCATAACCCAGATAGATTCGGGTCGGGACATAGAGCAGGAAAGGATAGGGAGATAACCAAGCAATTCGTTCCAACCAGTCTGGCAGCCATTCCAGAGGAATGAAGAAACCAGCGAGCAGATTCATCATGGCGTGATTGCCCCAATGCAGCCAGGAGGACTCCGTCGTCCACATCGCGGTGGCGCCAATAATGTAATTCATACAGATGGATAAATAGGATGCGCCGGCAAGACCAATTGCGGCAAATAACAGGGTTGAAGCTTCTGAGGGCCATTGCAGAGAAAATACGATGGAGAAGAGTAGGTAAATTGGAATGCTTTTGTACACGAACTGGTAGGCAATCTGCCCCCATTCACGTGCCATCAGGTGGGTGAACAGATGAACCGGCCTCATGAGATCAAGCGCGATCTGCCCTGTCCTGACCGTGAGTGGAATACCAAGTCCATTGGTGAGAAAACCCGAGATCCAGAGAGAGGATTGCGTAAACGCAATGTAACTGATCATCCCCTGTGTCCCGTATTCTCCGAGAGAATGATCGGCCCCGATGCCAATCCAGAGACAGGCATACATGTAACCGAACATGGCGCTTGCCAGGTTATGTACCATGTGGGCCCCGCGGTATTGCAGGTTCCGGGAGTAGGCTTTGGAAGCCAGAGTGAAATAAAGCATGTGACACCTCCGATAAGTTGGTTGAACGGCGGTTCCGTTCACTTCAGTCAAGGCGAAAAAGAGAGAAGGACAACAGCATACCAATATATTCCTTCACAGGCAAGACATTTTTTTGGCATATACCGGAAGAAAAGAGGCTGTTCAACAATGCGCCACAAGACAGTGGTTTGTCCGTTCCTTTATAATTGGGGAGCAAAGACGCAAACGTTTACAATATGAACTATTCAAATTTTAAATAATCCGCCGGGCATGTGCCTGACGATTGAGGATACAGCTTCAACAATCCGGCAAGAGAGAAGGTTGGAATGAGGAAAATTGCATGGGTCACGGACAGTACGAGCACACTCGATCCGCTATTTGCTGAGCAGAATCATGTGTACATCGTACCGCTGCGCATCGTTTTTGGAGAGGAATGTTATCGGGAGACAGAAGACATCTCGTCGGAATTGTTCTATGAGAAACTGGATGGGGCTTCACGCGCAAGCAGTTCACAGCCGCCGATTGGTGAATTTATTGAACTGTATGAGTCGTTGAAGGACCAGTACGATGAGATCATTACCATTCATTGCTCCACTGCGCTTAGCGGTACGCTGCACACATCAATGCAGGCTGCCGAGATCGCAGGTGTGACGGTTACCGCCATCGATTCCAGAGCAGGCGCTTATCCGCTGCGGGAGATGATTTTGCAAGGACTGGAATGGCAGAAGCAAGGCCATACAGCTGCCGAGATCAAACTTCACATCGAACAGATGATAGATAACATGTCCTTTTACCTCATTCCGGCCAGTCTTCAGCATCTTCACCGCAGTGGACGTGTGTCGGGAACCCAGCTTATTCTTAGCCAATTGTTGAAAATTCATCTGCTGCTTCGATTCGAAGAGGGCAAAGTGGTTGTGAATGAGAAAATTCGTACGTTCAAACGGGCCAAACAGCGTATGCTGGATGTGCTCAAGGTGGATATGGGGAAAGTGAAGCATGTATGCATCATGCATGCAAACAATCAGGAAGAAGCCGTTACAATCAAACAGCAGATTGCTGATCTGCTTCCCCGCCTGAAGACGGAAATTATGCCTTTTATACCTGTGGTAGGAATTCATGCAGGTGCGGGAACGATTGGGCTGTGCTGGATACGAAGCGAGACGGTATAAGGTTGTAAATGAGACCTGGCAGGAGGTTCACTTTGAAACATGAAGTGGCGATCCTGTCGGGTTTTTCGTATTTCATTGCCAATTGATGCAAACTGTGAGGTAATAAAGGAAAACGTTCATGTTGGAGGGAATAGCGTGTCAAGTTATCGCTTGCTGCTTGTTGAAGATGATCGCTCAATTAGTGAAATGGTCGGTCCTTATTTGGAAAAAGAGGGCTATGACGTCTCTTATGCATATGACGGACTGGAGGCGGAACATCAATTCAGCCAATCACCGTCAGAATATGACTTGGTCATTCTCGACCTGATGCTACCACACAAAAATGGGATGGAAGTGCTCCAGACCATCCGTGCCACCAGTCTGGTGCCAGTGCTCATCCTGTCTGCTAAGGACGGAGAGGTGGACAAGGCCCTCGGCCTGGGATTTGGCGCTGATGATTACTTGAGCAAACCATTCTCGCTGATCGAGCTGACCGCTCGGATCAAGGCGGCTATTCGTCGTGCCAACTATACCGCACAGCCTGCAACGGAAACTACTCCAAAGCCACAGCGCATTCACATTGGCGGACTTGTGGTTGATACGGAAACGTATGAGGTCGAGCGTGATGGCATACCTGTAAAGCTTACTTCCAAGGAATTTGGTATTCTCAAAATGTTTGTCACCCACCCTGGCAAAGTATTTACCAAAGCTCAAATCTACGCTTCGGTCTGGAATGATCATTATTATGGCGACGAAAATATCATTAATGTTCATATGCGTCGTCTGCGCGAGAAGCTGGAAGTTGATCCCTCCAACCCCCGGTATATTAAAACATTGTGGGGTATCGGTTATAAGCTGGAGGTGGACCCGGCGTGACGTTGATCTTTGCCTTTTCTACCGGGATATTGGCTCTTATCGTCATTCTATTAAGCATAAGGCTGCATAAACGTAGTACACATCTAACTTACATACATGAGAAATTGACCTCTATTATAGATAAGAACACATTTGAACGCCTGCTCGTCTTCAACAGTGACCCCCAGATAAGCCAGCTCCTTAAGGACATGAATCAGTTACTGGATCATGCTCATCGGGCTGAGGCGGGTTATGCCAATCAGGAGAAGGAGATGCGCAACATGCTCTCCAATATCTCACATGATCTGAAGACGCCACTTACGGTTGTGCTTGGTTATAGTGAAACGCTGCTGCATAGCAATTCACTAACCGATCAGGAACGTGTGATCATGACCGGCAAAATCCAGGATAAGGCGCAGGAAGTGCTGCGTCTGATTCATTCCTTTTTTGATCTGGCGAAGCTGGAGTCGGGGGATAGCGAGCTTGCTCTGACCAGAGTTAATGTAAGCGAATTGTGTCGCTTGAAGATGATCTCTTTTTATGACATGTTAACGAATCTGGGGCTGCAAGTGGAGCTATCCATTCCGGAAAGTGATGTCTTCGTGAAAGGCAATGAGGAAGCGCTGGACCGTGTGCTAGATAATCTAATCACAAATGCTATGAAATATGGAGCAGATGGCAAGGTACTTGGCCTTTCACTGGAGTATTCAATAGGGGAACAGGTGACACTTAACATCTGGGATCGGGGCAAGGGCATTCCTGAACAGGAGCACAGCCGTGTATTTGAACGTATGTATACGCTGGAGGATTCTCGTAATCGTCTCTATCAAGGCAGTGGTCTGGGTCTGACCATTACGAAGCGGCTGGTGGAGCGGATGGGCGGAAGTATTGAGCTGCATAGCGTACCTTTTGTACGAACTGTATTTTCGGTTTCTTTGAAACCTTGTTAGGTGCATTTTATAGTTTTCACGATAAGCTTAAGGTTTTTGTAAGATTTGATTAATAAAAAAGAAGACTTTTCTCTTTACAATACAGATATAAGAACCCGTCAGGGACGAACGTAAAGGAGAATATGAACATGACCTATATTGCGCGGACGATAGGTGTGACCAAGACGTATGCAGGGGCAGAGGTTGTATCAAACGTCAATATGAGTATCAAGCAAGGGGAGATCTACGGGTTTCTTGGTCCGAATGGAGCGGGGAAAACAACAATGATGAAGATGCTCACCAATCTCGTGAAGCCGACTATAGGTGAGATTGAATTGTTCGGAGAAAAGCTCACGCCTACTTCCTATGAATTGCTGAAACGAATGGGCAGCATCATTGAATATCCTTTTTTTTACGATAATTTGTCCGCCAAGGAAAATCTGGATCTCCATTGTGAATACATGGGGTTTCATAACAAGAAGGTCATTAACGACATGATGGAAAGTGTAGGTCTCAAGGACACAGGCAAGAAGCCTGTTCGTGACTTCTCTTTGGGAATGAAACAGCGTCTGGGCATCGCTCGTGCGCTGATCACAACACCGGAACTGCTCATTCTGGATGAACCGATCAACGGGCTCGATCCCGTAGGCATCAAGGAGATGCGCGATTTGTTCAAACGTCTCAGCTCCCAGTATCGCATTACCTTGTTGATCTCCAGCCATATCCTTGGGGAAATCGAGCAGGTTGCAGACACCGTTGGAGTCATTCGAAATGGCCGTCTGGTTGAAGAAGTATCGATGGACAGCATTCGTGGGAGCCACAGCGAGTATATTGAGCTGCAAACGTTGGACCCGCGTAAAGCGACCTATGTGATGGAACATCAGCTGGGGTTGAAAAATTATAAAATGATCGATGACCATACCGTACGTATCTATGATCCGGGCATTGCTCCATCGGAATTGACAAGCAAGCTGATCGGGCATGGCGTTGAGATTGAATCCATTTTCAAACGAGCTCATTCATTGGAAGAACACTTCATGAGCTTAATGAAAGGGGATGGGGACGTTGCTTAAACTGATCCAGCTGGAACTGCGCAAACATCGGTTTGCCCGAAATTTCAGAACGGCAGGTATCGCCAATCTCGCCCTTATCCTGTTTCTCATCATGATTGGATTCACCGATCAGGGGGCTGAAGATTACGCTTTTGCCGATTACCACGTCTCCTTCATGTTAATAGATACGTTTGCCAGAGCCGTGTTTATTATCTTTGGCGGTGCGCTGATAGCGAAACTGATCATTAGTGAGTATCGAAATAAAACGATGAACGTCATGTTTACCTATCCAATCAAGCGCCAGAAAATTATTGCTGCCAAACTCATCATTGTCTTTGTGTTTACCTTTGTAATGATTTTGTTTACCGATCTGCTGATGGGAGCCTTGCTGGTTATCACAAACCAATTCTACTCCTTCATTCCCGACACTTTGACGATGAGTGATGCACTGGTACTGTTGCTGAAGTACACGATTAGTTCCTTGTCCGCTGCGGCCATGGCTTTGATCCCTCTATTCTTCGGAATGCGCAAACATTCGGTCACGACCACACTGGTATCATCCATTCTGCTTGTACTTGTGGTGTGTTCAGGATTCAACGGGCCTACATTCTCCATCAACACGCTTATCGTGATTCCATTAACACTGGGGGCAATCGGACTGTGGATTGCTTCGCTGTCCATGATTCGTCTGGAGACAAAAGATGTGAACTGATTCCTTTGGAAACCATACTCCGTATGGCTTCACATGCCATTGACATCTGCTCGTACAAGGGATAGGATAATGTCAACTGAAGGACGAAGGAGAATGCAACTACCATGACGATTCCAAAAACATTAACAATCGCTGGTTCGGATACGAGCGGCGGTGCTGGGATTCAAGCAGATTTGAAAACTTTTCAGGAGCTTGGTGTGTATGGCATGACTGTGCTGACTACTGTTGTGGCTATGGAGCCTGATACGTGGGATCACCAGGTCTTCCCTGTGGAATTAAATGTAGTCGAGGCTCAACTGCGTACCGTTCTGGATGGTATCGGCTTTGATGCAATGAAGACGGGTATGCTGGGTTCTGTAGACATCATTGAATTGGTTGCGAAGCACATCCGCCGGAGCGGACTGCCACAGATCGTTATCGATCCGGTAATGGTCTGCAAAGGTACGGACGAAGTGCTGCAACCTGAGAATACAGAAGCAATGATCGAATTCCTGTTGCCGGGTGCTGATCTGGTTACCCCAAATCTGTTTGAAGCATCGCAGCTCGCGAAAAGTGGACTGATCCGCTCGAAGGAGCAGATGGAAGCTGCAGCAGCTGTCATTCATGATCATGGGGCGAAACATGTCCTGATCAAGGACAGAGGCGTTATTAACCCGGGCAAAGCAATGGATCTTCTCTATGACGGAACGAACTACGAATGGTTTGAAGCCGATGTTGTTGGCTCCGGATATACACATGGTGCAGGCTGCACCACATCTGCGGCAATTACCGCAGGTTTGGCGCGCGGTCTTACCGTGAAAGAGGCTGTTCGTGAAGGTAAAGCCTTCGTGACCAAAGCGATTGCTGGCGGATTCCCGCTGAACCGCTTTGTTGGCCCAACGTTACATGTGGCACACCGACTGGAGAATCAACGCTAAGCGGTGCGCACATGTAGTGTGTAATCGCGGAGAAAAACGTGGTCTCAGCCGGAAGTAGCTGTCAATGAGCAGAGGATTGCTCGTTGACGGCTTCTTTTTTGTGCGAAAACGTATGGAATTTAGTAACTTTTGGTATATATTAATCGTATATAAGATGGAGTTCATTCCAGAACATGGCTGGACACACGGACGACACACGGAATCGTTATGTTAACAACAGAATGCTAAAAGGAGAGTCGGCCATGGTCAGAACAGTGCTTCTGGTGGAAGATGAAAGCCGCATTCGTGAGATTGTGGCCGATTATTTCATAAAAGAACAATGGAACGTTATTGAAGCAGAACATGGGGTAGAGGCGCTGGAATTGCTGGCACTGCATGAAGTGGATCTGGTCATCCTGGATGTGCTGATGCCGGAAATGGATGGATGGACCCTCTGTGGGCATATTCGTTCCCAGTCGACCGTACCTATTATAATGCTGACTGCCCGATCGGAAGATGATGACAAGATTCATGGCTTCCAGCTCGGCGTGGATGATTATGTTACGAAGCCATTCAGTCCTCGTGTACTGGTGGCACGTGCAGAGACATTAATGAAGCGAGTAGAGGGTGCCGTTAGCAAGGAGCAGAGTGTAATTCGGTTTGGGTGTGCCACACTTGATCCCTGGGCGCGGCGGCTTGAGAAGGATGGAATCGAAGTGGAGCTTGCTCCCAAAGAATATGACCTGCTGCTGTATTTAACTCGCAATCAGGGAATTGTACTGTCCCGTGATGCCATCCTTAATCGGGTATGGGGGTATGATTTTGAGGGTGATTCGCGTGTGGTGGATACCCATATCAAAAAGCTTCGCAGCAAACTTGGGGATGAAGCCAAGTGTATCCGAACGGTTATCGGTACCGGATATCGATTCGAGGCCGAGGCATGAGACGTAACGGTGTAACGATGAAACTGTTTCTGGTCATGGCTGGATTTCTGCTTCTTCTATATGGAACAACCGTGATTGCCCAACTGGTCTGGTTCCCGGACTTTTACCAACATCAGAAGATCAGCAGCATTAAGAAAAAATTGACGAAATTCGAACAACAATATTCCACTGGACATTGGAACGATGTGCAGCTGGCCAAGGAAACCGGGAAGTTCATGCGGCAGAATCAGTCGCATCTGGTCATCCTGACGAATACAGGTAAGCTGGTTAATGACCCATTCCACATCGTGCTTTTGCAAGAGGATGGCAAGCAGGTAAATATATCGCTGTCGTTGTTTATCAACAGTGAGAACGCAGGATGGCTTGCTTCACACTTGAAGTATGGTCAGCAATTGACCGTTACAGGTTCGGCAAGTGGAATGAATGATCCTATGGTTTATCCGCTGAAGATAAAGGATCAGAGCTCCGTAGTCAGCGGAACGGAAGATTTTCAGGAGTTAACGGAGCCGGTAGAAGAATGGTCAGGAACATTGAAGGATGTTGTTCTTCCCAACCTGGGGACATGGAGTCAGAGACAGGGTCTGCTCGTGCAGGCGCTGGATAGCCGCTTCCCACTATCTACGGAAGACCAGCTTAGTCTCGCCAATGGGAAAATGATTAATGAGGAATGGACCGATAGCTGGAGTGGTGTACGAAATGTGCTTACCATTGCTCCGGTGCACAGCTCGGGACCTCAGCAGCAACTCATTTTTTCCCTGACGTCCCTGCAGGAGATGAGGGAGGCGAGTGAAGCTACACAACTATTTTATGCGTATTTTGGTATTGCTGCATTTGTGCTGATTGTGTTCCTTTCACTGCTTCTGTCCCGAATTGTCACCAAGCCGTTGCTTGCCCTGAACCATGTTGCCAAAAAGATGTCGACCCTTGATTTCACTGTGAAATCGCCCATCCGCCGCAATGACGAGATTGGCAGTCTGTCCAATAGTCTCAACGCGCTGTCCACGACATTGGGTCAGACTTTGGAAGAACTAAGGCAGGCGAACAGTCAGATGCGCACTGATATGGAGATGAAGCAGCGAATTGAACAGCGTCAGCGAGAGTTTTTTGCCGATGCATCCCATGAACTCAAAACACCTATCAGCATCATCAAAGGGTATTCCGAAGGGTTAAAAGATGGAGTCAGTGAGAGCAAACGTGAGCGTTACATCGAGATCATTGCCGATGAAGCGGTCAAGATGGAAACGATGGTTGAAGAGATGCTGGATCTGGTACGGTTGGAATCCCAAGCGATTAAGCTGAACACCGATGCAGTGGCTCTTGGAGATATGATTGAAGATATTGCCGGACGTCTGGGTCCACAACTGAAGGAAAAGGAACTGGAAGTCGTCTTGGTCTCCACCACCGAACAGACCGTTGAGGGAGACCGCAGCAAGTTGGAGCAAGTCATCTATAATATGATGATGAATGCTATACGACATGCTGTCCCTAAGACCGATATTATGATTGAGATCAGCAGGCCGGAAGGGCAGGTTCGAATCTCCATCGAGAATCAGGGTGAGCAGATCTCGGAAGCGGAGCGGCAGTACATCTGGGAAAGATTCTACCGCGTGGAACGCTCGCGTAATCGCAAAATGGGGGGGACCGGGCTTGGCCTGGCCATCGCGAAGCAGATTCTCGATTTGCATGGATGCAGTTATGGTGTGGAGAACACGCCGGACGGAGTCCGTTTTTATATTATTTTTCCTAATGCTTAGTACGAAGGGGAGTCAAGTCTATGAAATCTTTACCGTCCATTCTAACGTTGGGCAACTTAACTTCAGGCATGTTGGCTGTCATTATGGCTATTCATGGCGAGTTTGCGTTAGCCGTGACGATGATCTGGGTAGCCATGTTCTTTGATCTGTTTGACGGGTTTGCAGCCCGCAAGCTGCATTGTGAGGGGGAATTCGGCAAAGCGCTGGATTCACTGGCTGATGTTGTTTCGTTCGGCACCGCACCCGTGTTGATCTTATATTTGAACTCCATGAATGAGGTAAGTGCACTGGGTATGGCGCTGACAGCATTATTCCCGGTTTGTGGTGCATTGCGTCTCGCCCGTTACAATTGCCAGAAGACAGCAAGCCATGGTTTTGTGGGTATGCCGATTACGTTTGCAGGCGGTCTTATGTCCTTTTTCGCGCTCTGGAGTCCTTATTTTACTCATGGTGTAGCCTATCTTGTCATTATCGTATTATCCGGTCTAATGGTTAGCCAAATCCGATTCCCGTCTCTAAAACAAGTGCTAGCCCCCCATGAGAAGGATATTGTGGAACCGAAATAAGGAGCGAGTCAGTATGGAATTTGCAAGAGAATTTATTGGTCAATATGGTTATTTCGCAATTTACGGACTGCTGGCTCTTGGCGTGATTGGCATGCCTATTCCGGATGAGGTGATGATGACCTTTGTCGGTTATCTCGCCTCCATCTCGGTGCTGAATTATTCGGTGTCCATCGTTGTCAGTTTTGGTGGAGCGTTTACTGGGGGTCTTCTGAGTTACACCATTGGCAAGAAGGCCGGCCGACCACTGGTTGAGAAGTACGGTAAATGGGTGGGGGTCAACGCCAAACGGCTGGGCAGGGTGGAGTCATGGTTTTTGAAATACGGGTACTGGTCCATTATACTGGGTTACTTCATTCCAGGTATTCGTCATCTGATGTGCTGCTTCTCCGGAATCAGCCGCATGGCAATAGGACGATACGTCCTTGTCTCCAGCATTGGCGCGTTTATATGGTGTGTTGTCTTTATATCGATCGGTTTTTACGTAGGTGTGTTAACTTAAAATGGGACAGCCTGTTATGAACAGGCGAGGATAAAGACCTTTTGCATGTGAAGGGGTCTTTTTTGTTTGTGTATTAATTTTAAATAATCCTGAACTGCAACGAACGATAGTCTAGCCTGCCTCAGCGAGCTTGAATACACGAGTACGGTTCTGACTGAAAGAACTTTGCAAGAGTGTGTAACGAGAGTATATGCATAAGCCTAAGTGCCTTTCAAAAGTAACCTTTTAGATTGCATCAATACTAACGAACTGGAATGCGCTTATTTATGCGATTAGGATACTTTTTAAATTCTAACGAATCCTATCATCCTTATTTCCATAAAAAGTTTGATATATGGCTGTAATTGAATCAATTTCGCAGAAATAAGGTGGCTTGGATTCGTTAAATGATGGAGATGATGAATTCTGGTGGAATAGAGTGTCTCAGGTTCGTAAGGCATACGATCGATATCGTTGTCTACCACCCACAACGTGCAGCATATGCTGCTCAACCAGCCTATGCAGAATTCTGCGAGAATGTTGATCGGTTATTCGCAAATGGACTGCTAGTTCGGAAGGGGTAAAGGGACGCAAGAGACGTCTGGCATAACGGATACACTCCGCTTCAAGCCAATTTAAAGATGCGGGGGTATCCGTGGTAACGAATTTCCCCATAAAGGAAAGTACCAGCTGTTGGCAGCGTTTGGGTTCTTCCTTTATTGACAGATAGGCTATAGGCAAAAATGTCCAATCATCAAGTGTTAGCAAACAATGCCGCCAACAGAGATCCTTAAAGCGCCGCACATCGAGATCACGGGCGTGGGGCCCATATCCTTGTATCTCTATACCTCCCTTAACTCCGTTAACTGGCAAATAAGCCAGATCAAGATATCGATAGCCGTTATGAAAATCCCGAACCTCCCATTCTGGTTGCAAATGGTTGAAGTTCCTGACAACGGGAAACCAAACCGAACGTAGAAATTCCAAAGTACCATGCTCGAGTCCATTTTCTATTCTTGAACGCACTCTAAGGTTCGTTTCCTTCTCCAGAAGTGAGTGTATCCATTCCTCATATGCCTGTTCAAATCCATTGCTCATCGTAATTATTTCCTCCTTATGTTCGTCGAACGAATATTATAAAAAGCAAAAAGCCGCTCTGAACATTTCCGACCTTCTTAATCGAAGGTGAAAAATGTATCAAAGCGGCGTGTGCTTCACGACCTAGGTTTAATATTTAAGAACAAGTATAACGTTAATGACCGAATAAATTCAACACTCTAAAAATTGACTCATCGATACAGCTCATGAATATCTTTTAATGCACATTAATATCCCTGTTTCATGTGGTACTTCAGTTCTGGTTATAAGGTATAATTCCAACATCTTACTGAGGAACAATATGGGGTACTGTGAACTATATTGTACAGCATCAGTACCTACATCTAATACTTACATCTGCATTAATAACTCGTACCCCGATTTTTATTTACCCACTTAAATGGGATTCCTCAATGCCTTTTTCAACACGAGTTTCCCCTTTTTTGCGTGCAAAGGTGATTTTGAGTAACGGTGGCGTTACCAGCGTTGTAACGATAACCATGATAACCACACTGGTGAAATACTCAGCGTCGAGTAATCCGGAAGCAAGTCCGGTGGAAGCAATAATAAGAGCAACTTCACCCCGGGAAATCATGCCTGCTCCAATGGCGAGGGAAGATGAGCGATCAAATCCGGTCAGACGCGCACCTGCTCCTCCGCCCAGAAGCTTGGTTACAATAGCAATCAGACTGATAACGATAATGAACCAGATTTGTGAACCCACGCCGTCAAAAGTCACGTTCAAACCGATGCTTACAAAGAATACTGGAACAAAAATCCCGTACGCGATCGGTTCAAGTTTCGTTTCGACCTCATGTTTGAAGTTCGTTTGTGAGATGGCGATACCTGCCGCAAAAGCCCCGATAATGCCTGCAACACCCATCCATTCCGCAAAGTACGAAAAGCCAAAACAGATGATTAATCCGGCTGTAATAACGGTCTCCGTGACCTTCAGCGGTGCCATCCACTTCATAATGCGAGGAACAAGGAACCAGCTGGCAGCGATAATGACAACAAAGAATAGCAACTTCTTGCCAATGAGCAGAGGGATTGAAGTATCAGTTGCCCCTGTTCCGAGCAAACTCATCATGACTGCGAGGATGACCACAACCAGTACATCATCGACGACAGCGGCTCCAAGAATCGTTGTACCCTCACGAGAGCTGAGCTGATTCATATCTTTGAGCGTTTGAACCGAGATGCTGACCGAAGTGGCACAGAACAATAGTCCAAAGAACAAAGCGTGTGTCTGCGACATGCCGAACGCAGCGGCAGCGCCATAACCTCCGATGAATGGCAGAATGATACCACCCACGGCAACCGCAAAGGCTGCCTTCCAATTTTTCTTCAATTGCTCCAGGTCCGTTTCGAGCCCAGCAATGAACATGAGTAGTAATACCCCAATTTCGGCCATATAGTGGATGAAATCATCCGGTTGAACCCAGCCGAGCAGGGCAGGTCCAAGAATAACACCGACGATCAATTTACCCAATACGGATGGCTGACCGAGTCTTACCGATAAATCCCCAGCCAACTTGGTAAAAATCAAAATAAGTGCAAGAACCAAAATAAATTCCATAGGTGTACTCCTCTCCAGCAGTAGCGTTTATAGGATTACCAGTCCAAGGGGGGATCATTCCAGGCCTAGAAACAGAAAAAGGCATAAAACGGCGTATGTCAGCGTGCCGCTTTATGCCTTAAAAAAAGACAAGGAGGGCCCTTGGTGACAGGCTCCTCCAGTTCAACGCGTATGTGATTAATTGCATTAATTATACCATGAATACAGGATGGGGTAAACCAGTGGTGGTGGGCTTTTAATGAAAATGGCCTGAAAGGGGCACTTTAAAGGTACCTGACGAGGCTTTTTGTTCAGAGTGTTGTCACTTAACAGTCGAGAAATGGCAAGATATAATGAGATAGAACATAGAAGTTAGGATATGAGGAGGATTTTTCATTGGGCAAACAGGACAAAGGGGACCCGAACATTCAATCCAATCAGATTGCCCCGACCAGTAATAAAAATTTTGCAGGTCTCATTATTACCATTTCCATTATCGCCAATGTCATTATTTTATTGTTGTTCTTTGCACCGTCCATCGGATACAAAGGCGATGTAGCCTTTGACATTACAGTGTTGCCGCGGTTTAACGCCGTGTTCAACAGCTTCACCTTTATCTTCCTGCTTGCGGCCTTGATTGCCATTATCAAGCGGAATGTGAAATTGCACAAACGTTTCATCCTTGCTGCATTTTCAACGACCCTTTTATTTCTCGTTACGTATTTGTCGTTCCACTATTTGTCTCCGGAAACGTCCAAATACGGTGGAGAAGGCATTATTCGTTCCATCTATTTCTTCATTCTGATCACACACAGCATTCTGGCAGCGATTATTGTGCCGCTTGCTTTGTTCACTCTGGTATGGGGCTGGACGAATCAATTGAAGAAACACCGTAAAATTGCTCGCTGGACGATGCCAATCTGGCTCTACGTGAGTTCCACGGGTGTAGTTGTATATCTGATGATGGCACCGTACTATTAATAATTTCACATATCATGGGCATATCCGGCTCGCCTTGCGGGTAATGGTTTCATGGAAGGAGGATTCACGCTTATGTACAGAGTCGTATTGATTCGCCATGGACAGAGTATGTGGAACGTGGAGAACCGTTTTACCGGTTGGACGGATGTGGATCTGACGACCGATGGTTACGGAGAAGCGCGTAAAGCGGGAAAGATCCTGAAGGAACAGGGTTTTGATTTTGACTACGCTTATGCATCAGTACTCAAACGCTCCATTCGAACACTGGATATTGCACTTGATGAAATGGACCGGATGTGGATTCCGATCACGAAGACGTGGAAGCTGAACGAACGTCACTATGGGGCGCTGCAAGGACTTAATAAACAGCAGACTGCGCTGAAGTATGGTGAGGATCAGGTGAAGGAATGGAGACGCTCCGTTAGCGTATCTCCCCCAGCACTGGACGAAACTGACGACCGGTATGTTCAGGATCAGGACAAGTATCAACGGCTGGGCTGCACCATCCCGCGTACCGAGAATTTGATGGATACATCGAAGCGGGTGCTGGAGTATTGGAATGCAGAGATCAAACCGGTTGTGTCAGCGGGCAAAAGGGTACTTATCTCCGCGCACGGCAATACGCTCCGTTCACTCGTCATGCATCTGGACCAAATGTCCGAAGCAGACGTAATGGCGCTTAATATCCCGACAGGCATTCCGCTGGTCTATGAACTGGATGAAGATCTGCATCCGATCGGGCATTTCTACCTGACTGCGGATGGATCCACGTACAAACATGAGGAAATGACTCATGTCGCACCGCCGTCCGATTGACCGGACAATTGTTATGACCAAGTAGGTTATACAGTAGTAACGATGATTTCGAATTATACTTATACTGCACGTTTGAAGATGGCTCCTGAATTCTCAGGTGGCCATCTTTTTAAGTTATAATAGCCATTCTCTAATTTTAGCGATTGCATCTGACGTTTCGTTTTTCTCCTAGAGGGTAATCTCAAGCAAGACACGATGTACATTAATCCTGAAGGAGGAACAACATATGTCTAAAAAAAGTGGAATTATTGTAACAGCCATTGGAGCAGGCGTGACTTACTTGATGAGGAACAAACAAGCAAGGGATAAGCTGTTCAGTACGGTGTCAGGACTGATGAAAAATTCAGGTTCATCTTCAAAACCGTCTTATGGAAGCAAAAAAGGTTCACGTGTGATTTAAAATAGATTTTGATATAGGAGTCAATTAGCATGAGAAGCCCGGAGCTGGTATGGTCCCGGGTTTTTGTATGCGCTCATATGTTACATGCGATTTTTGCCAGCAAGAATGATACAATGGAAACTTGCAGAACGTATGGAAGGGGATGTACAACATATGAAGAAAAATCGTCTGGGTTCATCCGAACTCATGGTAGGTGAAGTTGGTCTAGGCTGCATGTCGCTTGGAACCGAAGTGAAACCTGCCGTAGCCTTGATTCATGAAGCATTGGATCGTGGCGTTAATCTTCTGGATACCGCTGACCTGTATGATGCAGGATTAAACGAAGAAATCGTGGGCCAGGCTATCCAGGGACGCCGGGATCAGGTCATTGTGGCGACCAAGGTTGGTAATCGTCGCATACCAGGAAAAGAAGGCTGGTCATGGGACCCGTCCAAAGCCTATATCAAACAAGCTGTACGAGACAGCCTGAAACGGCTGCAGACGGATTATATTGATCTATATCAGCTGCATGGTGGCACTCTGGATGATCCAATCGAAGAGACGATCGAAGCCTTTGAGGAACTGAAGCAGGAAGGTCTTATTCGGTATTACGGCATATCCTCCATCCGGCCTAACGTGATTCGTGAATATGTGCAGAGAGCTTCCATTGTCAGCGTGATGAATCAATACAGCGTTGCGGATCGCCGAGCCGAAGAGGAAGTATTACCTTTATTAGAGCAAAAGGGGATTAGCGTTATCGCTCGTGGACCCGTGGCAAGTGGTGTTCTCGCCGATTCTGGTGCTGCCAAGGCAGATAAGGGTTATTTGGATTATACTCCTGAGGAGTTGCACATCATACGAGAAGGCCTGAGCCGGTTGGTTACAGACAATCGCAGCATGGCTCAAACGGCCATTCGTTATGCTTTGGCACATCCCGCTGTTGCGGCTGTCGTGCCAGGTGCCAGTTCGAGAGAGCAGTTGTTGCATAATATTGCTGCTTCGGAATCTGTACCACTTACGGCTGCGGAGATTAACGAAATACGGGAGCTAAGTCCCGCCAATCTCTACAAGCAGCACCGTTAAACGTTGGTAGCCTATTTTCAATTGTAACTATACGAGGTACAATGAAGGTCAACCATAAAGAATCAAATAAGGGAGAGAAGACATATGGAAAGAATTCAAAGTGAACAACAATATCGCGATACAATCAATTCTGACGGGCTGACCGTCATTAAATTTGATACAACCTGGTGTCCGGATTGCAAAAACCTGGATCGCTTTATCGGGGACGTTATCGACCAGCATGCGGATAAAACCTTCTATGCTCTCGATGCAGAAGAGTTCCTGCCGTTTGCCGAAGAGAACGGTGTACGCGGTATTCCAAGCCTGCTCGTATTCCAGAACGGCAAGAAAATTGCACATCTGCACAGCAAATGGGCAAAAACGCCTGCTCAAATCTCGGAGTACCTGCAGACTTTGGAGTCCAAGGTATAACCATAATCAGTTCGTTTAGATCGCAGTAGTTATATGGAACGCCTCCTATCGCTGATAGGGGGTGTTTATGTTATCTGGATGAGGGGGTAGGTGTGGTTCACAAATGAAATCGTTTGTTGATGAGGTTGTGCAAATTAAAAATGGCAGCCTAGTTCCGAAGGGAACAGGTTGCCATTGGCTTTATTGTTACAGGACTTGAAGATAGGGTTACATCATTAAAATGATAAAGAATACGGCTGCCAGCACGAAGCGATAGACTGCAAAGACGGTCAGACTCAGTTTTTTCAAAATAGATAGGAACGTCTTAATGGCAAGCATGGCTACGATAAATGCGGCAATGAATCCAATCGCGAAGATCGGGAAATCGCTGGTATTTAGATGATCGATACTTTTGTATAGATCATATCCTGTGGCTCCAATCATAATCGGCACAGAGACCAGGAATGTAAATTCTGCTGCAGCAACCCGGCTTACCCCTGCGAACAGACCGCCCGAGATCGTCGAACCGGAACGGGAGAAGCCTGGCCATAATGCGAGAATCTGAAAAAGACCCACTACAAATGCCTGTTTATACGTAATATCGTCTACATCATGGGTTGTAATGCGTTCGCTGCGGTGGCTCCAACGTTCAGCGACAATCATCAGAATACCACCAATAACAAGACTGTACAGCACCGTTTGTGCTCCAAACAGATGCGCCTTGATCCAATCCCGGAATACAAGTCCAATGACCACGGCTGGAACCATCGCCAAAAAGATATGTATGAGGTTCAGGCGGGAGGTGTAACTCCTTTTGCCTCCGGTGAAGCGGAACATATCAATGAATTTGTTCCAGTACAGCACAACGACAGCTAGTACAGCTCCGAGTTGCACAACCACCTCAAACGTTTTGACTGACTCGTTGTCCTCCGATAATCCCAGCAAGTGGGCAGTCAGAATCATGTGTCCGGTCGAGGACACGGGCAAAAACTCAGTCAAACCTTCGATGATGCCCATAATAATCGATGATATAAAGTCCAATTCTCTTCCTCCTTGAAATGCAGATGACAGCATATAGGCTGTCCTGCGTGACAATGCCCGCTCATTAGAACAAGGCTATCATCTATTATGATCACAAATGCGCTCAACTTCAACTTATGCTCGTAATGAATTGTTTAAAACCATATTGACAAAAACCTAGTTATCCAATAGGATATACATTAACTGACTGACTGATCAATCGGGAGGATAGGCAAATGTCTAAAAACAATCATTTGGAACCCGGAGAAGAACGCCGGGACCAAATTATACGCATAGCGATGGAACGTTTTGCGACCCAGGGCTACCATCAGACGAAAATTTCCGATATCGTCCGGGAAGCGGGCGTCGCGCAAGGCACTTTTTACTGGCACTTCAAAAGTAAGGAGGCCATTGCCTCGGAGATTGTGTTAACCGGCAGGGAGAAGTTGCTTGAAGCGATTGGACAAGGCTACCGCAAGGATGCCGGATCGGTTGAGGATATGGTAAGAGCTTCGGAACGACTGTTTACCGACTTATTCTCCTTTGCAGAGGACAATCGTTATTTTATGGAGTTGTTGCTTAAAGGTATCGTGTCGGAGGATTCGGTACGCCGTCTGGTCGAGGAGACACGGGGGGCAGTGGAAGAGGCGTTTCGCCACAACATGCAGCGGGCCATTGAGCTGGGCATGCTGCCGGATTCCATGAATGTACCGCTCCGTGCTGCGCTTCTGGTTAGCATGATTGAAGGCATGATTACGCGCTGGCTGTTTGGTTCGGAGCAGCTTCACAGCGAGTTCTCATCAATGTCAGCAACGACATTAGCTGCGGAGGCGGCAAGCTTTGAATTTTACGGACTGCTCGGCACATAAAGGTGTGTTGGCCCTGGAGCTTTATTTTCAACAACTGGATTAATTATTCACATGATTAAGCCAGCAGCAGGGAATAATGGGTACAACTGCGGTTTAGGAAGACAGGAAAAAGAAGTTTCAACAAGACATGACTACATGGATGAGAGGAAGTTAATGACATGAATAAAACATATGGAATGAAATCTCGCAAAGGCTGGACTTTAACAGCCCTGCTGCTAATGACGGTGCTGGTGCTCAGCGCTTGTGGCAGTAAAGCTACGGACAATGGAAGCAGCAATGGAGCACAGGCGAACAATGAACTGGAGCAGATCAAGTCTGCTGGCGTCATCAAAGTGGGCATGATGGGCACGTACGCTCCATACAACTTCCTGAACGATAAGAAAGAAATGGACGGCTACGATGCAGATATCGCACGTGAGGTTGCGAAGCGTCTTGGAGTTAAGGTGGAATTTGTATCCCAGGAGTTCTCCGGCCTGACACCAAGTCTGCAAGCCAAAAAGCTGGATGCCATTATCAGTCAGATGACCATTACTGATGATCGTAAGAAAGTACTGGATTTCAGTGATCCTTATATCACGAACGATGTGAAAATCATTGTCAAAAGTGATAAAAATGACATTACCAAGCTGGAAGATTTCAAAGGTAAAACGATTGGTGTAGGCCTCGGTACCAATGATGAAACTTATCTGCGTAACGAAGTGCTACCTAAAGTCGGCAATTTCACTATCAAGACCTATGACGATGTTATCACATCATTGAAAGATCTGGACGCTGGACGGATCGATGCAACGATCAACAACCTGTACGCGCTGAAACCGATTGTAGATGCTAACGGCTTCAACATCAAAGCCGTAGGTGAACCTATCAAGAGTGATCAGGCAGGTATTGCTGTGCGCAAAGACAATCCAGAACTCGTAGCAGCACTGAATGACGCTCTCAAAAGCATGAAAGATGATGGTACGTATAATACCATCTTCAAAAAATGGTTTGGTGAAGAGCCTGCGCAATAATGAACCTGCAAGGCGAAGGGAAGTTTGATCTATGGAACTGGTATTTGAGAATATCCCCTTCTTTCTGAAGGGGGCTTACTATACGCTGTATGTAACTGTGATCTCCATGTTTTTTGCCTTTATTATCGGAGTACTAGTCGCTATCGCTCGTCTGAAGGGGCCTATGTGGCTTAGGTTGATCGCAAGGTTTTATGTATCCATCATGCGGGGAACCCCGCTGCTGGTGCAATTATTCGTTATTTATTTTGGGTTGGTTGATTATGGCGTAACTTTAGGCTCCCTAACGGCAGCTTGTCTAGGGCTTAGTCTTAATGCGGGTGCATTTCTGTCCGAAACGTTCCGCGGAGCAATTCAAGCTGTACCAAAAGGGCAGACGGAGGCCGCATATGCTACAGGCATGACACCGGCTCAAACGATGAGAAGGATTATATTCCCCCAAGCGGTGCGTATCGCGATCCCTCCAATGGGCAATACGTTTATCGGCATGCTGAAAGAAACATCACTTGTGGCAGCCCTTGGGGTTACGGAGTTGCTTCGCTCGGCACAGCTACTGGTCGCGCAATATTACGTTAATATGCCGTTTTATCTGGCGATTGGCGTGATCTATTGGATCATGAGTATCGGATTCTCGGCCATTCTGGAACAAGTGGAGCGCCGGCTGGCCCGGGCTTACTGATAGGAGGGGAGAACCGGTGATTACAACTACAGGATTGACCAAACGTTTTGGGGAAAATGAAGTTCTCACAAATATAGATCTGCATGTCGATGCGAAAGATATTGTTGTTCTGCTGGGACCCAGTGGATCAGGCAAAAGTACGCTGCTGCGCTGTCTGAACGGCTTGGAGGAACTCTCTGGCGGCAAGATTGAAGTAAATGGTGTTGTAGTAGACAGTACCGACTCGCAGCGAATCCAGCGGGCACGGGTACTTGAAATCCGTCGGCAGACTGGCATGGTATTCCAGCAGTTCAATCTGTATCCGCACAAGACGGTGCTTGGCAATGTGATGGAAGGGCTCGTGACTGTGAAAAAAATCAAGCGGGACGAAGCGGCCGAACGTGGCCGGATTCTGCTGGATCGAGTAGGCCTATCGGACAAGCAGGATGCATATCCATCCCGTTTGTCTGGTGGACAGCAACAGCGCGTAGCCATTGCCCGCGCACTGGCCATGGAGCCTGAAGTGATGCTGTTTGACGAGCCTACCTCAGCCCTTGATCCTGAACTGGTGGGCGAAGTGCTCTCCGTTATGAAGGAGTTGGCACAGGAAGGCATGACGATGCTGGTCGTTACACATGAGTTGAAGTTTGCCCGGAATGTGGCTAACAAAATTGTCTTTATGGCGGATGGATCGATTGTGGAAGAAGCAAGTCCACAGGCCTTTTTTGAACACCCGACCCAAGAGCGGACACGTCGTTTCTTGCAGCAAATTACTGAATTCTAAGAAAGAAGGATAACATCATGAATGTAACAACGGTATGGAAAGGCAAACGCGCGTTTACTTCCGAAGGACCCTCTGGCTACGCAGTTGGCATGGATGCCACAGCAGCTTATGGTGGTGACAGCAAGGGTGCTACACCCATGGAATTGTTACTGGCAGGTCTCGGAGGTTGTATGGGGATCGATATCACGATGATTCTGGATGCTTTCCTGGACAAAATTACAGGCATTGAGATTGAAGCACAGGGTACACGCAGTGAAGGTATGCCGAAAGGTTTTACGGCCATTGACCTGATCTTCAAGGTAGACGGTGATATCCCGGATTACCGGATCTGGAAAGCCATCCAAATGGCTGAAGAAAAGTATTGTGCAGTTTCCGCTTCACTTAGCGCAGATATTCATCCCAAGCTAATTCTGAATGGGGTAGACACACCACGTCCATAATGGTACATGGGTAACTCCTAGTTAATTTATATAAAAGTATATACTGAAGAGGCGCTTCCAGGTATGGGAGTGCCTTTTTTTGAAGCCCTCTTGCAGGGCTTTTGCTGTTATGTGGTATGATGAATTGGAAGGGCAGGCGCAATATGTACTGACCTTTATATGTAAGCGCTTATAAGCGACGGAAGGTGCAGATATGTTTAGAAGGCTCATTCAAACATCCAACAATCTTAAATTAAAGCATAAATTGCTCATATCCTATGTACTTGTCGTCATGATTCCAGTACTGATTATTGGACTTGCTGTAACCGGATACTTTCGTAAGCAAGCGCTGGACAATGCAATAGGACAGACGATCAACAACGTGGAGAAGGTCAAGAGTCAGACCGCAACACTGCTGCGTGTACCCACAGATATTTCCAACATTCTGATGTTCAACAATGAATTGAAGGAAATTGTGAACAAACGGTACGAAAGCGTTGTGGAGCTGACATCGGCGTACCTCGCATACAAAGATTTTCAGGAATACAAGCGTCTGTACCGTGAGGTTGCGGGCATCCGGTTTTACTCGACCAATCCGACGCTGATCAACAATCTGGAGTTCATTCCGGTGGACAAGCAGACCGAGGAGAGCTACTGGTACCAGAAAGCACTGCAAACGACGAGCATCGGTTGGTTCTACATTCCTGACAAGGGAGATAATCCGGTGCACAAGCTTAGTCTGGTACGTAAAGTGCCTTTTGCCGAATATCGGACCGAGGGTGTACTGATGATTGTAATCAATCAGGATGAGCTGAATGGATTGTTACGTCAGGAACCGTTCGAGACGTTGATTACGGACGAACAGGGTTATGTGGTTGCTGCCAAGAATACCGAGCTTGTAGGCAAGACGCTGGACGAGCTAGATTTTGGTGTAGATCTGCAAAACCAGGCCAAAGGTACAATTGAAGCTGATTTTCAGGGCGAGCCGTCCAACATTATCATTGATGAGATCAGTCCTGGATCGAGCATGAATAGCCTGAAGATCATTTCCGTTTTTGCCACCAAAAATATTGTCAAAGACGCGAATACCATTAGCATGATCGGTATGCTCTTTATTACGTTAGTGTTGGTCATTGCATTGTTGCTTGTATATATCATTTCATTTCTCACATCGAACCGATTGTTACGCCTTAGCAAACACCTGAATAAGCTCGCGCTGGGCGATCTTAACGTTACTTCCCGCATTGATGGAAATGATGAGATCGGGCAACTGTCCAGGCAGTTCAATTACATGGTGAAGAGCATTAATGAACTGATGACTCAAGTGGTAGAGGCAACGGAACAGAACAATCAATTGGAAATCGCGCAGAAAGAGATTAAACTGAAAATGATGGCCAGCCAGATCAATCCTCATTTTTTGTTTAATGCACTGGAGTCGATCCGCATGAAAGCCCATATCAAAGGTGAGGCGGAGATTGCCAATATTGTTAGGCTGCTAGGCAAACTGATGCGCAAGAGCCTTGAGATTGGCAGCGGCAAAACTACGTTCAGAGCCGAGCTGGAGATGGTACGTTCTTATCTGGAAATTCAAAAATTCCGTTACGGTGACCGTCTTGCTTTCCAGATCCATATCGATCCGGAGGTAGAGAAGATATACATCCCTCCTTTGATTATTCAGCCTCTGGTTGAGAATGCGATTGTGCATGGTTTGGAAAATAAAGAGGGTACGGTCCGTGTGAATATAAATATTCGTTTGGTGGAGGATGTTGTTCAGGTGTGTGTCGATGATGATGGAGCAGGCATTACGCCGGAGCGTCTGGCTGAAGTGATGCAGTTCATCTGTGGACCGGAAGAACAGGAGAAGAGCCGGATTGGCATGCGTAACGTACATCAACGTTTAACGTTGACCTATGGAGAGCCATACGGGTTGCAGATTAAAAGTGTATACGGGAAAGGAACAGAGGTTTCTTTCACCTTGCCAGCAGGAGGAGACCAGCATGTATAAAGTGTTATTAGTAGATGATGAACCGAGCATACGTGAAGGACTGACAACGATCATTGATTGGGAAAAATACGGCTTTCAGGTAATTGCTACAGCTGCGAGCGGGCGTGAGGCTATTACCCGTTTCGAAGAGTTGGAACCGGACCTAACGATCATTGATATACGCATGCCCGGCATGACCGGACTGGATGTCATTGAGGAAGTGCGGCAGCACCATCCGAGTTCGCACTTTCTAATCCTGAGTGGGTACGCCGATTTTGATTATGCCAAGAAAGCCATTAGTTTTGGCGTGGATGGATATCTGCTCAAGCCGGTGGATGAAGAGGAGATTATCAGTGAGCTGGAGCGGATCTCTGTGATGCTGACACGGGAACGTGAGACACTGGCCCGCCATGCTGGTGAGGATACGGTCTACCGGGAGCATCAGATTGAAGCATTGCTTTTTGATAGTCTGGAAGGTACAGAAACGATGGAAGCAAATGCTCTAGGGTTGAACTGGTCGCAGTATCAGGTCGTGCTGCTGGAGATGCATGCCGAACCTGATTTACAGCGTGGTAGTGTGGTGAAACGCAGACTGGCGGAAACTTTTGACCAGAAAGATCGGGGCATTGTGTTTTCGTTCCATTCCGGACTGGGACTGTTATGTAAAGAGCCTATTTTGACTGTACAATCTGCCCAGCGTTTATATGATGAGTTGGAAGGGCTGCTGGGAGAGTGGAATATTCTCATGTACGCGGCAGCAGGTCAACCAGTAGACTCCACAGCAGACATCGCCCATTCCTATAATCAGGCCAACAGCATATTGGGCGGACGTTTCCTGTTCGCGGAACAACGTATTATGTTATGGAACGAAGACGAAAAGAGCAAGATTTCTTCTGCATCCATTGTTGTCAATGAGGAAGAAAGCGGTGAACCGGATGAAGCGGAGCTGGCGGACAAGCTGTATTATGCGCTCGACATTCGAAGTAGCGAGTCCGTGATGCGTGTGCTGACGGAGATGGAGGAACGACTGATTCCACATCACCAGACAGAACAGGCGATTAAGACGGCGTTCTCCCAAGTCTTTTCATTGGCGATTAACAAACTTGCAGCAACCAATCAGCATATGCAATCCCTTATGCAAGAGCATTCCGTTCTCATTACGGAGGTTTATCATCAATTAACGTTACTGGATCTCAAAGTGATGGCTGCTGAACACCTCAATCGGCTTATTCAACGCATGGGTGGAGGCAGCAAAGATACAGTACTGAAACAGATGATTGAATTTATCCGACGTAATCCGGGCGAAAATCTCAAGCTTGAGGTTCTAGCAGAGGTATTTAACTACAATAGCAGTTATCTGGGCAAGTTATTCAAAAATCATACCGGGGAATATTTCAATGCATTTCTCGATAAGGTTCGAATGGAGAAGGCAAAGGAACTGCTCGATGAAGGCTTAAAGGTGCACCAGGTTGCCGCGAGAGTGGGGTATGCCAACGTGGATTACTTCCACGGCAAATTCAAGAAGTATGTAGGGGAATCACCCTCCGCTTACAAACAAGCAAGAGAGCTTGCGAGATCACAGTCGAAGGATTCTTCAGGAGAGCCGGAACGGGAGTAGCTCATGTTCGGAGGGGAGTAGTGCCTTTTATCTTTGGGATTTCTCCTGATTAGGTAAAAACGTTTTCGAACTTATAGTCTATTGAAAGGACCCTGGAGGTCCTTTTTCTTTTTGATTTTACATAAGTAAACGATTTCTATAAAACGTTTTCGATAGTTACCATTTTCAAATTAATTTCCCTTTTAATTTCATTAATAAATAATAGACAGCGTCATT
This sequence comes from Paenibacillus sp. LK1, assembly GCF_002750415.1. Lineage (NCBI taxonomy): Bacteria > Bacillati > Bacillota > Bacilli > Caryophanales > Paenibacillaceae > Paenibacillus > Paenibacillus sp. LK1. The sequence goes on from NZ_PEII01000013.1 coordinate 95,059, forward strand.
ATCACTAATTTTATAGATATAATATCGGATTTTATAGGGGTATATCTAATTTTTATATGATTTTCTCTAAAATCCAGCTGGTATTTTGAAAACGCTCTATCAGGTATGATTATTTTATAAATCAGAGGAGGGGGAACGGAGATGGAAACGCTAACAGAAAAATCCGCTTCCGCGAAAAAAAGCAGTGACCCCAATCCGTCAACACAAAAACGGCGGAATAGAATTTGGGACAGCATGAAACAGCAAAAGTATCTCTATCTTATGTCATTGCCATTCGTAGCTTGGGTTTTTGTATTTAACTATCTGCCACTGTGGGGATGGACGATGGCTTTCCAAAACTATAAACCAGCTAGATCATTCGGTGATCAAGAGTGGGTTGGTTTTAAACACTTTGTAGAGCTGTTCAGTGATGATCGCTTCTATCTGGTACTTCGAAATACGCTTGCAATGAGCTTGATGGGACTGGTTGTCGGTTTTATCGTGCCGATTTTCTTTGCGATTCTCTTGAATGAGATGAGAGGCATGTTCTTCAAGCGCGCCGTGCAAACGGTATCATATCTGCCTCACTTTGTATCCTGGGTCGTAGTGGCAGGGATTATTACCAAGATGCTCTCCACCGATGGCGGGATTATCAATGACATTTTGGTAAACCTAAACATTATCGATCAGCCGATCCAATTCATGGCGAAGGGGAACTTGTTCTGGTACATTGTAACCGCTTCAGATATGTGGAAGGAAACCGGCTGGAATGCCATCATCTATCTGGCGGCCATTACCGGCATTGACCAAGAACTTTACGAAGCTTCCCGTGTAGACGGGGCGAACCGTTGGAGACAAATGTGGCATATTACGCTGCCAGGCATTCGGACTACAATCTCTGTACTGTTCATCATGTCTATCGGGCATTTGATCAGTATCGGTTTTGAGAAGCAATTTTTGCTGCAAAACAGTCTGGTGCTAGACTACTCGGAAGTACTTGATCTATACGCGCTCAATTATGGTTTGAATATGGGACGATTCTCGTATGGGACAGCCATAGGCATATTCAACTCCGTTGTCAGTATCATCCTTCTGTTTACAGCGAACGGATTGTTCAAAAAATTCACCAAAGAAAGCATCATGTAGGGAGGGGACGACATTATGGCGAACAAAGCATTCAATGCTACTCGGGGCGATAAGCTGTTCGATATATTCAACATCCTCGCGATGACCCTGGTGCTGATTGTAACACTGTATCCATTCCTGAACGTACTGGCTATCTCACTTAATAACTCGACAGATACCGTACGTGGTGGAATTTACTTGTGGCCTCGTGAATTCACATTGCAAAACTACAAAACGATTTTCCAATACGATGGATTGCTGCAAGGTTTGCAGGTATCCATTCTACGTACCATTGTAGGTACGTTGCTCGGCTTGATCAGTTCCTCAATGATCGCATTTACACTGAGTCGTCCTGACTTTAAGTTGAGAAAGTTTGTTTCCACTGCACTTGCACTCACGATGTATTTCTCCGGTGGTCTGATTCCGGTGTACATCCTGATGCGTGACCTGAACCTGATCGGTACGTTCTGGGTATATGTATTGCCAGGTATGATCAGTGCGTTTAACGTGTTCATTATCCGTTCCTTCATTGACGGCTTGCCGTATGCCTTGCAGGAATCTGCGAAGTTGGATGGCGCGAATGACTTTAAGATCTACTACAAAATCATTTTGCCGCTCTGTAAACCGGTTCTTGCAACCATCGCGTTGTTCTTGGCTGTAGGCCAGTGGAATGCTTGGTTCGATACGTACCTGTATAATGGTTCGAAGGCGCATCTGACCACGCTCCAGTACGAGCTGATGAAAGTACTGCAAAGTACACAGCAAGGCTCAGGTGCCGGACGTAACGCCAATGATATGGCTCAGCAGATGACACAGATTTCACCGGAATCCATCAAAATGGCGATCACGATCGTTGTTACGGTTCCAATCCTGATTGTGTATCCATTCCTGCAAAAGTATTTTGTAGGTGGTATGACACTGGGTGCAGTAAAAGCTTAAGCAAGTGTATACAGGCCGCCACATAGATAGAGTGGCCGTATAATAAAAGAAGCATCAGAATGCCCGAAGCGCAGCCATTTGGCCTGCGCTTCACCGTATAGGGCTGCGGAGTGGCATTCATGAAGCTATAGACAGGGACAAAAAAGTCCCGGATAGACAGACATATGAAACGGGAGGATTACCATCATGGCAAGAAACAAAATGAAGATTGCACTGGCTCCAGTGCTTGCGATGTCTTTGCTCGCAGGTTGCGGTGGAGGAAACAGCGGCGAAACGTCGTTTAAGGACACTAGCGGTGATACGTCTCCGATTACTTTTGACTTTTTTAGCGTCGATCCTAGTCCGAACTGGAACGGTATGAAGGATGAAGTAGGGAAGGTCCTTACAGAGAAAACAGGAGTAACCCTTAACGGTGAGTTTGCCGTCAGTGGTGGTCAGGATAAAGTATCCTTAATGGCAGCGAGCGGAGACTATCCCGATATCGTGTCACCCAAAGGAGAGCTAAGCAAGCTCGTGGATGCTGGGGCAATGGTCGATCTGACTGATCTGATCGAGCAATATGCTCCCAATTTGAAGAAGCTGTATGGTAATTACATGGACCGGCTGAAATATAGCAACGAAGATCAAGGGATTTATGTGCTGCCTACGTATTATGCGGTAGACCAGAAGTATTTTGATGCAGGTGGCGGATTTGGGATTCAGCAGCGTGTGTTGAAAGAGCTGGGATACCCTGAAGTTCGTACACTCCAGGATTATGAGAATGTACTGAAAGCATACAAAGAGAAACATCCAACAATTGACGGTCAACCAACGATTCCGTTATCCCTGGACGCAGATGACTGGAGAATCATGATTACGGTAACGAATCCGGGCTTCCAGGCAACAGGGGCTCCGGATGACGGCGAGTACTATATTGATCCTGAGACATATGAGGCAAGTCTGCATTACAAACGTCCAGAAGAGAAAGAGTATTTCCGTTGGTTGAACCATATGTACGCAGAAGGACTGCTCGATCAGGACAGCTTCGTACAGAAAACGGATCAATACAAATCCAAAATTGCAAGTGGACGTGTACTAGGTGTCATTGACCAAGATTGGGGTTATTCCGATGCGGAGAACGCATTGAAAGCAGCGGGTAAAGATGAAGCGACATATTCACACTTCCCGGTAACTCTGTCTAAAGATATCAAGGATCATTCCTTCCAGGACCCTGGTTTTGTATCTGGATGGGGTGTAGGGATTACAACATCGAATCCAGACCCGGTTCGTACAATTAAATTCTTTGATTACCTAGCTTCTGAGGAAGGCCAAGTGCTGATGAACTGGGGGATTGAAGGTAAGCAGTACGAAGTGAAAGATGGTAAACGTGTTATTCCGGCGGATATTCAGGACCAAAAAACGAATAATGCTGCCGTATTCCAGAAAGAAACAGGTATTGGCCTCTATACCAATATGTCTGGTCACTATGGAGATGGCGTTAAAGATTCCACCGATAACTATTACACAACGAATTTCCCTGAGCAGATTGTAGCGGCCTATTCCGATGCGGAGAAAGAGACACTCAAAGCATACGGCGCAACAACGTGGAAAGATCTGTTCCCAAGTGAAGATGAGTTCCCGGTTAAACCATGGGGAGCAGCGTACAATATGCCGACTCCAGGTGACTCGAATTACAACGTTATTTTCCAAAAAACACAGGATATTATCCGTAAACGGATCCCAGAAGCAATCCTCAGTTCACCAGAGCAATTTGATGCCATCTATGACGGTATGATTGCTGAACTTAACAAAGCAGGAGCAGAGGACATGGAAAAACAATACACCGAGCTGGTGCAAAGCCGTGTTCAATTGTGGAGCGGTGAAGAGAGCAAGTAATACGTTTTAGCAGAATAGTTTTTTCGAAAAAAGGGCCCAGGAAACAGGGTTCTTTTTTATACCTAAAACGTTTTCCGAAAAACGTTTTCAATTTTGTTAATTCGCTATTGACAAGGACTTTTAGAGGGATTATTATTCAAATATGAAAGCACTTTCATTACTAATTTATCAAGGCATGTACACGAATCTTTTCAGTCAAAAGGAGTAAGGATTGGTCCTCAAATTACTGGATAGAGTGAGTCTTTTTCACTTCATTTAGAAAACGCTTTTTATGTTATAAAATCAAACGTTTTACAATCAGAATCACCCGATTACGGTATGTGCAGGTCAGCCTGTTCTACAATAGATAGCTTCATTTTATCCATAAGGGGGATTACACATGAAGGGCAAAACACCAAAAACATTCGCAATGCTTCTGTTAGCCAGCGCTCTTGCCATTACAGCAGGATGCAGTGGTAGCGGAGGAGGAACTACGGCTTCTGAGACACCAACGGACACTGGTGATACGACCAGTCCAATCACCTTTACGTTCTTTGGTGCTGACGCAAGTCCAAACTGGAACAATATGAAGGACGCAGTCGGCCAAGAAATTACGAAACAAACAGGTGTTACAATTGAAGCGGAGTATGATGTGAATAATGGTGGCGACCAGAAGATACCTTTGATGGCTGCCAGCGGTGATTACCCTGATATTATCTATCCTAAAGGTAACTTGTCTAAGCTTGTGGATGCAGGCGCGATGCTTGACCTGACCGATCTGATTGATCAATATGCACCAAACCTGAAGAAAATCTATGGGGACCAGATGAACCGTCTGAAATACAGTTTGGAAGATCAGTCCATTTACACAATCCCAACGAACATGGGTGTAGATAATGTTGCGTTTGACGCTACAGGCGGATTTGAGATTCAGCAAAAGGTATTGAAAGAACTTGGCTACCCAGAAGTAAAAACGCTTGAGGATTATGAGAAAGTACTGAAAGAATACTATGCTAAACATCCAACTATTGACGGACAGCCGACCATTCCGCTGACTCTGAATGCAGATGACTGGAAAATTATGATTACTGTAACGAATCCAGCCTTCCAGGCAACCGGTGGACCGGATGACGGTGAATATTACATTAACCCTGAAACGTATGAAGCGGTGCTGCACTATAAACGTCCAGAGGAAAAAGAATACTTCCGCTGGTTGAACAAAATGTACAATGAAGGCATCCTGGACAAAGATACATTTGTGCAGAAGGATGACCAATATAAATCCAAAATCGCAAGCGGTCGGGTACTGGGACTGATTGACCAGGAATGGAACTATGGCGAAGCTGAGAATGCATTGAAATCAGTGAACAATGGCGAGAATACGTACGCTCACTTCTCTGTATCCCTCAACAAGGATATTGTGGACCATACATTCCAACCAACCGGATTTGATGGATACGGCATCGGTATTTCCACAACTGCGAAAGACCCTGTACGTATTATCAAATTCATGGATTGGCTCGCCTCGGATGAAGGTCAGGTGCTGAGAAACTGGGGTATTGAAGGCCAACACTACAATGTTGAAAATGGCAACCGTGTCATCCCTGCTGATGTGCAGGATCGCAAAGTCAATGACAACTCGGCGTTCACCAAAGAAACAGGTATCGGAATGTACAACATCTTCAGTGCTAGATACGGCGATGGTGTCAAAGATTCCACAGGTAACTACTACACAACGAACTTCCCTGAACAGATTCAAGCAGGTTATACTGCCGCAGAGAAGGAAACATTGAAAGCCTATGGCATTACAACGTGGAAAGATTTCTATCCTTCTGAAGATGATCTGAAGTTGAAAGATTGGGGCGCAGCATATAATATGCCAGTACCTTCGGATACAGATTATAACGTAGCGTTCCAGAAAACACAGGATATTGTCCGCAAACGTATTCCTGAAGCGATCCTTGCCAAACCTGAGAACTTCGATAAAGTTTATGATGATCTCCTTGCTGAGCTAGATAAAGCTGGTGCGGTAGAGATGGAGAAACAATACACCGTTTGGATCAAAGAACGCGTAGCTCTGTGGACAGGTAAAGACGTGAAATAAAAGTGAAAACAAGACATAATATATGATCATTTTCATAGCAAAAAAGGTCCCTCGAAAGGGGCCTTTTTTGTTGTTGACGAAAGGGATAGGATAGCATATAATCGTTAATGTAAGCACTTTCAGTAAGCGTTTTAAATTATTTTACGAAAACGTTTTACGTATTTTGAAGAGAGTTTTAAGAGTTTAGGTTTTGAGAAAAAAAGAGTACAAAATTAAATTTTTAGTAAGCGCATACAGAAATGTGTCTTACGAGCGGTATCCTCAGGCTTAAAGCCTGTTATACAGATAAAACCTTCATAAATAATAGGGGGACTAGACAATGAGAGGCAAAATGAAAGGCAATACACCCAAGACGTTTGCAATGTTGATGCTCGCAAGTGCAATACTGGTTACAGCTGGCTGCGGAAATTCGGGAAGCAAAGAAACCTCCGAGTCCAGTGGAACCGAACCGGTTACCATTACATTCTTTGGTGCGGACGCCAGTCCAACCTGGAACAAAATGCAGGATGCAGTCGGTAAAGAGATTACCAAGCAAACAGGCGTTACAATTGAGGCTGAGTATGACGTGAACAATGGTGGCGATCAAAAAATTGCGCTTATGGCTGCTAGTGGTGAGTACCCTGATATTGTTTTTCCAAAAGGTAACTTGTCTAAACTTGTGGATGCAGGCGCGATGCTTGACCTGACCGATCTGATTGAGGAGCATGCTCCAAACCTGAAAAAAATATATGGGGACCAGATGAACCGGCTGAAATACAGTTCGGAGGATCAGGCCATTTATACAATCCCAACAAATATGGGTGTTGATAATGTTGCGTTTGACGCAACAGGAGGATTTGAAATTCAGCAAAAAGTACTGAAAGAGCTCGGATACCCTGAAGTGAAAACACTTGAGGATTACGAGAATGTATTGAAAGAATATGTGAAAAAACACCCAACAATTGATGGACAGCCGACTATTCCATTGACGCTGAATGCAGATGATTGGAAGATTATGATTACGGTAACGAACCCGGCATTCCAGGCAACAGGAGCACCGGATGATGGAGAATATTACATCGATCCTGAGACTTATGAAGCCACGCTCCATTACAAACGTCCAGAGGAAAAAGAATATTTCCGCTGGTTGAATCATATGTACAATGAAGGACTGCTGGACAAAGATACATTTGTGCAGAAGGATGACCAATATAAATCCAAAATTGCAAGTGGCCGTGTACTCGGTCTGATTGACCAAGAGTGGAACTACCAAGAAGCTGAAAATGCACTCAAATCAGCGGGCAAAGATGACAGCACATATGCTCACTTCTCTGTATCTTTGAACAAGGACATTGTGGACCATACATTCCAACCAACTGGATTTGACGGATATGGTATCGGAATCACAACTTCTGCCAAAGATCCGGTTCGCATTATCAAATTCATGGACTGGCTCGCTTCGGACGAAGGTCAAGTGTTAAGAAACTGGGGTATTGAAGGCCAACACTACAATGTAGAAGATGGTCAACGGGTGATTCCTCAAGATATCCAGGATCGTAAAACCAATGACAACTCCAACTTCACCAAAGAAACAGGAATCGGGATGTATAGCGTGTTTAGTGCTAGATACGGTGATGGTGTGAAAGATTCCACGGATAACTATTACACAACGAACTTCCCTGAGCAGATCCAGGCTGGTTATACGGCGGCAGAGAAAGAAACGTTGAAAGCCTATGGTATTACAACATGGAAAGAATTTTATCCTTCTGAAGATGAGTTGCAACTGAAAGATTGGGGCGCAGCATACAACATGCCTGTACCTTCAGGTACAGATTATGAGGTAACTTTCCGAAAAACACAGGATATCGTGCGCAAACGTATTCCTGAAGCTGTTCTGACAACAACTGCGAACTTTGATAAAGTATATGATGATTTCCTCGCTGAGTTGGACAAAGCCGGCGCAGTTGAAATGGAGAAACAGTATACCGTTTGGGTTAAAGATCGTGTTTCCCTGTGGACAGGTAAAGACGTAAAATAACTTATGTTTTAATTGAATAGGCGGAGATACAAAAAAGACCCTGAGATAGGGTCTTTTTTTGCTGCCATGTGATGTTTAACATTGACGCGATTTTCGAAATCAAATATAATTTGCTTACTGTAAGCACTTTCAGATAAACGAAGATTTAGCCTTATAGGTAAGCGGGTTAGGTACAAGTAAAACAGCATTTATAGTGATTATTTAGTTATATAGAAAACGTTTTAGTAATGATTGAAAAATAGCTGATTCATGAACAGGAGTTATCTATGTCCCCATTTAATGAGAGAACAAAAGAAAATCGTCTGTGGTACCGTCAGCCCGCTACTCGCTGGGAAGAGGCGTTGCCTATCGGTAATGGTCGCCTTGGCGGTATGGTGTACGGTGGAGCAGCGGATGAACAAATCCAGCTAAATGAAGATACATTGTGGTCCGGATTTCCGCGCGACACCATTCAGTACAGCAGTCAGCGGTATCTGAAGCAGACCCGTGAACTGATTATGTCCGGGCAATATAGCGAAGCTGAACAATTGCTGAACCGCGAAATGCTGGGACGTGATGTGGAAGCTTATCAGCCGATGGGCCACTTTAAGTTGCAGCACGATGAACTGGATGGGAATACGTACGATGAGTTTGAGCGGGAGCTGAATCTCCACACCGGCATTACAACAACGAAGTATTCATATAAAGGCATTCATTATGTACGTGAAGTATATGCCAGTGCGCCAGATGATCTCATGATCTGTACCATCATTGCTGATCGTGAGGGATCTGTAAACGTAAGTGTTACGTTGGACAGTCCACATCCTTATCATGTTCAGGCTTCGGGCGATGCACTTACTTTGTTCAGTCGCTGTCCGAGTCATGTTGAATCGAATTATTTCAGGGATCATCCGGAGTCTGTCATCTACGAAGAAGATCGGGGAACGGCTTATGCTGTGCAATTGGCCGCAACTGCGACGGGAAAAAATTTCGAAATATCGGTTATGGATGGGAAACTTCATATTGAGGGAGCGGACCAGGTTGTTTTTTATCTGGCAGCGGCGACTGCTTTTGAGGGCTATGATGTGACGCCTGTTAAGGATAGTATGCTTCTAGATCAGGAGTGCAGTGAGGTAATCACTAAAGCGATGGCTCATGGCATAAAGGTTCTGCGAGAGCGACATGTAATGGATCATGGAACTTTATTTTCAAGAGTAACAATTGATCTTGGCGCATCAGCCAACGAAGAATTACCTACAGATGAGCGACTGCAAGCTTACCAGGCTGGAGCCGATGATCCCGGCTTGGAGGCACTCTATTTTCAGTATGGCAGATATCTGTTAATGGGTAGTTCACGTGAAGGAAGCCAGCCAGCGAATCTGCAGGGAATCTGGAACCATCAGGTGGAGCCGCCTTGGCACAGTGATTACACGATTAATATCAATACGGAGATGAATTACTGGCCGGCAGAAGTATGCAATCTGAGCGAATGCCATGAGCCACTGTTTGGTTTGTTGGAGGATTTAAGCGATACCGGAAGAAGGACGGCGCGCATTTTGTACGGAGCACGCGGCTGGACAGCCCATCATAATGTGGATATTTGGAGAACATCCACGCCTACAGGCGGAGACGCAAGTTGGGCGTTCTGGCCAATGGGTGGCGTGTGGTTGACTTCACATCTATGGGAGCATTATCTGTTTACTCGTGATCAGCAGTTTCTCGCGGAACGCGCGTATCCAATCATGAAGGAAGCGGCACTCTTCTGTCTGGACTGGCTGGTAGAGGGGCCAGACGGATATCTGGTTACCGCTCCATCAACCTCTCCGGAGAACAAGTTCCTTACTGAGGAAGGAGAGGCTCGCAGCATCTCCATGGCTTCGACGATGGACATGACATTGATTCGTGAGTTGTTCGATCGATGCATTGAGGCAACCAAACAACTGGATGTGGATCAGCAACTGGCGAACGAGTGGAGCGAGGCACGTAGCAAGCTCTATCCATTCCAGATCGGAAGCGAGGGGCAACTGCAGGAATGGTTTAAGGATTTTGCTGAATCCGAACCGGGGCATCGTCACGTCTCCCATCTGTATGGTCTATATCCGGGGGAGCAGATCAATCGACTGGATACGCCGGAACTGGTGGAAGCAGCACGAGTGTCACTTGAACGTCGTATCTCACAAGGTGGCGGGCATACAGGTTGGAGCTGTGCCTGGTTGATCAATCTGTATGCGAGGCTGCTGGATAGCAAGCTTGCACATCAGTTTGTCCGTACGCTGCTGGCTCGATCCACGCATCCTAATCTGTTCGATGATCATCCGCCGTTCCAGATCGATGGCAACTTTGGTGGCACTGCCGGTATTGCCGAGATGCTGTTGCAAAGTCACTTGGGTGAATTACATCTGCTGCCAGCGCTGCCTGTGCATTGGGCCAATGGCAGTGTGAAGGGACTTCGGGCACGTGGTGGATACACGGTGGCAATCGAGTGGACAGAGGGCAGACTCTCAAGTGCCGAAATTAAGGCTGATCACACTGGTTCGATAACCATTCGGAGTGCGTGCCCACTGCGTGTGGAAGGAAACGATCAGGTCAAGGCGCGGCTTACACCTCAGGGTGATTATGTAGTTATTTTAACCGTGACCGCAGGACAGATGATCCGCGTGTCATATGAGACGGAGGAGTAAACGATGACAATTTTTCAATTCCCACAAGATTTCCGCTGGGGAACAGCAACAGCTTCTTATCAAATAGAAGGGGCAGCGCAGGAAGGTGGACGCGGGGTATCGATCTGGGATACGTTTGCCCGTACGCCCGGCAAAGTTTTTAATGGAGACAATGGTGATGTGGCTTGTGACAGTTACCACCGTTACGAGGAAGACATCGAGCTGATGAAAAAGCTTGGGATCAACACCTACCGATTCTCCATCGCCTGGCCGCGTATTATTCCTGATGGAGATGGCGAGATCAATCGGGAAGGATTGGATTTCTATCATCGATTCGTGGATAAGCTGCTTGAAGCAGGAATCGAACCTTTCTGTACACTGTATCATTGGGACCTGCCTCAGACACTTGAGGATATCGGAGGTTGGGGCAATCGCAGGACGGTGGATGCATTTGTAAAATATGCTGAAGTTATCTTCAAGGAGTTTTCTGGAAAAATTAATTTCTGGCTGACTTTCAATGAACCATGGTGTATTGCGTTTTTGTCCAACCTGCTTGGCATTCATGCGCCAGGAAATAAGGACCTGCAAACATCCATTAATGTTGCTCATGGATTGCTCGTTGCTCACGGTAAAGCCGTTCAATCGTTCCGTCGCTTAGGCACAACAGGACAGATTGGTATTGCACCCAATGTATGCTGGGCTGAGCCTTACAGCAAATCTCCAGAAGATCAGGCAGCCTGCGACCGTTCCATTGCACTGAATACCGATTGGTTCCTAGACCCGATCTACAAAGGATCGTATCCACAATTTATGGTGGACTGGTTCGCAGAAGCTGGAGCTACCGTCCCAATTCAAGAAGGCGATATGGAAATCATCTCGCAACCCATTGATCTGTTGGGCATTAACTATTACACCATGGGAATCAATCGTTTCAATCCAGAGGCGGGTGCATTGCAATCCGAAGAGGTGGATATGGGACTTACCAAGACCGATATTGGCTGGCCTGTGGAATCACGCGGACTGTATGAGTTCATGCACTATTTGCAAAAGTACGGAAATGTGGATGTCTACATCACAGAAAATGGAGCTTGCATCAATGATGATTTGGAAAACGGTAAAATCAATGATGATCGCCGGATTGCATACTATGAGCAGCATTTGGCCCAAATTCATCGGATTATCAATGACGGCATTAATCTGAAAGGGTACATGGCTTGGTCTTTGATGGATAACTTTGAGTGGGCGGAAGGATACCGTATGCGCTTTGGTCTTGTGCATGTGGATTACCGTTCGCTGGTTAGAACACCTAAAGAAAGTTTCTATTGGTATCAGAATGTGATCAAAAATAATTGGGTGGAAACACGAATTTAGGCTGCTCTTCAATGTTGAGGAAGTAACGTTGTGAACTTATCATTAAATAAGTAATTTAAGGTTAGTTCAATTGTTAAATGCAGGGACAAACGTGTTTAATTAGATAGAAGGCGGTACATCGGAAATCCGATGCACCGTCTTTTTTTGTTATTTAATTTCAGCGAAGAGAGCACATGTTCATGAAGGTTTCATAAGGTCTGGGCTGTTTCATGTTATGAGAAGAGCGTTTTTGGGTTATAAGAAGTAAGAAGAAGTGATCTGGTCCTTGTCAACAGTTAAAATACAAATAAAGTGTCCAAATTGCGAAAGAAATTTGAACATTTGTTGACTAAAAATCATACTGATGTGGTATATTGGTATAAGGAAAGCACTTACAAAAAGGGAAAAGGAAGTGTTTACTATGGCATCGAAGACAGCAATGGTAAGCCAATTGGAGCGCAAAGATAAAAATATGCGGCGTGCAGTGTTAACGATGACAGTTCTGGCTTGGGTTGCCCTCATTACGGGAGTAATCATGTGCCTGATTAACCTGAATGATTTTAATGATCGTAACCTCGGATTAATGGTGGGTATCGGTTTCTTGGTGGGTAGTGTATTTATTTACGTAATTGCCAAATCGATTGGACTTGTTCATACACGCCGGGAAGACGAAGGCGCCGATTAAATAATCTAGCGTTATTTCGTTCATAATAAGACTGGATGAGCTCCCGGAATCCCAGTCAATAAAGCCCTTTGCGGATTCGTTGATACTGTTCAACGGGACTGCAAAGGGTTTTATTTTGTGACTTGAAGTGTAAAGATTACAATGAGGAAATATCAAGTGTGCAAGCGATTTGTGAGAAAAAATTCACACATTTAAGGTGCAAAATCGACAAATTTGTTAACATGAACAAAAAAGTTGCTCATTTCTGATATCTTTAGAAGGAAGAGAGTAGTATACTGTTTTTTCAGTATGAGCGAATTTAAGGAGAGGGGATCAAGATGAACAAGAAACCTAGGTCGCTAATTCGGATAATCATTCCGGTTGTCCTGACGTTGGTTACAATTGCATTGATTGTCTGGCCAATGCTGGCAGGCGGGCAGTACGTTGTTCTGGATCCGAAAGGGCCTATTGGCGCTTCGCAGAGAGATTTGATTGTCATTTCGACAATTCTGTGTGCAGTCGTTATTGTGCCTGTATTGATTTTGTCTGCTGTAATTGTATGGCGTTACCGCGACAAACCGGACAATAAATCTGCTTATGAGCCTAACTGGTCTCATAGCACTAAAGCGGAGGCTATCTGGTGGACCATTCCGATCATTATTATTGGGTTGTTGGCGGTTGTAACCATTCGCTACACCTATGATCTGGAACCTTCGAAGCCATTGGCTTCCGAGAAAGCACCGGTGACCATTCAAGTATCTTCACTGGACTGGAAATGGCTGTTTATGTATCCGGAGCAAGGTATTGCAACGGTCAACACGTTGAATATCCCGGCAGACCGGCCCGTAAAATTTGAGCTCACCGCGGATTCACCGATGAACTCGTTCTGGATTCCGCAGCTTGGTGGACAGATTTATACAATGTCGGGTATGGCGATGACCTTGTACTTGCAAGCTGATCATGAAGGTCAATATTGGGGTTCAGGTGCCAACTTTACCGGAGAACACTTCGCCCAAATGCGTTTTGACGTCAATGCCACATCGGAGGAAGACTTCGATAAATGGGTGACTGAAGTGAAACAACAATCCCAACCGCTGACGCAAGAAACGTATAAAACACTGGCGGAACCGGGAACAAGCAATGTAGCTTATTATTCTTCCTTCCCTGAAGGACTGTTCCAAGACATCGTGACCAAGTATGTTATTGACGGTCAAAGTGCTCATAGCAAGCATGGTGAAGCTTCAGGTGTCAAAGAGATTACTACGCAAGACGTGGACAAGAGTGCTAACTAAAGATTCGAAAGGAGGCCCCCAATGTTAGAGAGACTTAAGGAGTTTGCATCGGAGTTTTTCGTTACCGGTGATCCGCTGATTTATGGTGCGGACGTGGCGATCGGAATTACGATGATTACCATCGTAGCGGTGCTGACTTATTTCAAAAAATGGGGCTGGCTCTGGCGTAACTGGTTAACTACCGTCGATCACAAAAAGATCGGTATTATGTATATTATTGCTTCCATAATCATGCTTTTCCGTGGTGGTGTGGATGCACTGATGATGCGTCTTCAGCTAGCTATGCCTAACATGGATTTCTTACATCCCGAGCATTATAATCAGGTCTTTACGACTCACGGTACCATCATGATCCTATTCATGGCGATGCCGTTTATGTTCGGTTTATTTAATGTTATTGTACCGCTTCAAATCGGGGCAAGGGACGTTGCGTTCCCATTCCTTAATGCACTAAGCTTCTGGTTATTCTTCCTGGGAGCAATGTTGTTCAACCTGTCTTTCGTTATCGGTGGTTCACCGGACGCAGGTTGGCTCAGTTATCCACCTTTATCGGAGCTATCGCATAGCCCGGGGGTGGGACAAAACTTCTATATATGGGGTATTCAGATTTCGGGTATCGGTTCCCTGGCTACCGGTATCAACTTCCTGGTTACCATCATTAAAATGCGTGCGCCAGGCATGAAATGGATGAAAATGCCGATGTTTACATGGTCGGTATTCTCCACTTGTATTATCATTCTGTTTGCATTCCCAATCTTGACAGTGACACTTGCATTGCTCTTCCTCGACAGGTTTGCGGGGGCGCATTTCTTCACACTTGATCTGGGCGGTAATCCGATGATGTATATCAACTTGATCTGGATGTGGGGTCACCCTGAGGTATATATCGTTGTCTTGCCGGCATTCGGCGTGTTCTCCGAGGTTGTAAGTACATTCTCGAAGAAAAAATTGTTTGGTTACAAATCAATGGTATTTGCGATGCTGATCATTAGCTTCCTGTCCTTCTTTACATGGGCGCATCACTTCTTCACGATGGGCTCGGGAGCAGACGTCAATGCATTCTTCGCCGTTACCACGATGTTGATTGCCATACCAACAGGGGTTAAGATATTTAACTGGCTGTTTACCATGTTCCGAGGAAGGATACGCATGGATACCCCGATGCTATGGACAATAGCATTTATACCATGCTTTATCGTCGGGGGGATGACGGGGGTTATGTTGTCCGTTGCACCTGCTGACTTCCAGTTCCACAACAGTTACTTCCTGATTGCCCACTTCCACCAAGTATTGATCGGTGGTGTAGTATTCGGATACTTTGCAGGTCTGTACTACTGGTGGCCTAAAATGTTTGGATTCCAACTACCTGAAAAACTGGGTAAATGGGCTTTCTGGACTTGGAATATCGGTTTCTATGTCTGCTTCATGCCGCAGTACGCTGTCGGTTTGATGGGTATGACACGTCGTCTGAGCACCTATGGCTGGGATACTGGCTGGTGGGAACTGAACTTTGTATCCACAATCGGGGCATTCCTGATGGGTGTCGGATTCTTGTTCCAGGTTGCACAAATCGCAGACGGCATTCGGAAATACAAAACACTCAAAGCTTCTGGCGACCCTTGGGGTGGTCGTACGCTCGAGTGGTCGATTCCTTCACCTGCTCCTGAATATAACTTCGCCATTACACCGCGCGGAGATGATATTGATGAGTGGTGGGAAGAGAAAGAACGTCGTGCCAAAGGAATTTATCCACCTGAACAGCCGCTTGAGCCGATTCATATGCCTAAGAATTCCGCGATTCCGTTCATCATGTCTATATTCTGGTTCATCGCCGGTTTCGGCTTTGTATTCGGATGGCTGTGGATGGCG
Source organism: Paenibacillus sp. LK1 (assembly GCF_002750415.1). Classification (NCBI taxonomy): domain Bacteria; kingdom Bacillati; phylum Bacillota; class Bacilli; order Caryophanales; family Paenibacillaceae; genus Paenibacillus; species Paenibacillus sp. LK1. Next base: position 110,891 of record NZ_PEII01000013.1, read on the forward strand.
ATTCTTGGACTCGCTGGCGTAGGAATTTGCATGATCGCTCGTTCATTCTCATACGATACGGATTATTATATTCCGGTTGACGAAATTAAGCGTACCGAAGCGTCGTTAAGGGGGTCGGTATAAATGGCTCAAGCAGCCGCGAAGCACGGTCATGACCATGCACATGATCATGACCATGGTCACCATGACCCGCAAGAATTGAAAATACTCGGATTCTGGTTCTTCCTGATTTCCGACGTTATCCTGTTCTCCGTATTGTTCGCAACCTTTATTGTGTTGCGTGACAATACGGCGGGCGGACCAGTGTTGTCTGAATTGATCAAAATGCCTGGCGTTATTGCCGAAACATTTATTTTGCTCACAAGTTCATTCACAAGTGGACTTGCAGTTCTTGCCATGAATCAGGGCAAGGTGAAGCAATTGATCAGCTGGCTGGCAGTTACAGCTGTTCTGGGTGCGAGCTTTATCGCCCTGGAAGTAACGGAGTTTATTGAGCTGATTCACGAAGGGTTCAGTTATACAACGAGTGCAGCTTCTGGTGCATTCTTCACCCTTGTGGGTACTCACGGACTTCACGTATCTCTCGGTCTGATCTGGATGATCGGATTGATGCTGCAACTGAAAAAACGTGGAATTACCGATGTAACTCGCGGTAAAATCAACGTAATCAGCTTGTACTGGCACTTCTTGGACGTCGTCTGGATTTTCCTCCTGTCGATCGTCTATCTGATGGGGGTGATGTAGATGGCAGAGCATAACTCACATGAGTCCCATGGCCACGAACAGCATGGTTCACTCAAGTCCTATGTCATCGGCTTCATTCTGTCCGTTGTCCTGACCATTATCCCTTTGGTAGTGGTTCTGAATGACATGATGGGCAGAACAGCAGCGCTGAGTGTCGTTCTGGTAACAGCAGGACTTCAGTTTGTGGTTCAACTCTTCTTCTTCATGCATATCCGTGAATCGGAGAAGCCACGCTGGAATGTAATGGCTTTGATCTTTGGTCTGTTGATCATGTTGACCATCGTTATTGGTTCCATCTGGATCATGTTGAACAATACAGTTGCACATTAAGTTTTAGGCAATAGCTTAAGGGATCTCCCGACTTTATTTAAAAGTCGGGAGATTTTTTTGCCCTATTTGATTGCACGCAATGCGGGTAGAATAAGGTAAGGGATAGACGAGTTCCAAAAAGTCGAAAATAATGTCGAAAAAAGTTCTTGATTTTTCTTCTCGAATCCGTATACTCAGAAATATAAGTAATCCGAAACGTTTTGGAGGAAAGCAATTGGCTACAATCAAAGACATATCACAAATGACGGGATTTTCGATTACGACCGTATCCAGAGCTCTGAATGGGTACTCGGACGTCAGCGATAGTACGCGCAAACGGATTAAAGAAGTCGCCGAATCCCTGAATTATAGTCCGAATGGTCTAGCGAGAGGCCTGGTCATGAAGGAAACCAAAACGCTGGGGTTGCTCGTATCAGGCATGACGTACAAAAACATCGATAACAACTTTGTTTTCGAAGTGCTTTGCGGAATTAATGATAGCGCTGCCAATTCAGATTATGATCTGATTTTGTTCAGCACGAATACAGCGAAGCAAAAGATGAAAACGTACACACAGCTGTGCAGGGAACGAAAGGTGGATGGTGTCATTCTTCAGGGTGTGAAGACGGATGATCCGTATTTGCAGGAAGTATTGGATAGTGACATTCCTTGTGTATTAATTGATATCCCCATTCACAGTGAGTACGTTGGTTTTGTATCAACGAATCACAAACAAAGTGCACAGACTGCTGTAGAGCACCTTATCAGTTTGGGTCATCGGCAGATTGCCATGGTGAATGGTTACCCAGAGGCTTTTGTTTCCAAGGAGCGCTATGAAGGATATTCCGATGCAATGAGCAACGCAGGATTCAGCTTAGAGCCTGAATGGATCGTAAACGGGAATTTCACGGAAGAGGAAGCACAGCAGCAAGCAGCAGAGTTGTTGAAGGCTTATCCGGAAATTACAGCAATCTTTTGTGCAAGCGACATGATGGCTCTGGGTGTAATGAAGGCTGCGAATGAACTAGGTATCACTATACCGGATGAATTGTCTGTAGTGGGATTTGATGACATTCCGACAGCCGCTTATTTTCAACCACCACTAACCACCATCGGACAGAACATGTATCAGTTGGGACATGAAGCTGCAAACCTGCTGATGGGCATGCTGAGATCGGAAAACAGCCCCAAATTTAATATTTTGCAAAATGAATTGGTTTTGAGATCCTCGACAGCCAAACCAGGTCGCTGAGTTTAGCTGAGAAATACGGTTCGCGAGGGATTGCAAAATTACCGAAATGAAGAGAGCACCGAAATGTTTTATAAAATCCGAAACGTTTCGGTATTATTTTCACTCAAATCCAAAACGTTTCGGATACATCATAAGATAGACATAGGGGGAATACACATTGCTGAAATACGATGCAGGACAAGGAGAATGGAGTAACTGGCTGGTAACTGAAACCGGGTTTGATCCGGCTCATCAAGGGAAAGGCGAAGCTGTACTCTCACTTGGAAACGGCTACATGGGACTTCGCTCCGCAACGGACGAGAATTATGTTGGACAAGTGCGGAACTGGTTCGTAGCTGGAACCTTCAATAAGTTTGACGAACATGAAGTAACTGAACTCCCTAATGCAGCAGATGTGACGGAGCTTTCAATCACCCTAAATGGGGAAACCTTCAGCTTGGAAAAAGGAAGAACGATCAGCTACAGTCGTCAACTGAATCTCAAAAATGGTGAGCTGACTCGTAACGTGGTATGGCAGAGCCCAATAGGAGAAAGCTTTGAACTTCAATTCCGTCGTTTTGTTTCCTTGAGTAACCGTCATCTGGTTGGTTCCTCCGTAAGCATCAAGCCACTGGATGGTCAGGCGCGTGTTCACATTGCATCCGGTATTAATGGACAATGGACGAACTCGGGTGCGCAGCATTTCACAGAAGGCGAAAAACGGATATTTGAAAAGACATATATTCAAATGACGTCAACGACGACACAATCTGCTATTGATTTTGTAACTAATACGGTGCACCACTGGCAGCTGAATGGTGAAAAGGTTGAGCCGGAACTGCGTCAAACGATGGGACGTCGCAAGGTTGGCATCGAAGGCACAGTGACCGTGGAAGCTGGACAATCGGTAACACTGGAAAAAATCTCGAATGTGCATACTAGCCGCGATCTGGTGTACAGCAACGGTGGATATTCACTGGATCAAATGCGTGAATCGGCGCTGACAGAGCTGAAGCAAGAGTCGCAAAAAGGGTATGATCAGCTATTTCGTGAAAGCGCTAACTCCTGGGCGGATACTTGGTCCACGTACAACATTGAAGTGGACAGCACAAGTGGTTATGACCAGCTTGCCATCCGTTTTGCCATCTATCACCTCGTCATTATGACACCAGCGCATGATAATCGCATGGGCATCGGTGCGAAAGGATTAAGTGGTGAAGGGTACAAGGGACATTCCTTTTGGGATACGGAAATCTTCATCCTTCCATTCTTCAACTACAGCAACCCCAAGATCGCAAGATCCTTGCTGGAATATCGATATCAGGGGTTGGATGGAGCTAGAAGTAAAGCCAAGGAGAACGGATTCGAAGGAGCCATGTATCCGTGGGAAGCAGCCTGGATCGAAGATGGCGAAGTTACACCGGTATGGGGAGATGTAGATATCGTAACCGGAGAACAGACGAAGATCTGGTCCGGCTTCATTGAACAGCATATTACCTCTGACATCGCTTATGCCGTTTGGCATTACGTCCAGTCTACAGGTGATGAGGCGTTCATGGATCAATGTGGCTACGAAATCATTTTTGATACAGCAACGTTCTGGGCCAGTCGTTTGGAGTGGGATGAGGCCAAGGGCCGTTATCATATCAATGAGGTTGTTGGACCGGATGAGTATAAGGAACATGTGGACAACAATGCATTCACCAATCATATGGCTCACTTCAATATGGAACTTGCCATTCAATATTATGAAAAGCTTGAGCAGGAAAAACCTGAGTTGCTCAAGGCATTGTCTATGAAGCTTGACCTGACATCCGCTCGGGAAGCGTGGAACAAGCTGGATCAAATGTATCTGCCAGGGCCAAATGAACAAGGACTTATTCCACAAGATGATACGTACTTGCAGAAGAAAGTCATTGATCTTACCCCTTATAAAAATCAGACGAAAGTCGCCAGTATCTTCAATGACTACAACCTGGATCAGGTTGGTGAAATGCAAATTTCGAAGCAGGCTGACATTATGATGCTTTTCTTCCTGCTTGAAAATAAATTTGAACCCGCTATCAAACGTGCGAACTATGACTACTACGAGGAAAAAACATTGCATGATTCCTCACTGTCCCTATCGACGCACAGTATCCTTGCCAGTGATTTCGGTGATCGTCCGCTCGCATATGATCTGTTCCGCCGGGCTTCAGAGATTGATCTGGGGCCGCATATGCACTCTTCGGATGCAGGTATCCACTCAGCTTCGCTGGGCGGAATATGGGAATGTGTGGTGATGGGATTTGCCGGAGTTCGCATGTTGGATGGCCAGCTTCATCTCGATCCAAAGCTGCCTGAGTCCTGGAACAGTCTGAAATTCCCGCTCTACTGGCAAAACCAGCTGTTGCATATCACAATCACGTCCGAGGGTATTCTAATCGAGAGTGATGCAGAGGAAGAAATTTCTCTGCTTCTGTCCGGTCAGAAAGTTACTTTCAGCAAACGGTTTCAAACCTTGGTTTAATATAAATCCATGTGGGAGGTCATTTAAATGAAAAAAGGGTCCGCAAGTTTGGTCATGATGCTGATTTTGGTATTAGTGTTATCCGCGTGTTCTTCAGGTGGAAGCAACAGTGCAGAAGGTGGAAAAGGAGAAAAAGTAAAACTCACCTTCTCTGTATGGGGAGATGTCAACTCCGGTGCGGATGAAGTGAAGCTTGCGGAAGAGTTCAATGCTGCACACCCGGATATCGAAGTGAAATTTGAGCCTATTCCAAGTGAAGGTTATGGAACAAAACTCACTACATCCCTGGCAGCAGGTCAGGCACCAGATGTATTCCTGGTTGGTGAAGGTGACTACTATAAATACGTGGATAAAGGTGTAATTGAGCCGCTTGACGATTATTTGAGCAAAGACACCGCGTTTAATCTGGATATTTTCCAAAAGGATCTCATTGAAAATATGAAAATCGAAGGCAAACAATACTACTTGCCTAAAGATTTCAACCCACTTGCTCTGTGGTACAACAAACGTATGTTTGACGAAGCGGGAATCCCTTATCCAACAGATGAATGGACATGGGATGACATGATTGCAACTGCACAAAAACTGACTAAAAAAGACGGCAATAAATATACTCAATTCGGATTCAACGCAGGCAAATGGGAATATCCGATCTATACGTACCTGTGGGATTACGGTACAGACATTGCGAATGACGATGGAACAGCTGCTGAAGGCTACATGAATAGTGAAAAAACGATAGCGGCAATGGATAAATACGTCTCTTGGTCCCAAGGAGATAGCCGTGTATCCCCGACGCCACTGGATTCCGAGACGCTTGGCGGAGATTCATCGATGTTCATGACAGACAAGCTCGCTATGATGATTACAGGTCGTTGGATCAAAGGTGACCTCGACAAATCCGATGTTCAATATGGTTCTGCACTTATTCCGCAAAATACAGACGGTACTCGTTCAAGCATCATCGCAAGTGCGGGTTGGGCGATCAACGCAGCCGGTAAAAATAAAGAAGCGGCTTACGAACTGGTGAAATGGCTCTCGGGTACAGATGCACAGAAGCTTCGCTCTGCAAACGGTAAAGTACTGCCAGCGACTGTGAAAGAACTGGACGAAGTCAAAGCCAAAGAAGTAGCAGACAAACCGGTCATCGAAATGATGGATTATGCGAAAAAACCGGTAACTATGCGTTCTACAAACGGACCTGTGTTTGTTGAAGAATTCACCAAGGCGCTGGAAAAAGTGCTGCTTGGCAAACAGGATGTCAAAGGCGCTCTGGATGAAGCTGCGAAGAACGTTGACAGCAAAATCAAGTAAAAACCATGCGGGTGAGTCGGCGGCCATGCTGATTCACCCTCTTCATCAAGGAGGCTGCTATGCGTAATTCTAAATCCGAGCGTGCCGGGTATTGGTTCATATTACCCTGGCTTATAGGCTTGTTGCTCTTTACCATTGGTCCAATGTTATTCTCTCTGCTGTTGGCTTTCAGCAAATGGGATATTATTACCGGCGTACAATCGATCGAATGGGTCGGTCTGGATAACTTCAAAACGATGTTTCATGACGAGCTGTTCTATCAATCGTTGAAAGTTACCTTTATTTTCGCTCTGGTATCCGTACCGCTGTATCAGGTGGCATCACTGCTTATCGCCTTACTGCTGAATATGCGGAACAGAGGGATGAAATTTTTCCGATTGATCTATTTCATGCCTTCCGTTATTCCGGCTGTTGCGGCATCAATGATGTGGATTATGATTTTTAATCCGGAATACGGCATTCTGAACCGGGCGCTTACCTTTTTCGGCGTACAGGGGCCAGCTTGGCTCCAAGATCCGAGTTATGCGCTGGGCGCACTGATTGTCATGGGTTTATGGGGCGTCGGCAATACGATCATCATTTATTTGTCGGGCTTGCAGGGAGTTCCCGAAGAGCTGTATGAAGCTGCCAATCTGGATGGCGCTGGACCGTTTCAACGGTTTTTCAACATTACATTGCCTATGATTTCTCCAACGGTGTTCTTCAACGTAATTATGGGGATTATCGGCGGATTCCAGTATTTCACACAAGCATTTGTTATGACCAACGGGGGACCGCTGAACTCGACCTTGTTCTATAACTTGTATCTGTACAATAAAGCTTTTACCGATTTTGAAATGGGTTATGCTTCGGCATTGTCCTGGGTATTGTTCATCATCATTCTGGCGTTTACGCTGCTGGTCATCCGCAGTTCTTCGATGTGGGTCTATTACCAGGGCGATAACGAAAAGGATTGAGAGGAGGACAAATGATGAATCAAGCAACGACACGGAAACCGGTCTACTCGAAACTATTCTCTATGCTTATGCTTCTTGCTGGTGCGGCCGTCGTGCTGATCCCGCTGTTATGGACGTTTGCAACATCTCTTAAAACACCTGCGGAGGTGTTCAAAGATGATTTTTTCCCGGCTGTATGGATGTGGTCTAACTATAAAAATGCCGTTCTGGCCATCCCGTTTTTTACATTTTTGAAAAATACGCTGATTATTCTGATTCCGGTATTAGTCGGTACCGTATTCTCGTCTGCCCTATGTGCGTATGGTTTCGCCCGGTTTAACTTCCGCGGCAAACGCACGCTGTTCCTGGTGCTATTGGCGACGATGATGCTGCCTTCACAGGTAACGATGATCCCGATGTTCATCATGTTCAAGGAAATCGGCTGGGTTGATACATTTTTACCACTCATTATCCCTGCATTCTTCGGTGGCGGAGCATTTAACATCTTCCTGATCCGCCAGTTCATGCGCGGTATTCCGCGTGATCTCGATGAGTCCGCTTTTGTGGACGGAGCAAACAAAATGCAGATTTTCACTAAAATCATGCTGCCACTTTCCATGCCGCCACTGATTGCCGTATCGATCTTTACCTTTATGGGCGTATGGAATGACTTCCAGGGACCACTCATTTATTTGAACTCCAGTGAGAAGTATACGCTGGCACTTGGTTTGTCGATGTTCAAAGGGCTGTATAACGTGGAATGGAACATGCTCATGGCTGCAACGATGCTAATTATGCTTCCGCCACTCCTTGTGTTCTTTGTTGCACAAAAATACTTTATTGAAGGCATTTCTATCTCTTCTGCAATCAAGGGCTAATCGTCTGTATTAATAGAAGAGATAAGCGGTGAGCCAAACCGCAGAGGAGGACTACCATGGCCACATTAACAAGCAGACATCCTTTTAATTTGTATTATAACGCAGGTGAATATGTAAAGATTTGCGGTACCCAGGACGGATACTTTCCCGACTTTGGGCATCATATGGCTAACGAAATGGGCGGTGTATGGCTGCATCCGATCAAGCTGCTGGATGGCTTCTGGCTGAAGGTAACCGATCTGGATCGCAACATTGCGGTATGGGCAAGGGCAGACGGATTCACAAGTGAATCCTGGGGCGGAAGTCGGTTCGATTATGATCACGGATTGAGCCACATTCCGGTATCCATTGAACGCAGTCAGTTTGCCCCCGATTATGAAAAAGGCATGGTCGCAGAATATGAGATCAGCTCTTACGGAAAAGGAACAACCCGGCTTAAGCTGGAGCTGCTGTCACGTACCGATCTCCGTCCAGTGTGGTATTCCGATGAGATCGGAATTATCCCAGGAGCAGGTGAAACGGCAGAAGCCATTACTTCGCGCAAAGTCATCGTTAAAGATGATGCCCAAGACTGGTACGCCATGATTGGAAGTGACCTGCCTGGAACGGAAATGACAGTTGGTCCTGAAATTTACGGACCAGAACTGACGGCAGGCAAGGGAATAGGCATTTCTTTTGTAACCGAATGCGCACTGGAGGAGAAGGATGTGTTCCGCTTCCGGTTATTTGTTGCCGGTTCGGAGTCATCCCGTGAAGCCTGTGAGCAGACTTATGCAGTTATCGAACGTAACCATGTCAGCTTGAAAGAGCAGAAGCAGCAGCTCTACGACAAGTTGGATCAGCGCGCAGTGCTGACCATTGAAGGCGAAGATGAGCTGAACGAGCAATTTGCCTGGGTGAAGCGCAATAATCAGTGGCTGGTGCAGCAAGTGGACGGAATTGGTCGTGGTTTGACGGCAGGTGGACCCACGTATCCGTGGTGGTTCGGCTGTGACAGTACGTATGCGCTTCAGGGTGTTCTTGCTACAGGAGATCATCAACTGGTGCGGGATACGTTGAATCTGTTGCTGGAGAAATCCAAGGAAGCGAACGGCAATGGGCGTTTTGTGCATGAAGTGACCACGATAGGTGCGGTGTCTAATCCCGGCAACACGCAGGAGACGGCACACTATATCGCCTTTGTGTGGGAAATGTTCTTGTGGACCGGAGACGATGCACTTCTGCGCGAGCATTATGACTACTGTGTTCAGGGAATCGACTGGCTGCTGGGTGAGATGGACCCGGACGGAGATCTGTTCCCTTCAGGTTACGGCATCATCGAGATTGCCGGATTGAATATGGAACTAATTGATAGTGCCGTATATACAGCCAAGGCACTTCAGGCGCTGGAGCATATGAGTCTCTATTTGGGTGAAACGAAGCGGCACGAAACTTATCAAAAACTGGCCGAAAAAGCGATACGCGCAGTGAATGATGTGTATTGGTCTGAAAAAGACAGCCTCTATGCGGATGCCGTTGCACCTATTTCCGATATTTTGCCCAAGGTGGATTACATGGTTTCTCTCGCTGAAAAGCAAGGGATCACAGACTACCGGGAGTACGTGGAAGGATTGCTTGCCGATGCAGGTGAGAATCAGAAAGACCGCGGTTGGCTGCTGAACAAAAACTGGGTCATTGTCACTCCAATGGAAGCAGGAATTGCCGATCAGGACAAAGCACAGCGTGCGCTGGAAGCGATGCGAAACCGCGACTTCATCGGTGAATACGGTACGTATCTTGCTGCCATGTATCAACAGGGCACGATGACAATCTCTACCGGAGCACATGCAGTTGCAGAAGCGGCGTACGGGCATCCGGATCATGCACTGGATTTACTGCGCCGAATGGGGAAAAGCTTCTCACGTGTAGTGCCAGGTTCTTTCTCGGAGATGTCCCCGGACTACGGCTGTGTCGTGCAGGCGTGGACCATCTATGCACTTGCTGTACCAGTGGTACGACACTTCTTCGGCGTTCAACCGGAAGCACAGCACCGTCGTGTAACTTTATCACCTGATATGCCGCAGGCATGGGGCAACAAAACATGTACTCTGGAGCATCTGATGGTAGGCGATGCGGAGTTTGATATTCATTTTGAATCCCGTGAGGGCAAACGTTATGCGAGCATTTCCAATGCATCAGGCTGGACGGTTGTTCTGGACTGGAAAGGCGAGAGACGGGAAAGCAACGAGAAACGAATTGAATGGCAACTAGAGCAATAACATGGGGAGGAACGGGTAATGAAAGGGAACGGAGCACTTCAAGCCGTTATTTTTGATTTGGATGGTGTCATTACCGACACGGCGGAGTACCATTATGTAGCGTGGAAAAAGCTAGGGGAATCGCTGGATATTCCGTTTGATCGGGAGTTCAACGAGCAGTTAAAGGGCATTAGCCGTGGAGAGTCGCTGGCGCGCATTTTACGTCTGGGTGGCAAGGAAGATTCGTTTTCGGCTGAGGAAAAGGAAGAATTCGCGCAGCGTAAAAACAAACATTACGTCTCGTTGCTGGACTCGCTGACACCGGAGCACACCTACCCTGGAATTCGGGAATTGCTGCTTGAGCTGCAAGCCTCCGGCATTCCTGCGGTGATCGCATCGGCCAGCAAAAATGCCCCTCAAATTCTGAAGGCGCTGGAGTTGGACTCGCTGTTCCGCTATGTGGTACATCCGGATTCCGTACCTCACGGCAAACCTGCACCTGATCTGTTCCTACGTGGAGCAGAAGAAGTGGGTGCTGACGTTAAAGCCTGCATCGGCATCGAGGATGCGCAGGCAGGTATTGAGGCCATCAAATCCGCAGGCATGATCGCCGTGGGTATTGGTGAAGAAGTTGTACTTAAAGGTTCTGGAGCGGACGTAGTGCTGAAAGATACTACACAGCTCACGCTGTCCTTCCTGGAGCGTACGTTGCAGTAGCACAGCCATTAAGCGGAAAAGGGGAGATGCAGCATGAACCGGGCATGGTGGAAAGAAGCCGTGGTATATCAGGTGTACTGGCGGAGCTTCCTGGATGCGAATGGGGACGGCATTGGGGATTTGGAGGGCTTGATGCTCAAGCTCGACTATATTAAAAGTTTGGGTATTGATGTCATCTGGCTTAATCCCATTTATGAATCGCCGGATAAAGATAACGGATATGACATAGCGGATTATTACCGCATCATGGCGAAAGCCGGAACGATGGAGCAGTTCAAGCAATTGCTGGACAAGGTCCATGAACTGGGCATGAAGCTCATTATGGATCTGGTGGTCAATCATACATCAGAGCAGCATGCATGGTTTGAAGAATCACGTTCATCTGTCGATAATCCGAAACGCGACTGGTATATATGGAAGCCAGGGAAACCGGATGGCCCGCCGAACAACTGGCGATCCTATTTTGAACCGTCGACCTGGACATATGACGAGCGGACGGGACAGTATTATTTCCACTCCTTTGCCAAGGAGCAGCCTGATCTGAATTGGGAAAAACCCGAGCTGCGTGAGGAGATTTACCGGATGATGCGTTTCTGGCTGGATCAGGGCATTGACGGCTTCCGCATGGATGTAATTAATCTGCTCGCCAAGCTGGAAGGTTTCCCGGATGCGGAGCACCCGGACAACATTGATTATCTGGGCAATAATCCAGGCATTCATGAATATTTGCAGGAAATGAACCAGGAGGTTCTCCAGCATTACGACATCATGACTGTAGGAGAAATTCCGTTTGTCACACCAGAGGATGGCCTTCTGTATGTGGGAGATAACCGGAAAGAGTTGCATACGTTATTCCATTTCCAGGTGGCGGATGACATGCCTACTTGGGATCTGAAACGGTACAAGGAAATTCAGGAGAGCTGGTATGAAGCTTTCCGACATGAAGGTTGGAACTCCCAGTTCCTGAACAATCATGATCACACCCGACAGGTTTCAAGGTACGGGAATGATGGACAATACCGTGTGCAATCCGCCAAACAACTGGCGACCATGATTCATACCCTTCCGGGAACACCGTATGTATTCCAGGGAGAGGAGATCGGCATGACGGGTGTCCGGTTCTCTTCCATTGATGAATATCACGATATTGCAATGAAGAACAAATATAAGGAAGAAATCGGTAAAGGCCGTGCGCCAGATGAAGTGCTCCACAGTCTTCAGCCGCTGAGCCGGGATAATTCCCGCACACCCATGCAGTGGGACAGCAGCAAGCATGCCGGGTTTACCGAAGGGCGGCCGTGGATGCAGGTCAATCCCAACTATGAAGAGATTAATGTGGAGCGGGATTTGGCTGCGCAGGACTCCATATTTGCATATTATCAGCAGCTGATTGCCCTGCGTAAAACACACGCGGTTATGGTCTATGGAGATTATCGTGACCAATCGGCAGGGGAAGAGCATGTATATGCATATAGCCGCAGTCTGGATGGAGAGACATGGCTTGTTATGCTCAATCATTCGGACCGGGAGCAGTCCTATCGTCTGCCTGCTTCATTTGCTGATCGAACCACGAATGCCCGCTTGATCATTGGCAATCTGGATCGTTCAACCTCGGATGAGGTTAGAGAAGGTACCCTTCGTTTACGTCCTTATGAGGCGCTCATTTACTCCTTATAATATATAGCGAGATCACAAGAGCCTGGCGGGGATTTTCCCGTTGGGTTCTTTTATTTTCAAAAAAAGGTACACAAAAGATACAAAATGAACTAAAATGAACTTATATGAACATTATCTGACTAACGAAAGGAATGGATTAATGATGCAAAACCGTTATGCTGCACACCCGAATGAAGTAAAAAACTATGATACATCCCGTCTGCGCGAGGAATTCCTGATGGAGCAATTGTTTGCCACAGATGAATTGGTAACCGTTTACTCTCATGTAGATCGTTATATTGTAGGAACGGCTGTACCTCAAAGCAAGGATATTGCACTTGAAGTGAATCTGAAGGATATTGGAACGAACTTTTTCCTGGAGCGTCGTGAAATCGGTATCATTAATGTTGGAGGTCATGGAACTGTGACAGCTGACGGCCAAGGATACGAGATTGGTGCGAAGGAATGCCTGTACATCGGCAGAGGTGTAAAAGAAGTTGTGTTCAAGAGCAGCGGCAACGATCAGCCGGCTCAGTTTTATTTTGTATCTACACCGGCTCACCACACATATCCAACAGTAAAAGCAACGCAAGAACAAGCTCAGCCGAACCACCTCGGCAGTATCGAAAGCTCGAACGAACGGACAATCTACCGCTATATCCACCAGGGAGAAGGCGGAATCCAGAGCTGTCAGCTGGTGATGGGCATTACGGAACTTGACAAGGGCAACATGTGGAATACCATGCCTGCACATACCCACAACCGCCGTTCCGAAGTATACTTATATTTCAACCTGCCGGAAGATGGTGTCGTATTCCATATGATGGGCGAGCCAAACGAAACACGGCATTTGGTTGTACGTGACCGTCAGGCCATCATCTCTCCTAGCTGGTCCATCCACAGTGGTGTCGGTACGAGCAGCTATACGTTCTGCTGGGCAATGGCTGGTGAAAACCAGACGTTCGAGGATATGGACGGCGTGGCGATGAAGGACCTGAAATAGGCGCGTAAATTCCAAAGAAACAGGAAGTTGATCTGTGATGAATCCATTGAAAAGACATGAAAAAATTATGGAGGCTCTGCTGGAACGGCAGGAAGTCACCGTGAGTGATCTGAGTGAACTGCTGCAGGTGACGGGCAAGACTGTACGGGAGGATCTCGATAAGCTGGAGGGCATGGGATTGCTCGTACGTGTCCATGGGGGTGCGATGCTGGCTCAGAACGACCAGTACGGCATCCTCACGAGTCGTGGGGCTACGGAAAAGCATCATTCGGAGAAAACAGAGATTGCCGAGCGAGCCCTTGCTTATATCCGGCCAGGAGATATTGTTGCGCTGGACGGCGGAAGCACTACATTGGAGATGGCGAAGCGAATGGACAATCAGTCCATTACCGTGGTAACCAATGATTTGTTCATTATTGCTGAGCTGACCAAAAAGGAGCAGGTACGACTGGTTGTGCCCGGCGGAGCAAGAGTCCGCAATATGCTGGTGGGAGACGATACGGCTGCCTTTATTTCCGGTCTCAACATTCACAAAGCGTTTATCTCAACGACGGCACTTCATCCGGAATTTGGACTTTCCATATATACAGGAGATCTGGTGCCACTAAAAAAAGCAATGATCTCTGCTTCTCAGCAGGTCTATGGCGTCGTGGATCATTATAAATTCGGACAATTTGCCCTTCGGACTTTTGCACACTGTTCGGAGTTGGACTGCATCATCAGCGACAGTCGGCTGGATGAGGAGACAGCGTCCCTTTACAGGCAAAATGGTATCGAAGTGGATTATCAGAGCTGACCTTCAGTTCCACAGTGGTTACGTGACTGACGAGGCTGAAGAACACGGCTTGCAACCCAATAACCATGCGGAGGAATCATTCATGAACCCATTTGATTTAAGCGGACAAGTTGCACTAGTCACTGGTACATCAGGAGGTCTGGGGCAAGGAATGGCGATTGGCCTTGCTGAAGCCGGGGCAGATGTTGTGCTGGTGTCTTACTCCAATCCATCGGAAACAGCGCGTGCCATTGAGGCTCTAGGACGCAAAGCGTATGTAATTGAAGCTGATTTAAGCCGTGAGGACGAATTGACCGGGGTGTTTGAAAAGGCATTAGCTTTTCAAGGGAGAATTGATATTCTTGTTAACAATGCGGGAATTATCCGTCGTACACCTGCAGCCGATCACGGTCAGCAGGACTGGCACGATGTCATAGGTCTAAACCTGAACACGGTATTTTTCCTGAGCCAGTTGGCCGGCAGACATATGATTGAACGGGGAAGTGGCAAGATCATAAACATTGCCTCCATGCTGTCTTATCAGGGCGGAATTAACGTACCGGGATACACGGCCAGTAAACATGGGGTTGCCGGTTTAACGAAAGCACTCGCAAATGAATGGGCAGGCAAAGGTGTTCAAATCAACGGGATTGCACCAGGCTATATGGAAACAGACAATACGACTCAGATTCGCGCCGATGAAAATCGGTACCGTGACATCACGGCACGAATTCCGGCTGGACGCTGGGGAACACCTGAGGATCTGAAAGGTCCGGTTGTTTTCCTGGCATCGGCGGCTTCGGATTATTTGAATGGTCACGTACTGAATGTGGATGGCGGCTGGATGGCTCGTTAACGCTGTCAGCGATCAGATTGCAAAGGAGACAGTGACATGAAACTTGGTATTCTTGCGCATACGTTTGGTAAACAGCCTACAGCACAGCTTGCACAGACCATCGCAGATAACGGATTTAATTCTGTCCAGCTGGCATTAGCCAAGGCCTTGTCGGATGTGGATTCGGCCAATGGCAAGCTGAGCCCTGGACTGGCGAACGAGATCGGAGATCAATTTGCACAGCGTGGAGTCAAGATTGCGGTACTGGGTTGCTACATTAACCCGATTGATCCTGATCCTGTGGCCCGTCGTGCAGACATTGAACGATTTAAGGAGCATCTGCGTTATGCCCGGGATTTCGGTTGCAGCATGGTGGCAACGGAGACTGGGGGCCTGGATACGTATCGCGACTCTCATCCGGACGGATATGAAGAAAAGGCATGGACGGTGCTGCGAGAGACGGTAGAGGAACTGGCTGAAGAGGCGGAAAAGTGGGGCGTTCATGCGGCGATTGAGCCTGTATCTACTCATACGCTTCATACACGTGAACATATGATCCGTCTGTTTGAAGAAATTCCTTCATCCAATCTGGGCATGCTGTTCGATCCTTGTAATCTGATCAAACAGCCGCATGTGGCTGACCAGTCTGCATTCCTGCGTGAGGTGATGGAAACGCTGTATCAGCGCATCATTGTCATTCATGCCAAAGATGTGGCTTTCAATGCGCAGGGTGAGAAGTTCAATCCGGTGCCGGGTGTGGGCATTCTGGATTATCCGTTATTTTTTGAACTATTGAAAACCTATAAACCACATATCGATATTTCACTAGAAGGGGTAACGGCGGAAGAAGCTGTCCCGGCGGCCAAGCATTTACGTGAGATTTGGAGTGGCGTTCGGGTATAAACGGTACAAATTCGCGCAGAAGTTCAGCAGGTAATGGTTGCAAAAAAATCCTTAAAACCTTTGCTCCCGCAAAGGTTTTTTTGGTGTAGCAGTCTTCATCATACATATTTAATATTTCTCATCGGAAAAATCGGAAATATTTCTTTTCAAAAGCGACATCTTGTGAGAGAATATGGAAAACATACGCCACCATGTCATGACATCTAGGGATTTGCCAAACGTATAAGTTAAGGGAGGAAACAGATTTATGTCAAACGAACGTGAGCTTTCATTTGAAACATTGGCAATTCATGCCGGCCAGGAGATTGATCCGACTACCCATGCACGTGCAGTACCGTTGTACCAAACAACATCCTACGGATTCCGTGATACGGAGCATGCAGCCAATCTGTTTGGATTGAAAGAGTTTGGCAATATCTATACACGTCTGATGAATCCGACCACGGATGTGTTCGAACAACGTATTGCTGCACTTGAGGGAGGCGCTGGTGCTCTGGCTACCGCTTCCGGTCAGGCAGCGATTACGTTCTCCCTCTTAAACATCGCAGGTGCGGGAGATGAGATTGTTTCCGCAGCGAGTCTGTATGGAGGAACGTACAATCTGTTCTCAACCACACTACCGAAACTTGGCTTAGATGTAAAGTTTGTAGATTCCAGTGATCCTGAAAATTTCCGGGCGGCGATTACGGACAAAACAAAAGCATTGTACGCTGAAACGATTGGTAATCCGCAAGGCAACGTACTGGATATTGAAGCTGTGGCAGCTATCGCCCATGAACATGGCATTCCTTTGATTGTAGACAATACATTCCCAAGTCCATATCTGCTTCGTCCAATCGAACATGGAGCTGATATTGTCGTTCATTCGGCTACCAAATTTATTGGCGGTCACGGTACTTCCATTGGTGGAGTTATTGTGGACAGCGGTAAATTCGACTGGAAAGCAAGTGGCAAGTTCCCGGGACTGACAGAGCCGGATTCCAGCTATCATGGTGTTGTATATACGGAAGCGGTTGGGCCGATTGCTTATATTATCAAAGCTCGTGTACAATTGCTGCGCGACTTGGGTGCTACGATCTCACCTTTCAATTCATGGTTGCTCATTCAAGGACTGGAGACACTGCATCTGCGTGTTGAACGTCATAGCAGCAACGCACTGGCTGTGGCGCAATATCTGGAGAAACATGAGGATGTGGAATGGGTAAGCTACGCAGGTTTGCCGAGTCACCCTTCCTATGAACTGGCACAGAAGTATTTGCCGAAAGGCCAGGGAGCTATTCTGACCTTTGGTATCAAGGGCGGCGTGGATGCAGGACGCAAACTGATTGAAAATGTGAAGCTGTTCTCCCACCTTGCCAACGTAGGTGACTCCAAGTCACTGATCATTCATCCGGCAAGTACGACGCACCAACAGCTGACAGAAGATGAGCAAACCGCAGCAGGCGTTAACCCTGAGCTGATTCGTTTATCTGTAGGCACAGAG
Source organism: Paenibacillus sp. LK1 (assembly GCF_002750415.1). NCBI lineage: Bacteria > Bacillati > Bacillota > Bacilli > Caryophanales > Paenibacillaceae > Paenibacillus > Paenibacillus sp. LK1. Next base: position 128,420 of record NZ_PEII01000013.1, read on the forward strand.
AATATTCAGGATATCCTCTACGATCTAGAGCAAGCCATTAAAGCTAGCCAGCAATCAAGCGTTAGTGTTTAATTCATAACGTTAATAAATTTAATTCACACGAGCCGCTTGTCCTTATGGACGAGTGGCTTTTTTTATTTTACATCGGCTAAGGTGAAAAACCCATTTACAAATACAGAGCACAGGCATATAATAAAGCAAAAGTTGTATTGGGTAAAAATAATTGCATAAGTACAAAAATGATTATCATTCTCATTCAAAATGATTTGAAAATCATTCAATAACCATGCTGCTGCGGGATTCCCGCAGCAGCATGTGTCATTTTTAGGGTATTAACAATGGCTCTCATTCTCAATACGACTTCAATACAGGGGACATGGATGCAGCAAAGTGCAATCCACAACCCGACAATCAGAAAGGATTGTGATTCATATGCAAGCGATACACCAACCCATTCAAACCCAGGCCAAAGCTGAACAGCGTTCAGCCAATACACCTGGCCCAGGCCGGGGGCGCAAACCAGACTTTCGGGCTATGTTGCGCAACAAAGAAATGCAAGCTGCTCTGGGCAGTGGACTTTTGATGCTTATTGCCTGGGCGACGGCATCATGGTCTAACCCGTTATCCGTACTACTATATATTGTTGCTTATGCCATAGGTGGATGGACCAAGGCTAAAGAAGGCATTGAGACACTGGTCAAGGATCGTGATCTCGATGTGAATCTGCTCATGATTGCAGCAGCGTTGGGAGCGGCAGCCATCGGCTACTGGAATGAAGGCGCCATGCTGATCTTTATTTTTGCGTTAAGTGGTGCACTGGAAAGCTATGCAACGGAGCGCAGTCACAAGGATATTTCATCACTGCTGGCGCTCAAACCGGAAACGGCGCTGCGTATTGAGGACGGGAAGATGAATCGTGTATCCATCGATGATTTGCAGCCTGGGGATCTGTTGCTGGTGAAACCGGGCGAACTGGTTCCGGCGGATGGTGTCGTGTACCGAGGCAGCTCTTTTATCAATCAGGCCTCGATTACAGGTGAATCCTTACCTGTAGACAAAATTGCTGGTGACGACGTATTTGCAGGTACTGTGAACGGCGAAGGTGCCCTATATGTGGAGGTGACCAAATCCGCTGAAGGATCGTTGTTTGGCAAAATCATTAAACTGGTGGAAGAAGCGCAGACGGAAGTGCCGGATTCCCAACGCTTTATTGAGCGATTCGAGGGGATATATGCCCGTATTGTTGTCGCCGTAACGGTGCTGGTTATTGCCGGAACACCGCTATTGCTTGGTTGGACGTGGAACGAGGCGTTTTACAAAGCAATGGTCTTTCTGGTTGTAGCTTCACCTTGTGCCCTGGTTTCTTCCATTATGCCGGTCATGTTATCAGCAATGTCCAGCAGTGCTCGCCGCGGTATTCTCTTCAAGGGTGGCGCTCATGTGGAGAATATGGCCCAGACTCGGGTGGTTGCTTTTGATAAAACAGGGACATTGACGATGGGTACACCACAGGTGACCGATATTATAACGGCAGACGGATATGACCGGACACAGTTGTTGGGGGCGGTAGCCGCCATTGAGAACCTTTCGGTGCACCCGCTGGCTCGGGCCATTGTGGAGCAGGCAAGCAAGGAGGACATCAACCTCCCGATTGCTGAACAGGTTCAAGCTCTGACAGGCTGGGGGATTGAGGGGAAAGTAGACGGCGTTCTCTGGAAAATTGGCAAAACGGATGAATTGGATACGCATCATATCAGTGAGGTAAATAACGCAAATGATATAGAGAAGCAATTGGATGTTTCTGATATGAATGATCTTGCTGTGTGGCATGGCATACGTGCCCAACTTGAGGGAGAAGGCAAAACCGTGTCTGCCATAACAGCGAACGGGGAGATGGCCGGACTGATCGCGATGAGGGACACTGTGCGCCCACAAGCGGCCTCAGCGGTGAAAAGGCTGGAAGCGATGGGTCTGAAAGTGGCTATGCTGACAGGTGATCGTCCCGAATCGGCAGCAGTGATCGCCCGTGAGACAGGTGTGAGCCTGGTATACGCAGGTTTGTTACCCGAAGATAAAGTGAAGCAGGTGCATCTACTTCGCGAACAGTATGGGCAAGTGTTGATGGTTGGGGATGGTGTGAATGATGCGCCTGCACTTGCAGCGGCAACGGTTGGCATGGGTATGGGGGGATCAGGTAGCGGCACTGCACTGGAAGTAGCAGACGTTGTACTGATGAATGACAATATTGAAGAAATCGCCTGGGTGATCAGGCAGGCTCGCCGGGCCCAGCGGACGGTGAAGCAGAATATGTTTTTTGCCATCACGGTAATTCTGGCTTTAATCGCGGGCAACTTCCTTCAAGATGTTGCGTTACCATTGGGCGTGGTAGGCCATGAAGGCAGCACGATCCTGGTTATTCTGAATGGACTAAGACTGCTGCGATAACTAAATTCATTTGAAAAAGCCGGCGTTTGAACCTTGGGTCAGCGGGTAATGAATCGAAGAGACGATTCCAGAGGAACATTCTACATGAAATATGACTAAGGGAACGTTGTTATTGGAACATTACCATGCAGTGCGGCAAACTGCCGCTGCAACGAGATGACAATAAGGGAGCTGTGAAAAATGGGACGTTACGTACAAGTGGAACCGAATGTGAGTGTATTTGTTGAAGATATTGGCCAGGGCACACCGGTTGTCTTTTTGCACGGCTGGCCAGTTAATTATAAAATGTTTGAATATCAATTAAATGTACTGCCGAATCATGGCATTCGTGCCATAGCAATAGATTTCAGAGGTTATGGCAAGTCGGATGCTCCGTCCACAGGTTATGACTACGACCGGATGGCGGACGATGTTCGTGCCGTGATTGATGATCTGGAGTTGACCGACGTGGTGCTTGCAGGCTTCTCCATGGGTGGAGCGATTGCCGTGCATTATATGGCCCGCCATGCGGGACATGGTGTATCCAAGCTGGCGCTATTGTCTGCCGCGGCACCAGTGTTCACGCAGCGTGAGGGTTATCCGTATGGCCTGACTCCAGCGCAGCTTACCGAGCAGATTATTGAGCCGATCTTCGCAGATCGTCCGAAGCTGCTGGAGACGTTTGGCGGCATGTTTTTCGCGAAGCAGCACAGCCAGTCGTTTATGGATTGGTTCCATGCACTCGGCATGGAGGCTTCATCTTACAGTACGATTAACAGTGCGATTGCCTTGCGAGATGAGGATCTGCGAGGTGACCTGAGTTCGATTCAGGTACCTACAGCCATTTTGCACGGGAAGAAGGATGAGATCTGTCCGTTTGAGTTTGCCGATGAGATGCATAAAGGCATTGCCGGTTCTCAATTGATTGCTTTTGAGGAGAGTGGTCATGGGGCATTCTATGATGAATTGGAAAAATTCAATGCCGAATTGATTCGATTCATCAAATCCGAATTGTGATCGTATAATGACCTTTACAGATCGTTCCAATTATTTCATTTAATCTTCATTTGTGAACAAAAAAAGAACCTGGAAGTTCAGCGATCCGCTGTCCTTTCAGGTTTTTTGCCGTCCATTCTTGTGTTCATGTGAGGGCTGTTCTTTGTTCTTTTCCATTAAAAGAGTTCAGTTAGACCAATCATCGTGATCAGTCCAAGCAGAAAGGAAACCGTTGCCGCCCGTGCATTGCCGTCGCCGTGGCTTTCGGGAATCAGTTCCTTGTACACGATGAACATCATCGCACCCGCTGCAAAGGCAAGACCGTATGGGACCAGACCAGAGACCAGACTACTGAGTGTGTAACCAATCATGGCTGTAACAATTTCAACTGCACCCGTCAGCGTGGCGATACCAAGCGCCTTGAAGCGACCGATGTTCTGATTGACCAGGAAGAGGGCCACCAGGAATCCTTCCGGCGCATTCTGCAATCCAATGGAGAAGGCAATCAGATTGCCAAGTCCTGCGTCACTGCTTGCGTAGCTGACACCTACCGATAGCCCTTCGGGCAGGTTATGCATGGTGATAGCTGCAATGATCATGAAGGCTTTGGCTTCAATTTTGAAAGGCATCTTCTCGGGATTTTCCAGATCCACATGGGGAATCTTCATCTCTAGCACAAGCAGAACCATGCTGCCCAGCATGATACCAAGGGCAAGTACGAACAAATTGGATTGCCCGAGTGCTTCCGGTATGAGATTGTACACCGAGGCAGAGGTCATGATGCCTGCTGCGTAAGCAAGCAAAATATCACGCAGGCGGTGTGTTACTTTGCGCATAAATAGAATAGGTATGGCCCCAAGGCCGGTAGACATGGCTGAGATAAAGCTGCCAATGAGTGCATCGTTCATGCTTCCATTTTCCCTCCTGATGAAGACTTCTTCATAATCGCTGCCGAGCATTGACACCGTACATAAAAGAGATCATAATGAACAACAGATTAGAATGATTATAAATTAGAATTCCGTTTCTGCATAGGTTAATTGTCATAACGGGCAGTTCATGTGGACATGATGTAGGCTTTCGTTCTAGTGTATGCAAAAGCCTTTGCTTTTGATGCCGGAGAGCCTGACCTTTTTGTAGAACCCGGGGGAGGAACTATACATGTATAAATCAATTATTATTGGAACAGGCCCTGCAGGGCTGACAGCAGCAATCTATCTGGCACGTGCCAACTTGAATCCACTCGTTATTGAAGGACCGCAACCTGGTGGTCAACTGACAACAACAACAGAAGTGGAGAACTTCCCAGGTTTCCCTGACGGCATTATGGGTCCTGAACTGATGGACAATATGCGCAAACAAGCAGAACGCTTCGGTGCAGAATTCCGTACAGGCTGGGTAAACAACATCGATATGAGCGAGCGTCCATTCAAAATTCAGGTTGAAGGCATGGGTGAACTCGTATCCGAAACCTTGATCCTGTCTACAGGCGCATCTGCTAAATACCTCGGTATTCCTGGAGAAGAAACGAATGTGGGCCGTGGTGTCAGCACATGTGCGACATGTGACGGATTCTTCTTCCGCAACAAAGAAATCATCGTTATTGGCGGTGGAGACTCCGCGCTGGAGGAGGCGAGCTTCCTGTCCCGTTTCGGTTCCAAAGTAACCTTGGTACACCGTCGTGAAGAACTGCGTGGTTCCAAAATCATGCAGGATCGTGCACGCAGCAACGAGAAAGTGGAGATGGCATTGAACCGTACCCCTCTTGAAGTGCTGGCTGGCGACAACGGCGTAACTGGATTGAAAGTACTGAACAACGAAACAGGTGAAGAAGAAATCATCCCTGCTAGCGGTGTATTCGTTGCAATTGGTCACACACCAAACACTGGATTCCTGGGCGGACAGATCACAACCGACGAACACGGTTATATTCTGACTACACCGGGCACATCCGAAACCAATATCCCAGGCGTATTCGCTTGTGGTGATGTACAGGATACTCGTTACAAACAAGCGATCACAGCTGCAGGTAGTGGATGTATGGCTGCAATGGATACAGAGAAATATATTGAGAGCTTGGAGCACAGCGCTGTAGTCCTGTAAGGAAGAGCTGTTTTGATCAATAGATTAGCTATAAAAAAAACAATATGAGGTGAATAAACATGGAAAACGTAATTGTATACACATCAACCAACTGCCCAAACTGCAAATCAGTAAAAAGCTTCTTGGCTGACAAAGGCATCTCTTATGAAGAGCGCAACATCGAGACAAGCGATGAGTTCGCACAACAAGTATGGGATATGGGCGTACGTGCCGTACCTCTGACTGTCATTGGTGAGCACCGTATTCTGGGTATGAACAAAACTCAATTCGCCAAAGCGCTGGACGCTTAATTTACCCTGTATAGGGTAAGTTCAAGTCACATGCAGCTATTCCGGTTCGCGCGAGCCGTTTGAATATATATTGGAGAAGCCTTAGTCCGAATCAGGACTGAGGCTTCTTTATTTGATTCAGATCTACTTCATTAATCTTCGAATTGTCCAATGAACAGAAGTGCGATATTCTTTTCTTAAGTCGTAAGCATTGAGGTGAACAGTCAGCATGATTATAGAACAACAGGAGCATTTTCGCTTCTGGGAACAGGCGAATATACGAGATATTCATGTTGAACATGCTCTTCTCGCAAAAGGGCAAAGAAAATTATTCACGATTCAGTCTAGCAGTTTTTTCTGTATTAGAAGAGGTAATTTGCTGGTACTGCTCAATCAAAAGCTCTATTCCATCAATCATTTTGAGATTATTCATGCTCCTCCCAAAAGCAGGTTTGAAGTTAACGCAGGTTCAGAGGGAGCGGAGTATATCGTGATTTCGTATAAAGCAGAATGGGTGCCAACGTACGGCGATGAACCGCTGTTATTAGACAAACACAGAAATCCAACCTATGTTACATACCGTGTGACACCAACTCAGCCGATGATGATATATGAAATTACAGATCGTATGCTGGAAATTCAGGAGCAGCAGGAGCATGGGCCTTCGGTGCCACTTCAACTCAAAGCATCATTCTACCAATGGGTTTATCACATGGTGCATGATTTTTATCTGCAGTCTCCGATTGTAAAAATAGCTAGTCCTGTTGAATTGGTCACACTTACTCTGGAATACATGTTGAAGAACTATGCGAAGCCTCATACGTTGGATTCTTTGGCTATAGTAATGCAACGTAGTCCGGGTCATCTCTCTAATTGTTTCAAACAAGTGCTGAATCGTGGACCGATTGACTGCCTAATCCGTTTGCGTATGCAAAAAGCGTGCAAGCTCTTAGTCGAAACAAAGCTTCCCTTACGGATTATTGCCTCTTCTATTGGGTATCAAGATGCATATTACTTCAGCAACGCCTTTAAAAAGTATATGGGAGTTTCCCCACAGAAGTACCGTAAGCAGATTGTAGAGGAAGATGTTACATCCTTAGCAGGAAGAAATCATATTGTTGGCTCTTTACCCCCATGTTATATTCCTTTATGTGATAATGATAATTATTATCAACACCTAGATGGAGGGTCTGACGATATGTTAAGAAATATAAAGAGAGTTCCGATAGCTTTGCTAATGGCTTTTGGGTTGCTGTTAAGTGCATGTAGTGGCGGTTCTTCGGGGAATACAGGGGCTGCAACTGGAGATGGAAGTACAGCTCAATCGGATGCACCATCTTCCCAAGTGAACAGTACAAGCGAAAATAATACAAATGAAAATACACAAGCGACGACACGTAAAGTGAATAGTTCCATGGGCGAGGTTGAAGTGCCTGCTAATCCGCAGCGTGTCGTAACAGATTTCTTCTTGGGTCATATTCTGGCCTTGGATGTAAAACCTGTAGGAAGTAATGGCGTATTCATGCAAAACCCTTATCTGGAGGGCAAGGTTTCCGGTATCGAGGATATTTCGGACAATCTTGAAGCAATAACTGCACTGAGCCCTGACCTGATCGTTACAGGCGATGCCAAAAGTTACGATGCTTATTCCAAAATCGCCCCAACCGTCTTTCTGGACAACTCAGCTCCGGTTCGTGATCAGGTTAAAGAGCTTGGCGTTATATTGGGAAAAGAGGCTGAAGCATCGGCATGGCTTACCGATTTTGAACAAAAGGTGACTTCGGCCAAGGAGCGTTTAAGCAGTATAATCAAAGAGGGGGAAACCGTTACTGTGTTTGACGGAGGCTTGAGCAAAGACATCACGCTTTATGGTAATGCGCATACGGGCAGAACGATCCATGGTGAATTGGACTTGCCTATGAACGAGAACGTGGAACGCAGCATTGATCCGAAAGTGGGCTGGGCTACGATCTCCAATGAGCTCGCCGAATCATATGCTGGTGATCACGTATTTATGGCCGTGAATGCCAAAGCGGAATCATACGACTATGCGAGCGATCCGGTGTGGGGAACGTTAGATGCGGTCAAAAACAATGAGTTATACGAAATTGACGGTTACAAATTCTATTTCTCGGATCCGATTTCTGTCATGGGACAAATTCAAGACATTGTGGAAATGATGGAAGAGCGCAATCAAGAGAACTCCAAAAGCTAGTGAGTATGATCCATTTAAATAGGTAATATGAAAAATCCCCTTTCACAGCTACAACAGAGCACATGTTTTCATGAACTCTTTTGTGGATGTAAAAGGGGATTTGACGTTAAAATTAAACATATTTTATCTTATCTAAAAAAATATACTCATAAAGGTCTGAAATACTACATACACCAGTACGCCTGACAGCATGTACATGAAACCAGCCTTCTTTTTGCTCTGAAACAATCGAAGTATGCCAAGGCTGAACAGCGGCGCAAGCACGATCAGGAACAGGAGTACGGTGACAAACATTTGCGCCGAGATATCTGAAGTATCCACGTAGGTCACGAATTTTCACTCCGTTTCGTCATCGGAATTAACACGGCGACATTCATGCCGCCATGACAAAAATCACATAACCCTATTATACCTCTGGATTTCTTTAACAAAAAGGGAGGAAATGGGGCGAAATGATGTCAATTTTCATCAGTTATTAGACGGACACTCTTATTTTACCTAGAAATTGGGAGATTGCTGAATAAGCGGCACCAACACGTGTGGACCGACTGCCTAGAGCAGCCCATTCAATCTGCAAACTGCGACGGTGATAGGGCAATGTACGCTCCTCTACCACTTGTTTCAGCGCCGTTTCAATCCATGGTCCTGCTTCAGAGAGAGGGCCGCCGATAATGATGCGTTCAGGATTGAAACTGTTGACGATATTAGTGATGCCAACCCCCAGTTTGCGGCCGATTTCTTGGTATAACTTCAATACATCTTCATGGCCTTGCTGTGCATAATCAATCAATTCCCGTGTCGTATGTGCCGGCAAAAGCAACTGATGATCCGGGTGCTCATAAGCTTTCTCTGAAGCATATAACTCCCAGCATCCACGATTACCACAGGAGCATGGTCTGCCTTCTGCTTCAATGGACATATGGCCGGTTTCTCCGGCATATCCCCAGGCTCCTTTGTACAGCTCGCCATCCACCATAATACCTGAACCGATCCCGATGCCTGCACTAATGTAAATCAGATGACGTACACCGATACCTGCACCAAAATTCAATTCTCCATGCGCACCTGCATTCGCTTCATTGTCGATCGTGACAGGTAACTCGAATACTTCTTCCAGCATGGCACGCAGGGGAACCTTCTCCCACCCCAAGTTGGGTGCAAAAAGCACCGTTCCTTCCTCGTCCACCATGCCCGGAACCCCGATTCCGATTCCAATTACCCCGTGAGGGGAGGGAGGGGCTGCATGAATCAGATCTTCTGCCGCAAGTTTCAACTGTTCAAATACAGAGGACACATCATGATGTTCCAGTTTCACAGCGTACTCTGTGATAATATGACCTTCCAGATCGGTGAGCACACCTTTTAAGTGGGTCACGCTGAGTTCCAAACCTACGGCATATCCCGATGTACCGCGAAACAGCAACATCAGAGGTTTACGTCCACCGCTGGATTCCCCAGGGCCAATTTCCTGCAAGAGTTCATCATTGATCAGATCGGCAACTAGATTGGATACCGTTGCTTTGTTCAGCCCTGTAATCTCGGATACCCGCGCACGGGAGAGGGGGGCATGACGCCGAATCGTATCCAGGACGATCGACTTGTTTATTTTTTTGACCAGCATCTGGTCTCCGGTAATTTTCATATCCATAAGGCACTCCTATTCTTCTATAAAAGGGTTCAGACCCGCAATCCGTAAACAAGCTATTCGACTATTATAGCGTAAACAAACGTGCAAAAAACATTTTTATTTTTACTTTGTTTAACCAATAGACAAAGTATAACCGATGTGTTAGGATAACGTTGTAAACGATTACTTTCAAAACTATTGAGGAGGCATTTTACATGGCCTATTTTGAATCCGTTAATAAAATTTCGTTCGAAGGTAAAGATTCCACGAATCCATTTGCTTTTAAACATTATAATCCGGAAGAAGTTGTAGCCGGCAAATCGATGGAAGAGCACTTCCGTTTCGGCATGGCTTACTGGCATACATTAACAGCGGGTGGTAGTGACCCGTTTGGTGCGGAGACTGCTGTTCGTTCTTGGGATAAATACTCCGGTCTGGACCTCGCGAAAGTACGCGTGGAAGCAGCATTTGAATTTTTGGAAAAAATGAATCTCCCGTTCTTCTGTTTCCACGATGTGGACATTGCACCAGAAGGCAACAGCCTGCGTGAGTTCTACAGCAACATCGATACGATCGTTGACCTGATTGAAGGCCACATGAAATCCAGCGGCAAAAAATTGCTTTGGAATACAGCGAACATGTTCTCCAACCCACGCTTTATGTTTGGTGCAGCTTCCACTTGCAACGCAGATGTGTACGCTCATGCTGCAGCGCAAATCAAGAAAGGTCTGGAAGTGGGTAACCGTCTAGGTGCAGAAAACTATGTGTTCTGGGGCGGTCGTGAAGGTTATGACACATTGCTCAACACAGACATGCAACTGGAGCAAGACAACATTGCCCGTATGTTCCACATGGCAGTAGACTACGCGAAGGAAATTGGCTTTGATGCACAATTCCTGATCGAGCCTAAACCGAAAGAGCCAACCAAACACCAATACGACTATGATGCAGCAACTTCTATTGCCTTCCTGCAAAAATACGGTTTGGACAAACACTTCAAACTGAACCTGGAAGCTAACCATGCTACACTGGCTGGTCACACATTCGATCACGAGATCCGCGTTGCCCGTACAAACGGCATGCTCGGTTCCCTCGATGCCAACCAAGGCGACATGCTGATCGGTTGGGATACAGATGAGTTCCCGGTTGATATGTACGATGCTACATTGACAATGTACGAAGTATTGAAAAACGGCGGTATTGGCCGTGGTGGTGTGAACTTTGACGCCAAAGTACGTCGTGGTTCCTTCGAAGCAGACGATCTGTTCCTGGCACACATCGCGGGTATGGATACGTATGCTAAAGGTCTGAAAGTAGCAGCGAAATTGATTGAAGATCGTGTATTCGATGACTTCATCGAAAAACGTTACAGCAGCTTCAGCGAAGGTATCGGTGCAGATGTGGTTGCAGGTAAAGCAACACTGGCTTCCCTTGCAGAGTACGCGCTGAACAACGAAAGCCCACGCAAAAACCAATCCGGACGTCAGGAATTGCTGAGAGCAAAACTCAACCAATACATCCTGGCTGACTAATACCGGGTCTCATCTGTGCAAGGCATGGCATGTGACGACCATGCCTGCCCTGTACAAGCTTGTACCACGGAACGCCTGAACAAGCATGACATTCGGACCGTTCCCGACTTTCCCCTGGGAAGGCGGGGACGGTTTTTTGATACCGAAATGGATTGAATTTCATGAGTATCAAGGTTTGCATGTCCATTACTAATGACAGATATATGTCGTTGGCACGATTTTCAGCTACAGAGACGAGTACGTTTTACTCGTTTCATATCCATGTGTGTTCATGATTAAGCATGCAGAACGGAGTGAGCAGAAAGGACCCGGAGGAAGCGAAACGGTCGCATTTATCCCCGGATTTCTCCCTTGTTAAAGGGATGAAGGAAATCCGGGGGTAACGGCGATCCAAGGGTTTTCTGATCACGGAGTGACTCTCATGTAAACTTGGACTCTTCGTGGATATAACCAGAGATAAATGAGAGGAGTTAACCCATGAGTTACGTAATTGGTGTCGATCTGGGAACAAGTGCAGTTAAAACTGTGCTGGTTAACCGTGAAGGGAAAGTGGCGTTTGAAGCTTCCGAGGCTTATCCGCTGTACCAACCCAAAGCTGGATACAGTGAGCAGAATCCGGAAGATTGGGTAGAGCAGACAATTGTTTCGCTGCGCAAATTGCTGGAGGTGTCCGGCGTACATCCTTCGGAGATCGAAGGACTGAGCTTCTCCGGACAGATGCATGGCTTGGTGCTGGTGAATGCCGAAGGTAAACCGCTGCGCAATGCCATTCTATGGAACGATACACGGACAACGGCTCAGTGCCGCCGCATTGAGAAAGTACTGGACGGGAAATTGTTAAGTATTGCCCGCAACCGTGCGCTCGAAGGTTTTACCCTGCCCAAAATCCTGTGGGTACAGGAGAACGAGCCGCAATTGCTGCAACAGGCAGCGCTGTTCCTGTTGCCGAAGGACTATGTGCGGTATCGCCTGACAGGTGATTATGCCATGGATTATTCGGATGCAGCGGGCACATTGCTGCTGGACGTTGCAGGCAAGCAGTGGAGCAAGGAAATCGCGGAAGCTTTTGAACTGCCAGTATCCTTGTGCCCACGTCTTGTGGAGTCATTTGAAGAAGTAGGCACATTGCTGCCTGAGATTGCGGATCAAACCGGACTTGCAGCCGCAACGAAAGTCTATGCAGGCGGTGCGGACAATGCTTGCGGAGCCATTGGCGCAGGCATTCTGAGTGAAGGACAGACGATGTGCAGCATCGGAACGTCCGGGGTAGTGCTTTCTTATGAAGAGCGTAAAGATCTCGATTTCGAAGGCAAAGTTCACTTTTTTAACCATGGCGAGAAAGATGCCTTCTATATTATGGGGGTAACGCTTGCGGCAGGATACAGCCTGTCCTGGTTTAAGGATACTTTTGCAGCTGACAAATCATTTGATGTGCTCTTGCAGGGCATTGATGCGATTCCAGCGGGAAGCAACGGGTTGTTGTTCACGCCTTATATCGTTGGCGAGCGTACACCGCACCCAGATGCGAACATTCGTGGCAGCTTTATCGGCATGGATGCGAGTCATAAGCTGGAGCATTTTGGACGTGCTGTGATGGAGGGCATTACGTTCTCGCTGCGCGAGTCCATTGATATTCTTCGTAACGCTGGCAAAACAGTCAACGAAGTCATCTCCATTGGCGGCGGTGCCAAAAATGAAGCTTGGCTGCAAATGCAGGCCGATGTCTTCAATGCAACCATTGTGAAATTGGAAAGTGAGCAAGGTCCAGCAATGGGCGCGGCGATGCTGGCAGCTTATGGCTGTGGCTGGTTCCCATCTTTGCAAGAATGTGCAGCAGCGTTCATTCGTCCTGCGAAATCTTATGCGCCTAACCCGGAAGCGGTTAAGGTGTATGACGGACTATTTGCACTGTATCAGGATGTGTACGGGCAAACACGCAGCCTGAATGACCGTCTGGCAGCATATCGTTGATTATTCAGACCTCTTTTATATCGATCTGAATAGGTTCATTAACAATTAAACCAATGAAATATTACATTAACGAGGCACCTGCGGAAGCGGGTGCCTTTTTTGTCGTTGTCCAAGAAAAGAAGAACATATCGTTTTTGAAGGTTCCTAAACGTCATGAAAGGTTTCCCTGCCAGACATAACCCTGTTCCAGACGCGCATAGATTAGATATTGAGGTTATCAGGGGTTCTGCCATTTTAATCATCCATAGCACATCAGTTATTACGCGTGACAGACTCAGCCTGGAGGTGGGGAGTTGGAAGATCGTGAAGCAACCACGAGGCCGCATGTCACCTTGTCCATGATTGTCCGCAATGAGGAGCACAGGTATCTCAGACAAGCGTTAGAGACTCACCGGCCGTGGATTGATCGTGCAGTAATCATTGACGACGGAAGTACAGACCATACCGTTGCTTTATGCCAGGAAATGCTGGAGGGAATTCCGCTTACGTTGATTGTGAACCCGACCTCCTTGTTTGCAGATGAGGTGAGTTTACGGAAGCAGCAGTGGGAGACAACAGTGGCTACCGGACCGGAATGGATTTTGAATCTGGACGCGGATGAAATTCTGACAACGGATTTTGGGACTGTTCGGAATCAACTGTTGGGTGGAGCGGAGGACGCCATTTATTTCAGGTTGTTTGATATGTGGAGCGATACACATTACCGGGAAGATCAATACTGGCAGGCTCATGCGTATTATCGGCCATTCCTGGTCCGATACAGACCGGAATGGAGCTATGAATGGAAGGAAACTCCGCAGCACTGCGGCCGTTTCCCGCTAACCATTCAGCATTTTGCCTATGGATGCCACTCGCCTCGGGTGAAGCATTATGGTTGGGCACGTGCAGAGGACCGAATTCGTAAATACGAGCGCTATCAGGCACTGGACCCGGATGCAAGATATGGCTGGAAGGAACAGTACGAATCCATTTTGGATGCAGAGCCCAGACTTTTGCAATGGTCGGAATAAGGGAAGGAGGACAATAGAATTGAAGAAGGAAAAAGAAAAAGGTAAAGAAGAGCCAAAGGAAAAGATTCTTATCGCAAGTCCTGTTCGGCAGACAGCCCCGGTACTACGTGAATTTCTCCAGTCCTTGGAATCGCTTGAGCGAACGACGGTGACGACAGACTATCTGTTTGTGGACGACAATGAAGAAGAAGCGGCATCCAATATGCTCCGTGAGTTTGTACTTCGGCATGAAGGCAGTCTTTTGGATGCCAATGTAGATGAAGCAGATACCAATCAGGGAAAAGGAGTATACAACAAGGACGAGGGTGGGCATTATTGGCGCGACGAACAGATCTGGCGGGTAGCCGGACTGAAAAATCGTATTTTGGCATATGCCCGTGACCAGAAATACGATGCCGTGTTCTTGATTGATTCCGATCTCGTCCTGCATCCACGGACATTGGAACAGCTCGTATCGAACAGGAAGGAGATCATCTCCAATATCTTCTGGACACGATGGCAGCCGGGCACAAGGGAAATGCCACAAGTCTGGTTGCAGGATGAGTACGCCCTGTTTCGCAAGGGAGGCAAACGCAACTCAGGGGAGGAAGCAGAGGACGAAGGTACACAAACGGATGCATTCCTGAGGCAATTGCGTACTCCGGGTTGTTATGAAGTGGGGGGACTGGGGGCGTGTACTCTTATTCGCAGGAATGTATTGGAGTCCGGGATTTCCTATGACCAGATTCCGAATGTATCGTTCTGGGGAGAAGATCGCCATTTTTGCATCCGTGCTCAGGCATTGGGGTTTCGTTTATATGTGGATACACATTTTCCGGCCTATCACATTTACCGACTATCGGAATTGCCGGGAGTGGCTGCTTTTAATCGCAGAGCCATACGCGGAGAGGAATCGATCAGTATTTCGCTGTGTATGATTGTGAAAAATGAAGAGGCTTCCCTTGCCAGATGTCTTGACTCGGTTAATGGGATCGCTGACGAGATCGTGATCGTAGATACGGGTTCGACGGACCAGACACGTCAGATCGCAGCCCGTTATACAGAACGCATCATCGATTTTGAGTGGGTGGATGATTTTGCGGCAGCACGGAACTTTGCCTTTGAACAAGCAACAAGTGAATATATATTATGGCTGGATGCAGATGATGTATTTGAACCGGATGACCGGGTGAAGTTCATTGAACTAAAGCGTTCCCTGGATCCTGCTGTGGACAGTGTCACGATGGATTATCATCTGTCGTTTACAGCGGAAGGAAAAGTGGCATATAGTCTGAGACGGAACCGACTGGTGCGCCGGGATCGGAATTATCGCTGGATTGGTGCCGTGCATGAATATCTTGAAGTGGCCGGTCATTTGCTGCATAGTGATGTGGCAGTCACGCATAAGAAAGATAAGGAATACACGGATCGCAATCTAAAGATTTATCGCAAACGCGAACAGGCAGGGGAGGAATTCTCTCCGCGTGATTTATATTATTTTGGCAATGAATTGAAAGACCACGGGCATCTTGAAGATGCAGTGCATTACTATGGAAAATTTTTGGATACTGGGCTGGGATGGGTGGAAGATCAGATTGCGGCATGCCAGAAAATAGCTGATTGCGAGGCAGCACTTGAACATTCCGAAAAGGAAGTCTCGGCATTGCTGAGATCCTTTGCCTTTGATTTACCGAGGGCAGAGATCTGCTGCCGATTGGGTGGATATTTTGCTGACCGTGCCGATTACCGCAAAGCCTTATACTGGTATGAACAGGCGACCCGCGCCGTACGACCAACTGATCCGATGGTCGTATTGAACGAAGCTGCATGGACATGGATGCCGCATTTACAATTGTGTGTGTGTTATGACCGGATGGGCAATCGGGCCAAAGCCAAAGAGCACAATGACATTGCTTTGATGTACCATCCGACACATCCCAGCATGTTGTATAATGATAAGTATTTTAAGGATCTGGAGAAGGATAATGTGCTAGAAAATGCTTAGAATAAACCTCTCTAATGGAACAAAGAGGATGAATAATCCCTTTTTCTATGGAGAGGTTTTTTGTGTTCCTATTTAACTTTATACCGGAGATATTGGTGCACACACTCTCACAAGAAATTGGATCAAAAGATTTCATCCAGGGGACGATATGCTTTACAATAGTGACTAACGGAAAAGCGGTGATAACGAATACTTGTCCTCGGCTGCCGAATCTATGAAACAAGGGGAAGTTGGCATGAATCTGACGGAAGTATTATTGGAATCGAGACTGGTGGCTATTGTTCGTGGTATTAGCCGGGAATCTGCTCAGGCAGCAGGGCAGGGAATGACCGATGGTGGAATCCGACTGATGGAAGTGACACTTAACACACCTGGAGCACATGATATTATTGCAGACTGGCGCGAACGGCATGAGGGTAAGGCTTATATCGGGGCAGGCACGGTACTGAATGTGCAGATGGCCAAAGAAGCCGTTGCAGCAGGTGCTCAATTTCTCGTGTCTCCGAATGTCGATCTGTCTGTTATTGAATATGCTGTAGAACATGGAGTGGAGATCTGGCCCGGTGCGATGACTCCAACGGAGATTGTGGCTGCCTATGAAGCAGGAGCAAAAGCGGTGAAGCTGTTTCCAATGGCGAGTATGGGTATTCCGTATTTACGTGAAATCAAGGCTCCATTGAATCATATTCCACTGCTTGCAACAGGAGGAGCCACGCTGGATAACATTGCAGATTATTATGCTGCTGGTGCGGCGGCAGTGGGCCTTGGAAGTGCACTTTTGCCACGAGAAGCACTTGCGGCAGGGAACGATGAGCAGATCGCTGCTTGCACTCGTGCATTTGTGGAAATAGCGAAAATCGAGGGTTGAACATTGAAGCTAACGGAAGTGGACTAGACACATCAGGGTATATATATGAAGAGCTTCTGAACCACTAGATAATATAAGAAGTGATGTGGATTAACGTCCGGTTAACCTTGCTGTCGTATGATGGAGTTAGACCAGAAAACGGAGAGGAGTGACACCAGTGAAAGCTAAAACGATGATTGGCGGGATGATTGCTGTTGCCGCGGTAACTGCGGGTGGTTTATGGAAGGCAGCTGTGAAGAGTCAAACCCCCAAAAAGGTTCCGATTACGCTCACACCGCCCATGCCATTTGAGGATATAACCTTCGAGAGTGGAGGGGGGCGAGTGCATGGCTGGTTCATTCCGGCTGGAGCTCATCTCCCGAAGCCTTGGCCGTTGGTTATTATTGCACATGGCTGGGGCTCCAACCGATCCCGTGTCCTCCGTTATGCACGTCCCATTTGGGAAGCGGGTTACGCCCTCTTTATGTACGATGTTCGAAGCCATGGAGCCAGTGACCCAGTTAAAGCGGCTTCAGCTTACCTGTTCCGCGATGATCTGCTGTCTGCATTGCAATATACGTCATCACGCCCGGAAATTGATCCTGCTGCAATCGGTGTGCTTGGGCATTCCTTGGGTGGGCTAGGCACGATCCTCGCTGTAACGGAGGGCATTCCTGTATCAGCGGTGATCACGGACTCCATGCCATCCCAATTCGAGGTTATCGTCAGTTCGGAGCTGAGACGGCGCCGTCTGCCTTTGTTTCCACTGGCCCAGCTGATTCCGCGAATCTGGTTCTGGCGGCTTGGAGAATCTCTGAAAACGTATCGACAGCGTGATCCAGTCATGCTGCTGAATGAACGGCGCAAGGGAATGCAGCTACCCATGCTTATGGTACATTCCAAAGGTGATAACTTTATTCCACCAAGCGAACTTGAATATTTTATGTCCAAAGCGGATCCGCCCGTGGAGCATCTATGGGTCAATAGTGGAGGCCATAGCTGTTCAGAAGAAGATCCTGCGTTCTGGAATACGGTGATTCCTTTTTTGAAAACACATGTAAAGGTGCAGGCTCAGTCCAATGAATCTGTTATGCCGAACGTCAATATAGAGAAAATTCAGCCCACTTGATGCTCAGGCTGATCGTCGAAACGCCAACCCAGTTGGCGTTTTTTTGCTGTTTCTATAAAATATGCAGAAATTCACATTTGTAAAATTGTTGGGAAAATGACGATTAAAAAGGAAGCTTATGGTATCATAGAATAGACTGGCAATATTCATGCGAGGTTATTTTCATGCATCCTTGTATGAAATTGAAGGGAGAGGTCCAGATTTGAGTTTTGATTGGAATTTTAATGTACGATTCAAAATGTTGACAGCCAAAGCGGCTACAGCAGCCATGGCAACTTTGCTTCTGGCATCACAGACACCAGGGTTTGCAGGCAGCGCGTCGGCAGCGACAGCGGAACAGGTAACAGAATCCGCAGCGGGGGAAACGGAACAACAACTTGGATTAACAGACAACGAGGTGCCTGAAGGAGCCAAAATCTCCTCCAAGCAAGCCAGCGAGAATATACTGAACTTATTTCCCTTGTTAAAAAAGGCGACGATTTCATACGCACGATTTGATTCACCGAATTCTTTTCCGCCACCAGATTATAAGGCGTGGGATATCGGATTTGAACTGCGTGAAGGCAACCGATCCACTGGATTCAGCGCAACGGTTCATGCGGTTACAGGGGAAGTGCTAAGTGTACATTTGCCTTCAGAGTTGCTGGAAAAGCAGGTTTCGGATTCGGAGACGAAATTAACAAGAACCGAAGCAAGAAAGCAGGCAGATGAGTTTTTGTACAAGGCGATTCCGAATTTAAAGGAAGATGGCTTTGTTGCCGTTGATGATCAGTATGTAAATAATGCACAGCAATCCCTCTTTGGCCGAACAGAATATACTTACAGCTACCAGTTGAAACATGAAGGCTTGGTGTCCGAGGCGGAAACAGCCTACATAAGTGTGGATCAGAGCGGTTTGATTACGGGATATTCACGAACGACCATTGGAGCTGAATATCCATCATCGAAAGCAGCGGTTTCAGCGGAGCAGGCTCAGCAGAAGTTCGAGGAACAGTTCGATGTTCAGCTGGCCTATATTAGCGAAGACCGATTCTCTTCTCGCAAAGGCCAGAAGTATTACTTGGGATACACGCCGAAGAACTCAAGTGTTATTCCACTAAATGCGGATACACTGGATCGAATCAATAGCTTGACAGGTGAAACCCTTTCTCAGGAAGTCTCCCAGGAGGACAAACCTCTGAAGGGCAGTGTAGCTGCTTTTACACCGAATACTGGGTCGAAGTTGAATGCTCAGCAGGCAGAGAAGCTGGTCAAAAAGAGTTTTAATATACCCGAAGGTTACCAATTGGATTATAGCCAGTTAACTAAAGGCAGTTTTGCAAGTCCAAACAATCAGGTCTGGAGTCTAAGCTGGAGCAACCGCAATGCAAGTGTGTCTTATATGTTTATGAGAGACATTTCGGCGCAGGTTGATGCGGCAACCGGACAGATCTACAGTGTGAACATATATCAGCGCATGATGCCGGGCATGGAGCAAGAGAAGCCGGAGACGGAAGTGAAAGGCAAGACCGTGACCAAATCTCAGGCAGAGAAACTCGCTGTCAATACAGTCATCTCACTTGTGCCGGATGCAAGCAAGCAATTCCGACTTTCAACGGTGCTTGAATTGGACGATGCACGAACATTTATTTTCCAACGGTACCTAAACGGAATTTTGGTTAAGGATGATACGGTTCAGGTACAAGTTTCAAATGATGGAACGCTCAATGAATATTATGCGCTGGTTGCTGCAACGCCAGAGCAGCTACCGACGGACGTCAAACCGGCCATTAGTTATGAGAAAGCCAGAGCAACATATCTTGAAGAATTCAAATTGGTGTTGTCCTACTCTCGTTATGGTGGGTACAGCATGGGTAACAGCGAATCCGTTCCCGTGGGTGTAAAGCTTGCCTACATGCCTACTCGTACGGACAGTCCACTAACTGGCGTATCCTATGAAGTGCTGGATGCTAACACGGGAGAATGGAAGTCGATGTACGGCAGTACGACTGGGGCAGTTCAAGTTACCACCAGTGATATTACGGGACATGCCGCTGAAGCAGCCCTGCAGAACATAGTGCAACATGGTGTGCTTCTTGCAGATGAACAGGGACGTGTATTCCCAGACCGAGTCATCACCAAGGGTGATTGGTTTACCTATCTGGCAAGAGCAATTAATCCGAATATGGATATGTATTATAGTGGAGACGGGGATGGCAATTTATACGCTGACATTACCCCGGAGAGCCCTTATTACCAAGCTGTGCGGACATTGATCGATCAGCGCTGGTTAGCGGGTGCCGACTCTGAAACGAAGCTAAATCCAGAAGAGGAGATGACTCGTGAAGAGCTGGCGGTATTGCTCGTGCGCATTTTGCGCTATGAGAAATTAGCCGGATTCTACACATTGCCATCGGATCTTCCCAACCTGGCAGATGCCAGTGCAGTCAACAACAAGGGAGCTGTCTCCCTCAGCATCAAGCTGGGATTGTTGCCTTCGATTGAAGGACGATTCATGCCTGCACGCAAAGTGACGGTTGCCGAAGCGGCTCAGGTATTGGAACGTCTGGCCAAGCTTCAGGGTAAGACGGATACCTTTATGAGCGGCAATCGTTTATATTGATTTGAGTTTGTTGCATAAATGCCCGGAAGAGTCATATGATGAGGATAACGGGTAGGTTAGGTTTGTTTTACTGAAGACAGGGGGACCTTCTACGGAGGGTCTCTTTTGATGCTTTTCGACAAAACTAGAAGCCTGCCGTCAATCCCTTTTGTGATACAATGAGGCATGAGAACTTTGCAAAGAGAGGTGGTATCCTTTCATGGGCAAGCACGGAAAACGAGTGATAACCTTGCTATTGGCTGGCTGTCTCGTCGCTGTGGCACTGCCACATGCGGTTGATCTGGATCAGCTGTACGCGGCGTCGGGAACATCGGACATATCCACGAATACGGATCTGCGCGAGACGTTGCTTAATGCGATGTCCCAGCGTACAGAGGAACTTGTTTTTACATACAAAGGCAATGTGAAAGGCCTCAAAAAACAGTTGCAGAGCTCCATTGACGAAGCAATGACCAGTGATCCTTATATTCAATATACCGTTAAAAGTTACGCATTTAATTATAAAGGCTCCAATGTATCCGCAGAGGTACATGTGAAGCTGGCATATCGGGAAACGAAGGAGCAGACCGATTATGTGAACCGTAAGGTGACCAACGTGCTCAAAGAGATTATATTGCCTGGCATGACGAATCATGAGAAAGTTAAAGTCATTCATGACTGGATTGTACTTAACCTGTCCTACGATACATCCTTGCAGAAATATACTGCATACGATGGACTTGTTACCGGCAGTACCGTATGTCAGGGGTATTCATTGCTGGCTTATCGCATGCTGGAGCAGGTAGGTATAGAGAACCGGATTGTGGAAGGAACGGCTGGTGAGCAATTACACGCCTGGAATCTCGTCAAGCTGGATGGTAAGTGGTACCATATGGATACGACGTGGGATGACCCTACTCCTGACCGTAAGGGCAAGGTAAGTCACAGTTATTATTTACTCAGTGATGATGAGATGGCACGGGACCATGTCTGGACAGCTAAAGGCAAGTATCCTGCTGCATCTGCCCCCTATCGTGAAGCTTTGCAAACTTTGGTGAAGTCTGGAGGCAGCAAGGCAACCGCGTACCAGCAGCTTTATCATACGCTGGAATACTCGCTCTATGATGAAAATGATGCAGTTAGTGGTCATTCCGCGCTAAAAACTAAAGTTCAGAGTGTGCTCAAGGATGGCGGAACCTCACTGACTTTTAGATACAAAGGTACTGAGACAGGACTAGTAGAGGATTTGCAGGATCTGTATCAGCTTGGCATGAAGTCAATATCGTATTACGTGTCCAACATGGAGGATACCGTCGATCTGCGTGTGAAGATTACCTGGACCATGTGACAGCAAACTTTGTATGAATGATTATAATAGGACACACCTTATGGTGAAAAAGGACGCTCATTCATGAGCGTCCTTTTTTGCTTGAGTGATAGCTATCCCGAAAATTGGACGAACCAAATAGGCACCCTTCTTTCCAGCGGAAAGAAGGGTGCCTATGAAATAACGTTATTCGTTTGTTGTTGTAAAATCACATTCCTGTAATGGTACAACTTTTGTTTTCTTAATAAATTTATAACCCAGCCATAAGATCAGGAACAGCGGAACGCTTAAGTAAGCGACGAGGGCTCCGCTCCAATCGATCTGATCGCCCGTGAACGCCTGATAGTTCTGTCCAATAATGACGATGATACATAACACAAAAGCAAAGATCGGCCCAAATGGGAACCAGCGTGCACGGTAGGGCAGATCGTTCAAATCTCGACCTTGGGCCACATACGCACGGCGGAAACGATAATGGCTGATGGCAATGCCGAGCCAGGTGATAAACCCACACATCCCGGATGCATTAAGCAGCCAGGTATATACAATACCATCACCGAATAGGGAGGCTAGAAAAGCGAGCATACCCACCGCTGTGGTCAAGAGAAGGGCATTCATTGGAATGCCCTTTTTGTTCAGCCGACCCAGGAAGCGAGGCGCTTTGCCATCCCGGGCAAGAGCATACAGAACACGACTTGAAGCATACATGCCTGAATTCCCGGCAGACAGCACAGAGGTCAGAATAACGGCATTCATGACGGAAGCAGCAATGGCCAGCCCCGCTTTTTCAAAGACAAGAGTAAACGGACTGACTCCGATGTTGTTCAGATCACCTTTAAGCAGATTCGGATGTGTGTAAGGAATGATCAGACTGATGACTGTAATCGCCAGAATGTAGAAGATCAGAATACGCCAGAACACTTGCCGAATAGCACGAGGGACATTTTCACGCGGATTTTCGCTCTCACCGGCTGCGACACCAATGAGCTCTGTTCCTTGGAAAGAGAATCCTGCAGCCATAAATACACCCAGAACCGCAAAGAATCCGCCATGGAATGGTGCGTCTCCAACAGTAAAGTTGCTGAATCCTACCGCTTCTCCACCGATAATGCCGAAGATCATGAGCACACCAACGGTAAGGAAGATGATCACTGTAGCGACTTTGATAATGGCGAACCAATACTCCGACTCTCCATACCCTTTAACGGACAACACATTTAGGGCAAAGATTAATACGAGGAACAACAGACTCCACAACATGGATGAACTTTCAGGGAACCAGTATTTGATGAGTACGGTTGCCGCAGCGAGTTCTGCCGCAATGGTGACGGCCCAGTTGTACCAGAAGTTCCAACCCATGGCAAACCCAAGGGCTGGATCGACGAAGCGGGCCGCATACGTATTGAATGAACCGGAGTCAGGCATGAAGGTAGCCAGCTCTCCGAGACTGGTCATTAGAAAGAAGACCATGATGCCGACGGCAACGTAAGCAATCAGTGCACCGCCGGGGCCAGCATTGGAAATAGCGGTTCCGCTTGCGAGGAAAAGTCCTGTACCAATGGATCCACCGAGTGCAATCATGGTCATATGCCGTGCGCGTAATCCTTTTTTCAGGGTAGGTCCTGTGTTAGTTTGGTTGTTGCGGTCTTGCATGGAAACACTCCTTCTTTCAGCGTACTAATGGGTTCAGAACAATGGAAATAACCAAAAGACCGCAGGCATTAGCCTGCGGTCTTTATTATCAATCGTCCGCACCTCGTCCCAGATGTTTAAGATAGCTCAACACAGAAGAAATCATACCCTCCGAGGAAGGCATCATACATCTGTGACAGTTCTGCACCTTTCGGCAACAGCCCCAGCCGCGCTGGACAACGTAAGGAACCGTCCTGCGGGCTTCGGCGGGTGCACCTTTCGGCTGAATTCATAAGCGGCTCCTTAGCGCCTCCTTCAGCGTACTGATCGCACCCGCGACCTCTACCTCATCATCATGGATGAGGTGTATCTATTGTCTATGAAATTATAAATCACAGAACGTAACACTCAATGTTCTGTTTAGTAAACAGACAATCAGTATAACCCCCATGGTATTCCAGTGCAATAACAATTGTTGGATATGAATCGAAAGGACTATTCCGACGTCTTGTTACGCCCAGCCATCTGCTGCCATACGGTTCCGGCTGCCTGTTCCCCGGATTCAATCCGTTCCAGTGCCATTTTGGCTTGCAGGCTGACTTCAAACTCAGGATCTTCGGCTGCCTTCCGCAGAGCTTGCTCAGCTTCTTCAGTTCCCACTTCGTATAGGAAACGGGCTGCACGCCAGCGTACAAGCTTGCTTTTATCCGATAACGTAGCTGTCATGGCTGCAGTTGCTGCAGGATCACCGATATCGGAGAGGGTATCTCCGGCAGTCCGACGTACAGCAGGTGAACTATCCTGCAGAGCTTCGTACAGCAGTTCCATCGCTTCCGGTGTACGGATATCACCTAGATATACAACAGCCAGTCGGCGAATCTGCATTTTACTGTCATGGAGTGCATGGGCAACGAGTGGCAGTCGTTCTGCTGTAGGCTCCATACCATCAAATGCAGCGTAGCGAACATTCCAGTCCTCATTATGCAGAGCCTCTTCAAGCTCGGCACCATCCAGCTCGCGGCGACGTTCCACGAACTCTTCGGAATTGGTGCCGTGCTCAATGGCTTGTTGAATTACGCGTTCCAGACGCTCAGGGGGATATGCTGCTTCCAGCTCCTGTTCAACTTCTCTTGCGATTTCAGGCAATTCCCCGTAGCGGACGCCGTAATCACTCAGTTTCCGTTCCTTGATCAGTGTTGCGCTGGCGACTTCAGTAACGGCTTTGACGAACCGATCCGAGAGCGAAATCCGCTCTTCCTTGGCGCCGGCTTTGACCCGAATTTGCATCGGCACACCTCTGAAGAATTGAACGAATACCTGTGCTTCACCGAAGTGTTCGCCAGAGGCGTCTTCAGATTCAATCCAGTCCAAATCGATTCCCTGTTGGCCAAGACGACTTTGGACTTCGCCAAGTATGACGGACCAATCCGCATTTCCCTTGCGGTCGAGCGCTACGAAGTCGGTTGTGTGGAATACACTTTTTACTCCGGGAATATGAAGCATCTGGCGAATAAACGCCGGAGCAGATCGTTCGTTATCCAGTGTATATGTTCTGCGGATCCCGTCCTCCAGACGTTCGTCCAGATGCAGCATCATCGTATTGGGACTGGGTGTTGGTTCAATTGAAACAATATTCATCGGTTCATAACCTCCTGTACCGGATTCATTTCTTAAAGTTCCCGCAATTAGCACGGGCATATCCCTATTTTACATGAATTGTCGCAAACTGCGAAATGGGTAATGAACCTTACACAGTTTGTGAAGAAGTACGAAGATAGTTAACACTTCTTTTATGTTCATACACGAACATTTTTAAATGAAGATTGGCACAATAAGAAGAGAGAATGAACTGGAGGTTATACCTATGGAACCCATTACCGTACTTTCGGACGGAAGTCGTGGTATTGATTATGACAATATGATTGCATTGTTGAATGAATGGATAACAGACGAGCAGAGGGAGCATGCAATGAAGAGAGAAAAGAATGTGAATAACGAGGAGGGGGAGGAATGGGGCAAAGCTCATTATTGTATTGTCGATTATCAGGACGCCGGGCAAGCCGTATCAGCAGCCAATGCCATTCGGGCATTTATGCCTCAGATTCCTTTGCTGGTAATTACGGATTTCCAATCCCTGATTCGCAAGCGCCATTTGCAGCTTATTACGGGTACGGGTCTGATAAAGATGATCCTTTGGCATGAGAAGGAACCAGACAGTCTGATTGTGGAAATCCAGCGGTGGCTGCATTCTTTTGCATACAAAACAAAAACAGCTCAGCCCTCAACTCAGTCGATGAGACGATGACAGAGAGAGGACATGAGCCATTATTTCATTGCGGCGTGTACTAAATGACGTATTTATATCCCGTTCCCCAAACCGTCTTGATGTACCTTGGATTTTTGGGGTCGGGTTCAATTTTTTTACGCAGACTGGAGATATGTACATCGATTGTGCGGTCCAGATATGCCCGTTCAGAGCCTTTAATTCGATCCATGAGTTCATTGCGGGTGAACACTTTGCCGGGATTTCGGTACAATTCCTTCATGATTTCAAACTCAATATGAGTAACCTCGATTTCAAGGCCATCCACAAACAAAGTTCTTCTGTACTCATTCACACTGACATGTCCGACAACTTCAGTAGGTTTGTCCTCTTTTATCGGTTTGTCCGGGTAGAAGATAGCCGATCTGCGCAGTAATGCCTTAATACGTGCATCAAGCTCTTTCAGACTAAAGGGTTTACAAAGGAAATCATCTGCACCATTATGTAACGCTCGGAGCCGATCATTCAGCATGGTGCTGGCCGAGATCATCAATATGGGTACAGTCGAGTGCTGGCGAAACGCATCTACCAGATCATTACCGTCTGTTTCAGGCAGCATCAAGTCAGTCACTACAATATCGGGCTGGAATCGTGGGAAAAGTTGAAGTGCTTCGCGTGCATGATGAACCCGTTCAGTTATGTAACCCTCCTCCTCAAGAAAGAAAGCAATCATGTCGGCCAGATTTTTCTCATCTTCTATAAGAAGAACTTTGATAGACATTGAGGTCACACTCCTGATGAAATGAATTTGTTAAGAAACTTCTAGAAAAATGGCGTAATTTGTGTGGGAATGCTGCAAAATTTTTAATGTTTGTATTCCAGAATATAGGATGCATATGTAGTAAGTTCTATAGAGTTGAGGCCAAACTTCAGTATTTTACCATGAATGAAGCTCATTTGCCGATCATTCAAAATTTCCCAAAGCTACATCGAGTAGTAATTACAGTATAATGTATCAGAACGGTTTCAGGGAAATAAAGTAGATCTTTTGAGCTTTAATCCATAGGAGATACCAACGTTGTTGTTGAATGCAAACATAGAAATCAATCATAAGGACGGATGCCTGTGGACTACATAAGGATAAATAAGGTGTTGGAGTGGATGGTAATCAAACTCCGTATTCCGTGGTTGGGTACGGCTATACTTATTATCCTGGGTACGCTGGGAACGATATTTCCGTTGACTCTTTTTTACGGGGTACAGCTCTTGTTTGGTACAGCCGCAACGTTTATTGCCTTGCGCTTACATGGAGCCGTATACGGATTCATTGCTTTGATAGCAATCTGTACCTTGGGTGTGTTATTCGGGGGTCTAGTCCCAAATAGTTTTTTTATGATTGGCGCTCATACAATTGAATTAATCTGGATGCTGGGGTGGCAGATCCGATGGAAGAATGGAAGTGTCATGAAGGCAAATGCTGCATTCTGGGTCGCGATGTTATTGCCAGTGACCTGTTATGGGTACATTATGGGCATGAATCTTGAAGAATTAAAATATACATACATGCATGTCGCTGTGACCAGTATGGTTAACGCGCTGATTGCAGGTATTGTGGTAGACTTCTGGATTACCAATGGCGAATTGAAGTCGAAACGAACAGGAACCATTCCGCTCACACGAATTGCATTTAAATACGTCGTATCCTTTGTAGTCGTTGTCTCTCTTGTTCTGTTATCGGCCGACAGTCGGAGACAGCTGGGTCAGATCAATAACTCCATTGTATCTAATCTAAAACACGCTGCGAATGCCGTGATCAAGGATTTGAATGAACAATATCTAACCGAAGAGAACATGCACCAGAGCATGGAGCGTTATCATCATCTGCTGGATGTAAATGTCATCGTTCTGGATCCAAATAATAAAGTTGTAGCTTCTGGATTGGATACGCTTCCGCAGGGAGATTACCTGGATATCAACAAGTATCGTTTACTCAAGCCAGGGGAGAACAGTATCCTATTCCATTCCGGGGATGCTTATTATAGCGATGTGCTTACTCACTGGAAACAGGCGTCGTTTATGTATGAAGCAGATATGACCACAAGTACTCCTTATCGAGTTTTTGTTGAGACCAACTCAGCCAATTATTACAAACGTATTGAGTCGATCTATCTGAATACGCTTCAGTCTCTGTTTATCATTTTCGTGGTTTCCATGATTGTGGCTGCTCCACTTAGCAAGAAAGTCGTAAGTCCAATGAAACGCCTCACACGCATGACAGGCTCCCTTCCCAGACTATTATTTCGTAATGGTAAGATGGATTGGCCGACCAGCCACGTCACCGAAGTGCAGATTCTAATTGGCAATTTGCGCAAAATGGCCGATGTGCTCCTTGAACAATTCGAGCAGATACGTCAGGACAAGCTTACGCTGGAAGACAGGGTCAGAGAACGAACCAAAGAGCTGAAGAATAGTGAAGAAATCAAACGGGCAATCATTGATTCATCTATTGATGCTATTATTGCTGTGGATTTAAACGGACTGATTATAGAGTTTAATCCCGAAGCCGAAAGAATGTTTGGATTGAAACGGGAAGAGGTTGTTTTAGAAAAAGAGGCCCCAACCCTTTTTCAGGGAGCGAGCTGTATGGAAATTAAGGAAATGCTGAAACAATGTGAGTATTTTCAGGGCAAACGGCATGTCATCGTGGAAGAAATTTCAGGCATTCGCCGGGACGGTTCGGTTTTTCCGATTGAGTACAAAATTGTAGAAATTCAGCTGGGAAATAACGAAACGCTGTACAACTTATTTATCAAGGATATTACCGAGCGGACAAGAGCTGAAGAAGACCGTGTACGTCATGCGCTGGCTCTGGAGAAGCTGAATGCGGAGTTGTTTCATGAAAAAGTTGCCATCCAGGAACAGCGGGATATCAGCGAGCATTTCATTGAATCTGTTAGGGAAGGTCTGGTCATGTCTGATCGTTTCGGCACCATCACGATAGTTAACAGAAGAATTGAAGAAATGTTTGGCCTCCGAGATTTTTCGGGCAGATCTATCGTAGATTTAGCCAATGCCATTGATACTCTTGTATTAACAGCTGATTTCAATTTGGTGGAGCAGACTCGTGCTTTTTTAAACGGAGAACTGGCCTTTGTAGAAACTGAATTTATATTCAATGATGTGGAAAAGAGTGTATTTTCCCTGTACATGAAGCAAATGGATGTTCCCGGTAAAAACCATGGATTTCTTCTGGTGTTCCGCGATCGTACAGAGGAAGAACGACTCAATCGGATGAAAAACGAACTGATCAGTGTGGTGTCCCACGAGCTTCGTACTCCTGTAGCGACCATTATGGGCTATGTGGAACTAATGATGATGTATGATCTTCCCGCTTCACAGCGTCAGGACTTCATGGAAACCATTTCTTCGGAAGGCGCACGGCTGAGCAGTCTGCTGGATGATGTACTTGATATTCAACGTCTGGACAATGAAGGTATGACCTACCATAAGACGTATGTACCGTTGCTTGAGTTGGTTGAGGGTGTTGCTGAGCAATGGAATATGCAATCCATTCAGCGTATATATGTACATGCGTTTAATGGAGACTTTTTTGCTTACGCGGACCAGAACCGGATGGTTCAGTTGCTGCACAATTTGGTTGGTAATGCAGTCAAGTACTCACCTGGAGCAGACCGAATTGATATTACGCTGTGGGAAGAAAAAGAATGGTTATGCATCGATGTACGTGATTATGGAATAGGAATTCCAGAGAACGTGCAGGACCTGTTATTTACGAAGTTTTATCGTGTGGACAATTCGGATCATCGTCAGATTGGCGGGACTGGACTGGGACTTTACATTTCGCGCAAAATTGTAGAGGACCACCAGGGAACACTTACCTTTATATCCGCACCGCACAAAGGAAGCACGTTCAAGGTTCGATTGCCTAAGCAAGACGAACTTTTGTAAGGCAAGAGAAGCCTTTATCTAATAGGATGCTTTTATCCTGAAATAGATAAAGGCTTTTTTTGTTTTTCAAAATTTCCCGGATAAAAAAACAACTTCTTTTGCAAACTGTCTATAGAGCCATAATTTGCATGCCATGCAAAAGGAGGACGGCAGGTCTATGTTCCGTAAACAAGAGAAAACCCTTATTATCGTCTGCTTGGTTGCAGCCGTGATCGTGCTGTATGCCGTTGTCAAAAGTATTATCCGAATTATGAGTTATTGAGGCATATTGTCACACATGCGATATGAAGTCGTACATAACGATTAAGTGAAAGAGGAGTGTAACCCATGTCATCCCTGGACCCTGTTCTGCTCAGCCGGATGCTGACCGGTCTAACCTTGTTTGTGCACATCATTTTTGCCTCCATCGGTGTAGGCGTTCCACTCATGATTGCCTTGGCTGAATGGCGCGGACTGCGCACCAATGATATCCATTACACCTTGCTCGCGCGCAGATGGGCGCGAGGTTTCGTCATTACCGTTGCCGTAGGTGTGGTTACAGGCACCTCAATCGGTTTACAGCTCAGCCTGCTGTGGCCGATGTTTATGCGGGTAGCGGGGCAGGCCATTGCCTTGCCGCTGTTTATGGAGACATTCGCCTTTTTTGTGGAGGCGATCTTTCTTGGCATATATCTCTACACATGGGACCGTTTCAAAAAGAAATATACCCATATGCTGCTATTGATTCCGGTGGCATTGGGATCCTCTGCTTCTGCGATATTCATTACTACAGTGAATTCTTTTATGAACCAACCTCAGGGGTTTACCCTGATTAATGGCATCATGAAGGACATCCATCCGATTGCTGCAATGCTGAATCCAGCTACCCCGACCAAGGTATCTCACGTGCTCGCCTCGTCATACACATTGAGTGCGGGTATATTAGCAGGTATTGCTGCATTCAGCTTGCTTCGTGGGCGGGATCATGTGTATTACAAAAAGGCACTTAAGCTCACAACGGTATGTGCGCTCGTATTTGCGGTCAGCACCGTCATGATTGGAGATTCTTCCGGTAAATTTCTAGCGAAATACCAGCCGGAGAAGCTGGCAGCAGCAGAGTGGCATTTCAAAACGATGACGAAAGCGCCGCTGGTCTATGGGGGAATTCTTGACGAGAACAATGAAGTGAAATATGCCATAGAGATTCCCTATGCACTTAGTATACTGGCGGGAAACAGACCGGATACGGAAGTGAAAGGGCTCGAAGAATTTCCGGCCGATCTGAGGCCGCCGTTGTCCATTCACTATATGTTTGACCTGAAAGTAACGACTGGCGTGATCATTCTGCTAATTCCGGTGCTTTATGTGTTCCGTCGCTGGCTGCCGGGGCGCAAACCTTATCCCAAGTGGCTCTTGCTCGGTATCGTCCTGCTTGGGCCCTTGGCCATGATTGCCATTGAGCTGGGCTGGATGTTCGCCGAGGTTGGCAGACAGCCATGGATATTGCGCGGGTACATGAAGGTGTCGGAAGCAGCAACAACATCATCCTCAGTAGGCTGGATGCTGGTTCTGTTTATTCTGCTGTACCTGATCCTTTGCTTCTCAGCGATTCGGGTACTCAGCAAGCTGTTTCGTAACAAGGAAGCAGAGAAGGAACTGGAGTCTCTCGGTCTGGAAGGAGGGATCGTGCATTGAGCTTTGAAATAGCGGGCATCGCGATTTTGTGGACGTTTCTGTTTGGATATCTGATCGTGGCTTCGATTGATTTTGGAGCCGGATTTTTCAGCTTTTACAGCATATTAACCGGACACGAGAACAAAATCCATAACATTATTCAGCGCTATCTCTCACCCGTGTGGGAAGTGACGAATGTGTTTCTGATCTTTTTTGTGGTTGGTTTGGTCGGTTTTTATCCGGATAGCGCTTTTTATTATGGGACAGCGCTGCTTGTTCCAGGTTCATTGGCGATTGTACTGCTTGCCATCCGGGGCGTGTACTACGCCTATAATACCTATGGGAACCATGGGCAGAACAGCCGGATCTATATGGCATTGTACGGAGCGACGGGATTGCTGATTCCGGCGGTGTTTTCCACCATTTTGGCGATATCCGAAGGTGGAATTATTGAGCAGGTGGGCGATCAGGTGTTTTTTCGCTGGCGTGAGTTTTTGACGAATCCGTATACCTGGTCTGTTGTATTGCTTGCCCTGGTAAGTGTGCTCTATATCTCCGCGATGTTTCTTTCCTACTATGCTAAGCGGGCAGAAGATGAGACTGCGTTTGAAGTTCTGCGGGAGTATGCACTCCTATGGAGTCTGCCTACGATCTTTGCCAGCTTCCTGGCATTTTTGCAAATTAACAAACAGAATCCCGCACACTTTGAGCAGATGTTAAATATCTCATGGATGTTTATCGCATCTTTTATCTGTTTTGTGATCGCCGTCTCGCTGGTATGGAAACGTAAATATTTGGGCTGGTGCTTTATCGCCGTCATGCTGCAGTTTGCCTTTGCCTGGTACGGCTATGGGCGCTCACATCTTCCATACATTCTGTATCCGTACATTAATATTTACGATAGCTTTACGAACAAGACAATGGGGATTGCGCTCATTACGGCGTTCAGCCTGGGACTGCTGGTGCTCATTCCTTCACTTGTGCTCATTATGAAGCTGTTTCTGTTTGATGCCAATTATGTGCGAGGTAATGCTGGCAAAAAGAAAGGATGAGTCCGTTCATGCTTCCCAACATGCTGTTCATCATGATTCCACAGTTACTTCTCAGCTCTGACGAGGGAGTGAGGGGTATTCCCGGTATAACGGGATTAAGTTTTTTTGAGACCTTTACAATTATGTACGCCCCACCACTCATTATCGTGGCTGCAATTGCGTTTTTGTTCGTCTACTTGGCGAAATGCAAAAATCCAAAGGATTGATTCGTTGGTACGTACTTTCCAATTCGGGGTAATCTTTTGTTAAGATACGAGGAGGGGAGGAGGGCCCTTTCATGCCGAAAATCCGTTATAACAACATTGATAATGTAAGTACGGACAAAACGCTGAAGGAATTCAAGCAATGGAGGGAGCAACGGCGCAGCAAAGTTAAGGATTATTCCTACACCGTGCCCAAGCACCCGCCTGAACTGGATTATCTGCACGCCAACCGGGCTGAAACCACGATTACCTGGATTGGTCATTCCACATTTTTCATTCAATATCATGGACTAAACATCGTGACAGACCCGGTCTGGGCCGAAAAAATGGGATTTCAGCGCAGACTCGGTGCCCCTGGCATTCCGATTCAGGATATTCCGCCTCTGGATGTCATTTTGATCTCGCATTCACACTATGATCATTTGCATCTCGCATCGCTGAGGAAGTTGGTCACAGCCAAAACACTGCTCATCGTTCCTGATGGTCTCAAACGCAAAATGGTGCGCAAAGGGTTCCATCGGTGTCATGAGATGAAATGGTGGGAACATATTACGCTTGGCGGGGTCAAAATAACCTTTGTACCTGCGCAGCACTGGACGCGCCGAACCCTATTCGATACCAATACTTCCCATTGGGGCGGTTATGTTTTGGAACAGAATCACCTGGCACTCATTCCATCGGAGGAGAGTGCTGCGACGAGTGAAGACGAAAATCATAAAAATTCCCGAGCAGCAGGAACGGATGATCCAATAGAAACTTCGGCTGATCATTCTCTCGGCGGTCCGCCAGTGATCTATTTTGTAGGGGATACAGGATACTTCCAGGGATTCAAAACGATCGGAGAACGCTTCGACATCGGTGTTACCCTGATGCCAATCGGTGCGTACGACCCGGAATGGTTCATGACATCCCAACATGTGACGCCGGAAGAAGCGCTGCAAGGATTTGTAGAAACGGGTTCCCAGCTTATGGTTCCCATGCATTATGGAACGTTTAAGCTGGCGGATGACACACCCAAGGAAGCACTTGATCGAATGGAAGCTGAACGAGAACGGCTGGGAATTAACGAAGAGCGCATTCGAGTGCTAGGACATGGCGAGACACTCCGCATCCGGCACGAAGAAAGTAAACAAGACTAACAAAAGTGATCTAGATATGCTAATGTAAGGGTATACCCGCATGAACGGTACATTTACCAAATCTTTAACGATTAAAAAGCGGCCAATTTTCGAATTTGCCGCTTTTTTGTGTTATAATATGGTGCCAGAATAGGCTTCGGGATATTGAATCCATGATTGATGCAAGTTGCTATTCATGCAGTATGCAGAATATTAAATAAAGGATGGTATGCTTAATGATTAGTACAAGCGGCATCACGCTCCGCTACGGAAAACGTGCACTTTTTGAAGATGTGAATATCAAGTTCACGCCAGGCAACTGTTACGGTCTGATCGGCGCCAACGGAGCCGGCAAATCAACATTTTTGAAAATTTTGTCCGGTGAAATTGAAGCAAACTCGGGAGAGGTGCACATCACCCCGGGCGAACGCATGGCCGTTTTGAAGCAAAACCACTTTGAATATGATGAGTATCCGGTTCTCGAAACTGTAATTATGGGCCACAGCCGTCTTTATTCCATCATGAAAGAGAAGGACGCGTTGTATGCCAAAGCGGACTTTACTGAAGAAGATGGTTTGCGTGCAGGTGAGCTTGAAGGTGAGTTTGCTGAGTTGAATGGCTGGGATGCTGAGCCGGATGCAGCGGCACTCCTAATCGGTCTGGGTATTGAACGTGACATGCATGAGAAGAAAATGGTTGATCTGAGCGGTAACGAAAAAGTTCGTGTCCTGCTTGCACAAGCCTTGTTTGGTCGTCCAAACAACCTGTTGCTCGATGAGCCTACCAACCACTTGGACCTCGAATCCATTCAATGGCTGGAAAACTTCCTCATGGACTATGAAGGTACTGTTATTGTCGTATCCCATGACCGTCACTTCCTGAACAAAGTATGTACACACATTGCAGATATCGATTTCGGTAAAATCCAGCTGTACGTAGGTAACTACGATTTCTGGTATGAATCCAGCCAATTGGCACTTGCTTTGCAACGTGATGCTAACAAGAAAAAAGAAGAGAAGATTAAAGAGCTGCAAGCCTTTATTCAACGTTTCTCTGCGAATGCTTCCAAATCGAAGCAAGCGACTTCGCGTAAGAAACAACTCGACAAAATCACGTTGGATGATCTTCGTCCATCGAACCGGAAATATCCGTTCATTAACTTCAAGCCTGAGCGTGAAGCGGGTAAACAATTGTTGACCGTTGATCGTATCAATAAAACAATTGATGGTGTAAACATGCTGAATGATCTCAGCTTTGTAGTGAATAAAGGGGATAAGATTGCCTTTGTTGGCCCGAACGGTAATGCCAAATCGTTGTTGTTTGATATCCTTATGGGTGAAACGGAAGCGGATAGTGGTGAATACACGTGGGGTATTACTACAAGTCAGGCTTATTTCCCGAAAGATAACTCCAAATATTTTGACGGAGTAGATATGAGTCTCGTAGATTGGCTTCGTCAATATTCCAAAGATCAGGATGAAACGTACCTGCGTGGATTCTTGGGTCGTATGTTGTTCTCAGGCGAAGAATCCCTGAAAAAAGCAAGTGTACTCTCCGGGGGTGAGAAAGTTCGTTGTATGCTGGCGAAAATGATGCAAACAGGCGCCAACGCCCTGATTTTGGATGAGCCAACGAACCACTTGGATCTGGAGTCCATTACCGCACTGAACAATGGTATGATTGATTTTGACGGCACTATGCTGTTTACATCCCATGACCATCAGTTCATTCAAACCATCGCTAACCGGATTATTGAAATCACGCCAAACGGCGTTATTGATCGCCAAATGAGCTATGATGAGTATCTGGAAAGTGACGAAATTAAAGAATTGCGTAACAAAATGTATCCGGTAGAAGCTTAAGATAAGCTAATCTGTCTACATTGAGTATGGTTAACGTAGTTAACTATTCGTTTTAATATAAAAAAAGAACCGCAAGCTCTCCAGAGGAGGCTTGCGGTTCTTTTTTGGTCATACAGGGTGATCCTGTAACCATAGAAACATCTCATACAAGAGCTTCTTGCGGTCTAGGATCCGCCAGTACGGCGACGCTGATTGTTAGGCTTTTTGTTGTTTTGGCTCTTCATTGCTTTAGGGCCGCCTTCAAAATAGGCACTGGATTGGTTACCGGTGTTTGCCTGTTCTTTCTTCTGTGCCAGTTTCTGGCGTATAGCATCCTGCAAACTGACCTTTTTCGGTTCGTTATTATCGCTCATCGTTATTTCCCTCCCGGTCTTACAGTAAGCCGTCCAAATTGGACGGGATGTACTCATTTTATACGTTTTACAAAAGCCCCACAAGGGCAACCTGATAAAATGCTGAAAACCTTCACTTTTTTGACTGGGCCAACATTTTTTCTCTTTACCTACAGCCCTGCGTTCTGGCAACTTTGTTTCGGCATTCCTACAGCAATGCAGCTTGGCAACACTGTTTCTATAGACCCACACGGTACGCATTTGGTAACATGGAACAACCGTAATACGAAACGTTAAAGGAGTGTCGCCCGGTTTGAACGCCTACGAAGAAATACGCAAAGGAGAGCGCGGAGCTTGGGTCAGTATTGTGGCCTATCTGGTCTTGTCTGCTTTTAAATTGATCTGCGGATATTTGTTTGCTTCCAGCGCATTGCTGGCGGATGGTTTTAATAACCTTACAGATATTGTTGCGTCTGTTGCGGTATTGATCGGACTCCGCATATCCCAGAAGCCACCTGATTCCGATCATGCCTATGGTCACTTTAGAGCGGAAACGGTCGCTGCCCTAATTGCTTCATTTATTATGGCCATGGTTGGCCTACAGGTATTGGTTGAAGCGGTTCGTTCCTGGTATGAAGGAAACTTTGTAGCACCAAACCTGTGGTCAGCAGCAGTTGCCGTTGTCTGTGCGCTGGTAATGCTGGGCGTATATCGTTACAATCATCGTCTTGCCAAACAAATTAACAGTCAGGCCCTGATGGCTGCGGCCAAAGATAATCGTTCGGATGCCTGGGTCAGCATAGGTGCTGCGATCGGAATCATCGGTGCACAATTTGGCCTCCCTTGGTTGGACAAAGTAGCTGCAATTGCTGTAGGTCTGTTGATTTGTAAGACAGCATGGGAGATTTTCCGTGATTCAACACATCGTCTGACAGACGGATTTGATCAGAAAGAACTCACTGACCTAAGATCATCTGTGGCGCGAGTTCCTGGTGTGGAAATGATCAAGGACGTCAAAGCACGTGTGCACGGCAGTCATGTACTGGTGGATGTAGTTATTGAGGTGGATGGAGGACTGAGCCTGATCGAAGGTCATCAGATCTGTGACCGGGTCGAAGAGCGCTTGAAACGTTCACATAATATTATGCATGTACATGTGCATGTGGAGCCGAAGATGGAAGAAGGCACGACGGGAAGCCCTTGAAATCGGGAGGGACAAACCGGAAATAAACATATTTGAAATGAAAAAGAGGACAGCCGCTGCACTGCGTGCTGTCCTCTTTACTTAT
This sequence comes from Paenibacillus sp. LK1, assembly GCF_002750415.1. NCBI lineage: Bacteria > Bacillati > Bacillota > Bacilli > Caryophanales > Paenibacillaceae > Paenibacillus > Paenibacillus sp. LK1. The sequence continues at coordinate 165,808 of NZ_PEII01000013.1, forward strand.
CGTTAGAACGATTATACGATACTATTGAATAGCAACGTGGATCCAAGCTTTACCTTTCCACGTATACACTTGTACCCATTGACCACCATCGAATCCATCTACAACTTCACCTGTCGTATCAATGACTTGGGAACCCAGTGCACCGATTGGTTTGCCATTAGGTGCATCATAGAACCATGTGCGCTCCAACAGGTTGAGCAGCATTGTAGGGACCAGAACCTCATCTCCTGCTTTCACAACAGGCTCATCAAAGATTTTGTCATCCTTTGTTGAAGTTGTTGTTTCAGTAGTCGTTGAAGTACCTTCTGTACCCGTTGTGTCTACTGTTGTGCCAGTTACGGTCTCAGCTGTGCCTTCTACAGTGTCTACAGCAGGTTTGTTCACTTCAACAGCCGGCGTTGTTGTGGTTGTGGGAGTTCCCGTTTCTGGAGCTACCGTTCCGGTAACCGCTTCCTCAGCACCTGCGGCAGCAGCCATGGAACCCATCAAAGTCAGAGCAGCGGCAAAACTTACGATTTTTTTCATTTGTTTTTCCTCCTCGGTTAGGTATGTAGTTTGTTGTCCTGTGTTAAAAGTAACCAAGCAAGCTTACTTATGAATCACAAATTATAACAATATTTTCTTGGATTCTCCAGTGTCAACTGGAGCATATGTGGGTATAAGGAGAGCCTGTAAATATCATACTTCGGTGGGAGAAAACCGGGTTGGCTATGTCATAATGGTCCTGTTTTTATGATGTAATCGGGGAGAAGCGATGGAATAGACCAGAAGGGAGCGTAATACATAATAGAGATAAGTCGTAATGTGCGGGGGAGAATTGTTGCAAAAAGAGATTATGAACGCACAAAAGCCTACCGGCTTTTGCAAGCTCGATAGGCTTTTGTATGTATCGAATGCTGTTTATAATTGGGAAGCGTCATTCATCGCATTCGGCTGCGTCCCGTAATCAGGGAGATGACGAACAGTACAACAAAGATGAAGAAGAGTACTTTGGCAATCGAAGCAGCTGCCTCAACAATACCGAAGAATCCGAAAATACCAGCAACAAGAGCAATAATTAGAAATAGTACCGACCATTTCAACATGGGTATCATCCTTTCGTTTATAGAACTTGGTAGCGAGAAGTGTTCGTCTCACTGCCGTGTGTAGTTGTTCTTTAACCGAGGCCTATCGGGTTGAAACATTGCGATATTTTACCAGGAGGAGTTGTTTTTACAGTTCATATCCTATTTGTTTCGCCTCGGAATGGGTCGGGTAACTAAGCAATAACAAAACCGATTTATACTGGAAAGTGAGGTTCTTTTATGATCTATCAAATTAGTGTGGCTTTAATTGCAATTGCATTTGCAGTACTTGTATTCTTCTTAATTCGTACCTTGAAGTCCGCTCAGGGTTCACTCGACAATGTGTCACAGACACTGCAGGAAGTACAGAAGACCATTGATGAGCTTAGTTATGAAGTCAAACAGACAGTAAGGCATGCCAATGATATTACTGTTGATGTGCAGCACAAGATGAAACAAATTGATCCTGTTATGGAATCTGTACAGAATCTGGGTGAAGTGCTGAACGAAGTGACGGAAGCAGCAAAGCAGGTGTCATCCACTTTGATGGCCAAGTTTCAGACGAAACGTAGCAGCACTGAACAGAGTAAGCGCTCAGAAGTAGCGAATGTAGTACAGACACCGCCTGCTACACCGACAGATCGGACACTGCAATCCTATGAAGCTACATATCATGATGATGCCAAAGGAAGCAAAAGCTGGCTGAAATATGTGGATGTAGCTGCTAATGTATGGCAACGTATGCGGAAATAGCATGACCGTTTTGTAATGAATAGAAGTCTTCAGAGCGGTGATGAACCTGATGAAAGGGTGAGAATCATGATGAAACTACTGCTTGTTATGTTTAGCGTAATTTCTCCCTTTTCCGTTCAACCGGCAGCGGTACCCGCTGCTCATGATATGCAATGGACGGTAGTGGAAGAGGAGACACCAGAGATTATTCTGGCTGCTGATCGATCCGGACCTGTCCAGCACTTTCGGACTCTGAATGACATTTCTCTGGATGACAGCATCGATGATATTTTAGCCAATAAAGGCCAGCCGATTCATAAGGAACATGATCCATACCTGGGTTGCCCTGAGTATCAATTCAAAGATGTAACGGTTGGGCTCTGCGAAGATACAGGAGTGGTCAATTATGTGCATATTGATGCTTCCGAGAAACGTCTAAAGCTTAATCAGGAATGGATTGATATGAACATTGAGGCCATTCGAGATGTTTTGGGCAAGCCGTATTATGTAGCAGAGGATGGAGAAGTATTTCTTCGAGGAAGCCAGGCGCTGAAAGTATATATGAAGCCAGGCTCCAATCATATTGAAGGAATAGACCTCTTTGATGAATCGGTTTCCTAGGATTGGATAATTCACAAGCGTTTCAACCTGATATCGTATGGTTATATACTAAGTAGCTCGATAAAGAAGATTAATCAGAGGAGAGTGGAAACGATGAATTCAACCAATGCGCAAGCTTATGCAAAAGTGGTAGAAAACGGAGTCCAAGCGGTAGAAGCGGTGAAAGAATTGCAGATTACCGGATACCTTGCTGATCATATCTTCGTTCTAGCCCATGAAAAGGATCGTACAGATCGAATTGCCGATACGGCAGATGCCAAAGAGATTGGTATCAAGGAAGAAGGGGTATTTGATTCCTTGGCGAACCTGTTCCGCTCCCGCGGTGATGAACTCCGGGCCAAAATTGTTTCGATGGGATTCACCGAAGCTGAGGCAGATTTTTACGAGAGTGAACTCGATAAAGGCAAAGTACTTGTGATTGCCAAAAAGAAAGAATAGCTTAGACGATCCAAAGCGTAAGCTGGAGCCTTCTGAGAATGGACAAGCTTCAGAATCGAGTATTTTGCATCATTCAAAAGAGCTTTCAAGTTGATGAACGCAGAATGCTTAACCAAAAACATAGATAAGGAATGGGGATATCCCCATTCCTTATCTATGTTTTTGCAAGTTTGGAAGCGGGATCAGAACGCGGCAAAAACAGGGTAACCAGCGGGTGAATTCTCCTGCGATGGTGNCAAGTTTGGAAGCGGGATCAGAACGCGGCAAAAACAGGGTAACCAGCGGGTGAATTCTCCTGCGATGGTGCCATTTACTGATAGAAGTTTTCTGATAATACGATTATAGTTATACTAGGAATTATTATGTCTACCGCTGTGTTGTATGCGAAATTTGTATAATTAAGGTTGTTAGCTGACCTGATAAGAATCGACAAACCCGGACGCCACAGATAAGGAGATAGAAATGAGAATACTTATTGTTGACGACAATCCGACGAATGTCATTATCATTCGAGAAATTCTGAAAAAAGAAAACTATCGTGACATTGTAACGGCAAGTTCTGCGATGGAGATGTTTGAAGTCCTTGGGATTGGTGAGGAAAACAATGAACTTCGTCCCAAGCCGTCGGATATTGACCTGATTTTGCTAGATATGATGATGCCAGAGATGGATGGGATCGAAGCATGCAGTATTGTGCAGAAATTTGAAAATCTCAAGGATATACCTATTATTATGGTAACCGCGATCGGAGATTCCAAAAAATTGGCCGAAGCGCTGGATGCAGGTGCATCCGATTATGTGACCAAACCAATTAACAAAGTCGAATTGATGGCCAGAATTCGTCTTGCGCTTCGCCTAAAACAGGAGAAGGACTGGCATAAAGAGAGGGATCAGCGGATTCAGGATGAACTGAAACTTGCGGCTATGGTACAGAATGCTGTGCTAAGCCCAGCAATTGAAGATCCGTTATTCCACGTTAATGCTATTTACAAACCTTCGTTTGAACTTGCGGGTGATCTGTATTCCTGGTACCCGCTTGGTGAAGGCAGATATGGAGTCCTGCTGCTGGATATGATGGGGCATGGGATATCTTCATCCCTATTTACCATGTTCATTGCTTCCGTCCTGAAAGACACGGTTACAACGTATGTAGACCCGGAGAAGGTTATTCAGGAGCTGAATCGACGCTTTAATCAGTTGCATCTGGAAAAACAGCTGGTGCAGTACTATTTTACAGCGATATATCTGGTCGTAGATACACGAATGAAGAGGATTGATTATGTTAATGCAGGCCATCCGCCAGCACTCTTTTTCCGTCACGACGGAAGTGTGACAACGTTTGACAGCGTCTGCTGTCCCGTTGGTCTGTTTGACAAGATGGATATTGAACCACAGACCATTCACTACGAAGGCGATGGGCACATTGCACTTTATACGGATGGGCTAACCGAAGCCGTTCAGGGCGATCAGGAAATGCAGCAGGCGTTTCTGAAGGAAAAACTGGCGGGTTCCCACCAGTGGGATGAAGCATCCATGCAGGCGTTGTTCTTCGATGATGAAATTCCGCAGGAACGGGATGATGATAAATGTTTGGTGTGGATTACCTTAAATAAAGGGGTCGAAGCTGAATGAAGATCAGAAATAAACTGCTGATTGGCTTTACCGCCCTGATGGCCATCATGATTGTGCTTACGTTTGTGAGTTACGAACGGCTGAACAGCAGCAATCAACAGATCGATCAGATGTATCAGGAGCGATACCTCAAAGTCAGATATACTTCTTCTGCACGTGGAGAGGTCAATGATATAGCCAAAGTGCTGGCTAACTTGTTGCTGAATCCCAACAATTCGATTAGTGCCGCAGATAGTGATTTGAAGGCCATGCAGGAAAAGGGCGAACGCTACCTTGAGGAAGTGCGGAATCGGGCAGACAGCGCACCAGAGCACCAACTGGTAGATCGTGTGAATACGGCCTGGGAAGCTTACAATGCTTATGCCGCGAGACAGGTCAGCTTAATGTCCCAGAATCGGGTGGAAGATGCCAATAACTACCGGAATGCAACCGGCTTGGCGGTGCAGAAGGAAGCTGTAGACAGCTTGAATGCCCTGTCCCGTTTTCAGGACCAGGAGATAGATACCGAGATTAAAGATGCGAATGCGGCCTATATGCGCGCGGTTCAGATTACAGTAGCCATCATGATTGCCGGATTGTTACTAGCATTGGGTGTCATTATGTGGGTGCTGCCAAGTATTACACGGGGTCTGAATACCGTATCCATGATGATCACCAGCTTTGGAAAAGGCCGTTATCGAACCATTCGCCGCATTCAGGTGAAGTCTACCGACGAAATTGGTCAGATTGCCAGCGTGTTCAAGGATGTCTCCAATGATTTGGAAGAAAAACTGGAAGTCGAGAAAGCTTATTTGCAAGCACAGCAAGATCAGAACTGGATGAGTTCCAACATTGCCAGAGTTCCAGAATTGTTGCGTGGTATAGGGTCGATTCGTCAGATCTCGCAGATGTTTATCAGTGAATTCACACCTGTACTTGGAGCTCAACTGGGGGTCGTATACCTAATCGATGAAGAGAAACATCCAGACGAATTGAGACGTTATGGTGCTTATGCATTTGAAGAGAATGAAGATGTTGGCAAAGAGGTATATCGTATCGGCGAGGGACTAATCGGCCAAGCCGCATTGGATATGACGCCAATTATTCTCGAAAAAACGCCAGAGGATTATGTGAACATCGGATCAGCAACGGGGTCATCGCGTGCTTCTGGTGTGATGATCTATCCTGTCGTATTTGAGGATGAACTGATTGGCGTTGTCGAACTGGCATCGTTTGAAGGATTCACAAATTTGCATACTCAGTTATTCTCGCAGCTGATAATGAATTTGGGTGTCATTCTCAACAACGTTCGACGCCGTTTGCGGGTGGAGGAACTGCTGCGTGAATCCCAGGCGCTCACGGAGGAATTGCAGGTGCAATCCGAGGAGCTACAGACACAGCAAGAGGAGTTACGCCGTTCCAATGAAAATCTGGAAGAACAGACGGGAGCCCTCAAACGTTCAGAAGAGCTGTTGCAGCGTCAACAGGAAGAATTGGAACACTTCAATACCGAGCTGATTGCGAAGACTCGTGCACTGGAAGAACAAGTGCGAGAAGTAGAAGAGAAGAACGACGAAATTGAGAAAACCAAAACACAGTTGGAACAGCAAGCCATGCAATTGTCGATGACAAGCAAGTACAAGTCGGAGTTCTTGGCAAATATGTCGCATGAATTGCGTACACCACTTAACAGTCTTTTGATTCTGTCTCAATTGTTATCGGAGAACAAGGATGGAAACCTGAGTGTTAAACAGCAGGAATATGCCCAGACGATCTATATGTCTGGTGCAGATTTGCTGAAAATGATTGATGAAATTTTGGATCTGTCCAAGGTGGATGCGGGCAAAATGGATATCAATTATGAAACAGTGCGAATGGAAGAACTAACCAGCTTTGTTCAACAGAATTTTGGCCCAATGGCGAATAAAAAAGAACTCAACCTGAACATTGAGTTCGACAGCAATTTGCCGGAATGGGTATATACCGACAGCCATCGCGTCAAACAGATTTTGCGGAATCTGTTGTCGAACGCGTTCAAGTTTACCAATCGAGGATCTGTTAGCCTGATTGGACGAAAAATGAAAACAGAAGAGCTTCCTGGGTACCTGAATACGAACCAGGAATATGTAGGCTTTACCGTGAAGGATACCGGGATTGGAATTCCATCAGACAAAACGGATCTGATCTTTGAAGCATTCCAGCAGGTGGACGGTACAACCAGCCGCAAATATGGCGGAACGGGCTTGGGATTGTCCATAAGCCGCGAACTTGCCCGACTGCTTGGGGGTGCTATCAAGGTAGAGTCTTCCGAAGGTGTGGGCAGTTCCTTCACCTTGTTCCTGCCGGATAATCACGAAGATGAGGTTCAGGTGGATGACGCGGTAAGAGAAGCCGCAGTTGCTTCTGAGATTGAAGCCTTCGGGAGAGACTCACAGACGATGCGTTCGGGTAGACAAACCGTGCTCACACCTGACCCGGATAGCACTTCGTTTATGGAGCTGCCTCAAACTGATTTACCTGTGTTGGCACAGCTGGAGGATGATCAGGAGAACCTGGTGGAAGGTGACAAGATTCTCCTCATCATTGAGGATGATGTGAATTTTGCGCATATTTTGATGGATATGGCGAGAGGTAGAGGATTTAAGGCTATTGTGGCGCTTCAGGGAGACAAAGGACTCGAAATGGCCCGTCAATATTTGCCGGATGCGATTATCCTTGATATTCAGTTGCCTGTCATGGATGGCTGGGCGATACTGGGTGAACTGAAAAGCAGCTCGGCGACACGTCATATTCCGGTACATGTTATCTCGGTTATTGATGATATGAAACAAGGTTTGATGATGGGAGCCATTGCTTATCTGAAAAAACCCTCCAGTAAAGATTCGTTGGATAAAGCTTTCTCGCATATCGAATCCTATACAGAGAATCAATTGAAACGTCTATTGATTGTGGAAGATGATGAAATCCAGCGGAAAGCCATTATTGAACTGATTGGCCATGATGATGTCGCTATCACAGCAGTGTCCACTGGCAGTGAGGCTTTGAATGAATTGCACAGTCAACGCTATGATTGCATGGTGCTGGACTTGATGCTGACAGATATGACTGGATTCGAGCTGCTTGACCAGATTCGGGACGACCAGTACCTGAATGATCTGCCGATTATTATTTATACAGGCAAAGAGCTCGACAGCAAAGAAGAGATGAAGCTTCGCAAGTACGCGGAATCCATTATTATTAAGGACGTGAAGTCACCTGAACGTCTTCTTGATGAGACGACATTGTTCTTGCACCGGGTAGAAGCTAACCTGCCGGAAGATAAGCGTCGAATTCTGCAGAAACTGCATAACAAGGAAACCTTATTTGAAGGTAAGAAAATACTTCTTGTGGATGACGACATCCGTAATGTATTTGCCCTTTCAAGTGTGCTTGAAGGCTATCGCATGGATGTGACATTTGCGGAGAACGGCCGTGAAGCTCTGGAGATTCTGGATAAGAACCCAGAGATCGATCTGGTATTAATGGATATGATGATGCCGGAAATGGACGGTTATGAGGCCATGACACGGATCAGACAGATACCGAAATTCGAGAAATTGCCAATTATCGCCTTGACCGCAAAAGCAATGAAAGATGATCGTGGCAAGTGCATAGAGGCTGGAGCATCCGATTATGTAAAAAAACCGATCCAAACGGATCAATTGTTATCCTTAATGCGGGTATGGCTGTATTCGTAACCCGATAGTTTGGGTAATGAAAGACAATACATCTATTACGCAAGTAACAAATGAAGAAGTGGAGAGAATATATGACACCGTGGGAACCTACCGAGGCGGAGGCAGAATCGATCCGCATGCCGCAAGATGAAGAGCGTGAACTGATCGAGATCGAATTGCTGTTGGAAGGTATGCACCGTTTATATGGATATGATTTCAGGAACTACGCGTTACCGTCTTTAAGACGGAGAATCTGGCATTATGTACATGCCGAGGGACTGAAGACCATTTCCAGTTTACAGGATAAGGTGCTTCATGACCGTTCTGTATTTGATCGTTTTGTACAGAATTTGTCCATCCCTGTAACGGAAATGTTTCGTGATCCAACCTTATTTCGGTTCTTCCGGGAACAGATTATTCCTGTACTGAGGACTTATCCATATATCCGGATATGGCATGCTGGCTGTTCTACAGGAGAAGAAGTCTATTCCATGGCGATTATGCTGCATGAGGAAGGACTGTATGACAAGGCAAGAATATATGCAACAGATATGAATGATCGCTCATTGCAGCAGGCCAAGGAAGGCGTATATGGCATTGAGAAAATGAAATTATATACTACAAATTATTTGGAAGCCGGGGGCACCCGCGCGTTTTCGGAGTATTACACCGCGAAATATAATTCCGTTATATTTCATCCTTATCTACGGAAAAATATTATTTTTGCCGAACATAATTTGGCAACAGACCGGTCATTTAACGAGTTTAATGTAATCTTCTGCCGTAATGTCATGATTTATTTCAATGATGAACTGCGGAATCATGTGCACGGACTTTTTCATGAAAGTTTGAGCCACTTCGGCATCCTTGTTCTGGGGTCTAAAGAATCGATACATTTTACGGAATTCAGCGATGCCTACGAGCCGTTAGACCGGACGGAAAAAATATACCGGAAGATTAAATAGGGGGTTAGGCTTAGTCATGGGGCTCAATGAACCAATCCACATATTATTGGTAGATGACCGCCCCGAGAACCTGCTCGCTCTCGAAGCGGTTCTGGAATCGGAACAGTACAAGCTCGTCAAGGCAACCTCCGGGGAAGAGGCACTTCGCTGTTTGCTGAAAGACGAATTTGCGGTCATTGTACTGGATGTGCAGATGCCTGGGATGGACGGAATTGAGACAGCAAAACTAATCAAGGCGCGTGACAAGTCCAAGGACGTGCCGATTATTTTCATCTCTGCAAATAGCAGAGAGGCAGAGCATTTATTTGCAGGTTATTCCGCAGGGGCCATTGATTATATGGTCAAGCCGTTTATCCCTCAGATTTTGAAATCCAAAATTGAGGGCTTTGTAGAAATGTTTATCACGAATAAACGTTTGAAAACACAGACGATGCTGCTGCATCAGAAGACTCAGGAACTGGAGAAAATGAACCAGCAGCTCGTTCAGGCCAAAGAGGAAGCGGAAATCGCTGCAAACGCGAAGACTGAGTTTCTTGCCATGATGAGTCATGAGATTCGTACGCCGATGAATGGCGTTATCGGTATGGTTGATCTGTTGATGGAAACCGATCTGAAAGAAGATCAGAAGGAATACGCGGACATTGTACGTCGCAGTGCCGATGCACTCGTTACGGTGATTAACGATATCCTTGATTTCACCAAGATGGAATCCGGCAAAATGGAGCTGGAAGAGCATCCTTTCGAACTTGTGTCCTGTATACGTGAAGTACTGAGACTCTTCGCGGTTGAAGCTGGCAAAAAGAATATTGAGCTGGAATATTTCCTGGAAGATTCGGTACCCGAACTGATCTATGGAGATATGGCAAGGCTGCGCCAGGTTTTATTGAATCTGATTGCCAATGCCATCAAGTTCACGGACCACGGTGGCGTGTATCTGATCGTATCCGTTAATGAGGAAAAAGACGGGCGAATGACGCTGGAGTTTGCTGTAAAAGATACAGGAATAGGCATAGCGCCAGACAAAGTAGATCGTCTATTCCAGCCGTTTTCCCAACTGGATACATCCATGACGCGTAAGTATGGTGGAACCGGACTGGGGCTGGCTATATGCAAAACGCTCGTTGAAATGATGGGTGGAAAGATATATCTGGATACATCGGAGCTGCGTGGTGCTACGTTTGTATTTACCATTCAGGCGCAGCGGTATGTCGAGACTGAGCTGACGACAGGTATGGGGGAAGATCAGCTTACGGACATTAAAAAAAATTATGAAATGCATCCAAGTGTATTAATCGTTGATGATCACCCTATTAATCAGAAACTAATGTCTATTATGCTGGGCAAGCTAGGACTCGTCGCAGATATCGCCGAAGATGGCAAGAAGGCGCTGGAGATGGTTTTGGCGAACCGCAATTATGATTATATATTTATGGATTTGCAGATGCCCGTGATGGATGGTTTGGAATGTACTCGCAGAATTCGTGAGAGCCTTCCTCAAGACCAGCAGCCGGTTATTGTAGCGATGACCGCCAATGTCATGGATGGTATTCAGCAGCGATGTTCTACTGTGGGTATGGACGATTACATCAGCAAACCTGTGAAAATGGGCAATGTGAAACAGAAGTTGTCCCGATTTCAGGAAGAAATGCAAGGGTTCAAATCCAACACCTCGGCCATAAATCAGGCCAATTGAAATATTTGCTAATTCGATTACTGTTTCATATGTGCTGTAGATGGGTTATTAGGTAAAGAAACCATTGATCAGGAGAGAGATGTCTAATGAATACAAATAAAAATGAAAAATTCAATGCAAGAACAGAAACACATGACGGCGTGTGCACGGTGTATCTGACTGGCGAACTGGATTTGTCGGTTGCTCCTGAATTCCGTTTGGTAATGGAGCCGTTAGTGGACAACAAGGAACAAGATTTGATCATTAACATGCAAGACTTGAAGTACATCGATAGTACAGGGATTGGTATCCTGTTATCTGTTCTGAAAGCACGGCATGGAATGGAAGCTCGCTTTGAAGTACAGGAAGTTCCTGCGCAAATTCAGAAACTTTTTGATATGACGGGTATTGCCAAATTCTTTGTCTCACAGAAGAATTCCCAATAGGAAAGGATCGAAAAAGGAATGAATGCAGAAGTTCAAAGAGTCACCCTTAATTTACCGGCGACAGCTGATTACGTTGATATTGTAAGACTCAATCTTTATGGTGTTGCGTCCAAAATGGGATTTTCTTATGAGGACATTGAGGATATGAAGGTTGCTGTATCCGAGGCCTGCAATAACTCTGTACTGTATGCTTACTCACACGAAGGCGGCATGGTTGAGGTTATGTTCGAAGTGGATAATGACACGCTGGCTATTACCGTCAAAGATGAAGGAGCCAGCTTTGAGAACATCAACCCGGCGGTATCCCGTGCAGGCCTTCACGACAAAGAGCTGACAGATGCCCAAATCGGTGGACTTGGTTTTTACCTGATGCAAGCTCTGATGGATGATGTCAGTGTGGAAAGTGAGACGGGCAAAGGTACGAAAGTAGTACTCGTAAAACGTCTTGCAAGAAGTGAGGAGAAAGTATGAATGAAAAAGTGACTCCCCCAGAGTCCATGTCTGAAGCAATAGGTTTGATCTGGGAATACCAGCAAACCCAGGATAACGAAATTGCAACAGTTCTTATCCGCAAATATGAACCGATGGTGAAGATGGCAGCAGGTAAAATTGCGCGGAATCGACCCGATCTGTATGAGGATTTGTATCAGACCGGGCAAATGGCCCTAATTCGTTTGCTTAAGCAATACGATATTAATCTGGGTATTCCGTTTGAACCTTATGCCATGAAGAGCATGATCGGTCATATGAAGAATTATTTAAGGGACAAGTCCTGGTACATTCAGGTGCCCCGCAGAATTAAGGAAAAGGGAGCACTTGTCCAGCATGCTATTGATGAATTGACAGTGAAGCTGGAGCGTTCACCAGGTGTGAACGAGATTGCTGAATATCTGGACTTAACCCCTGAAGAAACCATCGAAGTCTTAGCTGGTCGGGAATGTTATCACTATGTGTCACTGGATTCTCCGCTATCACAGGATGAGAGTGCAGCCACTTTAGGCGAACTGATCAGTTCTGATGTGAATGACTTCGATTCGGTTGAGAAGCGGATGGACTTGCAACAGGCATTGGGACAATTGAAGGAACAGGAACAAAAAGTGCTTATTTTAGCATTTCAGGATGGTCAGTCGCAGCGGGCAATTGCTCAGAAATTGGGAGTCTCCCAAATGAGTGTATCCCGTATTCAGAAGCGAGCCACTGAGAAATTAAAACAGATTATGTCGAATGCTTCATTATTATGAGATGTAGATCGGTGACGATATTGAGCACGGCATAGAGAAGGACACGTGATTCCAATGGAATGCATACGTGTCCTTTTTTTGGGATCAATGATTTTTAATGAACAGTATGAATGCAGGAGTGGATGTTTGTGATTGTGGATAAAGTCAAGCTGGAAGCGCGTCGGGATAAGCTTACCTACTCAGACCATTGGGAATGGTGGGATTGGGTGGCACCTGATCAGGAGAGTATGGCTGATGCCTTGGAGGAACTCACGAGCGCATTTCCAGAAATGCAGTACTGGCTTCGCAAAATACCGGAGGTAGAGTCCAACTACCTGTCCGTCCGCTTCATGAACGGCACGGAGCCCGTGATATTCGGGTCATTATTATATGCGGTCAAAAATGAAAGAAACGATCAACGTAAAGATAATCAGATGTTTTTCTATGTGGATCAAGAAAGACTGGTTACCTTGAATGTAGATGACAATACCAGAGGTATTATGAATACAGGTGAACGTGCAGCCATGTTACAACAATGCAGTGAAGCCCGGGACGGCATGTTTGTGCTCTTTCGGGCGATATTGCATTATTACCATGTGGGTATGGATCATTTTGAGATGAATCTGAGGGAATTGGAGCGGACGATGGAATCCCGTAATGCACGCACGTTGATGGATCAGATTCTTGCGGCCAGATTTGAGCTGTTGTATTGGAGTAACCTATTCATTCCGTATTCCGAATTGATGGCTGCCGCCAGGGAGGCTTACCTGGATGAATTGAAAGAGAATCGCTTTTTCCAGCAGCTTCAGCACCGGATCGAACGGATGGAGCGTTTGTTCAAACATTATGAGACAGAGATTGATACCTTGATCTCCATTGATAATGCCATTTCAGGAGTACGGGGCAATGAGATTATGAAGACACTGACCCTTGTAACCTCGGTATTCACGCCCGCAACGGCTGCAGGAGCTATCTGGGGAATGAACTTCGAGAATCTGCCTTGGATCGACAAGACATGGGGTGTTGTACTCGTCCTTGCGCTTATAATCATTAGCATGATTGGCATGTATGTATGGATGATGATGAAGGGCTGGACAGGGGATCTGCTCAAAGTGAAGTCCTCCCAACCGTCGGCCAAAGAAACAGAGAAGCGTGCCAATGGCAAACGAAGGCGATGACTTTGTCAGCCTCACCCTGTGCCTTTTATTTTTTATAATCTTCAATGTATCCCAGTAAGTCCGCAATATATTGTCCCACAATCGGCATGTTTACGAATTGACTGAGAATAAAAGCGAGCAGACCAAGAACGACGAAGGTCCCTACCGTCAAACCCAAACCACGCGCCATACCAGCGGTGAAGTTGGTAATGATACGTTTTTTGGGACTGCTGTAGTTTTCGATAATATCCTTGATTTGAGATTTTTCCAGACTGTCTGCAATCTGATCCAGTCTTGTGTTCAGACGTTTGACCTCATGTCGCAATTCAAAAGGGTGTTCGCTGGTATCATACTGTTGTGCAGGTTTTCCTCCGGTTATAGGCGTATTGCCGTTCATTGTGACTTTACTCATGTTCTTCCTCCTTTAATCTCGCAGTGGATAAAAAATAGCCAGCTGGAATACAGCTGGCTATTGGTCACTCGATCCAAAGCCTTACAGGCTGGTCGAGTTCAATTCTTTACGTGCATCTTCCTTCGCTTCTACAGAAGCGGCAGCCACTTCGTCTGACGCTTTGGATGCTTCATTCGCCACATCAGCGGAAGCTTTTCTTACGGAGTCCATAACGTCATTACGGCCTTGGTTTACCGTTTTTGCAATATCAGAAGTTTTGGAAGAGACCGTTTTAGCCAGTTCGGAAGCTTTATCACCAACAACCGCTGCAACTTCTTTTGTGCGATCTGTAACGATCCCCACTTTCTCGGAAAGGTCACCACGCAATTCGCGTCCTGGTTTAGGGGCAAAGAGTAGTGCTGCAGCTGCTCCCAGCAAACCTCCGATGAAAATTCCTTTGGCGAAAGTGGAACCGCTTTGTACAGGATATTGTTCTTCTGCTTTATTCATGTCAAATCACTCCTTCTTCAAATTTAAGAAACGGATACGAAACAACGAACACCTTGTTGGACCGATCAGGCAGCCTGTCTGAACAGTCTGGACACAAGCCCCAGCAAAAAGACAAAGACCGCTGTTCCAATGATGGCAGGAATTACGGCAAAGTTACCGATGACCGGTCCCCAGTTACCAAGCAAGAGTGCTCCCAGCCAGGCTCCGGCAAATCCGGCAACCATTGCACCGATGATTCCTCCAGGCATGTTATGACCGGCAAGTGCATCACCGATTACACCGATAATGACTGCCATAACAATGCTGATAATGATACCCCACATAACAACCGCCTCCTTTGTGCTTGATGTAGGATGGTGTCTGTTCGCGTTTGCTTACTTCGTATATAAACGCCGTGCTTCCAGGTGAAACAATCAATGTAGAGAGATCTGTACTGGAAATTATAGGATAGTGCAATTCAGACGGAACGTTGAATCCCTTTAATCATACAGAAGATCCAAGCCAGTCCAGCAGCAAATCCGGTGAAAACGTCAGTTGGAAAATGTACACCCAGCATGATACGGCTGAGGCCGACTAGAAATATAAATGTAATTCCGCAAAGGACAGGTAGTGCAGCTCCAGACAAACGTTGATGTCGTTCAATTGCCCAGATGACAAAGAGCATGCCATAAAACCCCATCGAGATCATCGCATGGCCACTTGGAAAACTATATCCGTGAACAACCAGTAGATGTTCCAGCTCAGGTCTGCTGCGCCTGAATATTTCCTTCAATAAGGTGTTGAGAATCCACATCATGGCAAAACTGCTGAGTAACGCATAACCATATATGAGGAAACGGGGACGACGCTGCCACAAGAAAAGAATGGAAAAACCGATAGCTGCGATGGCAGAAAGTCTGAAAGAACCGAGCGCAGTAATGAATGAAATGAAAGGTAGCAGATAAAGACGTGAATTCGAGTTCAGATAAAATAACTGCTGAATCTGGTCATCCAATGAAACGATAACATCGTTACCCAGTAACGCTCCCAGAGCTGCCAGTAAGAAGACAACCGAAACGCTGGCTATCATTCCAACACCAACCCAGTTGAGCAGTGGACGTACCGAAGTTTTGCGAGCTAACCCGGAAGTGGGTAATTGCGTTTTGCGCAGCATATATGAGTATCTCCTTCAGTGAGGGTAGTAGGTAGATAAAGATTGATAAAGGATTACCCGAAATGTCTGTCGAAAAAACTGTAAAAACGTCGCTTTTGTACTATACTATTTAAGATATCCCATGCGGCGTCGTGACGCAAAGCAGAGATGAATTCGGGAGTATAAAGGAGAGAACTCGCATGGAGAGTGCCCTGTTAATTAAAGAATACCGTGCGGGCGTTATGGAATGCGCCCATTACGGACACATAAGCATTACGGATGAGAACGGCAATGTTGTATATTCAGCCGGCGATCCTCATTTTAGATCGTTTACCCGTTCGTCCGCCAAGCCTTTTCAGGCTATTCCGGGAATTCGTGCTGGTATTGCCGGGCATTATGGTCTGACAGCTCAGGAGATTGCCATCATGTCTTCCTCGCACCGTTCGGAACCGATGCATATTCAGGTGCTGGAGCAGATAGAAAGCAAAATAGGATTGGGGGAGGAGTGCTTGATTTGCGCACCGAGTTATCCCCTCAATGAAGAAAGCCGAAATCAATGGCTGCGCGCCCAAGGAGAGAAACGTCGTATTCTACACAACTGCTCCGGTAAACATCTGGGCATTCTCGCATACACTCAGATGAAACAGGCCGATTTGGGAAGTTATGCAGAGCCAGAACATCCGGTACAGCGTGAAATTCTCGAGACCATGGCCTATATGGCAGGGATTGAACAGAAAGAGATTAAACTTGGGACGGATGGCTGCGGCTTTCCGGTATTTTCGTTGCCGTTATCGGCATTGTCGAACGCATATCTGAAGCTGGCTTGCCCGGATCTGATCGAGGACCCATCTACACGTTCGGCGGTAGAGACCATTACTGGAGCCATGAACGAATATCCGTTAATGGTAGGAGGAACGCAGCGAGTGGATTCCGTGCTGCTTGAAGATAGCAACATTGTAGCCAAAGGTGGCTTCAAGGGTGTGTTTGGTTTTGCCCTGAAAAAGGAACGCCTCGGAATTACGTTCAAAGTGCTTGACGGTTCGGAAGAAGAATGGGCCTATATTGCCCAATCCATTCTGGAGCAGATTGGATATAGCAATCGGAAAACCATTGAACGACTGGCAGAAGTATATCCACCTGACATTCGGAACGACGCCGGTAAAGTCGTAGGGCGGGCAGAGATCGAATTCAAGCTTCACTCACCTGAGGAGAGCGTATAACCATATGCAAGGGGCGTGATTAGAATTCCCGGACCACGGGTAAAGATGACATACCAACTGGTATTGATCTATAGAATTCTAAATATACACGCAAGAACTGCTGCGATAGTGCGGCAGCTCTAAACTCTTGGAGGTGGATGAACATGATTAAAGTAGTGACATCGGAAGAAAGGCACACGTCGGATCGAGGTTGGATACACAGTGAATTCAGCTTTTCCTTTGCGGACTATGATGATCCAAGCAATGCCCATTTTGGTTGTCTTCTGGCTCATAATGACAACACACTGATGCCGCAGGAAGGCTTTAAGCGACATCCACATCATGACTTGGAGATTGTTAGTTATGTCATATCAGGTACGTTAAAACATACGGATAGCATGGGAACGGAGCAATTGTTGGAACCGGGAACGGTTCAGGTCATGAGTGCGGGTACTGGCGTAGAGCATTCAGAGACTAACCCGTCAGAGGATGAACCTGTACGCTTTCTACAGATGTGGTTCCTGCCATCCCAGCGCATGTTGAAGCCCTCGTATACTAATCGTCGTGTAGAGGCTCAGGAGCATCTGAACCGTCTTTGTCCGATTGTATCAGGGCAAGGGGGAGAAGGAGCAGAGGGAGCATTGCCTATTTCACAGGATGTGACTTGCTATCTATCCCATCTGGAATCCGGTCAAAAATTAATGTACCCTCAACATGAAGATAGGCGTACACATCTCTTCCTTATTAGTGGCCATATCGAGATTGTATGTTCGGATGGCAACTTCAATCTCAAGCCGGGTGATGCTGCACGAATCCGCAAAAGCTGTGATCTGCAAATTACAGGTACAGGCAGCGAGACTGCTGAATTTGTATTGGTGGATTTGCCTTAACGAAAAAACAAAAGTAAGAGGACCTGTTCCCACTGTGATGTGGAGAACAGGTCCTCTTTTCCATGGGCAATGCCGCCCTAGGATTTGCGGAGATTACCCAGTTCGGAAGCGACAGCTTCCACTTCAGAGATACTCAGATGTTCCTTGCTCAGGACCATCTCATACAGGTCAAACAAATCTTCATACTTCTCAAGTGGGAAAGCCGAAGCTTGCATGGCAGCTCCACTGGCCATCCGCAGCTTCGTTTTGATCGCTTCAATCATATATTCCATGTTGGCTGCGCTTGCTTGCGTTAAATCCATCGTTATGTCCATCCCTTCCGTATCGGAAACTGTTGTCATTGTATCATGATTGGACAGGCCCAGGCCAATGCTTTTGCGGCGAAATCAAGCATCGGGTAAAATGAGGAATATAACAATAGAGCCTTAGGTATGAAGTACATGTGTAAAGGAGGTAAGAGATTGGCAGTATATAAGCGGGAACTGGTTAGGCATCAAAGTAGGGAAGCCCGCCAAAATGTGCAGGGAGAAGACTTGGTATTGTTTTTTAAGCACATCTATAAGCTTCATTCACCGGATGAAATCACCTTTGTCTGTATCGGGACGGACCGTTCCACCGGAGATGCTCTGGGCCCACTGACAGGCAGTCTACTGGAGGAGTATGGAGTGAATCATGTTATAGGGACGCTGGCTTCTCCTTGTGATGCGGATACGCTGGAGAAGAGGCTGGCGCTTGTCCCGTCACATCATGCCATCATCGCCATAGATGCTTGTCTGGGTCCAAAACAGGCAACAGGTACATACTATCTTGCGGAACATCCACTTATTCCGGCAAAATCGGTTGGAGGCAAGCTGCCGCCAGTTGGTCATTACAGCGTGGCTGCTGTAGTGAATGCTAATGGACCGAGACCTTATTCCATTCTACAGATGACCTCGCTTCATTTCGTTATGGGCATGTCCAGATCGATTGTGGAGGCGGTCGCTGAAGCAGTGAAATACAGATAAACGTTTCATTAATGATATGCAGGCTTAATAATATACAACTTGAATTAATTTAATTCGCGCAGAGAGAGGGATTTATATGGAAAAAGTGATGTGTGACGGAACGACGATTTGTTATGCCGAACAGGGTAAGGGAGAAGCACTCATTTTGCTCCACGGATACTGCGGCAGTTCATCCTACTGGGATGAAATAGTGCCTGAGCTTGCACGCAGCTATCGTTGCATCGTACCCGATCTGCGTGGACACGGTAAAACGGACGCACCAGTAGGTAGTTATACCATTGATCAGATGGGCAATGACGTATTGCAATTAATGGATGAGCTAAAGGTGGACAAGGCTTTTCTGCTCGGTCACTCCATGGGCGGATATATCGCACTTTCTATCGCACAGCGCCACCCAGAACGATTAAATGCCTTCGGCTTGATTCATTCCACAGCCTATCCAGATAGTGAAGAAGGCAAAGAAAAACGCCTTCGTGCAGTATCCACCATTCAGACGGAAGGCATTGTTCACTTTGTAGATGGTCTGGTTCCCGGTTTGTTTGCACCAGAACATGTTGAATCGCTATCGTCACAAGTGACACGTGTGAAGGAAATTGGTTACCAGACAGCGCCGCAAGGGGCAACTGGAGCTGCACTGGCTATGCGTGAACGGCCGGACCGCCGTGATGTATTATCAGCTACACCGCTTCCTGTCCTGTTGGTTGCTGGTCAGAAGGATGCTGTCATTCCGCCGGAACGAACATTCACAAGTGACAAGCCACATATTACACAAGCCGTGATTCCTGGAGCAGGACATATGAGCATGTATGAAGCTCCGGAAGAATTAATTCAGGTCATTAAACAATTTTTGACGGGATTATCGAAATAATAATGGTACTAATGGTACATGAATAGAGTATCCGATGATTTCGCCTCCTTGGCGGAGCGTCGATACCTTGCTAAACCCCTGCACCGTTTCGCTCAAGAACGGCAGGGGTTTTAGTTGTTTAGGGCCAGAGCATAGGGCGAGCTATAGACCATGTTTTGGCTTTTTGTCATGGCATGAATTAAAATGATGAGAATGGATCTTGCAAGTGAAACTGGAATGTACACGATCGAACGATGAGGGGGCACATAGCATGTTCAGGAAAGATTATCTGCTCCGCATGATGGAGGAAATGACAGAAGCGATCGGCAAAGTATTTACACTTAAACAACAGCGAAAACACACGGAGGCTCTGTCCGAGCTGGACGAGCTACTGCGTAGGCAGTTTGGACTGAATTTATCTCTGCTGAACTCACTGCCGGCCGAAGATGTCATTGAAATGTTCCGTTTTCGCGGCGTCATTGAAGTGGACAATCTGCAACAAGCCGCCAGGCTAATTGAAGAAGAGGCGTACATTTATAATGAAAAGGCCAAAGTAGAGGGCATAGATGATCAGGAAAAAATGGAGTCGGAGAATGAAGCACTTATTCGTCTGATGAGAGCACTTCATTTTTACCTGTACGCACTGAATAATGGGGCTAATCCGAAGCTGCTGGATGCACCAGATCGTGTGGAGGGAATATTGGAGCAGACGAAACAATACGAACTTCCGGCACGAACGGAAAAGCAGCTTGCCCTGTATCGTGAACAGCAGGGGCGTTATGATCAGGCTGAGAATAGCTGGTACAGACTGCTGCAGGTAGAAGACAGCCATCCCATTCAGTATCGGGGTGAGGTACAGGCTTTCTATGAAAGGTTAAGACAACTGGAAGATGAGCAATTGCTACAAGGTGGCTTGCCTCGTGAAGAAGTGGAAGAGGGGCTTGCCGAGCTGAACCGTTAAACCGTGAATAGGCCCGTTTACTTGGAGAGGGAACGGAATTGTGTTATGGTAACGGTTGACCAAACCAAACCGAAAGTGAGATGTACCCCCGTGGATTCATTGCGAAAGCTTATACAAGACATCTTTGAACAGAATTCGCTGATTACAGCGACCTGGAGCCAGCTGCGCAGACGGGACAATGTCTCGTATACGAAAGTGCAAGTCAAGCCGGTAACGCTCAAGAATCAGCTTCATTATCAATTCGCATTTCATTATACCAACAAAGTGCTGCATGAGAATTTGACTCCGGATGAAGCGGCAGAGCGCATGACTTTGCTATGCGAAGAGACGTTTCGTCAAGGACTGCTCTGTACTACAGACGCAGACTATCAAATTTTGATCAGCAAAAAATATAAAGTGTCCATCCTGACCAAGTCGGCTTCCAAAACTGCGGTGGACCTCTCGCATAATCGCAAAAAGCAATATGTGCTGGAAGATGGAGTTCCCGTTTCGTTCCTAGTCGAGCTGGGGATTATGAGCGAGGAAGGCCGCGTTTTGGCTCGTAAGTACGACAAGTTCAGACAGATCAACCGTTTCCTCGAAATGGTACAGGATGTCATCCCGCATCTGCCGGAGGGCCGTCCATTGACCATTGTTGATTTTGGTTGCGGAAAGTCTTATCTCACCTTTGCTTTATATCACTATTTGTCCGTACAACAGCGCAGATCGCTCAAAATTATTGGACTCGACTTAAAAGCCGATGTTATTGAACACTGTAATGATCTGGCAAACAAATTGCATTACGGTGATCTGAAGTTCCTCGTTGGGGACATCGCTGACTACGACGAGCTCAATGAGGTGGATATGGTCGTAACGCTGCATGCCTGTGATACAGCAACCGATGCTGCTTTGGAGAAAGCTGTTCGTTGGGGCGCTTCCGTTATTCTATCTGTACCCTGCTGTCAGCACGAACTATTTGACCAGATTGAATCCAACGTGATGAACCCGTTGTTGTCACACGGTATTCTGAAGGAACGCTTCTCCGCTTTGGCAACGGATGCCATTCGGGCCAAGCTGCTCGATCTGATGGGATACAAAACGCAGTTGCTCGAATTTATCGACATGGAGCATACGCCGAAAAATATATTAATCCGTGCCGTACGAGGCCAGGCTGGACAGACTGCTGACATGTGGAAAGAATATACTGCATTCCGTGATTTCATTCACGCAGATCCTTATTTGGAGCGGGCATGTGCGGACTTGCTTCCAGGTGACGGCAAGCTGAAAGAAGCTGCGCCGAACCATGGGGCAGATGCGAGCCAAGAGAATTCAAATGAGGAATCGATCAAAGGTGTCTCCCAAGATGCCAGCCACTGTGATCACTGTTGAATGTACGGGATAATGAAGAGTGAAGCATGATGTGTGACGGCAGAAGGTAAAAAGGATAGATACATGATTGAGTTATTTGATCCTTTGAGACGATACAGATCGTCTGTCATCGCCGTTGACGGGACATACTGGTAAGAGGGTCCCGTGAAAATATATATAATGTGCCAAAGGCATGAAATCAGGCAGAAGACCCTATTGGGAGCTTCTGTCTTTTTTGGTTTGAAATTAATTAAGAAGAATACGGAGACGGGAGAAAGGAGGGAGGCGCATGAAGGAGGCGAGATCAGATAAGAAGACTAATCGGAGCAAGATTAGTGATACAGATAGGCTGGACAAGGTGGACGGAGGAAATCAGGAAATTGTATTTTCCGGATTATCAGAAACGGCATTAACGACAGTTTTAGGTTTAATTGCAGTGGCTTTACTGTTGGCAGGATATCTATGTAGGGGATTGTTTTATGCTACGGACGTATATCTCATGGTACTCATGGCATCAGGAAGTGTACTTATTTGGTTTGTTTTGTTCATTATGTGCTTTAATGCACCGAAGACGAGAGGGCAGTTAGGGATTGCTCAGTGGTTGGATTACCTCAAACGACTATATGAGGCGATTATGCAGTATGCTCACTTCCGCTGGATGCTTTGGCCCCTGGCGATAGCAGTCTGGTTTGGCCTGCATGTAGGGATGGGCACTGTCAGTGTACAGGGAAGCTTGGAGGCGATGCTGCGCTGGAGCCTTCTCGCGATATTTGCATTGCTAACAGTTATGTTGGCCGCACGCGTGAACGGAGCGCGATGGTTTGCCTGGGGCTGGCAAATGGCAGGCGGCCTGCTTGTGCTAAGCGGAGTGCTTGCTGCGTGCGGTGTGCTGCCGCTGCCTTATGGGGTCATGCGAACCGTTGATCCCGAGATTAGCTCCGCCGGAGCCCGGCTCGGCGGATTGCTGCAGTACCCCAATGCGTACGGTGCCGTTGTTGGCATGTACGCATTGGAGCGGCTGGCCGCCGCCGCGCGCGCCATAGCTCGGCCGTTGTCGGCCGGGCGGCTCATCGCGGCAGTGCTGCCGCTCATGCCCGCGCAAGCCGCGCTCCTGCTGAGCGAGTCGCGCGGCGCTTGGCTGGCGACCGGCTGCGCCGCAGTCGCCGCCTTCGCTTTGCAGCGGCGCGGTGCCCGCGTGCCGCTGCTGCTGGCCACGGCCGCGCCACTGGCGTGCGCGGCCTGGCTCTACCGCCAGCTGGCTGCTGCCCAGCTGGCGCCTGCACCCGTGCCCGGCCTGCTGGCATTGGCCGGGGCATGGGCAGCTGCGCTGCTCGGCACGCTGCTGCTGTGCCGTTTGTGGCACAGCGGCGCTCGTGCGCGCGCCGCTGCCCTCACGGCAACAGTGCTGGCGGGAGTCACCGCCGCCACTGTTGCCGTGGCCTCCACCGCCGACCGCATGGCGGCTGGTGTCGGCACAGGGCTGTCACGCCTTCAGATATGGCGGGACGCCCTGAAGCTTTGGACCGAGGCCGCATGGCTGGGCCACGGGGGGGAGACATGGCGCAACATGTTTCGCGCCATCCAATCCTCGCCTTATGTCGGAGGCGAGGTCCACAACGGCTTCCTCGATCTGGCTCTCGATACAGGCGTGATCGGGTTGATGCTCATCGCCGGATGGTTCTTTTTCACTCTGCGGACGATGTGGAGGCAAGCACCTCAACTGCTGCCTTCGGTTATTATTTTTGGCCTCCATGGCGCAATGGACTTTGACTGGAGCTTCACCTTCCTTTGGATGATATTCATTTGGCTGGGGGGCTGGGCCCTCTCGTCGCCAACTCTACAGGAATCCGCGGCTGACAAAAAGCGGTCTCGTTTTCTCCGTCCGTTAAGCCCGTGGCCTCAACGGATATTCACCGGACTGTTCGTCATGTTTTGGCTTGGCGGCACAGTCTGGCTTGCTGGACAACAGGTGGCGGCAGAACAACAATATCGTCTAGCCATGTCAAAAGATTCAGGAGATGCTGAGCGTAAAGCGCTGCTTACTGAGGCGTACAAGTTTAACCCCTACAGGCCGGACATCGCCATCTCCCTGTCCCGTACGCTTCCAGCGAAAAAAGCTGAATCCATATTGGTGCAGAGCTTGTCCTGTTCCCCTGTTTCACCCCAACTCTACAGAGAGCTGGGGCGGTTAGCCGCTCAATCGGGTAGAGGAGAATCGGCTGGGAACTATTTTGAACATGGCCTGGCCCTAAATCGTTTTGACGCGTCCAGCCAGTCCCAAGCCTTGTATTGGATGGAACAGGCATCACGGAGGGAACTGGCGGCAGGGTATGCTGAACGAGGGAGGCAGACCGCTGCTGCTGGAGTAAAGATATACGAACGTTATAGACAACTGGCTGAAGAAGTGGCAGCAGGGGAGGAGAGAAATGATCGGCGTTTTGGGCTTGGAGAAGAAGCATCACGTTATGGGGATAATCTGCGCCTCCTTGCTTTGGATCCACTTGCTTCAGAAGTGACCAGAAAGAGTCCCTGAATATCTGACCTCACGTAACGCCGATGGTGAACAAAATCCATGAAAACATTGATTCAATATTTAACATGATGAACGATCTCGCATGGATCCAACGAAAGTATTGCCTTACGCCTCAGTTCAGGTTATTCAAAAATCGAGCAATATGCTGTACGATTAGCTGTTCGACTACCTGTTAGTTGCTCTCAACCTACAGGCGGTATCCGCCAAATGCATTCTTGAAGGCAGCTTGCAGCGGTTCTACCTCTACACCCCATAGAGTCGCAATCTCTAGGCTGACATCCGCGTTCCACCATTCGCATAATTTTTTGCGATTATCCCGATTTTCTCCGATCCAGAGCAGATTGGCGATGACCTTCCCATAATACAATTCTTCCGCTTGCTTCATCAGCTCGGGGGAGATATATACCTTTAACTTTTTAGCTGTTCGATACAGCTCTTTACTGCATGCTCTTCGGATACCTCGGGCAGAAGGCAGCTTCTGGCCTGGGGTGTTATGTTTGACCGGGGGAGTACCGGGTGCTGATTTGAATGACATCTTCTCACGCTCCTCTCCCGATACCATATGCAAACGGCTGCCTGCGGGACACTATCCCAGACGGGTGAAGTAGCAACAGCTAGAGGCCTGTGATAAAATAAGGACGAACATCCATGGTGCGGAAGGGCACTGCCAATCAGGATGAAGAAAGAGGGTCGAGATGGACGTTATTCATAACATTGTCAATCAATTATTCGATTGGATTCAGAGTCTTGGATACTTTGGAATTATGCTTGGATTAATGCTTGAAGTTATTCCGAGTGAAATTGTACTGGCATATGGAGGTTTTCTCGTTTCACAAGGCCATATTAATTTTTTCGGTGCAATGATTTTTGGTACCGTGGGCGGTGTCATAGCCCAGCTATTTATCTACTGGATTGGCCGTTATGGCGGAAGACCTGTACTTGAACGCTACGGAAAATACATATTGATCCAGAAAAAGCACATCGACCATTCCGAAGAGTGGTTCCGCAAGTATGGGACAGGTGTCATTTTCACGGCGCGTTTTGTTCCGGTCGTAAGACATGCCATATCGATTCCTGCCGGTATTTCCAAAATGCATACGGGTCGATTTATTTTGTTGACAACCCTCGCTGTTATACCTTGGTCTGCATTGTTTATATATTTAGGGATGATACTTGGAGATCAATGGCAACATATCAACGAGAAAGCGGCACCTTATATTATGCCGATTCTGCTCGTTGCTCTCGCACTTATGATTGTTTATGTACTTATTAAATGGATGAATGCTCGTAAAAAGAAGGGAAGTGTCTAGTTATGGGAAAACCAAACTTGTCTCACAAATTCGGTAAAGGTCTGCCACCGAAAGAATTCATTGAGAGCATGACGAAGAACCAAAGTGAGTTCCAGGCAAACTATGACAGCTTTGCATGGCCAAGCGAGGATGATCGTGAATTTTTCGAAAGCCTGAATCACCGCGATGATTTGCGTGTGCTAATTTTGGCTGCTGACTGGTGTGGCGACGTGGTACGCAATGTTCCAGTCGTGTTCCAGGCGCTGGAAATCTCCGGCATTCCGACTGAAGTTCTAATTTTGGAAAATCACCCTGAAGTGATGGATGAGTTCCTTACGATGGGCGGACGCTCTGTCCCTGTCGTTATTTTTGCAGATACGGGCGGACATGTACTGGGTCAATGGGGACCTCGTCCACAACATGTGCAGGAAGTTATGGTTGAATTCAAACGTAACAACCCAGATCGTGAAGCGGCAGATTATCAGGATAATTTGGCTGTTGCACGTCAAGAGATTGGTAAACGTTATGGGGAAGGAACGGAGTCCAATGCAGCTATTATTCGTGAGTTGCGTGAACTGATTTCGGGTTACTGAGCCGATATGCTTAACATTCGTACATTTTCTTTGGGACCGCTCCAGACCAATGCGTATCTGTTGCAGGGTGATGATCCAGGTAAAGCCGTAATCATTGACCCGGGAATGAATCCGGGCCCATTACTCAAAGCTATTCAAGACCTTGAAATTGAAGCGATCCTGCTCACTCACGCGCATTTTGATCATATGGGCGGCGTGGATGAAATTCGCAAATTGAAAGGCTGTCCCGTTTATTTGCATGACTTGGAGAGTGATTGGCTCACAACGCCGAAATTGAATGGTTCTTTGAACTGGCCTCAGGCTACCCCGCCGTTATCGACAGATCCAGCTGAATATGCCTTGGACGAAGGTCAGGCGTTGAACTTTATTGGTCATACGTTCAAAGTGTACCATACACCAGGACACTCACCAGGCAGTGTAAGTCTGCTATGTGGTGAGGATCTGTTTGCTGGAGATGTTCTGTTCCGTATGGGTGTAGGCAGAACGGATCTGACAGGAGGCCGTGAACGCGATCTGATTGATTCAATCCAGAACAAATTGTACACCTTCTCGGATGAGGTCAAAGTGTATCCAGGTCATGGTCCCAAAACGACAATCGGTTATGAGAAGAAGAACAATCCTTACGTGTCTGCAAGATGATCCGACAAATTATGTGAAGAAAGTCTGGACAAGTGACAACTTTTTCATTAGAATAGCAATTAGTTGTTACAAGCGTTAAAGCACCATCTAACTGAAGCAATACAAAGAAACACCCTAACTTGCGAAGCACGCAGACTGTGGTCTATACCCGGTTTGCGTTCTTTTTTTGTTTTCACTCACTTTTTTTATCAAAGTTACATCCGTTTAACCCTACATACAGTTCGTTGACAAGTATCTACAGAAGATCGTTCTAGTCCATTTAGCAAGTCGAATTATAATGTGCATGAGATGATAATAGTCAGAAGAATGATGAAAGAAACAATAGCTAATGAGAGCGAGGAATTAGAAGTGGAGAAAAAGCGAGTGATCCAGTTGGGACAACGTTCCGAGAACCTGATCATCGAAGAAAACCGACGAGCAATGGAAAGTGGCAGAATAGAAGCAGTTACCCAGCGTCCTCAACTACATAATTACATGAACAATGAGATGAATCCAATCAAGGATCAACAGCAGAATATATGGAGAAGTCGTTTATTAAGCAGCGGAGCCCGCAACCAACCGTGGTTCGACAAACTGCAAGATTACCGAAATGAAGTCTGATTGCCCGGGAAATTGTCGGCTTCAGATTTTTTTTGGATTGAATTGAACGTTTTTGCAGAGCCTGTCGTAATAACATAAGACTGAGCGGAGAGCAGGTGATGATTCAGATGGAGGCAGCCGAACTGGAAGAGGTACAGAGAGCGATACAGGGAGATGACAGTGCGCTGGCAGAACTGCTGCAGCGCCATTACGCTTTTGTGTATAAGTATCTTGTCAAAGTAACGATGGACCCCAACGTTGCTGAGGAGACGGTGCAGGATACGATGATTCGATGTATGGAAAATATTCATAGATACGATGGCTCGTCTGCCTTTTCGTCATGGATGATTACGATTGCCACCCGTATATATATCGACAAGACTAGGCGCAGACGAAGAGAACAGATTTGGCTGGAAGCCATTCGTAATCAGGCTGTACGGAAATTGCGGTGGCAATTTGAGAGCCGGAATGAAGAATGGACAGATGTCATGGATGCCATGACAAGGTTAACCCCAGAACATCGTATTACTGTCCTGTTGAAGCATTATTATGGCTATGGCTATGATGAAATTGGTGAAATGCTGGGTATTCCATCCGGAACGGCGAAGTCTCGAACTGCCTATGGTCTTCGTCAATTGAGAAAGGAGCTGGGTTGAGCATGAGCAGATCTGAGGAACAGGATGAACAAGAGATTCTGATGCGAATGCAACAACAGATGAAAGTGCTCGATGATGCGTATGAACCTGTAAACATTCCTTCATTAGCCTCCATTGAAGCCCAAGTCAAGGAACGAAAACAAATGAAACGACGAGCCAATCGGATCGAAATGATTTTGTTCTGGATTGTGGGACTGTTCATTATTGCTCTTGGTGTCTTGTTGTTCCATTCGGCTCCAGCTCTATATTTGGGTATCCAGGCTATAAGCTTGTGTGCAGCGATTGCCGTGGCAGTAATCTGGTCAGGGCGACGCCGGAAGGAGACTCGTCATGAATGATCTGCATTATTCTTTAAATGAGATTCCTCTCATATGGCTTATTCTGATTGCCATTCTCTTGCTAATACAGGGAACATGGATCTTTCAGGATGCACGCAGACGTGGCCGTTTCCCCTGGTTATGGGGATTGTGGGGCATTACCGGGTTCCCAACACCTTTGATCATATATTGGTTTATTGTGGTGAGAGCAGATCGCAGACCACCTAAGCGAACGTCGGGCAAATCATAGAGTTAATGGCTTGAAAAAAAAGATTTTGCACAAATGTTTTGTTTAATTCTAGTAATCGTAGACATCGCTATTCTTTTCTAGTAGACTATACAAATAATAAAAAGATAGACTACCAGGAGGTTAGACGATGCTGCGATTAGGAGAGAAGGTTGTCATCGTCGCGGATGCGTTTGAGCAGAATCTTCCTGTGGGGGAATATGGTTTCATCATCGCTTATGACCGGAATCCGGACAATGCGTTCGATTACGTGCTTCGAGTGCCGCAGGTGAATCGGAACTTTTTTGTTCCATCCGGCGACGTCGATCTAGAAGAGGTTCTGCTGAAGCAGGAAGCTGAGCGGGTCGAGCGAGAAGCGTTGATAGATTACGCCCTTGCGACACACAATGAGAAACTGTTTCATCATCTGATGAACGGAGATTTTCAAGCTGTGGAAGAGGAAGAAGAAACCGCGAACGATGTTATGTCACAGGCGGATTTTATAAAGCAGGTTAACCTGCGTGCATGGATTTAGAATTTTAAGAGTCGGCTGATGCCGGCTCTTTTTTGATTAGATTGGAACATATGAATTTTGAATCCCCTCATTATCCTGGTTTTGCACGTAAAAATTCAGTTAATTAGGTTTTGAAATTTGTATTAAAGGAGGACTCCACCGTTTGGGGTTATTTTGCATATTCGGTAACTCGGGTCATTTGCATTGAATTGTCGAACTATCTCACCTATAATGAAAAAAGTTATCTTGGACTTTAGCCCGTTAAACGGTCGATTCGTTTTCGGCGGTTTCAGGAATTAGAACGAATGAAGGAGGCATCCGGAAATGAGTATTTCGAATAATGACGTTCAGCATGTGGCCAAGCTGGCCCGGCTTAATTTGACTGCTGAAGAAGAGCAGACCCTGACAGGACAGCTGAACGCGATTTTAAAATATGCTGAGAAGCTGAATGAACTGGATACAGAGAACATTGAGCCAACCACTCACGTGCTGCACGTCAGCAATGTGATGCGTGAAGATGAGACGAAGGAAAGTCTGTCGATTGAACAGGTCATGCGCAATGCACCAGATGAAGAAGACGGGCAATTCAAAGTGCCTGCTGTAATGGAATAACGGATAACCGGAAGGAGGACGAATTACGTGAGTTTATTTGAACAATCGTTGCCGGAGATACATAACAAGCTGCACGCCAAGGAGCTGTCGGTCAGCGATCTGGTGAATCAGGCATATCAAAACATTGGTGAACGGGATGAGAAGGTTAAGGCTTATCTGGCGTTGGATGAAGAGCAGGCACGTGCACGTGCACGTCAACTGGATGATCGTCTCGTCAGCGGTGAGGAGAAAGGTTTGCTTTTCGGTCTGCCTGTCGGCATTAAGGACAACATCGTTACGAACGGACTTCGCACAACATGCGGCAGCCAGTTTTTGCGCAATTTCGACCCGGTGTATGATGCAACAGTTGTCGAGAAGCTGAAAGCGGCGGATACCGTGACGATCGGGAAGCTGAACATGGACGAATTCGCCATGGGTGGCTCCAATGAAAATTCAAGCTTCTACCCTGTACGTAATCCATGGGCACTCGATCGTGTTCCGGGCGGCTCAAGTGGTGGATCTGCTGCGGCTGTTGCGGCAGGAGAGGCTTATTTCACATTGGGATCAGATACAGGCGGCTCCATCAGACAGCCTGCATCCTATTGCGGCGTGGTTGGCTTGAAACCGACCTACGGACTCGTTTCCCGCTTTGGTCTGGTTGCATTCGCATCTTCTCTGGATCAGATTGGACCTTTGACGAAAAATGTCGAGGACTCTGCCTATGTGCTGCAAGCCATTGCTGGTTATGACGCCAAAGATTCGACATCCGCGAAAGTAGATATCCCGGATTACTTGAGCGGACTCACAGGGGATGTCAAAGGACTTCGCATTGCTGT
Organism: Paenibacillus sp. LK1; assembly: GCF_002750415.1. Taxonomy (NCBI): domain Bacteria; kingdom Bacillati; phylum Bacillota; class Bacilli; order Caryophanales; family Paenibacillaceae; genus Paenibacillus; species Paenibacillus sp. LK1. Next base: position 196,504 of record NZ_PEII01000013.1, read on the forward strand.
TCCGAAGGAATACATTGGTGAAGGCGTTGATCCTCAAGTTAAAGAAACCGTCCTGTCTGCACTGAAAGTCCTCGAAGGACTCGGCGCAACATGGGAAGAAGTATCCCTTCCGCATACCGAATATGCGGTAGCTACGTATTATCTGCTCGCTTCTTCAGAGGCTTCTTCGAACCTGGCTCGTTTCGACGGCGTACGTTATGGTGTTCGTGCAGACAATCCGGAAAACTTGCTGGATTTGTACCACCAATCCCGTAGTCAAGGTTTTGGTCCCGAAGTGAAACGACGCATCATGCTTGGAACCTATGCACTCAGCTCGGGTTACTACGATGCGTATTATTTGAAAGCTCAGAAAGTGCGTACGTTGATCAAACAGGATTTCGACGACGTATTTGCCAAATATGATGTCATCATTGGGCCAACTGCGCCAACTACGGCATTTAAACTTGGTTCCCAAGTCGATGACCCACTTACGATGTATCTCAATGATATTCTGACTATCCCTGTCAGCCTGGCTGGTGTACCTGCAGTTAGCATCCCTTGCGGATTCTCGGACGGACTGCCTGTCGGCATGCAGATTATCGGTAAAGCTTTTGATGAAACAACCGTACTGCGCGTAGCGCATGCGTTTGAACAAAATACGGAATTCCACAAGCAGCGTCCGCAGCTGTAGACTGCCCGGAACGGAGGAATATAGAAATGTCCGCATCTAAATATGAAACGGTTGTTGGACTTGAAGTCCATGTCGAGTTGCATACAAACTCCAAAATCTTTTGCGGCTGCTCCACTGCCTTTGGAGCTCCGCCAAATACACATACTTGTCCGGTCTGTCTCGGACATCCAGGTGTATTGCCTGTATTGAATCGCCAAGCTGTAGATTACGCGATGAAAGCAGCCATGGCCCTTAACTGCACTATTGCTGATGTCAGCAAGTTTGACCGCAAAAACTACTTCTACCCCGATTCTCCAAAAGCTTATCAGATCTCACAATTCGATCAACCGATCGGTGAGAATGGCTGGATCGATATTGAAGTTAACGGTGAAACGAAGCGAATCGGGATTACACGTCTTCATCTGGAAGAAGATGCAGGGAAGCTTACCCACGTTGACGGCGGTTATGCTTCATTGGTCGATTTCAACCGTGTGGGTACTCCGCTCGTGGAGATTGTGTCCGAGCCGGAGATTTCTTCTCCGGAGGAAGCTCGTGCATATCTGGAGAAATTGCGTGCCATCATGCAGTACTGTGATGTATCCGACGTGAAGATGGAAGAAGGTTCATTGCGTTGTGATGCCAACATTAGTTTGCGTCCGCATGGACAGGAGAAGCTGGGAACGAGAGCTGAACTGAAAAACATGAACTCCTTCCGTGGCGTTCAGCGCGGTCTGGAATACGAGCAGTTCCGCCAAGCTGAAATTTTGGACGACGGCGGTGAAGTGGTTCAGGAAACTCGTCGCTGGGATGAGGCTCAAGGGAAAACACTGTCGATGCGTGGTAAAGAGCAAGCGCATGACTATCGTTATTTCCCAGATCCGGACTTGGTGAAGCTGCATATTGATGCAGCCTGGAAAGAACGGATCAGAGCTTCCATACCGGAGCTTCCGGACGAGCGTAAAGCCCGTTATACGGCTGATTATGGACTGCCTAATTATGATGCAGAGGTTATTACCTCATCCAAAGCGGTCGCTGATCTATTTGAAGACAGTCTGAAATACACCAAGGATGCCAAAGCCGTATCCAACTGGATTATGGGCGATTTGCTTGGTTACTTGAATACCAGCAACCTTGAATTGACTCAGGTGCCACTGACTGGCCAAGGTCTGGGTGAGATGATTGGATTGCTTGAAAAAGGTACAATTAACAGTAAAATCGCCAAAACGGTATTTAAGGAAATGCTGGAGAGCGGCAAGCTCCCGCAGCAAATTGTCGAAGAAAAAGGTCTGGTCCAGATTAGTGACTCAGGTGCCATTCTCGCCATTGTGGAGCAGGTTGTTGCGAACAACCCGCAATCCGTGGAAGATTACAAGGCTGGGAAGCAGAAGGCCATTGGTTTCCTCGTTGGTCAAGTCATGAAAGAAAGCAAAGGCAAAGCCAATCCGGGACTAGCCAATCAACTGCTTACAGATGTACTGAACCGCTAATCCATCCGGTGAGGCCGGACAGAAAGAGGCTCGTCCCTGTGACAGCCTCTTTTTGTTAGGGGCACAAGTTTGATTTTATTGTCCAGGATTCCGTGATGTATTAAGGAGATGAGGAAGGTATGAAGATTCAATCTTTGTCATTGAGTGATGTGGAGACCATAGGTCAGCTCTGGCGACTGCAGCATGTAGCTTATCGACTCGAAGCCGAAATCATCGGTTTTCAGGAAATTCCGCCTTTGATGGATACGATGGAGACCCTGCAGAACTGTGGAGAGATCTTTTATGGCTATTTGGACACGGATGGTGAATTACTTGGTGCGGTCGCAGTAGATGAGGAAGAGATCAATACGTTGACGATCACACGCATGATGGTGCACCCTGATCATTTTCGTAAAGGAATTGCTGCTGCTTTGATGACGTATGTGTTTGAACAGTATCCGGATCTTCCGCGTTATATCGTTTCCACAGGGACGCTGAACCAGCCAGCCGTGAATTTGTATACCAAATTCGGTTTTAAGCCCGTGGAAGTTGTACAGATTGCACCTGGAGTGGAATTAACGACATTTCATAAGAATAAAGATTAATGATGTGAACAACTTGGAGGAGGAATACCGGCTTTGGGCAATCCCTGGTTAATAGATGAGTGGCACATTTTATTGCGATTATTACTGGCTATGCTGCTTGGAGGGCTTGTAGGCCTGGAGCGGGAGCGTTCCAATCATGCTGCTGGTCTGCGTACCCATATTTTGGTATGTCTTGGATCTGCACTAATCATGATGTTGTCTATTTATGGTTTTAAAGATTTTGCAAATGAATTAAACGTAAGGATTGATCCAGCCCGTCTGGCTACAGCCGTTATTACAGGCGTTGGGTTTCTCGGAGCGGGCACGATTCTTTTTACTGGCAAGTCAATCACCGGACTGACAACGGCAGCTTCCATTTGGGTTGTGGCAGCCATCGGACTGGCAACAGGCGCGGGATTCTTTTTTGCCTCCATCGTGTCAACAGTCTTGGTATTACTTAATCTCTGGGTATTCAACAAGTTGGAACTTAGGTATATACGGGGAAACAAACTACATGTTGTTACACTTCATACCTTGTCTGAGCCCGGTTTTCTGGAACAGGTATCTTCATTTATGGAGCAGGAGAAGATCAAAATCCGTAAAATAACGGTTAATGAGCAGGATTTGGCTTATGCAGAAATGATATCGGTTGAACGCAAAATTGAAATTGTGTTGCATGTCTACATGCCACATGAGTTCAGTGCAGTGCAGCTCGTATCCAAGTTAAGACAGTGGGAACATGTAACGAAAGTGTCGGTCGAATAAATGAATTAAACCCTCTGAGGCCTTTAGTGCCGGAGGGTTTTTGCTCATAACCATATTTCTTCCAGTTACTCTCCAGGCTCTTTAGGGTACTATCTAACCAAATGCATGAAGAGCGGGAACATCAGCCCGGAAGAAAGGAGTCGTTTATGAAACGGAAACGTCAGTCGAACCATAATTCGAGCGGAAAGCGCGGAAAACCTGTCCGAAATCGGACCCACAAGTTTATTGCCGGGTTACTAAGTGCAATTATTCCGGGTCTGGGCCATATTTATCTCCGACTATACATGAGAGGTCTGACTTTCATGATGCTTGTGCTTCTAGACCTGTCAGCACTTTTGTATTTCTCAACTATTGGAATACAGATCAATGTACCATTGCTTATCCTACTGGCATTGTTTATTCCGGTGATTTACTTTTACAATGTATTCGATGTATTGCAATCTGCGGACTGGGTGATGATGCGCAGGAGAAGAGCGGTTACGCACAATAGCTCGGACAAGCCCATCCCTAACGAACGTTCTGCAGGGGAAGCTATGATGGTGTGGGAGAGAGGCATTTCGTTTGGATTACTTCTGATTGTTGGAGGATCGCTGCTGGTATTGTTCTTTCGCAAACCGCGTTGGTTTAAAGAGTTAATCGCTGTGTATGGCGGATATACTTTTGCTGTTTTGATGATCGCAGGAGGACTAATCCTTTTCGGACGGGAAATCTGGGTCATGCTTCGCAAAAAGAAAATCTAGTGTGAACTATTCAAGGAGGGATAGCCATGAACCGTAAAGTCCGGGTCGGCCGCTATACGGCTGCCGCCTTACTCGTAGCTGTCGGTGTGTTGTTGATTTTGGATAAACGGTGGGGAACGGACTATGTATATGAGATGGTCGATTGGTGGCCCCTCTTGATCGTTGTGTTAGGTGTAGAATACATACTGTTGTTCTTAGTGACACGTCGAAGAGGGAATGCAGCTTCAGACAACCAAAGTGAGAAAATTAAAATGCGCTTCAGACCCGATGCGAAAGGAATCCTGACGTCCCTTGTCCTGACGGCATCTGTTTTTATCGTTTCTGAGCAGGATCATTATATGCATTTGTGGAACAGGGTGAGTCTTAATCTAGGAGCAGCATCCATGGACTATAGTCAGGCAGCAGGATATATGGAAGATAAGGGCACGATTCGGGTGCCTGTAGGTATGGATACGTCGGACCTCGTTGTTGAGGGAGTGAACGGGGATATCTCGGTACAGCGGGGGGACACAGAAGAGATTGAGGTGCGTACGGTAGTATGGGTGGATCAGACAACTGAAGTGCAGGCCAAAGCAGTGGCGGACGCTTCCTTTGTTGAGGCAGACGGGACAAAAGTGATTCATATCAAAACTACAGGCAAAACGTATGGAGAGAACGAGAAAACACAGCCGCGGATGAATATCACCATAACGATCCCGGATGATCGTCGTTTCAATCTCGATATTCGAACGTCCAATGGAGCCATATTGTTGAATCGTCCGGAAGCCATTAGTACCATTTTGGCTGAGACAGGAAATGGACGGATACGAATTACGAATGCGGTAGGTGATATTTCTGGTAAAACCCTGAATGGTGATGTTGTTGTGGCAAATGCGATCGGAAATGTGGACTTGAACAGTAATCGAGGCGACATGAAGGCCCGTGGGGTTTCTGGAAATGTGAATCTGACTACACAAGTCGGAAGTATTAGCATCACGGACTCCGTCGGAGAGATCACGGCGGATACCCGAAACGGCAATATCAGTGTAGACGGCGCAAGTTTGGCAGTCAAAGCTCAATCCCTCAATGGCAGTATAAGTATTGTATCCGCCAAAGTAGGCGGTGACTGGGACGTTTATAGCGCTGTAGGTGCTATTAACATTTTGATTCCGGAGCGGGGGGATTATAGTCTCAGTGGTTCCAGCAGTTATGGAGATCTGCAAACGGATCTGCCGTTTAAAGTGAAGAATAAAACGATTGAGGGCCAGCTTGGTGAAGGAGAATATACGGTTAAAGTTGAGGGAAACAGTGACCTCACTATTGATCGTAACCCTGCAGTACCTCCTGTTGGAACGAATTCACTGGATTCGGAAGATACGGATGATAACTTGGAACAAATGACCGAAGACGGACAGAATTCCCAAGAACAAACGTCCGAAGTTCCCTGACTGACGCGTTGACAATAAACTTGCAATCGCCGTACAATAAATATAAACTGGCAAGGTTACACGGCAGGAAAAATGTAGAGTCGTTGTTCCAGCCGAGGATCAACTCTGAATGAAGAGAACATGTGATCACACATCCTGTCTCTGCAGAGTAATGAAAGGTAAGGCGGTGGGTTTTATGGCAACACGTGTCCAACATGCGTTGGAGCATCTGAAAACGACCGGTGTCCGTATTACACCCCAGCGTCATGCCATATTGAACTATCTGATGGAATCCATGGGGCATCCAACAGCCGATGAAATTTACCGTGCGCTTGAACCCCAGTTTCCCAGTATGAGCGTGGCGACTGTATATAACAATTTGAAGATGTTTCTGGAAGCCGGCATGGTTCGGGAATTGACATACGGAGATAATTCAAGCCGCTTCGATGCCAATGTGACGGATCATTACCATGTTATCTGTGATAAATGCGGCAAAATTGAAGACTTCAGTTATCCTTCGTTAAAAAGCGTCGAGCTTCAGGCGGAGTCAAGTACAGGATTCGAAGTACATGGGCACCGATTGGAAGTTTATGGTGTTTGTAAAAGTTGCAGGGATTAAGAGAGTTGAATTACAATATTAACGTGCAGAATTCAGATTGGATTCTTCACGTTTTTTGTTTTTAGGACGATAGAATGGATATAGTCTCAGCAGCAGTTTAGCTATTTCATGATTCAGCATGATTAACGGAGGTAGACGTTTGAGTAGAAAAAGCAGATATACACGTCAGAAGCGCCGCTCGTTCTGGCCTGGATTTTTGGCTGCCTGTGTTGTCGCAGGCGGTGCTTATTGGCTAATAACGAATGTTTGGCTTAATCAGATTCATGAAGACCCCGACTGGATTGGCATGAATCAACCTATTTTTGTGGACGGACAATTAATGGATGGCGAGGCGTCAGGAACGGGAGATCAGCTTAAATTGCCTGTATCGGTACTACAAGAGGCGATCGATTCCGGAATACGTTATGAAGCTGACACAGGAGATATCATTATTGCAACACCGCAGCGAGTACTCCATATGAAGGAAGGTAGTACGAAGGCGGAACTTAATCATCGAGATTATCCCATGACGGTTAAACCAGAGGTGGTTGGCGGAGAAGCTTATATTCCGCTCAAACCTTTAAAAGAAGTATATGGAATAGCTATACAGGAAGATGCTACAACGGGTGCCGTGCTGCTGATGCGTGGAGGTGACACCATTCAGTATGCGGAGATTAATACATTGTCTTCCAAGGCAGACAAAACCGTTCCTCTATACAAACGCGGAGGGGAATCTTCTCCCATCATTGCCGATATGGAGCAGGACTCGCGAGTAAGGGTATGGCAGACTGGTGATGATCAGAGCTTTGTTCAGTTGGATAATGGTTATGCCGGATATGTGGCTAATAAGTATGTCACTCTTACCGAGAAAAAGGAACTGGACAAGCCTAAGTTCACCCTGACCGCGGCGGAGAAAAAGTGGCAGAATAAACCGGTAAACCTGGTTTGGGAAGCCGTATACAATCGACAGCCTGATGTGTCTTCGATTGGTAAGATGCCTGGAGTTAATGTGGTCAGCCCCACGTGGTTCCATATTACAGATGGACAAGGCAACGTAAAAAGTAAAGGGGATAAAGCATACGTCAACTGGGCTCACCATTCCGGCATGGAAGTGTGGGGCTTGATGGATAACAGCTTTGATCCGGATATTACGAAAGAAGCCGTGGCCTCATATGAGACACGTACGCATATTATTGAGCAGATGCTGGAGTATGCACAGACGTATCATTTGGACGGTATTAACATTGACTTTGAAAATGTCTATACAGATGATGGACCGAACATCACTCAATTTGTCCGCGAAATTAAGGCGATGGCTCGCATACATGGCTTGATGCTCTCGGTTGATGTGACGCCGAAATCGAACAGTGAGATGTGGTCTGCTTTTCTGGATCGTCGCTCGTTAGGCTCTTTTGCCGATTATATTGTCGTTATGGCATATGACGAACACTGGGCTGCAAGTCCAAAGGCCGGTTCGGTTGCCTCGCTTCCTTGGACCGAGTCTTCTATGAGAAGGATCCTGGAAGAGGATGAAGTACCATCGAACAAATTGATTATGGCTGTGCCTCTATATACTCGAATCTGGACGGAAGAGACTAATGATCAAGGAGAAGTAAAAGTGTCTTCCAAAGCGGTAGGCATGAGCACCATCGCAGATCTGATTAAGGAAAAGAAACTCAAACCTGTTCTGGATAAACAAAGCGGACAAAATTATGTGGAATATTCCGAAGATGGGGCCACTAAGAAAATTTGGATAGAGGATGCCGTTTCGCTTCAGGCACGTGTTGATTTGGTTGCTTCGTTGAAATTGGGTGGAGTAGCTGCATGGAATCGAAGCTTCGCCAATGCATCGGCATGGGAAACGCTAAAACAGGCAGGGTATTCGAAATGAAATAAACATGAAATAGCTCAATTGAACTTATATATATATTAATTTAATGTCTTTTTGAAATTCAAAAAAAGGTCCGGTGAAGATACCGGGCCTTTTTTCTGTCTCTGGGCTTTGATGAAAAGAGCATCTAGCTGTTGGAACTCATGCCATGATCTGTGTCGGAAGGGGATGGAGGTGTGGAATGCGCTTTCAGTTGTGAACTGGTTGTATTGGCCTGATTAGGGTCCAGGGTAAGGATGGTATGACAGAACATACAACGATCCGTCTTGCCGAGCATTTTGGTTAACTTGCCACATTCCGGACAGTCTACTTGTACTGCGCTGGTGGAAAGCATACCAGCCCAGAAATAAATGGCCAGACTAGCCATCATGGCAATCAGGCCGATGACGAGTCCCACAGCGGCAAATACTTTGCCTGCGTGTCCCCAGAACACAATTCCGGCAGTTCCCAGTACCATTAGGCCCATGCCTAGCATGGTAAGTAGTAGTCCCCAAGTGCGAAAAGCATTAATTTTTGCAGATTTAAAAATCATGAAAAATGCTCCTATCGTATGAGTAGTATCGGACCTGGATAAGAAGGAAACCTTAGTCTGCATGTAGAATTACATTATAACTGACTTGGCGCTTATCTGCCATGAATTGTATGGAGGGAATCGTGGAACTAAAGAACCTTGCTTTTTTGTCCGAACAGTCGGAAGAGACAGGGGCAGTTGGGGCTATCGCTTATTCCCATCCGGGAGATCGATTCCACGGCTCCCTAATCCAGGATTTTGAATTGCTTGTGCTTGTTGTTCATAATACCGACCAGTTGATATCCAAGGTTGGACACTACAAATATGGTGATCTTCGTTATCAAATGATCTATGTCAGCCGTCATGAGCTGCAGAGCAGTGTAATTACGGGGGATAACAATAACATCATGCAGTGCCTGATTGAAGGTGAGATCATCTGGGAAGCAGATAACGCCTTGAGCGATTTGCGAGAGGAACTATCTGCTTTTGGAACCGAATTGCGTGAGCAAAAGCTGCTGCATGAATTCGCCAGCTTTTTGAGAATGTATGTGGAAGCCAAACGTTACATTCAAGAGGGCCATGTTGTTGATGCCTATTACAATGTACTTGAGGCTCTGGGGAACTGGGCTAGAATTGTACTTATTGAACAGGGGATCTACCCGGATCATGCCGTCTGGACACATGTGCAGAGTTTGGATCGTGCCTTGTGGAAACTCTATCAGGAGCTTACAGTAAGCTCGGAGACACTGGAACAGAGAGTTGAGCTTGTGCTGCTTGCTTGTGAATTCTCAGTGATGTCCAAAATGAGCGATTGCTCCGGCTTGCTTCTGCGTGTGCTTGGAAGTCGAAGGGAGCCGTGGAGTATGGATGAACTTGTCCATCATCCACAGTTGAGATTTGTACGGGAGGATCTACCGCTCATCCTTCGCAAGCTGGTGTTTCGTTCTATAGTAAAAGAATCGGCAGGCTGGCCATCCTTTATAGGAGGAGATGGACGGGAAATCCGTTATTGGATTGAGGCGTAGATGCTCGAGAAGACTGTCATTAAATGGATTATAAAGTGGGAGGGGAAACCTTCCTTTTTTGTTTGATTAATAATTTATAAAAAGAGGTTGACTCTTATTCAGAAAATATGATACATTATATTTCGTTCCTCAAACGAGCTTATCGTCAACAATTGATAAATTCTGCATAGGAATTAGTGAAGAACAAAAGCTTCAAAAAAAGAAGTTAAAAAAAGTTCTTGACGAAAACAAACGAAATGTGATACATTATTTAAGTCGCCGCCGAAAACACGGTTGAGACGAAAAAAGAGTAACACAAATCGAGTTTGATCTTTGAAAACTGAACAA